>CBDDRW010000072.1:0-123189 GCA_965233175.1 uncultured bacterium
CTTCCGCTTGCATCTTGCGTCTGCATCCCTGACCAAGTCAGAATAACGCTATCACGACCCATGAGTTCACCCCATCAACACAACCAGCACGTTGCTACCATCTTTCGATCGATGTCGGAACGATTGGCCGCTCAACAGGCGAACCCCTACCGGGTGAGAGCTTATCGAAAGGCAGCGGATACTATCGAAGCGTTGGAAGAAGATATCGCTGATATCGCTGCACGACATGCGCTGGAAGATCTTGATGGAGTTGGTAAGGACCTGGCGGACAAGATTGAAGAGCTTCTGCGAACTGGAACGATTCAGGCCTATGAAGCCTTGAGAACGCCGCTGCCGGACGCTGTGAAGGCTTGGGCTCAGCTCCCAGGTCTGTCCGAGTCGCTCGTCGCCTACCTCTATACTCGCCTGCACATCACTACAGTGACCGATCTGGAGCAGTTGGTGCGATCGCACATGCTCCGCACTGCGCCGGGGTTTTCAGGATCGGAAGAACGGCTGCTGGAGGCGATAGCCGACTTAGCCCGCATTACAGCATCAGAAGCGTCATGCGTAATGCGGGTAGAGCAGCCGCTCTCCGCTAAGAAGCCCGAGGAAGCTCTTTAAAGATCTTCCAGGTCTTCAGCATCTCGACCGCCTTTTGGAGTTGCACATCCTGCTCGAGCGAAGGTTCTCCGAAAACCTCACCGGAAGGAGGCGGCGGCGTGGCGCCGTTCTTCGGAATGCCCTCTTCCTGTCCCTTGCCGTTCTGAGCCGGTTGATCTTTCCCCGGAACGACTGCAGGCTTGGCTTGCTTCGACTCCCCATCCTTTTCAGCAGGCTTCGTCTCGCCGGCCTTGGCAACGGTCGGTGGGGATTGGGGTTTCACGACGATATCGGGCGTAATGCCGGTCGATTGGATCGAACGCCCTTTCGGTGTGTAATACTTTGCCGTCGTGAGGCGGAGCCCGGACCCATCTCCCAACGGAAGAATCGTTTGCACCGATCCTTTACCGAACGAGGTCGTGCCGACGATCACCGCACGCCCATAGTCTTGCAAGGCGCCGGCCACGATTTCCGACGCGCTCGCCGAACCTTCATTGACCAATATGATCATGGGCGAATCGTCCATTTGATCTTTGCCTTTGGCAACCCACTCGTCCTTCTTGCTTTCACGCCCTTTTGTATAGACAACCAATTTGCCTCCTGGAAGAAACTGCTCTGAGACCTCCACCGCCGCGGTCAGCAACCCACCAGGATTGTTGCGGAGGTCGAGGATGGTCGACTGGAGCTTCTGGTCTTTGAATTGCTTGAGCACCTTGCTCAAATCCCGCCCGGTCGATTCTTGAAATTGCGTCAGCCGAACGTAGCCAATATTGTCCAAGACCTTCGACTTCACGCTCTCGATCTTGATCGTGTCGCGAACCAGTGTAAATTGGAGTGGATCAGGCGTCCCCTCCCGCTGAATCGTCAAATTGACCTTCGAGCCTCTGGGACCGCGCATCTTCTGAACTGCGTCCATCAAGGTAAGATCTTTCGTCGTTTCGTCGTTCACCTTGGTAATGAAATCACCTGCCTTCACCCCGGCTCGATGGGCCGGTGTGCCCTCAATGGGCGCAATCACAGCCAAACGATTTTCCTTCACGCCGATCTGGATACCGACGCCCCCGAACTCACCCTTCGTCTCAACCTGCATTTCCTTATACATCTCCGGAGTCATATATGCTGAATGCGGATCGAGAGTTGAGAGCATCCCACGAATGGCCCCCTGGACGAGATCTTTTACTTTTGTTTCGTCGACGTAGCTCTTCTGAACTTGGGTCAACACCTCGGAGAACGTCTTCAACTCTTCATAGGTTTCCGTGGCATGCCCGGTCCGCTCCCACCCCTTGCCGAGCAGCACTCCCAAGACCAGCGAGACCAACACCATCGGGGCTAATACCCAGCGTCGTCGTTGGGGATTCTGTTCCATAATAATAACGTCCTTTCCTCTTCCCGTTCCCTATCAGAGCATCCTAAGCATGTGTGGCGTCAGCGACATTCCGTGAGATCTCAGCGTTGTTGTCTGTATACACCACGTTGTTCCGCAACCTCCTACCGTCTCGCCAACCATTGGAGAGGATCCAGAGGCTCCGCCCCCTGGCGCAACTCAAAGTATAAAGTATTTTCGCCTGTCATGCCCGTATCTCCTGTTTCCCCGATCGCTTGCCCAGCTCCCACATGTGATCCCACAGTCGCCAATATCTTCGAGGCATGGGCATACAGCGAAAAGAACCCGTTCGCATGATCAAGGATTATAACGAGTCCGTACCCTTTCAACCAGTCCGCATAGACCACTGACCCTGGCATCACCGCCTGAATGGCACTCCCCTCGACCGTCTTGATTTCGATGCCTCTTCGCTGCACATACGTGTTGAAGGTCGGATGTTTCTGCCGGCCGAAGAATGAAACGATACTCCCATCGACCGGCCAGGGCAATGCTCCCTTGACCCCGCGAGGAGCAAGCATTCCGGTCGGAGGCCGAGCCAAGGCTGCACGACGGCGCTGTTCCATTTCACGCAACATGCTGTCGATACGCGAGGCGGACCGCTCTAACTCTTGGACCGCATGTTCATAGGATTCTTTTTGGTGTGTGATCTTGGCGAGGTACATCTTCTTTTCTTTTTTGACTGATTGCATCTCAGCCAGCTGCTTTTCAGTGCTTTGCTTGTAGGACACCATCCCGACACGCGCGTCTTCCCGCTGGCGCTCCGCCTCCTCCAAATGGGCCGTATCGGTTCGGAACGTGCCCATGAGCGCATAATCCCGTTCAGATACGGCTGATAGATACTGAATTCGCCGCCGGAAATCGCCGTACGAGTCGGAGGCAAGTAAGGTTTTCCAATATCCGAACCGACCCTCCATATACTGCACCCGTAGTCGAGCCAGAATGGCATTCTGACGTTCCCGTGTACTCACACGCAACCCGGCTATTTGTGTATTGATGACCTCGATCTCCTGGTCTTTCTTCCGCAACCTTCGGCTGATCTCTTGATGCGCTTGCCGGTACTGCATCAACCGTTCGTCGAGCGTCTGAATACCCTGCAAGAGAGACTCTCGCTTTTTCCCTGCTTTATCGGCGCGTTTCCGTGTCTCTTCAATCTGATCTTTGAGTTGGTCAAGAGCCTTCCGTTCTTTCTCAATCTTGTCGGTGATCGGATCGGCACCCACCATTGCCGGCCATGAACACCACAAGATCCCCCACATCGCGACGCCGATGCTACGCGTCACCCAAGACCTCATTCCTTCGCCTCACCGAACCGTCGTATCGACACAAGACTGCCGGCAAACCCAAGACCCATCCCTAACGCAATCAGGGCAAGACAGACCGAAGGAGAAAGGAATGCCATGAGATTGTCGAGCCCGGCAAATCGTCCCGTCGCCTGCATTTGTTGGCGAAACAATTCATACATGAACTTGAGCATGCCCAGCGAGAGAGCGCTGCCCAACGCACCAAGCACGGCGCCTTCCAGCAGATAGGGGATATGGATGAAACTGGTTGTCGCTCCGATGAGCCGCAAAATGGTGATCTCGTCCCGCCGGGAAAAGAGAGTGAGGCGAATCGTATTGGCGATAATGGTCACAGCTGCCGCCGAAAGAATCACGCCGATGCCGATGGCGACCAATTCAATCGAGTGAATCACCGTTGCAAGGGCATCGATCCAATCTTGATTATAGTCGACCTTGGAGATCCCGGCGACCTGCCTCACACGTTCCGCCCATCGGTTGATCGCATCAGGCGAACGGAACGATGGACTGAGCGCCACAACGAATGAAGCCGGCAGGGGATTCTGACCCAGCCCTTCGAGCAAATGAGACTCCGAAGGAAATTGCGCTTTGAACTCTCCCAGCGCCTGTTCTTTCGAGATATACAACAATGAGGCGACTGCATGATCGCTCCGCAACTGTTGTTCGATTTCAGCCACCGAGTCAGAGGCGAGCCGGTCTTCAAGATACACCATGATCTTGACATCGTCCTGGAGCCATCCAGCCGCCGCCCGAAGATTGACATAGAGGAGCAAGAAGACGCCGACACAAGCCAAGGTAAAGGCCGTGGTCACGATGGCGACCATCGTCGTGGTCCGGTTGGTCCACATATTCACCCAAGACTCTCTGAGCAGGTACAAAAGCGTCCTCACCCCATCACTCGCTGTTCCGGCAATAACTTGCCTTGCGACAAGGTGAGCACACGCCGATTCACTTGCTCCATGACCAACGGATCGTGCGTGGCCACTACCACGGTGGTGCCACGCGCGTTAATGAGTTTAAACAGTTCGATGATCTCGGATGTCAGAGCAGGATCTAAATTTCCTGTCGGTTCATCCGCCAGCAAGACGACCGGACCATTCACGATCGCGCGCGCAATGCAAACCCGCTGCTGCTCTCCTGTCGAAAGGCCCGCCGGAAGCTGATCTCGCTTGTGATCGACACCGACCGCTCGTAATGCTTCCGTGACTTTCCGTCGAATGTCGGCGGAAGAAATCCCTTGGACCAGCAAGGGCAACGAGACATTGTCGAAGACGGATTTCTTCGGCAGCAGTCGAAAATCTTGAAATACCGTTCCCACCTTGCGGCGCAGATAGGGAATTTCCGACCGCCTGAGCATCGTGACGTTCTTTTGATGGACGAAAATCTGTCCCTCATCAGGCTGATCAGCCCCGATGAGCATCCGCAACAGCGTCGACTTCCCCGCTCCGCTGGGACCCATCAGAAGGACAAACTCTCCCTTCCCGATCTCAAAACTGACATCCGAGAGCGCCGACCGTTGATCGTATCGTTTTGACACATGAATCAATTGAATCATCGTAGGAGCCTGTTCGAGTCATGCCATTCTACTGCAGCGAACGATCTGCCAACCTCTGCATCGTTCTCGGTCAGAAAAAATCCTCAACGTATTCCAGCGAATACGCCTCCGCCTTTTTTGAACCCGCGCAGCTCATCTGCCCGCACTTCCTTCGCCTCGCCACGAAGATCACTCGGACGGTTCCTAGCCCTACCAACGGAGATCGTCTCCTGAAACCTCGAAGGCGTTCTGAATATGCTCGATTTGCGGAGCGACGGCATCCGAGCCTTGCAGCAAGACGACATCGAATCTGCAGAGGCGATTTTTGATGTGGTGACGGGCCATGTACTGAGCCGCTAACTGGATCAATTTCCCCTGCTTTCGGTAATGAACGGCATGAATCGCTCCGCCGAACACATCGGTTCGACGCGCCTTTACCTCGACGAACACCAGGACCTGCCCGTCCTCAGCCACTAAATCCAGCTCCCCCAAAGGGGAGCGCAGATTACGCGCCAGAATGCGATATCCCTTGCACCGGAGATACTCTTCCGCTGCCGATTCTCCTGCTTGGCCGAACAGCTTTCGAGGGTCAAGAATGGTCACTGATCATCCATGTCGAGTTCGTCCCAGTCGGTAAGTGAGAATGCCTGCTGGCCGGTGCTTTCACCCAAGAGCTGTGCGACTGGAGCGAACGTGCGCCGATGAATTGCGCAAGGGCCATGTTGAGCGAGGCGCTGTAAATGTTCCTCCGTCCCATATCCCTTATGAGAGAGAAAATTATAGTCTGGATAGGTCCGATGATACACCGCCATCATGCGATCGCGCGTCACTTTCGCGACAATCGACGCCGCAGCAATCGAGATCGATAATGTATCACCCTTAATGATCGCGCGTGAGGGAATGGCGAGATTCGACAGTATGACCGCATCGACCAAGAGACAGTCTGCCGGAGAAGTCAACGACGCCAGCGCGCGACGCATGGCAAGACGAGTCGCTTCTAAAATATTGAGGTCATCGATTTCCTGCTCTGTGGCGACTCCGATCCCGACCGCGCGTGCCCGGTGAACAATCACCTCGTAGAGTCGCGTGCGCGCGGGCTCGGAGACTTGTTTGGAATCGTCGACGCCAACTAACCGACAACGAGTGGGCAGGATGACCGCCGCTGCGACGACAGGGCCGGCCAACGGGCCTCGTCCAGCTTCATCGAGACCAGCGATCGAGCGATAGCCGCGCCGGCGGGCTTCCAATTCAAATTCATCGGTAGGTCCCACGATGCGTCCGTTAAAAGGGCACCCGACATGCGTAATCAGTGGAACTCGAGAATAGGACAGACATGATACTGAAATAGTTTGCCAGGGGCACGCTGAAGAACCGTGAACGGTAAACAATCACACGTGGCACGTAGGATTGCCAAGCGCCCTTCCTCGAAACCATTCATGTGTAACGACTCACGGATCGCTGAACGGCCACGTTGAGTATCCTGCTGAACTGCTGACTGGTATTTGAGAAGACTGCTAGGGCTTTGCACCCGAAGCAGCTCCGGCAGGCTCTTCAGCTTTGATAGCGCCCCCAGGCTGCCCCTTCACGCTCGCGACGAATTCCCGATCTACAACTTTGGCAAACTTTCCCTTCTTCCCGCGAAGATAGTACAGCTTGGCCCGACGCACCTTGCCTTGACGCATGACCTCGACGCGCGTCACGATCGGAGAATGGAGCGGGAACACTCGTTCTACACCGACGCCGTATGATACCTTGCGCACCGTGAAGGTCTCCGTATTCAACAACCCTTTACGGGCAATCACCGCGCCTTCGAACACTTGAATACGCTCTTTCTCTCCTTCAACCACTTTCACGTGCACACGAACGGTGTCCCCGATTTCAAAACTGGGCACCGACTTCTTTCTGAAAGACTGTTGTATCCGTTCTAAGCGATTCATGAGACGACTCCTTCCTCCCCACATCGAACAGGCGGCTCCAGCACGCCCTCACGAGTAAGTTCATCGAGCAATTGTTGATCTTCGAGACTGAGGACCCGATCCTGCAACAGATCCGGACGTCTCTGATAGGTACTTCGCAGCGCTTCCTTCCGACGCCACAGACGAATGGCTTCGTGATGTCCTGAAAGCAATACCTCCGGCACCGGCATCCCTCGAACCTCCGCCGGCCTCGTATAGTGCGGATATTCGAGCAACGCATCCGTGAACGACTCTTCCTCGATTGACTCCGGATCGCCCAACACACCGGGAACCAATCGGGCTGCAGCATCGATGAGCACCAGTGCCGGCAATTCGCCTCCGGTCAACACATAATCTCCAACAGAGATTTCTTCCGGGTGCAACGCCAGCCGCACTCGTTCATCGACCCCCTCATAGTGGCCGCAGAGAATGACGAGCCGACGTGGGTCAGCCGCCAGATTTTTCGCATAGGCATGCGTGAACGGACGACCATGCGGGGAAGGGAACAGGAATCGAATCTGTTCACCGGCCCGCGCATAGTCGTCCTGAATCTGTTCGACTGCGCGCAAGATAGGCTCAGCCTTCATCACCATCCCGGCCCCTCCGCCATAGGGCACGTCGTCCGCGACCTTATGGCGATCTAGCGTATAGTCGCGCAGGTTGCGCACGCGCACATGCAACAAACCTTTTTCTTGAGCACGCTTGAGAATGCTCTGATCGAGTACCGGCGCGACCATCTCGGGAAACAGCGTGAGAATGTCACACCGCATGACGATCCTCAATTAAATCGTCGATTCCACGGACCATCATACGCCGGCGAGTGAGGTCCACCGAGGCCACAAAGCTCTTCGCAGCCGGAATGAGGACTTCCTGCGCCCCGTTGCGAACGACGAACACATGATTCTCCGGTATTTCTAAAATCGTCTCCAATATACCGATCTCTATGCCCCGCTCATTCTCAACCGTCATCCCAATAAGGTCGCATTCAAAATAGACATCCGCAGACAACGCCGACGCAGGAGCACGTGGTACTTGGATTAACCCCCCACGGAGCATGCCGGCCGCCTCCGGCGTTGTCACACCCGCAAGCCCCATAATGTAGGTCGAGCCTGCTCGACGAACATGCGTCACGGTCTTCTCAATCGTCTGTCCTGTTGTCTCCAACACCTGCACCTGCTTCAGATGGTCTAATCGTCCTGGCACATCGCTCAACGATCGAACTTTGAACTCACCTCGTACGCCGAAGTGGCGTTCAATCTTGCCGATTGTGACAAAGTCCGTCTGCGCAGCCGTCATATCCTACCCATTTATATTGATGATGGTTGGTCGCAGAATCTCCCGGATGGGCGTGCCTCGTGAAGCCTAGCTTGTCTCTCGCAGGCAACGACCTGACCCACTCATTCCATCATGCGCGTCACACTTCCCACACAACGTTTCACGCGCAAGCGCAGCAGATCGGCGATTGCAACAGTGTTCATACATCATACGGGCTTGACGCCCTTTTTCTTCGCCGCTTTCTCCGTTTCAAACTGCTTCCATACGCCACTGCGACGAAGCAATGTCTTGACGGTGACGGTTGGCTGGGCTCCCTGATGCAACCAACTCAACACCCGTTCCTGCTTCAGCTCCGGCAGACCCGCCTCTTTCAAGGGATCGAAAATCCCGAGAATTTCCAAGAATCGCCCATCGCGCGGCTTCCTGGAATCCGCTGCCACAACGCGGTAGAGCGGTCGTTTGTGTCGTCCTGTCCTTGTGAGTCTCAAATGAACAGCCACTCGATTCCTCCTTCTATACACACATCCGTACTGATGGTTCTTGCCTCTTACCTAGAGCGCATCATCTGCGCAAGCTGCCTGCGCCCCCCAGATCCTGCCATTGCTTTCGCGATTTTCCTTGCCGATAAGAACTGTTTAATCAACCGATTCACTTCTTCCACCTTGGTCCCGCTTCCGCGGGCAATCCGCTTCTTTCTACTTCCGTTGATGAGCGTATGGTCGCGCCGCTCGCGCACCGTCATCGAGTCGATCATCGCCAACACCCGTTTCATCTCTCGTTCCGGCATCTGTCCTTCCATCGCTCCTTTGAGCTTTTGACCCCCAGGCAGCATGCCCAAAATCTGCTCCATTGAACCAAGACGATTGACCTGCCCCAGCTGAGCACGGAAATCCTCTAGTGTCAGCGTATTACTGGTCAGCCGCCTTTGGGTTTCCTCTGCTTGCTCACGGGAAAAAGTCTCTTGCGCCTTTTCGATCAGCGAGAGTACATCTCCCATTCCAAGGATGCGCGAAGCCATCCGATCGGGATGAAACAACTCCAGCGCATCAAGCTTCTCGCCAACGCCCAAGAACTTGATCGGCTTACCGGTCACCGCACGGATAGACAATACCGCCCCGCCTCGAGCGTCGCCCTCAACCTTGGTCAGAATCACGCCGGTCATCCCGATACGTTGATCGAACTGGCTCGCCATGGTTACAGCGTCTTGCCCCGTCATGGCATCAGCTACTAAGAGGATTTCTTGTGGTCGTACGGCAGCTTTCACCGCGACCAATTCTCCCATCAACTCGTCGTCGATGTGGAGACGTCCGCCGGTATCCAATACGACAAGATCATATCCCTGGTCTCGTCCCCGATCCACGCCGGTCTGACAAATGCGAACGACATCGGCCTGGCCAGCGTGCGTTTGATCGGCGCGATACACATCGATGGCAAGATCGCGCCCCAAACTTGCCAATTGGTCACCGGCTGCAGGCCGGCGAGGGTCTGCCGCAACCAAAAGGACCCGTTTCCCTTGAGCTTTGAAGTATCGCCCCAGCTTGCCGCACGTCGTCGTCTTCCCAGCTCCCTGTAGCCCCACCATCATGACGATGGTCGGAGGATTCGCGGCCAGAGCCAGGCCGGCCCGGTCTCGGCCCATCATCTCTCGCAGCTCGTCCCACACAACCTTGACGACCTGATGCCCAGGGGTCAAACTTTGGAGAACTTCCTGCCCGACGGCTTTCACACGAACCCGCTCGATGAAATCCTTGACGATCTTGAAGTTGACGTCGGCTTCGAGCAGCGCCAGACGAACCTCTTTCAAGGCTTCTGCGATGTTCTGCTCGGTGAGAATCCCAGAACCGCGCAGTTTTTTAAAAATCTTCTCGAATTTTTCGCTAAGAGAATCCAGCATAACGTCACAAAGAAAAGGCAATCGAAGCCTACCGTCAGATCTCCGATCGCCTCGAAAATTCTAGCAAAAGAGTATCGGAGAGTCTAAATGACGAGGTAAGATGAAGTCAAGGGAATGGAGTACACATTTTATTGACATGTCCCAGACCTTTCGCTATGGTCCAAATGGTCCTACCATCGTTCGTAAGATTCCACAGAGAGCCCTGGAAGTGATGAGGCGGTTGCCGTGAGAAAATCATACTGGATGCTGCTCATTTTCGTTCTCATCGGTGGAATACTGGGGGGAGTCCTGGGCGAGATCCTCCGGGTCATGGCCCCTCATGGCAACATTCAAACGATCTTCGCTACTCACTTTAACCCTGGCATCAGCCCGTTCACCATCGATCTGGTTCTCTTCAAATTCACGCTAGGCTTCGAACTCAAAATCAATCTTCTCAGTCTCCTCGGCATGTTCCTCGGCATCTATCTGTACAAAAACGTGTAGCAGCCCTCTGGCAGGATGCTGAAGAATTCTTTTCCTACTCAAGCATGCCGATCATTGAAGTTCTGCTGTGGCAAACCAATTTTTCTGCAACATCCTAGCGTTCCGACTTCAACTCTAGTTCCTTCAACTTCAACGCTCGAATCCGGTTTCTCAGCACTGCGGCCCGTTCAAACTCCAATTCCTTAGCGGCAGCCTTCATTTCCATTTCCAGCCTTTTAATGATCGAGTCCGCCGCCTCTCCTATTTCATAAACAGCCGGCGATTCTGCGGCTAAATCCAACTGTACGGCTTCCATCTCTTTCGTTGAATATTCAAGTAACAAGACGTCCTTCGTAATGCTCATGGGCACGATACCGTGTTTGGTATTATAATCGGCCTGAATCGCGCGCCGGCGCTCGGTTTCCATGAGCGCCATGCGCATAGAATCTGTGACGGTATCACCGTACATCATGACATGGCCTCGCACATTTCTCGCCGCGCGCCCAGCCGTCTGGATCAACGACCGATAGGATCGAAGATATCCTTCCTTATCTGCATCAAGAATCGCCACCAAGGTCACTTCGGGGAGATCCAGACCTTCACGCAGAAGATTGATCCCCACCAGCACATCGAACACCCCCCGCCTCAGATCGCGTATGATCTCAGCCCGCTCCAGCGTCTTGATATCAGAGTGCAAGTACCTCACTTTGATACCAAGATCATGGTAGTACTCACTCAAGTCCTCTGCCATGCGTTTGGTTAACGTGGTGATCAACACGCGCCCACCCTGCGCGACCTCAGCCCGAACTTCGCCCAGAAGATGGTCGACCTGCCCTTTGGCCGGACGCACAACGATCACTGGATCCATCAGACCGGTCGGGCGAAGAATCTGCTCAACCACTTCTCCAGCCGCCTGTCCCAACTCATAAGAGCCCGGCGTTGCAGACACGTAAACTGCCTGATTGAGGCAATGCTCGAACTCGGAGAATTTCAGCGGCCGGTTATCGATCGCCGAAGGCAATCGGAATCCGTACTCGACCAAGGTGCGCTTCCGCGAATAGTCCCCTTCATACATCCCACCCACTTGGGGAATCGTCGCATGAGACTCGTCGACGATCAGCAGAAAATCTTTGGGAAAATAATCGAGGAGCGTGGGAGGTTGCTCGCCCGGAGCGCGGCCACTGAGATGCCGCGAATAGTTTTCGATGCCATGGCAGTATCCCATCGCCCGAATCATTTCAAGGTCGAACTTCGTGCGCTGCGCGATCCGTTGGGCCTCCACAAGCTGGTTCTGTTTCTTAAAATAGGCGACCCGCTCATCCAGTTCTTCTTCGATACCCGTAATCGCCCGCTCATATCGATCCGGTGCAATAAGGTAGTGCGTGTTCGGATACACCGCGATTTTTGGAAGCTTTCCAAGCGACTTCCCCGTGAGCGGGTCAATTTCGTGAATCGCGTCAACGACATCACCGAATAATTCGACCCGCACAGACACCGCGTCACTAGAAGCCGGGAAAATCTCGATGACGTCGCCGCGGGCACGGAAGGTGCCGCGGTGAAAATCCACGTCATTGCGGGCATATTGAATGTCGACGAGTTTCGCGAGGATCTGCTCCCTCCTGATCTCCATACCCTCTTCAAGAAAGACCACCATGTTGTGATAGACCTCGGGCGACCCCAGGCCGTAAATGCAGGACACCGATGAGACGATGAGGACGTCGTTCCGTTGGAGCAACGCGGCTGTTGCTGCATGCCGCATCTGGTCGATGGCGTCGTTGACGGATGCGTCCTTGGCGATGTACGTGTTGCTTTGGGGAATATAGGCTTCCGGCTGGTAATAATCGTAATAGCTGACGAAATACTCCACCGCGTTGTGGGGGAAAAACTGTTTGAACTCTTGATAGAGCTGACCTGCCAGAGTCTTGTTATGGACCAATACCAACGTAGGCTTCTGAACCTGCGCCACCACATTGGCCATGGTGAAGGTCTTGCCGGAGCCGGTGACACCGAGCAACGCTTGGTGTTTTCGACCGGCCACAATCCCGGCCACCAACTTATCGATGGCTTGGCCTTGATCGCCGCAGGGCTTGAATGGGGCTTCGAGTTGAAACAGGGGCATGGGACATTATCTTACCATCGAACACAGCACGGCGCGCAACAGCGTGTGCAGGCCCGCCGTTCCGACAGATAGACAAGACAACCACCGAACCCCTCCGGTGGTTCGGTGGTAGAACAGATTCTTAATAGCGTGAGTGCCTGGACCCACCAACCGAAGCTCCCTGCCTATGAATCGGCCCGCGGTTTTCGCCTTCTCGAAATCGCCGGCCCGATGGTTCGGCGCTTCGGCGAGGCCGGTGTCGAGGAGCCTCGCGTTCGTTAACCGGCATGGGAGCCGGAGACGGGAGGGTCACAAACACGGGAAGCGCAAGTTTCCTCGTCTCGATTCGTAATTGTCTCACCATTCGAAGATACTCACGCTCTTCGGACTGAGACAGAATCAGGTACGTCGCTCCTTCCTTCTCTGCGCGGCCTGTCCGGCCCGTCCGATGAACGTACGAGTTCGGATTGGTCGGCAACTCATAATGAATCACTTGGGTGACGTCCTGAATATCCAGACCTCTCGCTGCCACATCGGTTGCCACCAGCGAACGAAGCCGGCCTGCCCGGAAGGCGCCGAGCGTCCGTTCCCGTTGCGCTTGACTATGATTGCCGGTGAGCGCACCGACTGAAGCCGGTTCTCCGCCTAATTGGGCCGCCAGACGGCGCACCTTATACTTTTGATCGCAAAACACCATCGACCGCCCCACACCCGTCACACCCTGGAGCAGTGTATGCACTAGTTGCGTGCGCGCCTGGTCCCCCGGCACGACATAGTAGGCATGGACAATCGTGGTCGGCGTGCTGATCCCCGGATCGACGGAGATGCGAGCGGGATTGCGTTGCATGCTTTGCGCGAGCGTTTGAATATCCCCTGAAAAAGTTGCGGAAAACAGCAGTGTCTGACGCTCAACTGGGAGGAGACGGATGATCCGTTGGATATCCCGCAGAAACCCACGATCCAGCATCTGATCGGCCTCATCCATCACAAGAAACGTCACACCCCCCAACTTCAAGTGGCCGGAGCCGGCCAAATCGAGTAATCGCCCCGGTGTACCGACCACCACCACCGGCGGTCGTTGCAACGCACGGTAATGTCGCTCAATCGGCGTCCCACCGTATACCGATAATGAAGTCACAGACATTGGAGCATACTTGCGCAACTCCATTTCAATCTGGAGCGCCAATTCCCTTGTGGGTGCCAGCACCAAAAACTTCGGTCCTGACACCTGGCGTGGTCCGGACTTGGTATAGGGACCAGGCGCGGGCACAGAGGCTTCCTGTCGCATAACCTGCTCGATAATCGGCAATAAAAACGCCAGCGTTTTCCCGCTCCCTGTTTTGGCTTGCGCCATAATATCCTGGCCCTTCAACGCCAGTGGAATGGCCGCCTGTTGCACCGGGGTGGGTATCGTTAAACCTGCCTGTATCAGGCGCTGGACAAGGGACTGGGGCAAATTCATCTCTGCAAACGTAGACATAAAACTCCTTGTATAGGGCACACTTCCTGGGACTGCACGATCCGGCTGATCAGAGAGCCGAAAAACACGTCGAGTTGATGGGCAATTCTAGGAAGGAAATAGCGGGGCTGCCGGATAGACAGCCCCGACGTGTATGATACTCGTTACTGCTTAGTACCGGTCTCCACCGCCGCCGCGACCACCGCGACCACCCCCGCCACCACCACCAGTACGTGGCTCTTGTGGCCGGGCTTCATTGACGGTCAACGTGCGACCACCCAACTCAGTGCCGTTCAACGCGGTAATGGCTGCCTGCGCTTCAGAATCCGAGGACATCTCCACGAATCCAAAACCGCGGGACTGACCGGTAAACTTATCTGTGATAATCCGGGATGATGTCACCGCTCCATGCGCAGCAAACAAATCGCTCAGCTGCTGCTCAGTGGTGGAATACGGTAAACCCCCGACATAAATCTTCGAACCCATTGGGCTCCTCCTTTGAGTATATGTGTTGTCTTGGACTCGAGAACAAAGTGAGGAAGGAGTGGGCCGAAGATGCGAACACCATGGCGGCTCAAGGCTGGCTTCCGATCAAATTCCCGGGCAGAACCAAAACAACATCTGTCTTAGGCCTTGTCTCTCTCTGTCCTATCACTGCCAGGCCTTGCGCAATGATACACGATGGTACTCTACTCCTCCGTCTTTCTAATTGCAAGCGATGGCCCAATCATGCGCATGACGGTTGTGCCTTTTAATAGGCGGCAGGAGCAGACAGCGGGCGGTGGGAAAACAGTGGAACCGCATGCATGCTATCGAAGTCCAGCGCAGTGGATCCGCGAACCGCGAGACCAACCTGACCAATGGTCAGCGACTGATCTTCAACCGTCACAGCAAGCACGCCGTCAAAGAAGGTTTCGATAAAGTCTTTGCTCAGGGTGGTATTCCGCTGAATTCGCAGCGTATGCCAGGGGCCCGCTTTAGGCGTAAGCGACGATTGCCCGAGACTCGCCTCCTTTCCTTTCACCACCCTGCTGACTTCCAGTGTCTTCGTCGCAAGATCGACCACCACCGCATAGAAGTGCCTGGCATCCTGTACGCCAAACACTACACCACCTATTGCCGTCGCATCGACGGGAAACCGCATCCTGACCGACACATCTGGATATTCATACTGGAACCCATCGGCGACGATCAAACGGTAACACGTCGCAGTCGGGCACGATGAATGTACAGCGAGGACGTGAGAGGCCGAAGGAGCATCAGGATCCGCTTTGACCATCCAATCCGCAGCTGGCCCGTCGCCAAACCCCAGCATAGAGAATCCAACAGGAGCCTCACCGGACTTCTGCTGGTCGAACGTCCATCGATTAAATAATCCTCCTTGAATTTGACCTTGCAAGTTGGCTTCTTTTTCCGTTCGGCTCTCTATCTCAATCGCATGAGATCGCTCGACGTCACAGCTCCATTCGCCGGCAATCATGGCCAAGACACACATCATCACCATCCGACTGACAGACCTCAGCTTCATGCTCATGTTACGTTCGTTCGTCATCATCCCTAAAACGGGTCCGCTTCTTGATATCGAGAATGTCCTGCTGGAACCGGTCGCGGGCGGCCATAATCGTCTTTCGGCGTTGCCAACGATCCCACGCCCACCATCGAAGGCGATCCCGAAACGTGACGCGGGGAAGTGGGGCACTTCCACCTGGGGCCTGCTGAAAGTCATAGCCCTGCTGCGACTCGCGATTCTCAAAGAATCGGCGGTAGAGATGATCGTACAATCCTTTGCCTGACCCGCCTACACTCACGGTATCCTCTCTACTATTTCCTTACAACACCAGGTCCAATTGATGGCTCTCCGTCACCGGAGGGGAACAGGTCTGTCGTTGGCAGACATACGCCGTCGGCTGCCCATTCACACTCGTCTTCCCTGCGGCAAGCGCCAATTCTGATTCCTCCGCACGACGGGACTCATCGACGAACAACACCGCACGATTCGGCAGATAGCGCCGATGGACTGTTGCGAGCAACGATTCGGTCATTGCATCGCCACGAGTCCCAACCACAACAATCTCCTGTGGCGTTGCCAGATACCAATCCAGTGCGCACAATAGAGCCGCTGTGCCATAGGCGTTGTGCGCCATCACACGCCGAAACACCCGGAACAGCTGCTCTGCCAGGTCATGATACCGCTGCTCTCTGGTGAAAGAGAACAACCTCAACAAGACCATGGCCACGACGGCATTCCCGGATGGAATCGCGCTATCGGTCCCGGATTTCATGCGATGGAGCAGGGCTTCATGGTCGCGGCTGGTATAAAAACACCCCCCAATCGGCTCATCCCAATATCGCGCCAACAAATGGTCTGTTACCTCGCGCGCTTGATCCAAATACCACCGATGCGATGTCGCCTCAAACGCGTCCAGCAACGCGGCGGCGAGACAGGCGGCATCGTCGAGATAACCGTTCAATCGCCCCTTCCCCGCCCTGACCGTACGATAGACCCGCCCGTTCTCAACCGCATAATCCAACAGAAATGTGAGCGCTCGCTCCGCAGCAGCCAGATACGCCGGAATCCCGAACGCATGGTAAGCATCGAGATATGCGGACACCATCATCGCATTCCAGCTTGTGAGAATATTGTCATCCCGCTGCAGCGTCATCCGTTGCTCGCGCGCGGCAAGCAACTTCAGCCTGGCAGCCCGCAACATGGTCTCCACTTCTGCTTGCGCATCGGATTCGGGTTGAACCCAGCCAAACCGATTCAACACATTCTTTCCTTCAAAATTGCCGCTCTCCGTCACCCCATAACATCGGCAAAACTGCTCAGCCATTTCGGCTCCGAGCACCGAAGCAATCTCTTTCGGCTCCCAGACAAAATAACTTCCCTCATGTCCCTCGCTGTCGGCATCCTGCGCAGCATAGAAGGCTCCATCGGGATGCGTGAGTTCACGACGAACGTATTCCAACGTCTCTTCCACCACTTCGCGAAACCGGTCCTCTTTGGTGAGACGCCATCCATCGAGGTAGATCCGCACCAACTGCGCGTTGTCATAGAGCATCTTTTCGAAATGGGGGACGACCCACCGGCCATCCACCGAATAGCGATGGAACCCGCCGCCGAGATGATCGTAGATTCCTCCAGCCGCCATGGTTCGCAGTTGTAAGAGCACCTGCTCTTGGTGCGAGGCGTCTTTTGTCCTAGCCGTCTGACGGAGCAACAGACTGAGCGGCGGAACCGTTGGAAATTTCGGCCCCTCTCCGAATCCACCATAAATCGGATCGAAAAACTGCCCTAAGCTCTTGGCTGCCTCATCGAGCACACGATCCGTCAAGGGATCGTCCGACGGCTGCGGCGTACCGACTCGTTGCAATCCGGTTTTCACCTTCTCCACATTCTTCCGGACATCGTCTCGATGGTTCCGATAGGCCTCGACCACACCACGCAAGACATCAGGAAATCCCGGCAGGTTATAGCGGGGCGCCGGCGGGAAATAGGTCCCCCCATAGAACGGTTCTTGGTCAGGGGTGAGAAACATCGTGAGGGGCCACCCACCGCCGCGCCCCAGGAACACCTGCGCCGCCTTTTGGTAGATATCGTCCAGGTCCGGACGTTCTTCTCGATCCACCTTGACGTTGATGAAGTCCCGGTTCATGAGCCTTGCAATCTCGACATTGTCGAAACACTCATGGGCCATGACATGGCACCAATGGCAAGCCGAGTACCCAATCGATAAGAGAATGGGCTTGTCCTCCGCTTTCGCCCGCGATAAGGCTTCCTCACCCCAAGGATGCCACTCCACGGGATTCTCCGCATGCTGCAGGAGATAGGGGCTGGCTTCCTTGGCCAGCCGGTTCGTGAAATGCTGCGTGTGCGTGGTTGAGTCTGTCATCGATGTTTCATCCCTACAATTCGGCATAGTACATTGGCCCGTAACCGCTCTGCAACGGACCTGCCGGTCTATGCTATAGTTCTGCGCACTTCTTCGAAAGGGCTTGCGGCATGAACGACTCGCCACGCAGCGGCTCTCTCTTTTGCGCTGTGATCACACTCCTGGGAATCACCCTTGTTCTGCTCCTCTTTGGGACCCAAGGCTTCGCGCAACCGCAGGAAGACCATCCCTCATGGCTTCGAGCACTAGACAGCCTGTCAACCGAGCGGATGCTCGCCGACGTGCGCACATTAAGCGGCCCAGCATTGAATGGCCGGCAGGCCGGATCAGAAGACGATCTGCGATCTGCTCAATGGTTCGCGCAGGAATTAACCTCGGCCGGGGTCACGCTCCCACTCATCGACAACACTCCACTCACATCACCATTTGCCCAGCCAGGAAAAGGACTACCCCCCGGCATCATTGCCTCCACGCTCCCCACCTCGCTCATTGCGCCGAACCCCATCGTTCGCACCGGCACAGCAAATACGTTTGTCACAGCGCAATTAGGCAAGGACTACCTCCCCATCTTTGACTCCCCTTCGGCCGACCTCAAAGGTCAAATCGTTTTCGTCGGCTATGGCATCGTCGATCCTACCCAAGGGGTCAACGATTACACCGGCATCGACGTGAACAATTGCATCGTGCTCTTTCTCCGTGGCAAGCCGGACTACTATCAAGGCTCCATCAGTCACGCCGACAAGGTCCGCTTCGCCCGAGATCGAGGAGCCTTTGGTTATCTCACTGCGACAGGACCGATTCCCAGTCCATATGAAGCTCGACGCGGCGTCACGGGAAGGCCCAGCGCTTTTTATGGGCAACTCCCTCCCGCCCAAACACTCCCCGGTGCATGGATTAGCACCCACCTCGCGGAGGGCCTCCTCGCCGGAGATAGTGAGAATCCCACCACTGACCGCCTTCGCACCCTCCAAGAGCAACTGAACAAAACGCCATCACCACGTTCTCATCAAACCGACCGATCTGCATCACTCCATTGGAAGACCACGATACAGGACGGCTTGTTGACGAACGTGGTGGGGATGATCCCTGGTACAGGGCCGGATACCATTATCATCGGTGCGCATCGAGATCACTTTGGCCGCCCTGCGGGCCTCTGGTTCCCTGGCGCTGACGACAATGCATCGGGAACAGCCGTGATCCTCGAAGTGGCACGAGCGCTAAGAAGCGTGGGACTGCGCCCTCAACGGACAATCCTCTTTATTTCATTCAGTGGAGAGGAGAGAGATTTGCTCGGATCGCGCCTCTACACATCAAGGCCGATCATTCCTCTCGGCTCAACCAAGGCCATGATCAACATCGACCATGCAGGAATTGGGAATGCCCGGCTGACGATCGGGGTCACAGGATTCGAAAAGACGTTGGCATTAGAGGCGGGACAGGTGGCAGGCCTCGCAGACAAACTCGACATATATGGATTTTTCCCCGGCGGCGATCACGTGCCCTTCAAAGAAGCGGGAGTCCCAACCATTACCATCGTGAGTGGCGGAATCCACCCACACTTTCATCAGCCCACCGACACCGCCGACACGATCAATCCGGAGATTGTACACACCGTGGCTCAGTACGTTCTCTCGTTGGTATGGCAACTATCCAATCCACAATAATTATAGGGCCTAGGGGATATCATCGAGAATCGTGGACTGAATCGATGGCAACGGCGCAGTTTGGCGGGGAAGGCCGGGAAGGACAGTCGGTGAGCCTACCTGGTTGGCGCCTTGGATGAGGCCGATCGAGAGCTGCGGTCCGAACGTGTTCACAGCCCCGCTCCATGCTTGACCGGTTGTGGGATTCCGAAAGCTGAACGATTGGAAATTATTCCCGGGGTTGTACAAAAATCCCTGGGTGCCTTGATTGTCAAGATAGAGACTCCCCGGCCCAGGCCCTTTGACCAGCGGGGCAACGCCTCCGTCGAATGAACGAACGCTGGAGATCGATTGGCCCCAAGCCTGCTGGTTTAACGACGGAAGCGCCAACAAGATCGAAACCAGCACGATGAGGGCCTTCACCCGATGGCTCTGTAATCTCGCGACAGTTAGTCCATGACAGGTTCGCATGAAACCATTATAGTACGGACAGATTTTCATTGTCGATCAAAGGGGAGGGGGTTATGGAGCACCGGACCAAAACACATAGATGGTGGCGCATAGGTAGCTATGCCGTCGGCATGGGACTGATCCTGTCACCTGGGCTCAGTTGGGGGCTAGAGATTGGCAAGACACGGTCTTCGGAACGACAGGAAACCATCTCCCTCGCCGACGCAGCTCTTCAAGCGCTGAAACATAATCTGGACATCAGTATCAGCCGCCAGACCAAGGAAAGCCGGTTGGCCGACATCACCATTGAAGAAGCCAAATTCGATCCGACTCTCAGCGTGAACGGCCAATACAGCCGCACCGCGACCCCGCTGAATCGCCCGGTGTTCGGCTTTTCACAGGGACCGCTCAATGACATTAGGATTTTCGATCAACGGAACCACTCTGTCACGCTCGATGCCACGACGAATTTGCCGACAGGCGGCAACGTCGACCTGAACTATAGCCCCGCTCGAAATAATGTCTCCGGAGCTCAAGGGTGCTTTGGCCAAGCGCCTACTACCCCCGGCTGTAGCAGTTTCGGATCGTTCTTGTTCAACCCATCCTATACAGGTGGCCTTTCGCTCACCCTCACGCAACCGCTCCTCCGCAACGCCGGCATCGACATCACCAAGACATTCATCCGCGTCGCACAGAATAATGCCACCGTGGAAGAACACGTCTTTCGCGATCGTGTCCTCACCGTCCTGGCCACGGTAGAGCAAACCTATTGGGAAGTCGTCTTCGCCAATGAAAACCTGAAAGTCGCCGAGGCCGCCTTGAAAGCGGCGCAGGAACTCTTGGCCACCAACCGCGCGAAGGCCAAGGCCGGTATCATGTCGATCGTCGATGTCTTGCAAGCCGAAGCGGCCGTCGCGTCGCGGGTCGAGCAGGTATTGATTGCGGAGAAATCGATTCGAGACCAGGAAGATCAGCTGCGCAAATTGCTCAATCCTGGCGAAGAAGATCTGCGTCAAGACGTACATCTCACCCCTCTCGACCAGCCGGTCGTGGCCCTCGAACCCATCAGTCTGGAAGAAGCCATTGACACGGCCATCGAGCAGCGACCGGAGATCGTCCAGGCGAAGAAGAATATGGAGACGAGCGATCTCAACACCACGTTTGCCAAAAATCAGATTCTCCCGAATCTCTCGTTCCAAGGAACAATGGGAATGGCAGGACTGGGGAAAGACTACGGCGATTCGTTGAACCGGAACTTCAGCGGCGATTTCTACAATTACGGCGCGGGCATTGTACTCAGTTATCCACTCGGCAACCGTTCAGCCTGGAGTACCTACAACAAACGGCAGCTGGAAGCGAAGAACGCCGAAGCGTCGCTCGTGAGTATACGGCAACAGATTATCGTCGGTGTGCGCGAAGCGGTCCGCCGCGTCCAGACGGATTTTAAACGAATCGAAACGACCCGATCGGCCAGAATCATGGCGGAGAAGCAGCTGCAAGCGGAGCAAGAGCGCCTGAAAGTAGGGCTCAGCACCACCCGTTTTGTGCTCGACTTCCAGCGAGATCTCGCAACGGCCCAAGGAAACGAGTTGCGCGCGACCGTCGATTACAACAAATCGCTCTCCAACCTAGCCAGGCACAAAGCCACAACCCTCGACCGCTATAATCTACAGCTGAATTGACACTCTCTTGATGGCGCCTGAGGCAGATCCGGCCATGCCGCAGACTCAGGCCAAAGAATGGGGAGCAGCCCTTGCGCTGCTCCCCAGCGCCGCGACCGTCTTCTTCTACACCTTTCCCGCTCCGATTCAAGAACAGCCACTGGTTCAATTTGTGCCACAGGTCATTGCCTATGTTGCCTTAGGCTTCTGGGCCTTGCACAATCACGACTTCGTATCTCGGCTTGGACTGGAAAAACGAAACTTCTGGGATGGCCTCCGCTGGGGACTGCTGACAGGCCTGCTGCTCGGCTGCCTGAATACTTTCGTCATCCTCATTGCTTACCCTCATCTGGGCTACGACATCTACTTTCTCAAGAACACACTGCATGGCAGACTTCCTCTCTTCGTCATGCTCCCCTGGTTCATCTGTGGCATCGCCCTCTTTGTGGAAATGAATTTTCGCGGCTTTCTTCTCGGCCGTCTGGCTGCACTTGAGTCGCAGCTGTGGAACTCTGGCTTCATCCAACGTCTTTCGCCTCTCGCCCTTCTCGCCAGTTCTCTGATATTTGCATTCGATCCCTTCATGATGAATACTTTTCAGTATCTCCACTGGATCGCCGTATGGGACGGACTGATTTGGGGAATGATCTATCTGCGCACAAGGAATCTCTTTATCACGATCGTCGCACATGCAGTTGAAGTCATCGTGATGTACAGCTCGGTGAGAACGGCGATTGGATAACACTGCGTGCACGTTGCAATTGACGAGATGTCAATGACCACCGGTTCACTGTCAATGAATCCCTCGTTCTCCAGCTATCTCGTTAACGCTGTCTTCGGTGATCCCGGAGTCTATGTGGAAGTCCGCTGGTCGAAGCGGGCCCTGCTGTTTGACCTGGGACACAATGAGGGGCTCGGGCCGACAAGACTCCTGCGAGCCGGCGACATATTCATTTCCCACACCCACCTAGACCACTTCATCGGCTTCGACGCAGTTCTTCGAGTAGCCTTGGGAAGAGGCAAGACCGTCCGACTCTTTGGCCCTCCAGGACTCATCGACAATGTGCAGGGGAAACTGCAGGGCTACACATGGAATTTGATCGATGGTTATCCCCTGACCCTTGATGTCCGGGAGTTTCACACTCATGAAATCCGGCGGGCCCTGTTCCGCGCAACCGACAGGTTCCGCCAGGCTGAGCAACCGACTTGGCCTCTCATGCCGGACCCTGCCACAGGCCAATTCACGGTTCTCAGCGATCCCATGTTCACCGTGAGCGCAGTCTCCTTGAACCATCGCATTCCCTCATTGGCCTATGCTCTGGAGGAACAGTTCCATATCAATGTGAACAAGCAGAAGCTCCACCAGGCTGGCCTTCCGGTCGGCTCCTGGCTCAAAGACGTGAAACAGTATATTTGGGAAGGTCAACCGGACGAGCTCCGCTTCACTGCCATACTCTACGACGAACACCACAGGCAGGAGCGTGAGTTTCTGTTGGGCGAAGTCAAAGAACGATTCTGCACCATCTCGCGCGGGCAAAAAATCGCGTACGTCGTCGATGCTCGGTTCGATGAAGAGAATGAAGCAAAAATTGTTGCGCTCGCTCGCGGCTCAGATGTGCTCTACTGCGAATCACCTTACATGGATGTTGATGCTGAAAAAGCCCGCGACCGCTACCATCTGACCGCGAGGCAAGCAGGACTCATGGCGCGCAAGGCCCACGTACGTGATCTCGTTGTGTTTCATTTCTCACCGCGGTATACCGGTCAGGGGAGCGCGCTGGAGCGGGAAGCGATGGACGCATTCAAACAATCTGAAGAGGAGGCATCGTGAATGAGGTTGTGAAGTATGCCGTCTACTTTTTATTGGGCGGAACCATCGTCAGCATCTCCACGTACCTCGGATCACAAGGCAAATCGTTCCTCGCCGCCTTTGCCAGCACCTTTCCTGCGATTACCGGCGCCACGTTCATCCTGATCTACCTGAACGGTGGGAACGAGGCGATCGTTAACTACGCAAAGAACTTGCTATGGTTCGTTCCGCCCTGGACGATCTATGTCGTAGCCATGATCGCGTGCGTCCCCCGCTTCGGCTTCTGGCCCTCAATGACAGGCTCGCTCGTGCTGTATTTAGGCTGCGTGGGGGCTGTGAAACTGTGGGCCCGGTAAGCGGACTACTGCCAAGCCTTCGGTTTCAAGCCGTTCCTTTGAAGTGGTGCCGATACATTTCGTCGAGGGCCGACACCATGTGTTCAAAGGCTGCGGTAATGGAGCGACTTGCTGCATGGGACGGGCCATCGGCCCCGGCCCACAAGTCTGGAGGGTTGTCGATCTCTCGCACGTTCTGACAGAACCGGCCGATCGTCTGTTTCCAGTGAATGGGACCTGATCCTTCATCGAGAAATTCCACTCGATCCTGCGAAAACGGTTGGTCAAACTGCACCGCCCGTTGCTGCCACATCTGCTCCATCGCCAGCTGCCGCTCAGCACTGAACTCCAGCCCGCTCGCCCGTTCGTTCAGCGCCGCAAAGAGTCCGCCGACAATATAGTCGACCTCAGATTGTGGGAACACGCCGACACAAGCTTGCGTGAGCAGGTATTTGTGGAAGAGAAACACCTCGGCGCTGATACGGGCGTCGTTTGCAGACGGATCATAGGCTCGGGCCAGTTCACGAAGCTCGTCGCCCGACGCTCCTTCCAGACAGGAGCCTAGTAAGCGGGCCAACTGGCGGCCGAGCCCAAGATATTCTGCTTGAGGCAAGCGCTGCATGATCCTACTCCGGCTCCACGACGACTGCCGTGCCGCTCGCGCTCACCATCAACATGGTGCTGTTTGTGCCGATCGTTTCATAGTCGAGATCGATGCCGATGATGGCATTGGCCCCCAGATGCTCAGCCTGCTCTTGTATTTCACCAAGCGCAATGTCTTTAGCCTTGCGTAGTTCGGCTTCATACCCCCCCGATCGGCCTCCGACGATATCGCGAACCGACGCGAAAAAATCCCGAAATATATTCGCGCCGAGAATAGCATGCCCGGACACCAATCCCAAATACTTGGCGACTTTCTTCCCCTCAAGAATCGGTGTCGTCGATAGAATCATCTTTCCTTTCCGGTGAACATTCCAGTTCCTCATTCTTAAACGCCATAGCCAAACCCTTTGTTGAATCCTTCGATCGCAAGCAGACGTATGAAGCCTCGCAGACCCTACCGTGGATCACACGTTGAAGTACGTCTCTCTTAGACCTTAGTGGTCTCGAGCCTGGTGGAAGATTCTACGCAATCGACAGATAAAAGCAAGAACCCGAAGCTTCCTGCGTTCACCAAGACACAATTCCTGGCTGCGTATTTTGCGGATGGAGCGATCCAGTTTCAGACGCCCCCAACTCTGTTCCTTCGTTGAACCCCACGCCGACAGTTGCTACCATGTTCGGTCAACTCATAGCAGGAGCGATCGCTGTGCCGAATCCCCCGGACTCCAATCCTTTGAGAGATCACCTCATCGTCGAGGGAGCGCGGCAAAACAACCTCAAGAATATCTCGCTCCGCATCCCCCACAATCAGGTCACCGCTATCACCGGCGTGTCAGGGTCGGGAAAATCTTCTCTTGCCTTCGACACCCTCTTCGCCGAAGGCCAATGGCGCTATGTGGAATCGCTCTCCACCTATGCCCGCATGTTTCTCGACAAGGTCAATCGGCCCGATGTCGACCGGCTGATCAACGTCCGTCCGGCCATTGCGATTGAACAGAAGAACCCTATCCGTACGGCCCGCTCAACGGTCGGCACCACGACTGAGATTGCCGATCTTCTGCGGCTCTTGTTTGCCAAAGTCGGCCATCCGGTGTGCCCCGATTGCGCCGTCGATGCACGCAGCTTTCATCCAGGCAGCGTCGTGAACGACCTTCTCACCCATTGCAACGACACACGAGCGATGATTCTGTTTCCTGTCGCAGCACCGGCGCCGAAACAGGATCAGGCGTTTCTCCAATCGCTGTTACTGCGTGGGTACAGCAGATTGCAATGCGATGCAGACATCCTCGATCTCCACGAAATCCAGACCCTTCCAAAAGCCAGACCGGACTATCTGTATGTGATCCTCGATCGGTTGGTGATCCGGGAAGACAATCGATCCCGTCTTGTTGAAGCGATTGAAACTGCGTTTCGCGAGGGCGAAGGCCTCTGCCGCGTGGAGGTCATTGACCAGGGCCTCCGCACCTATAGCACGACTTTTCGTTGCCAACGGTGTGGCAGAACGTTCGAGCCGATTCGCCTTGTCCTCTTTTCCTTCAACCATCCGCTCGGCGCGTGCCCCGAATGCAAAGGGTTCGGCAATATTCTTCGTTACGATCCCGAACTCGTCATTCCCGATCACAGCAAGTCGCTGGCGCAAGGCGCGATCGAACCTTGGAGCAAACCCAGCGGCGATTGGTGGCAGAAACAGCTGTTGCTCTCCATGAAACAGCGTGGGGTCGATCTCACTGTCCCCTACAAAGATCTGCCGCAAGAGATCCGAACAATACTCTGGCAGGGTGAAGGGAAGCTCGAGGGCGTGCAACAATTCTTCGAATACTTGGAAGGGAAGCGCTACAAGTTGCACGTGCGCGTGATGCTCAGCCGCTACCGAACGCCGGCTCCCTGCCCGCGCTGCGACGGATCCCGTCTCCGACCGGATGCGCGCTACGTGAAGATCGCGGGCCACGACATTCATGAGTTGTCTGAGCTGACCATTACGGACGCTGCCGCTTGGATCACAGCCCTCGTCCTTTCTCCCTACGAAGAGCAAATCGCTCGCGATATTCTCCGGCAACTTACGGCCAAGCTTGGCTTTCTCCTCCGCGTAGGTCTTGGTTATCTGACGCTCTCCCGTCAAACCCGCACACTCTCTGGGGGAGAAGCCCAGCGCGCGGCCTTGGCCAATCAACTCGGCGCGCGATTGGTCGGGACACTCTACGTCCTCGACGAACCGACTATCGGCCTCCACCCGCGTGATACGGCCACGCTTGCGGACATCCTGCGTGAACTGGCAGTCCAAGGCAACACGGTCGTCGTCGTGGAGCATGATCGCCAGATGATGCAGGCCGCCGACTATCTCGTCGAGCTGGGCCCTTTGTCGGGAGAGAAAGGCGGCGAGGTAATCTGTGCGGCTCCTCGACAAGAATTCATGGCAGATCGGCGGTCGATTACGGCGCGGTATCTGCGTGGCGATGATGAGATTGCGCTTCCACAATCACGACGGAGAGGAAACGGAAAACTCCTTGTTATTGCCGGCGCCTGTGAGCACAATCTCAAAGATCTCTTCGTCAGAATTCCACTCGGCATGTTGATCTGCGTCACCGGTGTGTCGGGATCGGGAAAGAGCACCCTGGTTGAAGACACACTCTATCGCGCCGTGGCCCGTGCCTTTCGTGTCGAATCGCTGCCGATGGGAAAGTTTCGCGCAATCAAGGGGATTGAACATCTCGCCGGCATTAAGCTTATCGACCAAGAGCCGATCGGCCGAACACCACGCTCAAACCCAATCACCTACCTCAAAGCCTTTGATGAAGTTCGTGCGCTCTTCGCCTCCGAGCGCGATGCCCTTCGGAGCGGACTCACGCCAGGCCATTTCTCCTTCAACACTACCGGGGGACGGTGCGACCGATGCGAAGGAAGCGGCGTCGAAAAGCTGGAAATGTATTTCTTCGAAGATATCTATGCCACCTGCGAGGCGTGCGACGGAAAGCGATACAAGCCGGATGTGCTCTCCATTCGCTATCGCGGGAAAACGATTCACGATGTGTTGCAGATGACGGCGGAAGAGGCGCTGGGGTTTTTTAGCGGCTCGCCCAAGCTTACGGAAAAACTCCACCTACTCTCGTCCATCGGATTAGGCTATCTCCGGCTCGGCCAATCCGCAACAACTCTTTCAGGCGGCGAAGCCCAGCGGTTAAAAATCGCCTCAGAACTCAAAGACTCCTCCGCAAAGAATGGGCTCTATATCATGGACGAACCGACCACAGGGCTGCATATCGACGACATCAAAAAACTGTTAGCCATGCTGCACAAGCTGGTGAACAGTGGCAACACCGTGGTCGTGGTGGAGCATAACCTCGACGTGATCAAGTCGGCGGATTGGATTATCGACCTAGGCCCGGAAGGCGGCGCGGCAGGCGGGCACATCGTGGCAGAAGGACGCCCGGAACAAGTGGCGAAGGTGTCGGGATCTCACACCGGACGATTTCTAGCAAGCACACTCATGCCGGCGACACCTAAGGATGGTCGCTAACTCGTGTCTGACCTGCCGTCTATAGCCCTGGACGCTTCTCGGCCATGAGAAATATCTCGATCGGCTGTCCAGCTCGCTGTACATATAAACGCAACTCTTGCCCTGCCTCAACCTGACAGAGTCGTTTCGCTTCCCGCTCGGAAGACACGCTCGATAAGACCGCACCGTTGCATGCCACGACTCTATCTCCTATCTTGAGGCCTGCTTTCTCGGCAGGCAAACCGCTGCGGAGTTCCCGCACGAGGTAGTAGCGCGCACCGGCTGACTCTTGCAGGTCCCAGTTGACGCCGATTCGTCCGGATCCGAGCAATCCTGTTTGCGATCCGAACCGAGCGAGAATGCGCTGCACAATGGCGCGAGCTATGCCTTCAGGATCATCGGCTGTGGCGTCAGAACCGTATCCTTCTCCATTGAATAGCACCACGCTGCTTTCGACATCGATGACCCGAAAGGCTAACGACACGCGGCCGATCTGGTCTCCATCAGCTCGCACCCATTGCTGCACTTCGCCAACTACGATGGCCTGCGCACCAACGAGTTTTCCGACTTTCAGCACCTCGGCATCGTCGGCATGCTTCAGTTGGACGACCTGCTCCTTGAACACTTCGTCGAGTTCGGTTCGCTCGACCATATTGATGTCCAAATCCAGGAGCAATGTCGTCACGATCCCAGCCACACGAGACCCCGACCCCTCTGCGTCAGACGCATCCTCAAACGCCATCACGGCCATCGTTCGATAGCGATCGATCGTCTCTCGATTAATCGGACCGAGACCAGTCACGACCGGCTCAGGACGTCCACGCATCCCGCCTGAACCTATGACGGCAGTACCGAATGAGGCGCAGGCGCGACGCCGCTGAAGAATGGCAGCGGGTGTACCCCAGGCACAGAGTTCATCGTTCACCAGCACAATGTGATGCGGGTATTCGCGCTGATGGTCTGCGATAATGTTGGTGAAAGGATAGAGAATACAGCCCCCAACCCAGAGCGAGAGTGGGCAGAGGGCCAGCTCATAGAGCCACTGTTTGCGTGCGGTGAGGGAGTATTCCCAGACCAGCATATGACCATCGTCACGCAACACACGGTCTGGGCGCCCAACTTGGGCGATGACGTCGGCCTTCGTCATTGGCACGGCCAACCGATCCAACTTGGATTCCGACTTTATCACGGTATACAGCACGCCGCATCCGGAACAGGCAAAGACAAGAAAGGCTAACCCCATCCAACAGCCAATCCGTCTGACCATACTGGCCGGCTCCAAAGAGATGTCGTCGCACAACGGAGCAGGGTACCACTCCGTGCGAGAAGGCTGCAATGGAACGGAGCAAGGATTGGGTGCGAGGCTAATTTAACGAAGGGTCGAAGGGCATATCCGCATAATGACGATACTCGTCACCGAGGGCACTCACCATGTCGGGCCAGATCCGGATGGGATCCTTGTCGAAGACCGCGCTGGGATCTGCCGGAATGGTAAACCAGGACCCGGTCTGCATTTCAGACTCCAGTTGTCCCGGGCCCCATCCGGAATATCCAATATAGGCGCGAAAGGCCTCCCGACTCTCAGTGGCAGTCAAGATACGATCGACAAGCTCCGTGTCCCCGCCGAGACAGATCCCGTCGAACACATGGTGGGAATTCTCAGGCAATTGATCCAATCGATACAACATCATCACTTGGTTCGTTTGGACCGGCCCACCAGAGAAGAGGACATGCCGTTGCCCTTCCAAGATCGAAACTTGTGGTAAGGCTTCCGAGACTGACATCGCCGTCGGGCGATTGACGACGACACCCAACGCACCGTCTGCTCCATGCTCGCAGAGCAGTACAACGGTCTGCCGAAAATTCGGATCGCGCAAGGACGGCGCGGCGATGAGGAAGATGCCCTTTCCCAGTGGAGCTTTCATAAGATTAATCCTACCGCGTGGGCCGATTGGCGCGCAAGCGGTACGACAAACTAAAGATCTACAAGATGGACCCGCAGGGATGCTCAAACAGCATCCCGCTATTGATAGAGGGATTCGCGTCGATCGCGGAGTAGGTCGTTGTAGCACGTGAGGGCTTTGTTCCGCGCATCGGCAGGATCAATCTCGACCACATAGAGTTCTTCCTGGTCTCGCGGCGCACGATGGAGAATCACGCCCTTGGGGGTGACGATTTCACTATTTCCGATAAAGGTCAGCTGATCTTTACCGCCACGTGCTTCGTCCCCGGTGCGGTTACAGGTGATCGCGAACACTCGATTTTCCAGGCAGCGAACCGGCATGGAGTCCGGGCAATTGGGCAAGATGAGGTTTGAGGGATGGCAAATAATCTCTGCCCCCTTGAGCGCCAACGTGCGAGCCGCCTCCGGATAATACCAATCAAAACAGATCATCACGCCGATCTTGGCGGTTCCGATATCCCAGACCTGAAACCCCGTGTCGCCTGGTGTAAACAACAGTGTTTCTTCAAAAAATAGATGGGTCTTGCGATAACATCCGATAAACCCTGTCGGACCAACGACCACGGCAGAGTTATAACAGGCAGGCCCGGCGCGTTCCGGAAGGCCGGCGACAATCGTCATTCGGCGCCGTTTGGCTAGATCGATCAGCCGTTGTGTGGTCGGTCCATCCGGCACCGATTCCGACAGCGTCATCACCTCTTGCTGCGACACGAACTGATATCCGGACGCGCAGAATTCCGGCAAGACAATCAAATCGGCGTCAGCTTGGTCGAGAGTTGCCACAATCTTGTCGAGATTGTGCAAGACCTCACCGAACCGCGGGGTGAACTGAAAAAACCCGGCCCGCATAATCGCCTTGCTCCCAGAATAAAACGGGCAGGGTCGCCCCTGCCCGATCACGACACTCTTACGCAACAGTTTACTTTACTTCAGACAAATGGGTGACCGCTCCTTCGGCATGTTGTGTGCCCACATCGGCATGTCCGGCCTTGCCATGGGAGACGGCTTCCTTGAGATGCGTAATGCCCTCATCCACATGCGGATTCTTTCCAGCCTGCTGGGCATGCTTGAGCGCTTCTTCAGCATGCTGCACCAAGGCATCGGCATGGCCCTGTTTGCCGTGCGTCACAGCTTCCTTGGCATGCGTCAAAGCTTCACTCGCATGCTTGTCGGCAGCAAGGGCAAGCCCGCTGAACAGCGGGAAACCAACAAGCGCGGAAACCGTCGCCACAGCCAGTGTTCCGCGAAGAATTCTCATTGTCATGGGGTCCTCCTCAGTGGTTAAGGTTCGGGACAGGTGAACGGTATCAGTACTCTCCTTATCGTATGTGGCCTATCACCTTACACAGCCGCTTTTTTACTGTCAAGAAGGCCTCACTTGTGGATCGACATTCAGGATGTGCTGTAAGCCCTTGGCATCCTTTTCAACTGGACAAGCAAAATCCCGACTCCACTCCCACCAGGACCCTGGATAGTTGCGCACGTTCCGATACCCGGCCAGTTTGAGAACAAAATACAGCCATGATGAACGCACGCCGCCAGTGCAATAACAGATGACCTCTTGATCCTGTGTAAGTCCTTTCTCGGCGAGACTCTCTTCAATCGCCCGCAAATCTTTTACCGTAGCGTCTGCGTGAAGAAATCCTGTCCAGGCCAGATGAATGGCAGAGGGAATGTGGCCAGGTCTCGGAATCCCCGATACCTCTTTCCCAAGATACTCTTCGAGGCTGCGTGCATCGACGATTGCGGTGCCTGGATGCGGCTGCCTCACAAGGTGCTTGAGTTCGTCTTTGCCGGCAATCACAGCCGTCACTGGCTTGACGGTAAAGGTCCCGGGGGTAGGCGTCACACATCCATGCTCGAAGGGGCGTTTTTCCTGCACCCATTTGACCCATCCACCGTCGAGAATACGCAGACGCGTATGCCCGAGATATTCCAACATCCAAAACATGCGGCCTTCGTCTCCCCAATTGTCGAACGGATTGGAGTAGATGACCACATCGCTATCCTGGCTGATGCCCAAGGCGCGGATTTTTTGTTCCATACGTCCGCGATCGGGGTCGAGCAATCCCTTCGGCACAGCATGAGGGTCGCTATACTCATGCCACGTTGAATGCGCCGCTCCAGGAATATGCCCGCCGAATTCGTAGGCCGCACGCCCACGCACGTCAAGAATCACCAAGCCCGGCTGCCCTAAGTTCTGCTGGAGAGTGTCGGTATCGATCAACAAGGCGTGCGTCATGATTGTCCCTATGAGTAGATGCGATCAGCCCTCAGCACCGGCCTTGCAACTGAATGCATCCTGCTGACGGGCAACCGCTGAAAGCTGATTGTCCTGATCCAATGCCCCGGCAAGCGCACCGGACAATGGAAACTCCCGCTCGTACACAACGAATTGATAGGGGTCGTTCCCTGTCAGTCCGTACTTGGTCTGCAGCATTGCATGTTGTTTATCGGTCAGGATGTGATACTGCACGCGAGCCTTCATTTTCAAGCCTTCGGCCTTGGCCGGGAGTTGATACGCAAACTGATATTCCCGGCTGGCCAAGGGTAACAAGCGGTTATCATACAATTCAACGATAGCCGGCTGCCACATGATCCAGCGGCCCATCGTGGATGTATGCTGATCGAGCACCAGTCCCTGTCGATCTTCTACGGAAAACTCCACGGTGAAATATCGATCGGGATCGCCGGTTGGGATCTTGTGGCCGGCTCCTGCATTGACCAGCGTGAGCGTAAATCCAACTCGATCACCAGACTTGGGCGACGTGTTATCAGCCTTCACATGTATTCCCACCGCCCTTTTTACCATATCGGGGTCGTGCCCACCGCGCCAGAGATGTTTACGCCCTCTCCGGATCGGACTATGTATCGCGACTGGGCGGTCGACTTCAGGCATGTGGCAACTCTGGCAAATGAAACCCCGCTCTTGCATAAAAAATTTGCCCTCATATTCCGCGTACGTCCCGCAAGGTCCCACATTATAAAACTGGGCCGGCCCAGACACGACATTGTGACAGCGGTAACACACCTGCGCCGTCCTGAAATTCGGATCGAACTTGGTCGGATGCGGCGCGGCTGAATCGTCGAACGGCCCATAGATGATTCCGTCCCGCACATGACAGACTGCGCAGGTTACCGATTCCTTCTGATACTCGGGATCGTACTGGGGATTGGGTTCTTGAATCGCCTTCTCTACCCGCCCTCTCGGAATCTCCTTTACCAAGGTCGGCTGCTGGTTTTCCAACGGGGTGTGGCAATTCAGGCACACCCACACATTCTTGTCCTTTTTCCAATAGGCCTGGAAGAACGGATCTTCATAGGCATGAGCATGGATACTGGTCTTCCATTCGTCGTAGATCTCACGATGGCATTCCCCACAGGATTCAGCCTTCAGGCTCGTGAGACCCTCTGGAATCTTTTGAAACGGAATCGCATGGGCATAATCCGACCGCAACCCAAAGATCACTACCGGTTTGATCTCGGTGTAATACACATACACAAGTACACCGACTAGGACACAACCGAGCAGAACTTTTATGAGGGTTTTCATGCAGCTAAGAGCGCCTGAATGTGGCGATCCACCGAGGCAGCCAAGGCTGTCAGGTGATACCCACCTTCGAGCGACGAGAGGATGCGTCCGCCGGCATGACGCCTGGCGATATCGGCTACAATGCCGGTGAGATCTGCGTAACCCTCTTCCGTCAACCCCATGCTCGCAAGCGGATCGTCTTTGTGCGCATCGAAGCCGGCGGACACGATCACGAATTCCGGCTTGAACGCTTCGGCAGCCGGCGCCAACGATTTCTGAAAGACGGCGCGATACTCTTCATTGCCCTCACCCGCCTCCATTGGCACATTGACCGTGAACCCTTCCCCTGCTCCTTTGCCTCGTTCCATCGCGCGGCCGGTGCCAGGATAGTGGGGATACTGGTGCGTACTGAAGAACAGCACCGATGGGTCAGTCTCGAAACTGTGCTGCGTACCGTTGCCATGATGCACATCCCAATCGACAATCAAGACGCGCGTGAGGCCATACTTCTTCTGCGCATAGCGCGCGGCAATCGCCACATTATTGAAGAGACAGAAGCCCATCGCACGCCCCGCTTCGGCATGATGCCCCGGCGGCCTTACCGCACAAAAGACATGGTCCACTTGCCGCTTCATGATTGCGTCGACCGCGGCCAGTGCTCCACCGGCTGCCAGATAAGCGGCGGTCAATGAGCCGGGAGACATTGAAGTATCGGGATCGAGTGAAACCCGCCCATTCGTCGGGGCATGACTCTTCAGCATTGCAAGATACGAGGCAGTATGGATCTGTGTAATCCATTCATCTTCGGCCTCGCGTGGTTGAATCTGAGTCAGCCGTGCCGCTGTACCGCTCTGTCCCAACTGCTGCATGATGGCACGCAATCGATTGGGCGACTCAGGATGCCCGGCCCCCATATCGTGGTTGAGATAACGAGGATCGTAGATAAGTCCGGTTTTGCCCATGCCACCTTTCGCACATTATTCAGTATATTTGTGAATCGTAACACGCAGGAATCGGCATAGACAACGAGCGCTCGCCACTGCTATCGTCTTCTCGATTGGAGGGAAAGATGCCAAATCGACGAATCGAACCGCTCAAAAAAGTCCTGGCGATTGACCCAAACGACGAGGTGGCCTGGTTCGGTCTCGGAAAGGCCTACATGGAAGATGCAAACTTTGAAGAGGCAGCCAAGGCCCTTCAACAATGTGTCGCAGTCAAACCCACCTATTCAGCCGCCTACTATGCCCTGGCCCAATCACTGCACAGACTGGGTCGCATCGACGAATGCCGAACCGTCTGTGCCACCGGCATCGAAATCTCCACAAAAAACGGTGACGCGATGGTGACGAAGAATATAGAGATGCTCAAAAGTTCACTGTCTGCCTAAGCTATAGTGGAATGGTAGTTACACTCGCCCAGTGCTAGCCGTAAAACTGGAGCAGCCATACAGATGCACGCGGCTGATCCATCGCTCTGGAAAAGATGGACACAAAAGCATTGCTCCCCATTGAATCCGTTCCGATGACAGCTCAATCATTTCTTCAGTGAATCCTCGATGCCAGAGAACCTGACCTAACACGTTCCCCTAGAATGACTCCAAAACGATTATAGAGACCTGTTCATGTACGCCAACAAGAAGTTTATAGAACTTCGAACATCGAGTCTCACCTTTCTCGCGCGCACACTCTCTAAACCGGCTCTGTCCCATCATCATCATCGGTTGAGAAATCATGAGCTTCCTGCTGGCGCTTAGTGATTTCTTCATACACTTCATCGAGCCAGCGGCTTGCACAGCCGAGGATTTCCCTCACCAATGGTTCTGATTGACCCGTGCATTTGATGGTCCATTGACAGACATATTCCAGCAGCACGTCCCGCTCAAACCGCTCTGACGATTTCATGGCCAACGACGTCATTTCGCCTAGCCCTGTTGTGAGAATATCGGCTACCGTGTCGCGTCCGTAGGATGTGCGAGCGGTGACATATTGAACCGCTCGGTTGAGTTCTTGGTCGGTCATGAGGTTTCCCGTGATTTTTGGCACATCATACCGAGAATGCCAAACCAGATGGAAGATTCCTCTTGGTCTTAGACAATGAAAAACTCTGCGGCCTCGTCAACAGGAATGGTATGATCGTGGCCAGATACGACGAAGGAGAACCGACCTATGCTTGTGAAATCCAGCCAAACTATCTCGACGCCACGCAAGGCCTCCCCCCCTAAACGAAAGAAACTCATCAGTTCCGAACGCTGGGACCTATCACATTTGGCAGAGAAGCCGGTTCAGAACTTCGAGACTCTGTTGGGAGAGATCGACACCAAGGTGGCACGCTTTGAAGCTGCGCGTGACCAGCTGAGCCCAACGATGGAGGCCTCTATCTTTCACCCACTATTGACACTCAGTGAAGACATCACGGCTGCCTCCTCCAAAATCGGCGCCTATGCTTACCTCTGGTTCTCCGAGAACACGAAAGACCTCGCCACTCGTTCGTTTAAGACTAAGGTCGAAGAGCGGCTCACGGCACTCCAGAATCGGCTGGTATTTTTCGATCTCTGGTGGCAGAGCGTCGATGAGGAGAATGCCCGCCGGCTCATGACTGGAACCGGCACGCTTCGCTATCACCTTGAAACCATTCGCCGGTTTCAGCCTCACACGTTGTCCGAACCGGAAGAGAAGATCGTCAATATCAAGAACATCACGGGTCGCAGCGCCGTCCATTCGCTATACGACGTCGTCACGAACGCCTTTACATTCTCCCTCACCGTCAACGGCAAACGGAAGACGATGACGCGCGAGGAACTGACCTCCTATCTTCGCCACGCGCAAGGACGGCTGCGTGAAGCCGCCTATCGAGAACTCTACCGTGTCTATGCCGATCAGCACGACCTGCTGGGCGAAATCTACAAAACGTTGGTCAATGACTGGAAGGCGGAGAATCTTCAACTGCGCCGGTTCACCTCTCCGATTGCCACTCGCAATCTCGGCAACGACATTCCCGATGCAGCCGTAGTCTCCCTCTTAAAAGTCTGTCAGAAAAACGCGAATATCTTTCAGCGCTATTTCCACATCAAAGCTTGCCTCTGCAAGATCAAGCCGATGAGCCGCTATCACGTCTATGCGCCGCATCGCACGGCACAGAAATCCTATCGCTATCAGGATGCTATCAGAATGGTGCTGGAAGCCTATCGGGGGTTCTCTCCGCAATTAGCCGACTTGGCGGAGCAAGTGGTACACGAACACCATATCGATGCGCGGACGAGGCCGGGGAAAATCGGAGGCGCCTATTGTTATAGCGTCCTCCCAAGCATGACCCCATATGTGCTCCTGAATTTCACCGGCGAGGCGCGCGATATCGCGACGATGGCTCATGAACTCGGCCATGCCGTCCATGGCATGCTGGCATCGAAACATTCCATGTTTACATTCCACTCCACCCTCCCACTGGCGGAGACAGCATCAGTGTTCGGAGAACGAATCCTCTCCGATGCTCTCATGAACCAGGAACGGGATAAGAAGGTGAGACAAGCACTCCTACTCAACCAACTGGACGACATCTACGCCACAGTCATCCGGCAAGCCTACTTCGTGCAATTTGAGAATCAAGCCCATGAGATGATTGCCCAAGGCGCGACCGTGAAGGATCTAGCCAAGACCTATCTGGCCGAGGTGCGGCAGCAGTTTGGAAAGGGCATCAAAGTCCCGGAAGAGTTTCAATGGGAATGGTTGACCATTCCACACCTCTTTGCCAGCCCCTTCTATTGCTATGCCTATAGTTTCGGAAATTTGTTAGTCCTCGCCCTCTACCGGATGTATCAGAAAGAAGGGACTGCGTTCGTTCCGAAATATCTCGATATGCTGAGTACCGGAGGATCAGAGTCGCCACAGACGATTCTCGCTAAGATCGGGGTTGATATGTCATCTGAAGATTTCTGGCAATCGGGATTCGATACAATCCGCGAGATGGTTGATCAGCTGGAACTGACGCTGTAGACCAATGTTTCCAATGCCTTAGATACTCCCATCCTCTAAAGCCACACCTCTACCCCCATCACCCCTCTTGACAGATAGGAAGGACAGGAGTATTCTTAGACAAGTTGATAACAGTTATCATAATCGTTGCTGTCATACAAAAGCATTTCTTAACGATACAGGCGTCAACCCATGTACCTCTGCCTCTGTAAAGGAATCAGCGATTCGGATATCCGGGAGGCCGGACAAGCCGGCATCGTCATGCCCTGCCAACTCAAGGCGAAGTTCGGATTAAAAGATCCAGGATGCTGCGGTCGCTGCTCAAAGAACATTCATGAGTTTGCGCAGATCGCAATGAGTGTTCATCAAACGCCTTCCCCAGGCAGCGTACGAAGCTAGCCTGAATCAAAGCCTTCTCCCTCACCCTCTCTACTGCTTGGATCCAAGATCCTCTCACCATCAACGAGCGGACATTGTCTCCGCACATAGAGTAGGCCGATGCCGGTCGCTTTAACTTAGAATATGACAAGTGGGAGGTGTGCGCTTACAGGAAGGGAGAAACACTCTGCGTTAGGGAGCGGTTCCTCGATGCATCATCACAGCGACTTCGGCGACACGTCGCCCTAACGCCTCGGCATCGGCCAATTCGATGTTGTCGATGCCGACACTGTCGCCTTCCGTAGTGGCAGATGCACCGAATGCTCCACCACCACTCACCACGATCATCTGATTTCCCAGCATCGCGGCAAGAATCGTCAACATCGTCACTTCTTTCCCGCTCGATACCTGTCCACCAGTAGCGAAGGCCGCACCGATCTTGTTTTTCATCTTGAATTCGGGGAAGACCCCAAATTTAAACTGCCAGTTGTCGAAAAATGTTTTTACCTCTCCCGACATGTTCGACCAATAGACTGGCGAGCCGACTACAACGGCATCGGAAGAGAACAAATCATCCGCCGTCACCTTGCCGACTCGCTTCAAGAGCACCGAAGCGCCGGACACCCTTTTGACACCATTGACCACCGCTTCAGCCATGCGTTCCGTATTGCCGGAAAGTGAATGATAGGTTACGAGCACCTTCACAACTGGCGCCGAATCCTCAGCAATGGCTTCACCAAAACTGGTCACGACCACTAAAAGTAGTGCGCTCAGAATGAGGGCGCCACTGAAGCGGAATCGACAAATAGAGATGAGAAAGGGAGAAAACATCGGTTCACAGAAAAAAGGAGCCGGCGAGCAGAACTGTCGCGGTTCAACGACGGACAATTTCCTCTTCCATCCGTTCTTCAACTGAAACTTCTGTCAACGTTCCACGATAGTCGCACTTGTGACAGCGAACGCGCCACTCCTCGATCCACTTTTCTTGCACATACGATTGTCGGCACTTCGGGCACACAAACACGCCTTTCACATAATGCACTTTCCGTATTTCTTTCATGCACTCACCCCCTACTGAGCTTGATCGAGAATGGCATAGGCAACCGCGTGATTGCAAGGCAGTATCAGCTGGAAGCACCAACGATCCCATGTCGCTACACGCCCCCTCAGACTTGACTCACTTCTGGAGGGCCGATAGGATGCCGCCGTGCAACAATACCGATCACTTGCATTGTTCTTCATCTTTCTCCTCTCTTTTCCCTGTCGTACGCAAGCAGGGACAGATCCGACCATATCCGGGCTGATCCCAATTACCCTCCCAGGAGGCGTCATCATTCACGCAGAGTTGGCCAATACGTCTCAAAAGCGTGCGGAAGGATTGATGTATCGTGAGCAGTTAGCTGACGACCGCGGCATGCTCTTTACATTTCCGCAGGCGCATGCCTGGGTGTTCTGGATGAAGAATACAAAGATTTCCCTCGATCTCATCTGGATCAACGAGAAAAAGCAAGTCGTCCATATGGAACAGCGAGTCCCAATCTGCACGAGAACAGACGACAGCTGTCCCCAATATCGACCCAACGAAAATGCGCTCTACGTTTTGGAGCTCGCAGGAGGCCGAACTGAGAGTTTAAAGTTGCAGCGTGGATCCAAACTTCAGTTCCAGGTCCCGTAGCAGGCTCTCCCACGCAGGACGCTCAAAAAAGGCCGTCCAACGAGGCCGCAGGCGAGTTAAAACCGGAGACGGACCCTCTGGGGCGCACGGTGCGACGAATAAGGAGCATCACGTCTTGGCGCGCCGGGGTTGGGCGGGTGAGATCAGCGACTTTTTCAGCGTCTGCTAGCTAAGACCGTTCCTGCCAAGCCCTCAACCTCTTAACCGTAATCACACCGTCCACACGCTCAACGGCTTTTAATACCTGGTCGAGATGGCGAGTGTCCGACACTTCCACGACAAAATCCAGCGCAGCTTTCTGATCCTCCCGCGTCGTAATCTCGGCGCGGCTGATGTTGGCATGGCATTCTGCAATCGCGGAGGACACATTCGCCAAGACCCCGGTCTTATCGACAGCGACAATGGACATCTTGACCGAATGCGTGCTGGGTGTGGCCGCGTCCCACTCCACCTCCACCAACCGTTCCTTATCGTAGTCCAGCGCCTCAAGATTTGGGCAATCGACAGCATGAATCGTAAGCCCACGGCCTCGAGTAATATAACCAAGAATGCGGTCACCAGGCACGGGATGACAACAACGCGACAGCTGCATCAGCAGATCTCGAGACCCTTTAACCTGTACACCGGTGCCATCGCTCTTTCCGCTGACTGCTTTGCGCGCGGCAGGGCGTTCCTGAACCGGCGCGGACGCGCCAGATGACGACACCGTGAGTTTATCGATAACCTGCGACGTTGCTACGCGGCCAAACCCAACTGCCGCAGCCAATTCGTCGGTGCTGTCGAATCCCGATCGACGCGCGGCCTCTAGCAGTTCGGCCGACTTGAACATTCGGGCCGGCGCCATCCCCTGACGGCGGAACTCAGACTCCAGTAAACGACGGCCGATCTCGATACTCCGTTTCTGCTCTTCAAGCTTAATCCAGTGTTTGATTTTGGTCTTTGCGCGAGAGGTGCGGACAAACTTCAACCAGTCCTTGTGCGGCGATTGTGTAGGAGACGTCAGAATTTCAACCGTATCCCCGCTGACCAGTTGATACTTGAGGGGCACGATCTTTCCGTCCACCTTGGCCCCGACACAGTGGTCCCCGACTTGAGTGTGAATCGCGAAGGCAAAGTCGACGGGCGTCGATCCTCTCGGCAGCTCTTTTACAACCCCTTTGGGCGTAAACACATAGACCACATCGTGGAAAAGGTCGAGCTTCACCGAGTCCATGAATTGCCGGTTATCCGTCAAATCTTCATGCCATTCGACAAACTGGTGTAGCCAGCCGAAGGCCTTGCTGTCCCGATCAGCCACGTGCCCTTGTTCTTTATATTTCCAATGCGCGGCAATGCCGTGTTCGGCGATGCGATGCATCTCTTCCGTGCGGATTTGGAATTCGACATGTTCTCCCTTCGGACCCACCACCGTGGTATGCAAAGACTGATAGAGATTGGATTTTGGAATCGCAATGTAGTCCTTGAAGCGCCCGGGTACCGGTCGCCAAATTGAGTGGATCACCCCAAGCACGGCATAACAGTTCATCTTGGTGTCGGTCACAATCCGCAGCGCGGTGAGATCGTAGACCTCTTCAAACGTGATCGACTGCTTACTCATCTTCTGGTAAATGCCATAGAGATGTTTGGGCCGACCGTAGACCTGCCCCGCCAACCCATTCTCCTGCATGGCCTTCTTGACGAACTGCCGGACTTCATCGATGTACTGCTGCCGATCCTCGTCCCGTTTTGCCACACGAACACGCAAGGTCTCGTAAACCTCCGGTTTGAGGTGCTTGAGACAGAGGTCTTCCAATTCATTTTTGATCCACCCAATTCCAAGGCGGTTCGCCAACGGCGCATAGATCTCAAGTGTCTCCTGGGCGATCTCCTGCCGCTTGGCCCCGCTGAGATGCTCCAAGGTACGCATATTGTGCAACCGGTCGGCGAGCTTGATGAGGACGACACGGATATCATCCGCCATCGACAGCACCATCTTGCGGAAATTCTCCGCTTGTTTTTCTTCATAGCTTCGAAACGTGATCTTGCCGATTTTGGTCACGCCGTCCACCAGATGGACGACGTCCTTCCCGAACTCTCGTTCGAGTTCGTCAGGCTTGGCGACCGTATCTTCCAAGGTATCGTGTAGCAGGGCGGCAACGATGGCGATAACATCCGCTTTGAGCGACGTTAGGACTCCGGCAACGGCGATAGGATGTTGAAGGTAGGGTTCTCCGGAGCGACGACGTTGACCTTTATGCGCCTTCGCAGAAAACTCGTGGGCCTTGCGAACGAGGCTAAGGTCGGCATCGGCAGCATAACTTTTGATTCGATCCAGCAACTGGTCGAGATCTGTGACGGTTTGATACACCATGATCCACTCACCTACTCGCGCTCACTCGCTCGGATATCTCGAATGCGAAGCTGAATTCTGTCGCGGCCGTTCCAGTGATTCAGTTCAGGCGTGAAGGCTAGATCGACCGGAGTGTGGGATAGAATGCCGCGGTCCAGCAAAGACTTCATCCCGAATCCGATACTATCGAACGGCAGAGAGGGGCCTTGTCGCACAGTCATTTTAAGATGTTTCTCGCCCACAGTCCGTGAATCCATAACTTCGAGACGCGTCACCGCAAACGTGGGCTCAGGATTGCCGGCCCCGAACGGGTACAGCGAGCCGATCTCCTGGATCAATTGCAGATTCACTTCGTCCAGACGCACTTCAGCATCGACGTGCAGAGTCGGAACCTTGGCGCCTTCGTGGGTCCATTCGTCCACCACTTCCGAAAATCTGGCGCGAAACTCGTCGATCCGAGACTCATGAATTGTCACACCTGCTGCACTGGGATGTCCACCAAAAGCCTCCAGCATCTCCCGACAAGACGCCAGCCCTTGGTAGAGATCAAACCCGCCAGTCGTCCGTGCCGAGCCTTTCGCTATCCCCCGCTCATTGATGGCCATGACAATCGCCGGACGTTGAAACCTCTCAACCAGGCGGGCCGCCACGATACCGACCACCCCGAGATGCCACTGCCGAGAGGCCAGGACAAGTGCAGGTGGCATGTCTTGATCCTTCAACGAGGCCAGCGCTTCCGCCATGATATCCACTTCGATGCGCTGCCGTTCTCGATTCAGCTGCTCGAGCCGGTCTGCCAATCGCTGCGCCTCAGCCAGATTGTCGGTCGTCAACAACCGCACACCCAACATCGCGTCATCCAATCGCCCTGCCGCATTGATACGCGGCGCTAACTTGAAGGCGATCGTTTCCGCAGTGCAATCCTGCGTCACCCCCGCCACCTGCTTCAAGGCCCGGACGCCGCAACGCGCGCCACGTGACAACAGAACCAGCCCTTCGCGTACAAACCCTCGATTCTCATCCTGCAATGGAACGACGTCGGCAACCGTCGCCAACGCCACGAGATCAAGCAACGACTCTAACGGAACCCCAGCGACTCCATAGCGCAGCTGGTACGCCTGCGCCACCTTGTAGGCCAGCGCCGCGGAACAGAGCCCTCGAAAGGGATAGATCGCCTTGGCTCGATGGGGATTGAGCACCGCCACAGCTGGCGGCATGTCCTGGTCCGTCTGGTGATGGTCCGTCACCACCACATCCATGCCGAGCTTGGCCGCCAAGGCGATTTCTTTATGCGAGGTCGTCCCACAATCGGAGGTCACCAACAGCGAGATTCCTTCGTCATGCAAACGCTGCACAGCGCCGAGGTTGAGTCCATAGCCTTCGCGCAGACGATGCGGGACATACGCCCGAACCTGTGCGCCCAAGCTTCCAAAGAACGACAGGTAGAGGCTAGTTGCTGTAATCCCATCCACATCGTAGTCGCCATAAAAACAGATCGGCTCCTGAGTTATGACGGCGCGATGCAACCGTTCGACCGCCGGCTCCATGTCGGGAATCAAAAATGGATCGTGTGGTGTTTGAAGCGACATCCATGCTGTCGCTTCATCCGGTGTGGTTACCCCACGAGCCAGGAACAGCGACGCGGTGGCAGGAGAAATCGAGAGGGCCTCGGCTAACGAAGCCCGCTGAGACAGATTGACATCACGGAAGACCCAGAGCCTGGACTTCATGAGAGACCCTTTCACCGTCTCGACAAACGCTAACTATCTGAGAATTAAAGGAATACTAGCTTCTCATCCCTGCATTGTCAAACCAGAGAGTCTGAAATCACGCTGACAACGGACGGAGATCGAACACCGGGGTCTGATGAGGAGGAAGAAAAAGAAGAGAGTGGGTCCACCGAACTACTGGTGGTTACTCTCCCCCTTTTTGCACGTAGTTCTTAACGAATTCTTCTGCGTTTGTTTCGAGCACGTCGTCAATTTCATCGACCAGCTTGTCGATGTCTTCTTTCAACTTCTTGCCGGCTTCGACGACCTTTGGATTGGCCTTGACCTCTTCCTTCCCTTGAGGCTCTCGCTTAGGTTCCTGCTTGCGCTCTTGTTTCTCCATCCGAGCACCTCCCGTGATTCAGGGAAACTCTCGTGGATCAGCCACCAGCGTGATCCCGTACGATTACCTTACTCCACGATTCTTTCAGCCGTCAAGCCATGGAAGAGAAGCTGAATCGTCTTTCCTCTCACCCTTCACGAAAGACGTGTCACATTCAGCACCTGAGTTGACTCTCCTACTTTATGATGAGTGATACAATGAGCAGCGCCACGATGTTGATGACCTTGATCATCGGATTGATCGCCGGACCGGCCGTATCCTTATAGGGATCGCCGACCGTGTCGCCCGTCACCGCCGCTTTGTGGGTATCCGTCCCCTTCTTCCCCTGCTCTTCAATAAACTTCTTGGCATTGTCCCAAGCGCCGCCGCCGCTCGTCATAGAGATCGCGACAAACAAACCGGTGACGATACTCCCGACGAGCATGCCGCCCAAGGCCTGCGGTCCCAGAGTTACGCCGACCACGATCGGAGAGATGACCGGGATCAATCCCGGCACCATCATCTTCTTGATAGCCGCCTGCGTCACGATATCCACACAGGTCCCGTATTCTGGCTTGCCGGTCCCTTCCATAATCCCTTTGATCGTCCGGAACTGCCTGCGCACCTCTTCCACCACAAGGCCGGCTGCCTCTCCCACCGCTTTCATACAGAGGGCGCCGAAGATAAAGGGCAACATCCCGCCTAGAAAGAGTCCGACCAGGACGGAAGGATTGGAGAGGTCGAACGTGCTCGCTCCAGCCCCTTTTGCCACCTCACGCGCATATTCTGCAAACAGCACTACTGCTGCGAGACCAGCTGATCCAATCGCATAGCCTTTGGTCACCGCCTTCGTTGTGTTGCCGACCGCGTCCAAGGGATCGGTAATGTCTCGCACCTCTTTACCGAGGTGGGCCATCTCCGCAATACCGCCTGCATTGTCTGTGATCGGACCAAACGCATCGATCGCTACGACAATGCCGGCCATCGACAACATCGACACCGCCGCAACCGCCACGCCATACAAACCGCCCGATGCCGCGCCACCGCAGATCCAGTAGCTCCCAAGAATCGCCGCCCCGATCACCACTACTGGCCAGGCTGTTGCTTCCATTCCAACCGCCAATCCGGCGATGATGTTGGTCGCATGGCCCGTTTCACTGGCCTTGGCAATAGCTTTCACCGGCTTATAGCTCTTGGAGGTATAGTAATCGGTGATAAACACGAGGGCCAGGGTCACAGCCAAGCCGATCAAGGCCGCAAGGTAGTAACTCAACCCGCTTACGCCACCCACACCATCCATAATCGAAGAGGTCACGGGAAAGAAGGCAATGGCCGCGATACCGCCCGCTACAAACAGGCCCTTGTAGAGCGCCGTCATGATTTCGCCGCCCTGGCTCACTTTCACGAAGAAAATACCGATGATCGTCGCAAAGATGGTGACGCCTCCGAGCGCGAGAGGATACAGAATCGGAGCACTGACTCCCTTGAATAGTGTGAAGGCCAAGACCATCGCCGCCACTGTCGTCACCGCATAGGTTTCGAAGAGGTCCGCGGCCATACCGGCGCAGTCGCCCACGTTGTCGCCCACGTTGTCTGCAATGACAGCCGGATTGCGAGGATCGTCTTCCGGAATTCCCGCCTCGACTTTCCCCACCAAGTCTGCGCCAACGTCCGCCGCCTTCGTATAGATACCGCCGCCCACACGGGCGAATACTGAAATCAAACTGCCGCCGAACCCAAGACTCAGTAACGCATGGATTGCCTTCTCTTGACCTGCAAACTGCGCAGCCAAGGTGTAGAAAAGCGTAATGGCCAGCAAGCCTAAACCGATCAACAAGAGCCCCGTCACCGCGCCTCCACGGAACGCCACGGTGAGCGCGGAATTCATCCCCTGGTGGGCAGCCTGCGCCGTCCGCACATTCGCACGCACGGCAATGACCATCCCCACATACCCGGCCAGCGACGATGCGCCTGCACCGATCAAAAATCCAACCGCAGTCAGTAATCCGAATTTATCGGAAACTGCGCCCGCCCCCCACAACAAGGCGAATAACACAGCAGCCACAACGGCAACGGTCTTATATTGGCGGTTCAGATAGGCGCTTGCACCTTCCTGGATGGCCTTGGCAATGTCCTGCATCTTCTGATTGCCGGCATCAAGCTTGAACACCCACATGGCCAGGTACAGACCATAGGCAATACCAGTCACCGCAGCTATCAACGCAAACGTAATAATAACTGAGTCGCTCACAGGTCACTCCTCCTATTAGGTGAGGGGCTCTTATGTCACACGGCTCCTTATGGCTTCAACCCATCAAAAGTACGTGTGGGGGGAAAACCGCAGGTGTTGCAGGTCCAGCCGAGGCTAACTGCCCGAAAAGTTGAGCCATTCTATACGGGTGAGTGGAAGGGATCAAGATGAAAAGAGGGGGGAGAAACCCTGTATCGGTTCTTTGTTCCCAGAACACGCACCCTGAGAAGTGCCCTGTTCGGCAAGCTCAGTCGAACCGATAGTAGAGATCTTTCTCATCATTGCACCTCCCCTTTAGTTCAGTTAAGCCACAACCGATAACGATAGTCGAACACCTCTTCAATCAGGTGTAGGCATGTAATGTAGGGGGAACGCACGGTGGTATCCTCGGCGCATGAGCTCGTCCAATCCTGCTCAAATCTCTTCACCCTTCCCGAAATCTACCTCCGCGTTCGCGACGTCGTCGACAATCCAGAATCGACTATGGACGATCTAGCCAACGCTCTGAAGCTCGATCCGGCTATCTCCGCGCGTCTTCTAAAAATTGTCAATAGCCCTCTCTATGGATTCCCTAAGCAGATTGATAGCATCGCTCGGGCCGTCACACTACTTGGCATGCAACCCGTCAGCGACTTAGTTGCCTCTACTACTATCGGACAGACATTCACAGGGATGACTGTGGACCTCATGGACCTCCCGACCTTCTGGCGGAAGAGCGTGCGCTGCGCTCTGCTGGCTGGAAAGATCGCGAAAGCCAACGCCATCGAAGAGAGCGAGCGGTTCTTTATCGAAGGTCTATTGCGGGATATCGGCCACCTAGTGCTCTATCAAACCATTCCGCAGCGGGCACAGTCCGCCCTGGTTGAAGCCGGATATCTTGGATCGCCACTCGCTGAAGTTGAACGCTCGAACATCGGATACGATTTCACCGAAATCGGCGCGGAGTTGATTCGTTTCTGGGGTATGCCGAACCAGATCGAGCAGGCCATTCGCCATCAACTGAGCCCGAACCAAGCCGGCGAATTCGCTCTTCACGCATCGATTGTTCACCTTGCTGGAACTCTTGCCGATTATGCAGAATTAGAACCGGCTCAGGCTGGCCAGCTTCCTGCCTGCGATCCGTTCGCGGTCTCCTGCACACGATTCAATGTGGACGAATGTCCCACTCTACTCAAAGAGGCTAAAGAACAGCTTCAGGATACCCTCACCTTTATATACCCCTTAGCGATGGCAGCGTAGTCCACGACCGGCCAGAATACTACCCCGCGCAGAAATCATAGATACAGACGCAATTCGGCATGTTGTGGCGAGGCTCGTACCTGCCAGATTGAATCAAACTGAACGTTTCACCGTAATCCTGTATGGCCGAGCTTAATAGGACTGTATCGCACCTGGCAGAGGTCTATTATTCTCGATGGCCAATAGCGAGAAAGCCTTTGCGCGAGTTTGCGGTTCAAAAAAAGAGTTGTTATAGTGCGCGGCAGAGGAAATCACCGTGGGTATGGCGCCGGATTATATTTTGGTGGAGGGACAGCAATTCAGCAAGGCGAAGCTGTCGTTGGACAACCACATCTACAAAAACTGTGCGATCGATGACTGCGACATCTATTTCAGCGGCGGACAATACGAGTTGCTCGACACCCACATTACGAATTCACGCCTCATCCTCAACCACCCCGCCAAGGGCATGTACAACGCTGTTCAGATCTTTAAGATGAAGTCGCCGGGTTCCAATATCATCGCCGAATAACGGGTGTTGAAAAACCTGCCAGCTTCGTTCTCGCATTGTTCAGACCCTCAACGGAGACCCAGCCGCCTCACCGACTCGGCGGCGCGCACAGACGTGGTACTTCTTAATCGTCGCACCGTGCGCCCCAGAGGGTAGCCTCCGGATCTTCGTTCGCTGCGGCCTTGCGGACAGGCTTTTTGAACACCCTTCGTGAGACGTAACAGGTAGCCTAACCCCTCACCCTTTACTTGCTGATAGGAACATTTTCGGCGTATTTGACAATCTCAATCGGCTGGAAGACCGGGTCTTGTGATCCTTTGGAAGATTCGGCTTCAACACGCTGCAGGAACGTGGCAGTCCCGGTGATGGGTGCGTAGTTGAGAGTGGCCTCAATATCGAATGTCTTGGTGTCTTTCGGCGTGGGGAACGTAAATGTCTCAACGCGCGTTTCTTCCGGCTTTAAGACCGTATCTTCAAGAACTTTGACCGCTTCAAAATCGAAGCTCGTCTTCTGGCCATTGGCATCCTGATAGACTCGCCCATAGACGCGTTTGTCGACAAATACGGTCTTCAGATTCTTCCCTTTGATATCCAGATCCAACACCACGGTCGCCCAAGCCGGATGTGTGGCAGGCAGATTGTGAGGAACGAGACTTTGCACCTTCACGGTAATCGTGGTTTTCTCACTTTCGACTTTCGTTGTGACATCCAGCTTAGCCGCCTCTTGGCGAAGTTTGCCAATACGACCCGGGAAGGTATGGTTGGCGGTTCTTCTCTTCTTCTCGCCGTTGGCTGATTCGCCGACCTGCTCCGGCATGTGACAGGTCTGGCACTCTTTGCCGGATTTCACCGCCTTGCTCTGATCCCAGTTGCCCAGCAGATCGTTGGCCTTACCCAAGGCAACGGCTGAGGGAACCGACTGGTGGCAATTGAGACAGAGATCGGACTTTTGAAACAACCCCAGCTCTATCGACTGATGCGCCCGGTTCTGAACAAAATCCTTATACGGACCGAAGATCGTCTTAGTCTCAAGTTCATACTTCGGTTCCGGTGGTTGTTTTGTCCGATCGACCTGCTTGATTAAATGGCATTGCGCGCAAGCCACCCCATCCAGCGATGGATCACCTGCCTTGGCCTGATTGATGAAGAGCTGGACTTGATCGGGAAATTCACGCACGTGCGGCGCATGGCAACGAAAGCACACCGCCTTATCTTTTCCCGCCGAGGAAGATAAAAACACATCGAGCGAGGCACGGAAGGCAGGGGAATGGATCGAGCGCGAGAGCGGAGAGGTGTCCCACTCTTCAAACACGCGTTCATGACACCGTTTGCACTTGCTGGAAGCTGGAAAAGCCTGTTCGATGGCGCTCTGCGACAGCCCTACTTCTTGCGCCAAGATGCCGCGGTCGAGACAAAGGGCGAGAAACAATGCAACCGCCACAATCACCGAACCGATACCGATCCTCAGAGGAATCGAGCCTTTCACTATCATCCTACCTTCCAGCTTCAACTTCTTCTCAGGCTACGAAAAAACCATATGGGTACGCTGCAGCTTTATCGGCCCTCACGTCCGTGACAAGAGGGGACCGCCAGCAGGCTGCTCAAAAAGGCTGTCCAGCAAGGCCGCAGGCGAATCGAAACCGAAGGCGTACCCTCTGGGGTACGTTGAGGATTTCGATGAGTCGAGAACGCCGCTGGCAGCCTTTTTCAGCATCCTGCTAAAGTGTTTTGGCCCGGTACGTCAGTAGCCGGGGCTGCGTATATTCTTCGAAAACCTTTCTCGCGCTATCCCGTTCTTTGTCAGTTGCCAAGGTTGCGAGATATTTCTCTTTGAGCGCCGGTTCAGGCGTCGGAATCAATGCATAGTTCAACACTGCTTCTATCGATGCGGCAGTCCCTCCGGACGGAATCGCAAGGGAGAAGGGAACTTTTCTCGTATGGCCCCCCTTGATGAAGGGATCGGGAATCGGACCTCGGAGAATTTTGTCGTAGGGCAAGCCAAACTGCTTGGTTTCTTCCTTCAGCACCCTGCCCTGCGCATCCTTGACGGTCAGGATCAGATAGAACTGCTTGAGCACCGGGTCGCCGTCGGGAAAACTGTGAGGAAGACTGCCGATTCTCACCAGCGCCGTCCCTTCCACCGACGAAGCAGACTTGGTGGTCTCAAGATCCACGCGAGGCATCCATTCAGCTTGTAGATTTCGATTCTTGAGGATGGTGCCGGACACCACAACCCCGCGGAACCAGTGCCGGCCGATCGCGCGGGTCATAGCGCCACGCTTCGATGTGGAACTGCCGGTCGAGGGCTCCATATGGCAGTCTTGGCACACCGTCCCTTGCAAAATCTCGCCGGCCAGATCTTTCTGCGTCGCATCCTTTACTTTATCGAAATGACAGGAGGCGCAATAGTTTGCGCCTCGGAACAGGTCGGATTGCGTGGCAGGATGCACGAGGTTCTCCTCTGGATTCGCATAGGGTCCATAGATCATTTTCCCCGGATCGATTTTGAACGAGGGTGGAGAGTTGGGTGTGTGCTCGACCTGCTTGATCAGATGGCAAGAGGCGCAGCCGATGCCCTCGACTTGTGGCGTGCCGGACAACACTTGGGCCACAATCTTCTCAACATATTGGGGGAACACAGTAGTCGATGGCACATGACAGGCGAGACAACGCCGGCGCTCGTCCGCCGTTGGATCGGTCTGCAGCCAGATACCCAGCACCGTGCGGAAGACCGGCGACTCCAGTGACGTCCCATGCAACAACGCCGCATCGACTCGGCCAAATGTTTTAAGGTTCGGTGTCTGTTCCCGCGCGCCTTTCCACTCTTCATAGTGCCGATCATGACATTGCTTGCAATCTTCCGATCTGATGAAAATCTTCTCAATATCCGCAACCCAGTCTGCCTGAACTTCAGCCTTCTGCGCGGTAGCGGAGCTATGAAACAGGCCGATTCCACAAACAATGAGCGCAATAACAAGGCCTGCGGCAATTCGTTCTACGCTCCCTGCACGTCCTAACATGCTCAGTCTCGCTTACATCCAACGAAATGGAAGTTCACCCCCCACCCGACCGGATCGCCTGGGTCAGCCGATTCGTAGGTGCCGACGGTGAAGTTACATTCTTTCATTCCTCGCTTGATCGCTCGTCCAAAATCGATCAGGTTTCTGATTTCGGTTTTGTCGATTTCCTTGATGACGGATCGAACCTTGATACCGGCATAGTCGGCGCGCGAGCTCCCAATCACTTCGAACACCGCAACACCCTGCGCTCGTTCGAGTTTCAATTCTCTTCTGATATCCTCGTCCACATCTCCGACCATCACACCGAATTCTTCTCCTAATCGCTCGGCTTCCTCCACAGTCATCGGCTCCTGGTCCGCCGCATGCACTGGGGCAGGCGCGAGACCAGGCAGGATTCCCAGACAAAGGTAGGCACACAAGAAAAAAGCCCTTCCACTCCGAAGGGCCTTTGTGTGAGCACTAACTGAGCTGACCCAAGCCTCCTCCAACGTTCACGCCTCTCATCCGTCAGCAGAGCAATCTCGCAAGATGCTCAAAATGGTCGTCCAGCGAGGCCGCAGGGAGCGAGCTAAGTGAGGCGTACCCTCTGGGTACGTCGAAGCGAAGGTCGCGACTGAGAACGAAGCTGGAGGCCATTTTCAGCATCTTGCTAGAGTTTTGAGACTGGGTCGATGACAAGTTGAAACCAGGGCGCGACAGATTTCTGTCCATTTCGTTCTTTATTCTCACCGTTCCACACAGCAAATGACACGGTTTGTACACGGCCTGGTATCAGCTTGGCTTCGTTCTCCTGTTCTTCACTTACCAAGGACCTGCGCATGACAACATGCCACACGCCATCTTTCCATACAGCCTTCCCTTGAACTCTGCCCTGCTTTTCTTTGGTCGTCAGAGTACTAAACCCCCCGCCGATAAGATCCTCGACAGAAGAGACCCGTCGTGGAATAACTTCGAACGTCCGCACGCCATCGCGAGCCTTCTCGGAGGCCTTCGCGGCCCGGCGGTCGATATCGCTCTGCCAATCAGCCTTCCAATGCCAGATATTGATGTAGTGATCGAGCTGTCCCATACAGAAGAACGAAGGAGCATCACCGAGCGGCAGTCCGATCGCCACGCCATCCCGAAAGGTTCCCGGCGTCAGACGGTCATTCTTGGTGTTATCCTGCCATTCAAGCAAAAAGGCGATCTCAGCGCCGTTGTGGAGCGACCGCACCGTCAAGGCTCGCGCACTCGGCTCAGGCCAAACAGGTCTGGTAATCACCTGACCACTCAATGGAAGCGTCATCGGCGAGACCTTGGCCCACGCCATATCATCCGGCTCCGCCGGCAGATCCCCCTCGATAAGACGCGCGCGAATCATCATTCCCTCGGAGCTCACAAGGGGCACACCAACGCCTACGAGAACCCCGGCTATCACCAGAATGAAGAAGAGAAAAAGAAGGACTGGGCGGGAAGACATCTTTATCGTCGTACGCACCATGCAATGCCCTCGGGGGAATGGCGCGAGCACATCGTGATGGGCTCAGACGCTCACACAGCCCAAACGACTCAATCCAATGGCAAGCGAATCGCTACCAGAGTTTCACGCGGCGAATTTTATTTTCGCCCCGCTCGCAGATGTAGAGATATCCCTGAGAGTCCAGTGAAAGTCCAACCGGAGAATTGACGACGGCCTCGATCCCGAGAAGTCCGTCTCCATGTTTCACTGTCCCTGCCGATTCTTTCGCAACAAAGCGTGCAGCGCCGCACCCACCCATATTCTTATCTTCGTAACCACTGTCTCCATTTCCTGCCACCGTTGTAATCAGGCCGGTAGCCGCCTCGACCTTACGCACACGATGGTTCATCGTATCGGAGATGTAAAGATTGTCCTGCCGGTCTGCCACCACAGCTTCCGGCGCATGGAGCATGGCTCTGATCGCTGGTTTGTCGTCACCGTCGTAGCCGTACCGGCACACCCCGGCCACAGTCGAGATGATCCCGCTCCGGTGATCGATGCTACGAACACGGTTACTACCTTTGTCGACAAAAACAATATCGCCTTTCCCATTCACCGTGAGCCCGACAGCATCATAGAGCCTGGCTTCGAGTGCCGGCTTGCCGTCATCGAGATACATCGACATATCCAGTCCGTCAGAGCAGACGGGCATGAGCCAGCCATGATCGTCGCTGAAATCGATGCCGATGGCATCGCCGGAAAGCACCACCAGATTCCGTGCCACGAGCGGCTGCTCACGAGCCTCGTCCTCAGCTGTCCATGTTCCAGCAACAGTCGTCACCATACCTGTCCGCGGATCGTACCGACGGATTCTATGCGCTTGGGTGTCGGCGATGTACATCACGTCGTCAGGATCGAACGCGATAGCGGCCGGCCAGGTCAGATTGACTTCGAGAGCGGAACCATCTCCATTGAAGCCATGTTGTCCGGTCCCGATGATCGTCGTGATGATGCCGGTCTCATGATCTACTTTTCTGATGCGGTTACTACCGGAATCGCAGATGTAGAGATCGTTGTGGGAGTCGAACGCCACATCAAGAGGCAAATAGAGTCCAGCTTCCCCACAGAGGCCTTCGTCGCCGCTATAGCAGGTTTCGCCGATACCGGCGAAGTTATGGAGTATGCCTTCACGGAGATTCACTCTTCGGATACGATCGGACCCGGACTCAGCAAAGTAGAACCAGGCCTCATCCTTGTCGAGCGCCGCGTGATGGGGCAATGGAATCCCGGACTTGATCGCCCGTTTTCCATCACCGGTGCTTCTGGCCTTCCCGTTGCCCGCAAAGGTTTCGATATAGCCGACCGCAAGCTGCAGTTCGGTTTCCATATGCCTCTGGCCCTATTCCGGCTGATTAGCCGCGTGACGCTGAATGAACCGGCGCGGCCGTCTGTTCCACGGAAGCCGATGCTTGCACCGTGGGTTCCGGAATCGCTTGCTGCGAAGCGGCCGCCGTTTGCTGCTGGGCCGCTTGGGCTTCGGCTTCGATTGCATCCGCCTCATTCACGGACTTCTTAAACCCCTTGATCGCCTTGCCAAACCCTTCTCCCAACTGCGGCAATTTTCCCGCGCCGAAGATGACCAGCACAATAAAGAGGATCAAGATCAACTCTGTAAAACCAAGACTTCCAAACATGGTGTGTTCCTCCTATGAATGAGGCAATCAGGATGCGTGGCTCTCTTTTGCCCGTTTGGAAAATCGTTCCTTCAATCGCGCCCGTGCCTGCTCAGCCTGTTCGAACATTTTGGCTTTGTCGTAGACGCTGATCAAATTATAGTAGGCCAGCGGTTCTTCGGGATTTTGCTCGACAGCTTCTTCCATGACTTTGATGGCAAGATCCGTTTTCTTGTGATTCAACGCCAACTCCATCAGCTTGAAACTACCTTCCAGATGCTTCGGGTCCAATTCGAGCGTTCGGACATAGCATTGGATGGCCATATCGATTGTATTGTAGTCTGAGACCTGAGGATTATCGAGTTCAACATAGACCCCGGCAAGATTGTACCAAGCCATAGGGTCGTCCGGCGTAATTTCCACGAGGCGCTCGTAATACCCCTTGGCCTCCATGAACTTCTTTTTGTCGGCATAGACTCGCCCAAGGTTGAACAGCGCCAGGACATCGTGGGGGAATACGTCGAGCGCATGCTTGAACTCGGTTTCCGCTTCATCCGTCATGGTCTTCGTGGCGTAAATCGTTCCCAAATTCGAATAGTACATCGCCAGCGACCGATTCATCTCTGCGCGGAGCCCTTCCGCCATCTCAATCGACTTCTTGACCTCCACAAGCGCGTCATCCATCCGGCCCTTGCTGAAATACAGTTCGCCCAATCGGCAGCGCGCCTGGAAATCGTCCGGCTCGACCGCCAAGAGTTTTTCAATCTCGGCAATTTCCTCATCCGGGGTCAACGGCTGATCGCCGGGATCGACGATGGTCTGGCTTTGTTCAGGAACAGAAGCAGTTGGTTCACTCATACAATTCCTTGTAATAAAAAAATCCGCTAGATATGTCCACCCGCCAACGAATCCGGTCTACTGACCATAGGAGCGTTGGTGGCCGGCGCCGACTCCGTGGCATCACGACGCTGCCGGTCCATGGTTAAGAGCATCGTGCCGAGCACCACCATGAGCGTCAGATTGGAGTACAGAAGCGCATACCCCGCAATAAACATCAATCCGAGACCATACCCGGCAAGCCGCCCCATGTTGAGGAGCTTAATGACCGTGTATGACCAGCACAACAAGCCTGTCAGGTAGAACGCAAACGGGAGGAAAAACGTGTAGCCCATGCCGAACTGAAAAATCCACCCGATGCCGTCCGCTGCCTTACGAATATTACCAGCCATCCCGGCATCATACCGATGGAGTAGATAGTCTAAGAACAACATCACCGTAAACACCGATATGGAGGTCGCCCAAAACCAGATGGCACGGCGACGTTGCCGCTGATTGCGCGTCCGAAACGAAACACCCTGCCCATAGGCCCACATGACCAGGATACTGGATAGGACCAAGAGTCCTTCACCTCCGCGATGCGCTTCGTACACGAAAGGCGGAGCCTGCACGGTGCCGATAAAACTATAGATGGTGGACACGATCTGATAATACAACCAGCCTCCGACTCCTAGGAGATAGGTCATACCCATGACGCGATGAGACCATTCGGTGTGGGTAGAAAGATATTCCACCATTAAACAGATCAATGCGATCAGCGCCACGATGTTATAGATCGCCGACCCTAGAAAGGCTGGCGGGACCAACAAAAATCCCACCGTGAGGAGTAACAGAAGTGCGACACAGGGAATCACGATCCTATTCGATCCTGTAAACCCACGATTGGCTACCCGATTGATGGCTGCCACACCGAGGGCAAGGAATAGCAGAATCGCCACAACGTTGAGCAGCCACTGTCCAATCTGAGTCAGGGCCGTGAAAGTTGGAACGATCCATTCATGCTCCTGAGCCAGCTTGCTGAGATGCATCCCCAGCCGTGACACAAGCCGATACAGAATCAATTCTGAAAAGGAGACAAGGAGGACAAGCTTGATCGTGTATCGAAACAGCAGGGATTGATCGCTCAACTTCCCTGTAATCCGATCGATAGTGGAATTCGTGGCAATCACGCTATACACCATTGAGGCGTGTTCGAGCCATACCGACTGGAAAGAAATAGGAGCACTGTCTCGCAAGGAACGCTCATAATGACCCCGCCGGCTGCGGCTCGCGCACTTCCTGAGCCTTGGCCCGCGCGATATATAACAATCCATCGGCCATCGAGTAGTTGAACGGCAACTCGCACACGACTTCACTGACCTTCTCATAGACATGCTGATACAGCCGCTCAGCTTCGTCCGGCGTCATGCCCTCCGATACCTCATAGAAGAAACCCAGACTTAAGTCTTCTGCCGACGGGCGCATAATCCGCCTGATGCCATAACTGCCGGGATCGCTCATGATCGGCGCTTCTTTTTCCAAATCGAAGAGGCAGGGCTGGCACGAGAATCCGTAAGAATTATGCAGGCGTTCGTTCTCCACAACAAAATTCATCGTTTCCCTGGCTTCTTCTTCTTTCTCGGTCGGGAACCCGACAATGATGTAGCAATGCACCGCGATGCCCAGATCGACACAGTCGCCGGTAATCCGTCGCACCCACTCCTGCTTAATCCCTTTCTTCATGAAATCCATGACACGCTGATTGAAGGACTCCAATCCGAACACAATCTTCAAACACCCGGCATCCCGCATCGACGACAGAAGTTCGCGCGAGAGATGCTTCTCGAATCGCATCTCGCAGGTCCATTTGATATCCAGCTTCTTGTCGATGATCTGCTGACACAGCCGTTTCGCCGGCGAGAGGGCCACACACTCGTCGGTAAAGAAGAAGCGCTGGGCTCCGTATCGCCGCTTGAGCCATTCCAGCTCCTCGACCGTTCGTCCCGGCTCTTTCTGTCTGAAGTTCTGGTGATCCAGCGTCAGAGCGCAGAACGCGCAATCCTTGTAGTAGCAGCCGCGTGAGAACTGCACGGGCAAGACCGGTTCCGGCGACAAATAGAGTGCGAGCGGAAAGCCGTCATAGTTCGGAGCGGGTAATTGGTTGATGTTTTCAGAGTAAAACGGCTGGTTGATCGTGATCTTTCCGTTCTGGCGATAGATCAAGTTCGGAACTTTGCTGAAATCTTTTTTCCCGTCCAATTGATTGACGAGTTCGAGCAAGGCGGTTTCGCCTTCGAACACGATGATATCGTCGGTCAAATCGAAGAGACTCGGGCAACGGCGTACGTTATCGACCAATCTGGTGAAGATACTGCCGCCGATCGTCAGATGGATATGAGGAGCAGCTTCCTTGAGCAAACGACACAGCGTCAGGCCTGGGATAATCTGCGAGGTCGCCGTAATCGACACCCCGATCAAATCCGGCTGGTCGCTGACAATCGACTGCACGAACTTCTCACGAAAGAGCCGGATGTAGGGGTTCTGGACTTCATCCCTGATGATCTTCATCAGATCTTTGGATGAATATATGGAACAGTTGCCGAACTGATTGTCGACGACCGTCAGTCTGGTTGGAAAATAGAGGGCGGAGAGCACTTCGAGCCATTTATCGATAAGAAAAAGACTTTCCTTATAGCCTTCGAGATCGTAGAAGCCTTCTCCGCGAAGGGTTTCCTTGGCCGGCTCAATCCGATCGATGAGATAGGGGAAGCGGTCCAGCGACTCCACCACTCTCGCCAAATGCTCAGCGCTTCCAGGCCCAGTTTCACCGGTCCGATCCTGCTCAAGCATGCGTTGTTTATCGACTAATTCGTGATAGAGCCCCACCCCGTAGGAGTGGGTGACCACCTTATCTAACAGTTCGATCCCAAGATCGCGCTGGGAGACGTTGGTGACTCCGCCTTGTGCCAAAAACCCCGTCAACGAGGGGAGGCTCAGATAGGGCTGTGACGGATGCCACGTTGGAGGAAAGAGCAGTGAAACCTTCATGCCAATTCACCACCAACTGGGGAGAAAATAAGATGAATTCTCAATAAATTCAGACTATTTTTATACACTCCGGTCTCAGGCAAATGCAACCCTTGGAGACTCTGGCATTCTTCACCTCCCTACCCGACTCCATCTTGTCTTTTCCATGGGACTTCCATATACCTATATCCTGGCCTCTAGAGCAAAAATCTCGGTCACACCATCACGTGAGGAAAGGAGTGCTGCTTATATGACAGGACTTAGAAAATCAAAAGCTGTCGTGCTGACCGGCGTTCTCCTGACAGTAGTCGCCAGCGTACTGCCTTTTGTATCGGCTTTCGGCGAAGGTGGGGCACGGCGAGACGTTGTGCTTCGTGGCGCTGAGAATACTGCGGCGACTATGGGAACGCTTTATCTTGTCGAATTTCAGGCGACCCAAGCCGGAGCTCCAACAAACCGCGAACAGTCAATTGAGCAACTCGACAAACTCGTCATTCCAACCCTCGAGAGCCTTGGAAAAGACGACAAGGTCCGTGCTGGAGGCATTGCCGCCGACACACTCACCGGAGCCTTCGTGATTGAAGCACAGTCGAAAGATGAGGTGACCGCACTCGTGCGAGCCCTTCCTGCATGGAGCATCATGCAGTGGCAGATAACGCCGATCGACACCTTCGTTCACCGTGCCGACGTCGAGAAGAAGGTGTTACAAGGACTCCGCACGCAGAAGTAGTGTTGTCGTACCGGTCCAGATCACGTCGGCTCAGTGAGCCTGACATGTGGTTGCAGCAAATGGCGCTTGCGCGCAGCTACTGCACCGCCTCAGAACGCAATGCCCGAGCAGCCAATCTTGGACGTAATTCTTTGCATGCCATGTGTCACTCCTTCGTTCATGGAGTACCCAGTACGCTGGTGTTGATCGAGAACCTTACATCTACACTGAAGCCTTCACCAGAATCTCGGTGTGGATATTATATTCCAGCAAGAGCTTGGCCCCGGCGAAACCAATTTCGCTGGAGCCTCCCACAACCTAGCGCGAGAGGGCGATTCGAGCGATCCATTGATAGCCTCTATCAGATAGCCCCGTGGTAGCCTCGTGCGCCTGTCTCGCTTAGCAACCCTGTGACTTCTTGACGAATTACCATGAATGACAGGGGCTAGTGATCCCCTTGCTCCGATATACAAATAAGAAACCCCAGTCCGGCCTGACCCCGGACTGGGGTTTCTTCGTTATCCTGTCACTTCCGCTCTAGAGAGAAACGCCCGTCTCCAGGGAAACCGTTTCCTTGCTACAGCTTCAGAGTAAACCAGGTAGAGAGCGCTTTCATACCGTTACGCTCGATGTTGTTCCCGTCCCATACCGCAAAGGCGATGGGGACAGACATTCCCGCCTTGAACTGGGTATCGTTGGCATCGCCGGTTTCCAACGTACGCTTCACCACTACGCGCCAGGTTGGCCCAGTGTATCCACCACCCTTGATGGAACCAGAAGGCTCCCACACACCGTTTCCAATGACATCCTGATGCGCCTGCGTCGTGAGGGTGCTGAAGCCATTGGCATTCAAATCCTCAACCGAGCTGACGCGTAGCGTCGGATCGGACATGATGTTGCCAGACCAGATACCAGGATTGAAAGGCCCAAGGCTTCGACCAATCCGGTCAGGATAGGTCACACCGCCCGCCGGCTCTTCGAAATAATAGTCCCAGAAAATGCCTGGATACTGGTCGTCCACATCCCAAATGCCTGCGCTATCTTTGCCGATATCCTTCTGCCACTCCGCGTTCCACCGCCAAATATTGGTGGTGCCGCCTGACTGACCCATGCACTGAAAGGGTGGCGCACCGGCCGTATTGACCGGGAACATAATCGCCGCCTGGTCCCGGAAGTCCTGGGGACCGATGGTCGTATCGTTCTTGGTCTGATCCTGCCATTCTATGCGCAGACCAATTTCCTTCCCGTTGGTCATGGCCTTCACGAACACCGACTTCACCGAAATATTCGGATGCATCGGCGTGGTGATCAGCTGACCGCTCAACGGCACAATCACCCCAGGCACGCCCTCCCATACCGGATTGGCGCCATCCATCGGGATCGAACCCTTGACCATCTTCGCCGGAATGGTCACCGGCTGGCTGACAGCCAGAGGAACCTGCCCGATCGTCAGCATCACGCCCACGATCAACGCAGAGAGAAGAATGCCGAGCACCACACGCTTACTGTGTGTCTGCACTACACTCATAGGATACCCCTCCTCTCAATTAAAAAAGACCACGCAAGTCATACCGACAATCAATGCGGATTAGTCATGATAGAGACAAGGGCTAACACGACACCCACGATCAACGACACGACCAGAAGACCAATTCTCAAACGGTTGCTCTGTGGCTGTACCTGTGGCTTCAGCTTCTCTTCTTTTTTCATAGAATACGCCTCCTCTCAATGAAAAATAAAGAGCCGCTGCCAAAAAATCGTCATCACACCACACATAAGGAGAGAGTCGAATGAACAGACACGGCGATTAGGCCGTCCCCGTCGGCCCCTCTCCCTCTTTGTCTTTACCCTGTTCCTTCTTGTCTAAGAAAGACTCTGCGCCGACTTCGTTCAGTAACAGGCTCAACTCGTTTCCCTGATCCTGTGCCCCGCACTCATACGTCTGGCCTTCTGGAGAATTGAACGTCGCCGGACGATAATCGGTTTCTGAGTAAGGCTGGGGAACGACGCCAAGGAATGCCACTTCGAAATCCATCCATTCCGCCATCAAGTCCGCCACATATTTGTAAAACCCTGACCCAGCTTTCTTGACCAACATCCGACAAAATAGCGGGACCCACCGGCCGATATGATTCTTGACAAATTTTTTCTGCGCGTCCAGGACAATCTGCGTCTTGTCCGCTCCATCGTGACAGCGTGAATAGGATTCTTTGTAGGCCAAAAAATGCATGAACTCGAATTCGACGCTCAAATGATCCAGCCGTTCATGGATGTCTTTGGATAATTCCACACCGAACGCACGATAGAACCCGGCAATATCACCCATCACTTGCGATTGTGCGAACACATGGTCGTTTCCGAATAGCGTTTCATAGGGGGGACAATCGAGCGTGATCACGTTACTGAACACGCGGCGATGCTCGGCTTGCAGATCGCTCAGTTGCCAGTTGACGCATTCCGATGCGACCACCTTCTCAATCTGATCGAACTGTTTACGCAGCAACACCAGCTTGAGCTTGGCCCGCTCACCGCCGATGCCATCGAGTGCCGCGTCTAAGATATCGAGCGCCGCTCGTCCATCCTCGACAAACTCTCCGCATTGCACATAATCGAGAAACTCTTCGTCCTCCGGATACAGCTGGCTCCACGACACAAGGAGGTAGAGCTTACTGCGATTGAGGGCACGCTCGACCGCAGGTGAATCTTTAATGGCGGGGGACGCCGGGATGACCCCGGTCACTGCCTGAGAATGTGTTTGCACGGGTTGTTTGCTCGTCATGCGAATCGATTCCTCGGTTTACCCTTATGCCACAAGATCTTCTGTGTATACAAGGTCAAACCTCTGGCATAAAACTCCCATATGGTAGGTATCGGCTCAAGGGTTGTCAAGCACGATCTTGCTGCTCGCAAGAGATATTCTAAACTCAGAATTTATAAAAATATTTCCTCTCACAAGTCACGCCACTTCTCTAAAATTTTCCCGCTTGTATTCAGATTTGCTTTGTGGATCCTGAACGCGACTGCACCAGCAACCTCATCGGTGTGACCCGAATGGCCACGCGATCGTTCACGGTCCGGCACACATGTTCACACAACCCGCATCCGACGCAACGCTCAGCCGTCACGACAAGACGCTGTTGATCAAAGTCCATCGATAAGGCATCTGTGGGACATTTCGATGCACAGGCATGGCACCCCTGCCCTGCCGTGCAGATACGGTGCGACACAACTGCAAGGCCCATTCGTATCTGCTCTGGCCTTTCGACCGGGAGCAACGCTTCAGTCGCGCAGGCCGTAATGCAGGGCACATCCTCACAGAGATAGCACGGCATCTCATCGGCAAATATTACCGGAGTCCCGTTCTGTGGATGGAACGAAATCGACCCGTATGGACAGACCTTGGCACAATCGCCGCACTGAGTGCATCGCTCCAAAAACAGCGCCTCGTCAGCCGCGCCGGGAGGGCGGAGCCAATCGGTTCGAACCGGGGGCGGAGCCGGTTGTTCCGGCGCGCCATGCTGATGCTTGGAAAACTCTTGTGCGGCTTTGGCAACAGAAACGACCGAGTCTTTGATGAAGTCGCGACGCCCATAGGTCGGATCGGTAGCCACAATGATGTCCCGTTACATGACACCGTCGGCGCGCAGCTTGTAGACTTCGACGCAACGATCGCAGGCCCCGAATTCGATGTCCCAGCCAGGGTGATTCTCGCGAATGAAGTCGAGCACGTAGGATTCGAGCTTGTTGCCCATATCCTCGACCCACGAATACGTCGGGAACCGGCACAGTGGGCAGGGAAATCCCGGCATCAACATGACTTTATTTTCTGTTTCCGGAACCTCACCTCCCTCGACATCCACCGCACGGTCCATGACGCGCAAGGTATCCGACGCCATCTCGATCAGTTCCGAGTGGGTAAAGAAACTCGTCTGCCACAGCCCCTCAAACACCGATTTCAATTGTGGCGCAGGAATCTTGCGGTACCAGGAGCGAAACTCTTTGAACCGGTCTTCCTTCCTCAGCATCGGCTCTTTGCCGGCCGTGGTCAGCCGACTGTCCACCGTGAGGCTCCACAACACGCGATAGCGTTGGAGAATGAGGGTTTCCTCACCGGGATTTTGCCCGACTTTGGTGTCCGGATCATACCCAAAGACCGGATCCAACATGTCCGAGATATGCAACAACTCATGCCGGCAATAGCGCGTGAGTGCGGGGTCATAGAATCGACGTGGAATCAGCTTGATCCCGACGCCTTTCAAGCCTTTTTCTTCGAACTCGCGAGCCAACTCGTGCTCGACAGACCCCCACTTCCTGAGAATATCGACCCCTTCCTGATCTTCCTTGAGAACCCCCTTGACGAGGACGATGCCGACTCGTTCTTTGAGCAACGGATATTCGTTAAAGGCATCACGAATGATATCGGAAAACCCCCAGGTCCCGAACATATACTGGTAGAGCTTCTTGAACTCACTCTCCCGATCGTCGAGCGTAAACTTCTCATAGATCGGATCGGCGAGTTCGTGAAACTCCTTATAATAGGTCGGGTCGCCTTCCCGTTCGGTCTTTTCGACGAATGAGTCGATCACCTCTTGCAGCAGTGCGGGCTGAAAACGAAGTTCCATACCTAATCCTCTAGGGCGCGCTAGGGAGCCTGCTTGACTTGATGACAAAGCTTCTCTTACGATCACTCCACGCCTCACGCAAATTATACTGGCGCGAATCGACAGTTTGCAATCTAACCGGTCGCCGTGCGCCGCTCCATTTTGTTCTAATTGTAAGGATGTCCATGGCCGATCAGACGACTTCTCAACTTGCCCCCACGCTCTCGCCGCTCACGTCGCTCTCTGGAGCGGATGCCGGGTCGATCGATTACCTTGAATATTGGAAGAGAGGGGCACGGGAGGTGACTGCGTTTCGAGGCCATTCACATGGGGTCTGGTCGGTGGCTTTTGCGCCTGACGGATTAACCCTCGCCAGTGGAGGAGCCGACCGGCTCGTCCGCCTATGGGATATTGAAACCGGACGCCTCTTACGCTCACTGAGGGGACATACGGCGGACATCCGATCCGTCGTCTTCACGCCGGACGGCCAGACCTTGGCTACGGCCAGCGAGGACCGAACCATCCGCCTGTGGAATCCAACCACCGGCGAATCGAAGAAACTGCTCTTCACACGCTATGACCACAATGTCGTGAGCCTCTCGCTCTCGCCAGACGGCCTTATGCTGGCGCGCGGCAGCCACAATAAAGATATCAAAATCTGGGAAGTCACCACCGGCACCGAACTCATGACCCTCCTCGGCAAAGACCAGTACGACCACAACTGGTCTGTCTGTGTTGCCTTTTCACCGGATGGAGTTCACCTCGCCAGCGGCATGGATATCGGCAAGATCAAGTTGTGGGAGGTCTTACCCAGCGGGGAGGAAAAGATTCTGCACAACGGCCACTGGAAGCAGCACGAAGATGATACCAGTGAAACCAGAGGATACTTCGTCGAGGACGACGGTGGATTTCAGAAACCGATGAGCTATTGGATCGGCGCTATGGCGTTTACCCCCGATGCTAAACTATTGATCACCGGAAGCCGTGACGAGACGATCAAGTTGTTCGACATGCCCCACCTAACGGAACAACGGACACTGAAAGGCCATACAGCCTGGGTGCGAGCGCTCGCCGTCACAGCGGACAGCAAGGTGCTCATCAGTGCCGGCGACGACGCAACAATCCGGTTTTGGGATCTCTCCAACGGTCGCTGCTTCAGGACCATCAAGGCCCATACGGCAGCCGTTCGCGGTATTACCCTGTCATCGGATGGAATGAAACTCGCCAGCGCCTCCTGGGACCGCACGGTGAAGTTATGGGCAGGCGGCGCAGAACCTCAGGAGTAATCCGACGACCCTTACTACCCTCGCCATCCATATCTTGAATTAAGAACGTGCAGGGGTGGCCTGCCATTGACATCATCGATGTCACGACCATCTGAAACTCCGGAGGCGCCATGAACGTTACCCCTATCAAAACTACGCGCGACTACGATCGTGCGCTCCGACGCATCGAGCGATTGATGGACGCCAAGCCGGGGACCAAGAACGGGGACGTGTTGGACGTGTTAACCACTCTTGTGGAGGCCTACGAAGCAAAGCATCATGCCATCTGTCCTCCAGACCCGGTCGAAGCGATAAAGTTCAGAATGGATCAACTCGGCATGACGCGCAAAGATCTGGAAGCGATGCTCGACGGGCGGGGACGGGTTTCTGAAATTCTGACTAAGAAACGCGGTTTATCTCTTGAAATGATCCGCAGGCTCCACCGCGGACGCCACATTCCCTTAGAAGGCCTCGTTGGGACGGCTGCCTAGTCACGCCAACAACTCCCAACTCGACTGCACACGGCATGATCGGCCAGTTTGGCGGACGTGCAAATTTCCAATAAGTCACTACTCAGACCTGACCCTCAATCTGTCAGGGGTGGCATGGCCCTTCCGCTCCAACGCCTCCCGGAACGGCCCTTTCGGACTTTGCCAAGCGGAAGCCTTCGGAAATTCCTTCCTCGCCCGCATTATTCATGAGCGCTTCTGCTGCAATCGCCAATCCGCCGCTACGACAAGCCTTTGGCCGGCGGGCTCGCCCCTCGGACCCTCACCGTACTGCACGAGTACGCGTCGGGCCCTCACGGCTCCGCGCGCCGGTCTCGCGACGCTCCGTTCCTCCGGCGAATTACGCTTCAGGGCCATGCCACCCCTGCCGGTAAATCTTCAGCTATAAAAATAGAAAGGCGACAGGCTGCTTATAAGCCTGTCGCCTTAACGGTTCGCCACGATCAGTGAGTTGCGTTGGTAATTATTGCATTAAACCCTCTTACGCTCCCGACATCTCTTTATTCTCTCCCCCAGCAACAAAATCTGATCTGGTTGGGAGATCTCACGGGGTGGCGCAAGGAAGGCACGTGTGGCTACCTTTGTTACCGTTTGTCCTGTGGTATCATCCTCCCATAAGATGAGAGATGAGCACCGCTCACAGACACACACAAAAGCATAATTCCTAAGATTTTTCATATTACCATTCTGATACATCACTAACGTCAATGTCTGTCAGCTCTTGCGTTAGTAGAACATTGATAGGCATACCAGCCAACCAGCCTGTCCGCGTGGGGATGACCCCACCCACACTTTCTAAATCGGGGAGGATGTAGCTGACTCGCAACTGCGCGCGATATTCTCACCCAACCCCAAGCGCGCCGAGACGCGCTCTTGTCCCAGGCGAGCACCATTCATCTAATTGATCCTTCCGAGCTTCCTCCCTATCTCTTCAAGGATGAGGGCTGATTGATCTTCCATTGCGCGCGTCCAACGAGGGCCTTCTCAGGCCGCGCGTTGCGCGAGCACACAAGATCATCAGCCACCATCCCCTATTCCTCTACATCGCTCGCCTCTTCTCTCGCCGACGGAATCCCGTAGCGTTTGCACTTTTCCCACAGCGCTTTGCGCGACAAACCGAGTATCTTTGCGCCGGTCGTGCGGCTGCCGTCCACCCGCTCCAACACCGACACGATATAGTCTTTCTCGAACTGTTCCCGTGCCGTCGCCAGCGAGGTCAGCGGACGCGCCTCTCGCTTCTGTCCTGACAGCCCTTCGCTACAGAATCCACACGATTCTTGTGGCTGCCCTCCCATATAGGGGCAGGACTGAAACCCACAGAGATCGGACGGCTGGACCGCTTCGCGATCCCGCCCCAGCGCGACTGCGCGCTCGACCATATTCTCCAATTCGCGCACGTTCCCTGGAAACGAATAGCGCAAGAAAAGTTCGCGCGCCGTAGGAGAAAACCCTTTCAATGTTTTATTCATCTTACCTGCGCAAGTCTTCAGCACGTGCTCGGCGATCACCATAATGTCTTCCTGCCGTTGACGCAACGGCGGGATCACGATCGGCACAACATTAAGCCGATAAAACAGATCTTCCCGAAACCGTCCCTGAGACACTTCCTTCCGAAGGTCTTTCTGTGTCGCGCAGACTAAGCGCACATCGACGTGAATCGTGTCGTTTCCTCCAACACGCTCAAACTGCCGTTCCTGAAGGACGCGCAAGAGTTTCACTTGGATGACCGATGAGATTTCTCCGACTTCATCGAGAAACAGGGTGCCTCGATGGGCCAGCTCGAACCGCCCACGCCGCTGCCGCAACGCCCCTGTAAACGCCCCCTTCTCATGACCGAAGAGTTCCGCTTCCAATAGGGTCTCTGGAAGCGCCGCACAACTGACTTTGATCAGAGGGTACTGGCTGCGCGGGCTGTTTTGATGGATGGCATTGGCCACCAACTCCTTACCGGTTCCGCTCTCTCCCAGAATCAACGTCGTCGAATCTGTTCCCGCCACCAACTTGATCTTCTCGAGCACAGCCCGCATTTGGTTATTTGCTCCGAGAATTCCCCCAAAACTGAACTTATCCTCTAGCACCGCTTTGAGGTCTTGATTTTCGCGCCGCAAGGCCACGACGCGGCCCACCCGCTCAACGATCAACAACAATTCATCCATCTGGAATGGCTTCGTGATGTAGTCGAAGGCGCCGAACTTCATCGCACCGACTGCTGTTTCCACCGATCCATGCGCAGTAATCATCACGACTTCCGTGTGGGGCGACCGCTCTTTCGCTGCTGCGAGCACAGCGAGCCCGTCCGCGCCTGGCAGCCGCAGATCGGTGATCACGAGATCGAACGGTCGTTGGTGGATGGCGTCAATCCCTTCCGTGCCGGAAGCCGCGGCTTCGATATCATGGCCGACCGTCTCTAACGCATCGACCATCGATAACCGCATCAGCGGCTCGTCATCGACCAATAGAATCTTGAGTCCCTTCATGACACTCGCTCCATCAACGTTCGGTCTCGAGAAACAGGCAGACAGAGGGTAAAGGTCGTTCCCCTTCCGACTTCGCTGTTCACCAGGATCTTTCCACCATGGCGCTCAACAATACCCAGGCTGACCGACAGGCCGAGACCGGTTCCTTCGCCTTCGCTCTTCGTCGTAAAGAACGGGTCAAAAATCCTCGGCAGAACGGCCGGCGCAATACCCGATCCGGTATCGTGAACTTCGATCAGACACACCCCCTCGACCACAGATGTTCGGATCGTGAGCACGCCTCCATCTTTCATGGCTTGGACCGCATTCAACACCAAGTTCATCAACACCTGCTCAATCATATGCCGATCGACCATCACATTCGGCAGCCCCTGACCGAATCCCGTTTCTAACAGGATTCGGTTCGCAGCAAAGAGATGCGTCGTCAAGACCAACACCCGATCCACGACATGATTGATGTCCGTCAACGCGAACGCCGGCTCGTGCTGCTGAGAGAAATCGAGGAGCTGACGAACAATTTTCTGCACGCGCCGCACGCCGTCCTCCATCGACGCCCAATATTCCTCTTGCCGCCCCGGCGACAGCGTTCCCTTCCGCAAGTTGTAGAGGCAGTTCAGGATACCCCCTAGAGGGTTGTTGATTTCGTGTGCCACCCCTGCGGCAAGCTTTCCGACCGATGCCAGTTTCTCCGAGTTCCTGATCTGTTGCTCCAATTTCTTCGTCTCAGTCATGTCGCGCGCAATGCCCAGCACGCCTAGGATCATCCCCTCAACTCCATGCAGCGGAGACACACTCACCATCACAACCCTCGGCTCCCCTTTGCGTGTCACGACTTCGACCTCATACACTTGCTTCGCGCCGATATCCAAGGTGTTTTTGAGACGCTTCCCTCTATGGCGCTTGGAGAGCAGCGCAAGGTACGGGCGCCCAATCAGATCGTCTTTCCGATAGCCCCAGGCTTCAATCTTGCTGTTGACGTAGGTAAATCGTTGCTCGGTATCGAGGGTATAAATGACATCGTTGGCGTTTTCGAGCAGATTTTCGAGATATTGCTTGGTTTCTTCAATTTCTCTGGTGCGCTCTCTCACCTTAATTTCCAGCTCTTCTCGGTATATGTCTAACTGCCGTTCAAGCCGTTTTCGATCGGTAATGTCCCGCAACTGCACCATGACCAATAGTTGATCGGCCACTCCGACACGAATCAAATCCATTTCAGTCGGAATGTCCTGTCCGCCCGCATGACGCACCATGATTTCTTGAGTGGATACTTTGCGCTGGCCGGAAACGACATCGTTCAGCCATCCACGAAACGCATCGTGATAACCTGGGAGCACCACTTCAAGCAGGCTATGGCCGACGACATTTACCTCTGCATACCCGAGGGCTTGCTCTTCACGTTTGTTGACGGCGACGATGCTGCCGTGTAGATCCACCATGAATACCGAGTCCGCCACCAAGTCGAAGAGCGCTTTGTACCGCGCCTGCGAGGCCACGAGCTGTTCTGTCCGCTCGGATACGGCCTGTTCCAGCTTCGTGGTGTATTCTTGCAGATGCCGCTCAAGCCGATGGCGTTCGGTCACATCGTGAACAAACGCGCGCGAGTGGACCAACCCGCCCCGCTCTTGATCGATCAACGCCGTGGCGTGAATTTCCACATCGATCGGGCGGCCGTCTTTGGTCAGAAACACCGTCTCCATCGAACTGCGCCCTTGTGCAACTAACTGTTCAAGGTATTGCAAGACGAGAGGCTCCTGGCCACGGGGCACGAGGTCCCAGAGCCGCATCGCCAGCATCTCGTCGAGGGTGTACCGCAGTTTCTCGATCCCTGTCTTGTTCACGTGAACGAATTGACCGCCCCGGTCCAGTTGGCAGATCATCTCAGGAGAGTGCTCGATCAAATCGCGGTATTTTTCTTCCAAGCGGCGTACATCCACCACACGCTGTTCAATCTGTGCAAACGACCGTTGGAGATTCTCCGCCATGTGGTTGAACGCATCGGCAAGCCCTTCAATTTCATCTCCGGTCTTCAGTTCCAGTCGCCGATCCAACCGCCCACTTCCGATTTCACCGACCCCGTCGTGCAGCAATTGAATTGGACGGGCGATCCGGCGTGCAACGAGCACCCCTGTCCCCCATAACACGGCAAGGACAACCAAGCCATAGAGCAGCACTTTCGCCACAAGTTCCGCGAGAGGCGCATAGGTCTCCTGTGGATCCTGCCGTACGACCGTGATCCACTGATGTCCGCCCAAACTCCCCGGGGCCAAGCTCTCGCCGAATCGGACCGGAGCGAACCCGATCAACGCATTCAGTCCCCCGTGCGTGTCGTCTGCAGCAACAGCCCACCCAGCCTCCAGTCTGCCAAGGGCGCTGATCAATTCAGGCCGGACCGTATGCGCTTCCGGGGGCAGGATCGGGCAGATCACAGGAACACCATCGGAACTGAACAACATCGCGTGGCCGGTTGCCCCGATTGTGACTTCGGCAATGGCATGAAAGATCGTGTCCCTCCGTAATAAGATAGTCACAGCCCCAATCGCCCGCTCCTTGGCCTCGTCAAGAATGGGCACCGCAACCACCACAACATGACTCCCAAATGCAGGATCGAAGGCGATCTCACTCACATACCCCCGAGGACTTCCCCCCTGTACTACCGCCTGCCACCATGCGGCCTTCCCGTAAAAATACTCCACTTGTGGAATGGAGCTAACTACCAGCGCCCCCTGCTGATCGGTGACCAGGATCCCGACATAGTCCGATCGGCGAATATCATGCCATCGGATGAGGTAGTTCGTGACGATGCGATTGATAAAGAGGGGAAACTCGCTTTGCTTACCCCGCTGCCGCCACCGCTGCTGCCAATCCTTGATCATGCCCTGGATGCTGTGCGCGTCCTTCCCCTCGTATGTGCGGTTGGCTTCGGTCACGGCGGTGTGGAGAAAGGGGGTCGTGGCAAGCTGCTGAGCTTCGTTCATTCCGCGGCTCACCTGCATTTCGATGCGGCGAGCAGCCTCAACGGCGACTTCCTTGAAGTTGGCTCCGGTCATTTCGCGAAGTGCGCGCCGCTCCTCGATGTACGTGAGCGCAAGCAAAAAGGTCAGAGGGAGCAGACCGACCAGCACAATCGCCGCGATGATCTTATGTTGGAGACTGTGAGACCGACTCCAGAATGTCATGGGTCTGCCCCAAGCAGGATGCGACAACCCCCGATGTATGACGCGTCCCTCGACAAGATCGGGAAGCCCTGAGCCTGTCGAAGGTCCAGACCACAGACGGACCGACGATCGAGGCATGTATCCGCTGACGCGTCACACTCGCCGATACATTATCGCACTGACCGGCTAATTCCCCTTGAGCAACCGCCCGGATGCTCCTGGCCAAAGCAATAGCAATGGGCTCGCGACGAAGATAGACGAATAGGTCCCGAAGATCACACCCCACAAGAGGGCAAGTGAGAAGTCGTGCAAGACCTCTCCACCCGCCAGCGTCAGAGGAATCAACACCAACACGACGGTCAAACTGGTGACGATTGTGCGGCTTAAGACTTGGTTGACCGCATTGTTGATAATGGTCTCTTCGTTCTCCCGTCTCCGCATCCGGAGGTTTTCCCTGATTCGGTCGAACACCACCACCGTATCCGTCATCGAATAGCCGGCTAACGTCAGCAATGCCGTGATGACAAGCAGAGTAATTTCCTTATCCAGGAGATAAAAGGCTCCCAACACCGCTAATACGTCATGGAAAGTCGCGAGAGCCGCAGCGACGCCGAAGCGAAGCTCGAACCGCGCCGCCACATAGAGAATGATCCCGGCAAAAGAAATGAGGACCGCAATGAGCGCGTCTTCTTGAAGTTTCTTTCCGATGGTGGGTCCTATTTCCGTACTCGAATCGATCACGAAATGGTTCGAGGAAAATTCCTTCGCAAAGATCGCCACGACCCGATCGGCAACCTTTTCCTCTATGGTCGTTGATGCCTTCAGACGGATCAGCAGCTTGTTCTCTTGACCGAACTCTTGCAGCTCGGCGTTGCTCAGGCCATTCATTTCCAGAGCTTTTCTCGCTTCGTCGATCCGGATCGCTTGGTCGAACTTCAGCTGCACCGCGGTCCCGCCCGCGAAATCGATACCGAGGTTCGCCGCCCCCCTGCCAATCTGAACCATCGCCACAATTCCCAGCACCGCCATGACGCTGGAAAATAGAAAAGCCCAGCGCCGGTTCCTCATAAAATCGATATTGGTTTTCCCGAGAATCTCTAACATGCCGGCTCCTTCGAACTAGATGCTTAACTGTCCCACTTTGTGTCGTTGATTCAAGAGGTCGAAGATGACCTTGGTGCCGATCAGAGCGGTAAACAGATTGATCCCGATTCCGAGACACAAGGTCACGGCAAATCCTTTGATCGGCCCCGTGCCGAAGAGGAACAACGCCACCCCCGTGATCAGGGTAGTCACGTGAGAGTCGACAATCGTCAGCAGCGCCTTGTCATATCCTCCATCTACCGCCAAGCGAACCGCTTTCCCTGATCGTAACTCTTCGCGAATACGCTCGAAGATCAGCACGTTCGAATCGACGCCCATCCCGATCGTGAGCACGATTCCAGCAATCCCGGGCAACGTCAGGGTGGCGTTCAGCGCAGACAGTGCTCCGATCAAACACAACAGATTGAGCACCAACGCAAAGTCCGCGATCACTCCGGACAGCCGGTAATACACGATCATGAAAATGACTACCATGGCGCCGGCAAACAGTGTGGCCCGCACACCCTTCTCGATCGAATCTTTCCCGAGCGACGGTCCCACCGTGAGGTCCTGAATGATCTTGAGAGGAGCCGGCAACGCACCGGCCCGGAGCACGATGGCAAGATCGTTCGCCTCTTGCATGGAAAATGTTCCGGTGATTTGCGCGCGGCCCCCTGTAATACGGTCCTGGATCACCGGTGCCGAATAGATCGTATTATCAAGCACGACCGCCATGCGCTTCTTAATGTTGTCGCCCGTAATTCGTTCGAATTCCCGACCGCCCTTCCCATCAAATGTGAGTGACACGTAGGGATCGTTGAATTGACCGATCGAGACCCGCGCATCGCTCAACACATCGCCGGTCAACATGACCCGCTTTTTCACGAGATACGGAATGCGATATTCGCGGCCGGTGTCTTTGTCGACCCCCCGCTCAAAAAGAATCTGATCGCCGGCGGGCAGCTTGGCCTCAGCCTGCTTCAGAATCTCTTCTTCTTTGTCTTTTGGAATACGGCCAGGCAGATCCAGCTTCGACTGGTTATCCTCGTCGAGCATTTTAAATTCGAGCAAGGCTGTCTCTTTGATCAGATCCCTGGCGCGCTTGGGCTCTTTCACACCGGGCAACTGTACGACGATTTGCTTCAATCCCTGCCGCTGCACGATCGGTTCTGCCACGCCGAACTGGTCGATGCGGTTTCGGATCGTTTCCAACGCTTGGTTGATGGCAGAGTCCTTGATCCGTTTGGCCTCCGCCTCCCGTAGCTCCCACACCAACCGATTAGCCGATCCGGCAGGCGCGGTCTCGCTAAAGATCGGATAGTCGTCGATCAACTTCTGAATCTGCTCCTTGAGTTCCGCATTTTGAAACTGCATCGTAATCTGAGCCGGTCCCGTCCGCGTCACAGACTCCACAGGAATTTTCTTTTCGACCAGGACATCTTGAAGCGACGCAACCGATCGATCGATGGCAATCTCAACCGCCCGATCTTCGTCCACTTCCATGACGAGGTGAATCCCGCCTTGGAGATCCAAGCCCAACGTAATGCCTTTGTTCGGCATCACCTGCTTCAGCCAACTAGGTAACGCTTGATAGAAGGGCTGATAGGTAGGGATAAAGAAAATAACCGACAGCACCACAACCAGCACCAACAATGTTAACCGCCCACCCACTTTTTTCATGTCGTCCGGTACCCCTTTATCCTGTGTCGTCTACGAGTCCTTGTCCTTCTCCTCGTCTTCACCACCACGTAATCGGGCTATCTGATCCCGTTGTATCCGAATCTTCGTCGTATCCGCGATCTGCAACGTCACCGTCGCCTTTCCGAGATTCGTCACAGTGCCCCAGATCCCCGACGCCGTGACGACTTTGTCACCCTTCTTCAGGGCCTCCAGTAATGCCTTCTGCTGCTTTGCACGTTTTTGTTGCGGCAAAATAACCAGGAAATAAAAAATGACGAAGATCAGCGCGAACGGAACGAGGGAAAGGATCGTGCTGGCAGTGGAACCCGACCCGCCTGTTCCGCTTCCACCAAACAGCTGAGCCATTACAACCGATTGCATGACCATACACACTCCTCCTCCACAGCATTAACAAACTATAAGAAATTCAGTTTGTGCTCAAATCCACTACGATTTTTCAAATGGTGATGTTATTCACAGGTTGCTCAAAATAGCCGTCCAGCGAGCGAAGAAGCGAGGAGGTACATACCACACTTCGTGTGGGCCGTTCGCCCTTGCAATGGATTTCGGCGAACGGAATATCCCCTCCAGTGCTTCCGGTCTCCGAGCATCTCGAAGGTACGTTGAGCCTCTGAGCGATGTGAGAACAAAGCTGGCGGACTTTTTCAGCATCCTGTCAATCCCCTCCGGCATGCCGATGGACGTCGACCTCAGCCATGTCTCTCGCCGAATCGTCGATAACAGCCAGGTCTCGAGATCGGTAAAAGTCGTTCCGGAACGATTGGAACGTCCCTTGTGCGATTGCCGACCGCATCTGTCTCATCAGATCGGCAAAATACCAGAGATTGTGGATCGTGTTCAGTCTCGACGACAGCATCTCTTTCATCTGAAAGAGGTGGTGCAGATAAGCACGCGAATAACGTGCGCAGACCGGGCAGCCGCAGGCCTGATCAATCGGCTGTTCATCCCGAACATACCGCGCTTGCTTAATCACCACTCGCCCAAACCTTGTGAAGAGGGAGCCGGTCCGCCCATGGCGCGAAGGCACCACACAATCGAACAGATCGATTCCCCGTGTTGCGCCTTCAATTAAATCCTCCGGCATCCCCACACCCATCAAATACCGCGGTTTCGAACCCGGCAACTCCGGCACAGTCACATCCAACATGGCGTACATCTCTGACTTCGATTCTCCCACCGAGAGCCCGCCGATCGCGTAGCCCTCGAAGCCAAGCCCGACGAGATCGCGGGCCGAGGTGACACGGAGATCTGCATCCAGACCACCCTGAACAATCCCAAAGAGGGCTTGATTCCTACGGCGCCGGCTGGCCTGGCAACGTTCAGCCCAAAGGGTCGTCCGCCGTACCGCATCGCGCACAACTTCTCTTTCAGCCGGTAAAGCCACACAATGATCGAACGCCATCATGATATCGGCCCCCAATGCTTCTTCAATCTCGATGGCAGTCTCCGGCGTGATGAAATGTGTCGATCCATCGAGATGCGATTGAAAGCTCACACCTTCGTCCGTGACCTTGCAGAGTTTGGCAAGGCTAAAAATCTGAAATCCACCGCTGTCCGTCAAGATGGCTCCCGACCATCCCGTAAACCGGTGTAACCCACCCATCTCAGCCACAATCTTATGCCCAGGCCGAAGATAGAGGTGGTAGGCATTGTTCAGCATAAGGCGAAAGCCAAGCTGTTCTAAATCGGCAGGATCGATCCCCTTCACCGGTCCCAGCGTGCCGACCGGCATAAAGGCAGGCGTATCAATCTCACCATGAGCAGTGGTGAGTCTCCCCAACCGCGCATTCGTCTCACGATCTACCTGCTGAACTGAAAAATCCACAGTCCCTCTTGCCTACTACATCTGTTCCGGTGCGGAAACCCCAAGCACGTAGAGTCCATTCTTCAAGACTTGCTGAACTCCGCTCATCAACGCCAACCTCGCCGCAGTCCGCTCTGGAGTCGGCGCCTCCTTCTGTAGCCCTTCACTCGAGGTGAGTTCGTATGGCGCCATCGCCAACAGGTCGCGGTCCGCAGCAGGAGGCAGAATCCGATGCTTGTTATAAAACGTATGCAGCAGGCCGGCCAATTGCTGGAGATAATAGGTCATCCGATGCGGCTCATAGGCCATGGCACTGCCCTGCAGAACTGAGGGATACGCCGAAAGTTTGCGAATCAGCCCCAATTCATCCGGATCAGTCAATATCGTCAAATCCGTTTCGCTCGGCAGGGGGCAGGCTATGCCTCGATCAGCCGCGACACGCCAGAGACTGGCGATCCTGGCATGAGCGTATTGCACATAGTACACGGGATTATCCGATGACCGCTGCTTCGCCAGTTCCAGATCGAAATCCAGATGCGAACTGGAATCACGCATCAAGAAAAAGAACTTCGCCGCATCGGCCCCAACTTCATCGATCACTTCCCGCATGGTAATGAACTCGCCGGCCCGCTTCGACATTTCCACTTTTTTCCCACTGCGCAATAAATTCACCATCTGGACCAGCACGACCCGAAGACGATCTTTCGGATATCCATAGGCCTGCACGACCGCTTGCATGCGGGGAATGTACCCATGATGATCCGCACCCCACACGTCGATGAGAAGATCGTATCCGCGCTGTAATTTATCTCGATGGTAGGCAATATCGGAGGCCAAGTACGTATACTCACCATCTTGCTTCCGGACGACACGATCCTTCTCATCCCCGAACGCCGAGGATTTGAACCACCAGGCCCCTTTCTGTTCGAACAGGAACTGTTGTGATTTCAATTCATCCAACACTCGTTGGACCGCCCCTGAATTCACAAGAGACGCCTCGCTAAACCAGGACTCGAACTCGATCCCGAAGGACTTCAAATCCTCGCGAATCAGGCGCAGCAGCTCCTGATTGGCGAACGCTCGACAGCGCTCCTCGACTTCTGTCGCTGGACGTCCGTCCAGCTCGGCCCGGAACTGTTGATACACCCGCTCAGCTACAGCCGTAATATAGGCCCCGTGATAGCCATCTGTAGGAAATTCAACTGATCGGTTCGACAATTCTTCATATCGCGCGTAGACGGATGCCCCCAATAACTTCATCTGCCTCCCGGCATCGTTGATGTAGTACTCGCTCACAACATCATAGCCGACTGCCTTGAGCAGGTTCGCAACCGCTTGCCCGACCGCCGCGCCTCTCCCATGCCCCACATGCAACGGACCGGTCGGATTTGCACTCACATATTCCACCAACACTCGTTGCCGTTTCCCGAGTTCAGCTCGCCCATAGGCAGACCTTTCCCTCTCGATTTCTCTCAGCACCTCCTGCCAGATGGCTGGCTTGACTGTGAGGTTGAGGAATCCAGGCCTGGCGATTTCGACTCGGTCGAAAAGCTGATCACGGTGAACAAGATTGTCGATGATGATCTGGGCAATATCGTGGGGGGCTCGTTGCTCGGACACAGCGAGAGACATGGCAACCGTCGAAGCGAGGTCTCCCCATTCAGGCCGTTTTGGAGTATCCAGGCTCACCTGAGGCCAGGATTCCGTCTTTAATTGGCCTTTCTTTTTGGCCCCATCGAGCGCTCCAATCAATGCGCTGGTGACCTTTTCCTGAACGACCCCGCTGGACAAGAAAATAGCTCCTAAGTCCTTACCAATGAAAGGGAAAAAGAACTGGTCACTTTAGCACACGGGATAATCAGTGACAAGGCAGCTGGGTGGAATTCTCCGTCGAAGCACTGCGTGATCCAGACGTGCGAGGCACAATGCCACAAGTTCATCCATTCGTACATCGAGACAAGGTTGCTCCCTGCATCGGCTTACTTCATCCCATGACGAGCAGAGGCAGGTCTTGCCCTGCACGATGGTCACATGAGCGCCTCGAGGAGCCCAGCGAGCAGGATCGGTCGGCCCGAATAGTGCGATCGTCGGCACTCCTATTAAGCCCGCTATATGTGTAACGCCTGAATCGTGCCCAATAAAAAGCTGTGCCTGTGCAAGCACTCCGGCAACAGTGAGGAGATCGAGGTCTCTCAAGAGGATTGGCGGGCTTGGACATGCCCGGAGTAGACGCTCGACCGGTTCCCGATCTGCTGGGCCTCCAAGGATCACCGGAGTGGCACCAACGCGCTGAACAGCGACGACCACGGGCAGGAGTGTCTCCGGTTCGACGCACTTATGCGGACTGCCACTCCCAGGATGAATCAGAACAAAAGATGTTCCGAGAGAGTGGCCCGCTGCTTCCAGGTAAGCTCGCCCAAGCTGGAGAACCGGTTTCGTTATCTTTAGGAACACATTTCCTTCGTCTTCAGAGGGCACCTCATTGATCGTTTCTAGAAATCTATCTTGCTGATGTATCGCCCGAATCTCAGTCGAAAATGGAGACCTCACGATCACCTCTCGAACTCCGAGCGCCTTAAGGGTTCCATTCAATGCGCCGTCGTGGCCCTGCATCCAGCCAATTGCGAGGTCACAGTCTCCCGACCATGTCCGTACTTGACCTATAACAGAACCTGCATCCACGAATAAGTCCGCGCAGTCCCGCCCCTGCAACGAGGTCCAGGCATCGACAACACCGAATGCGAGAAGTAGCTTTGCGGCCTGAACCTCTGCGCAGAGCGCCAGCCGATAGTTGGGGAAGCGAGTCCGAACGCGAGCCATAGCCGGGACGGCCAATAACACGTCGCCAAGGCTGCCAGGATGGATCATTATGACTGTCCTTCCCTCAGTAGGCATGACGGTTATCCTGATGGAGGGACACGAGTTAATAGATGCCGTGCCTCCTCAAGTTCGGCCACTGTGTTCACATTGAAAAATGAACGCCAAGAAGGATCGAGCGTGAACAAGTCTTCCTCCGTGACATACTTTACTTGAAGTGGCGATTGCGACACCATTCCTTGGATCTTGAACCGCCGAGCCTGAATCATCTGTTCAACGATCGGCACGCACCGTTTTCCATACAATGCATGCATTGGATGTAACTGGCCTGCAAGTTTTGCCATCACAATATCCACAGCGACTCTTCTACTCGTAAACTGAGCAATGACCGCCTGATTGAGAAACGGCATGTCACATGCGACTGCAAAGATCCAAGGGGTCGTTGCCTGTATAAGACCGGTGTACAATCCTCCTAAACTGCCACAATCAGGCACCAGATCGCGTACAACTCTGGCATCAACGCCAAGCGAAGGACTGTCCTGCGCAATGACAACCAATACTTCCTGAAACGCTGAACGAAGCACACTCAAACCCCGTTCAAGGAGGGTCTGCTCTCCTACAACGAGATATCGTTTATCTTCTCCCATCCTTCTGCTTTTCCCACCCGCGAGAAGGATGCCTGTTACCTCAGTCTCCATTATCCTCTTTCAACTCAAGAGACAAAAAGAAAGAGGGGGTGGGTCACCCCACCCCCTCCTGAGAGTTCAGACTCGCTTGTTACACAAAATATTTAGAGAGTCTTTCCCTTCCGCTTATTTGCTCGTCTGGTCAGTATCCAGCCTTCAAGAAGTACCACCCCACACGCAATCACAACCGGATAGATATAGGCTTCACGCGGCGTCGGGGGTTCCAGGAATGTATAGTAGAAAGCGGAGACTGCCATCTTCCGTCCTGCGTCGCCATTGTGTCCATCCCAGGCGAAGAAGACAGTGGGAATGTATTGCCCCATTTCGAAAAACGTGTCTTCGTCGTAATCCTGATCTTTCTTGTTGCCCAACGGACGCTGAATGATAACCGTCCAGCGTCCATTCTTCCATTCAGAAAAAAGTAATTTGCTGCTCTCTTCGTAGTTGTCCCGTTGTTCGAAATCCTTATCCCATCCGGTGCCCTTGAAGGCACGCAATGAACCATCGGCTTCCCACTTCATAATGTCGACTGGGAACTGCTCGTTGCTGCCGAACAGATACCGTGGCTTAATCGGAGCGGGAAGCTCTTTCCACTTCACAGCCGTTTGCATGGCCACTGCATCATTGTAAACTGTATAGTTATTCTGATGCATGGCGATAGAACCCTCTTCTCCAGTCTTCGGATCCTGTTCCTTGACATCGATATTGACTGAGGTCGGAGGCCAGGGCAACTTCCCTTCGGCTATGCTCTTGGTTCGATCGTCCCACTGAAACATAAACGCAACGTGCTTATCATTGTAAACGGACTTCATCCAGATATCGTCAATCCGGTTCACAAAGTTTCGTGGCTTATGAGTGATTTGACCACCCATCGCGATAATCCGTCTGGCTCGCTTCGTCCACATTTCGTTCTCAGGGTCTGCCGATATTTCCCCCTCGACCACTCCTGAGGACAACACGAAATTGACTTTGGGCTTATCAGTCAAGGGATCAATCGAGAGGGGGGTCCCATCTGCTTCACGTTCACAAAGCGAGTTGACGAAGTTAGCAATGTGCCACCGCTCGTCAACAGTGGTGTTATCCGCAAATGAGGGCATCGGAGTACCGTTCACCCCTGTCGAAAACGTTCTGAAAATATTCTTGACGTTATAGGGGTCTTGCCGACTGCCTCTAAAATTCCAACACTTGTGCCAGTTAGCCGGCTGTATTGAAAAGCCCCAATCGTCTTTCAGGTTAAACGCATTGCCGTCTCCACGACCGTCGGCGCCGTGACACTCGACACACTTCTTCTCGACAACGAGTTCTGCTCCCTTCTTCAAACTCTCCTCATTCGCAGGAATTGGCTTCAGTTCGCCCAACTGCAATATGGTTTGACTCTCTGATTGCTTATCCGTAAATTTTCGATCTTTCACAAGCTGGGTGGTGACGAATGACAGCACTTGGAGCCGTTGCTCTTCGGTTAAAATACCTTCCCAGGGCGGCATGGCAGAACCTGGGAGGCCATGCGTCACGGTTTCAAACAGATCGTTTTGTCCTGGAATAGGCTTCTTCGCATCAAACAATGGCAGCTCACCGCTGGCCGTGTGTCGAATTTTGAATGTGCCTTGGTTGAAATTTCGAGGACGTGGCCAAAGACGATCAGCCCCCGGTCCATCACCTCCACCATCGACGCCGTGACACCAGACGCATTTAGTAAAGTAAACCCGCTTGCCTGCTTCAATCATCTCGGCAGAAGGTTCAGCCGCTAAATCTCCCTTCTTAAAACCCGCAGGGAGGGCATCTGCGGCGAAGGCCAATCCTCCGCTGATCCCAGAGACCAGAATGACTCCGAAAGCAGTCGTGAGGAATGTCCCCGCTTTCAGTCTTAACGAATTCTTCATCGCTTCCCTCATGTCGTCAAACTAGGTTGGCTATCAACTCGATGAACTCTAGTCCCAGGTCCTTGGGTAATATCCGGTGTGCCAATATTCGAACAAAATTACCTTCCAGATTTCGTCTATTGTCAAATGCTGTTCCCAGGGAGGCATTACAGAGGCCCAGGGGAATCCTTCGTTCGGCAAGCCGATTCCACCCTTAGACACGCGCCAGAAAATGAATGTTTCCTGCAGCTGCGCGATCGTCCCCGGGTCGGTAAAGTTCGCAGGAATCGGATTGAACGCAAACGCGTGAAGCCCACGTCCGTTTAAGTTATCGCCATGGCAGAAGTGGCAATTTTGATAGAAAATCTCCCCGCCCTCACGAACATATTTGAGATACCCTTGAGCATCCTTGTCCCAGGGGTTAGAGGTTGGCTTCATCAAGCGGCCCATGCCCTGCTCCACAATGTTGGCATTGCTGTACTCCTGATCATATTTCCCTTCGGGGTTGACCCGGTAAGGATTCTGAGAGGTCTGCAATGTATAGGTCTTCCCATGCACTTTGGTACTGGCAGGAGGGGCCGGATGCACCGTCCGCAACTCAATCGGCTCTTCTGACTTTGGAACCATCGCGTTGTAGGAAAAGCCGCCGATTAAGAGCGGGATAATAACTAGATATGCAATGCGCAATACCTTGGTTCCCCCTGTCTTGGCATCCAAGACGTTCATGATTGGCTGCTTAAATTTTTTCCAGTCTTCTTCGTTTGCAGACACCCACATAAAAACAGCAACAAGGGAAACTGTCCCATACATGGCGCGAACACTGAAGGGAATCGGAGGATACACTCGAAACTTCAAATATAGGAGAATGAACGCCCAAAAAAGAATCCCCTGCCAGAAACGCGGGAAGGTCATACCCATGGCCGCCATCATGTAACTGATCCCTGTAAAGCCCGCCACGAACAGGGTAAGTTCTGCGATCACTTGGACCGGCATGTACCCTTCGATCAGTCGCACGGTATTTGACGGAACGATACCCACGATCATTCCAGCAAGCAGGAGTATTCCAGCTGCCCCAATCAGTGCCGCGAGTGACATTAGTGCTTTCATCGATGAACTCCGTTTACTCGATAATAGATGTCGATAGCTAAGATCATGATATCTTCGGTGGCGGCGCCCCTGTCTTCACCTGCGATAGATAATCGACAATCTTTTTAATAGCTCCTGCGCTCAACTTCTGACCAAATATTTTCGGCATAGTGTTGTCAGGAAACGGTTTCACCACATAAGTGCTGGGCGAAACAATCGATTCCATAATATAGTCAGGAACGGTCTTTGCCGATCCCTTGTAATCTTTATCCTTCATGCGAAGCAGTGCGTTGGTGCCTTCTTCAAGCACAGGACCAATCGTCCCCTTTGCCCCTGGAATACCTGGGATTGTATGGCAGGCCACACACTGAGCTTTTTGGAAGATTTGATCTACTGGTTCCGTTCCATCTGCCATAAGATCACTCCCACCTGCCGGTTTATCTTCCTGTTGTTTTGGCCGGTCCGCTTCAGGAACAAACTTCTCATACGACTTAATAATCTCTTCGTATGACGGTGCATCAACTCCTTCACGAAGATACAGCCAGGTATCTACGGCTGCCAATTCAGGAAGACTCAATGAAATTGGTGGCTTATGAATAGCAGGCATCGGACTTTCTTTATCGTTCGTGCCTTTCACCCCGTATCCCGTTACGACATAGCAGCTCGGGCATGCATGGGACTCCGCAATATACTCTTGACCATTTTCAGCGGTGCCAGAACCAGGGAATGCCTCTTTTTGTGCGAAGTCTCTTGCTTCGGGCTTACCTTTACTATATTTAGGATCCTCTAATCGTTCTTTGCCTGCTCTCCCTGGAAGTCCCTGTAAGTTAGGAGCACGTTCACCCAACATTCCCGCGTGGAACGCATGACAAAGCGGACATTGTCCTTTGCCCACAGCGCCCTGCTCTTTGTTCTTTCCAATTCCACCGAAAATAATCTTCTCACCCTCATCGGCTAGTGCCTGGGCGGACATGGAGGAAAAATCCAATTTCACTTCTGCAGGAGGGAAACCACCTTCGACCTGCGGTAACCAGTTCCCATATCCCGACAGACCGGCAGCAACCAGGAACATGAACCCGCCAATCTTCAGCAGTGCTGCTTGACTGGGGAAATAGATCCCCATCATGAAGCATGTTGCAGTGATGATAACCAAGGAGGCCGGAAGCGTCCGGTTGGCTTCGTAGAAGCTCCCTTTATAGTGCGCAATCGCCACCATCAGCAAACAGGCGCCAATTGTGCCGATAAAGACCTTGAACAACGCGCGCTTCTTTGCGGTTGCATCCTTGACAGATACGAGGGAGTAGACAAAGAGACAGGCGAGAAGCGCAAATAGCGGCCACCCTATCGTTAGAGCTTCCTTTACTAGATCGCCCACGGATATAACCTCCTGAGGTTCGGGTAAGAGAGAGACGCCTGTTCTGCGCCTCCACTCCTCCAACCAAAATCCTTAAAGATGATTAGTGGCCCCCAGCCGGTTGCGGTGCGCCGCCAGGAACCCCTGCCTTCGCCTCAACAGGCGCCTTTTTCATCCCAAGGCTTCCCAGCCAGAAGACGAATAGGATGCTGACCCAGAAGAACAGCACATTGAATGAAATCATGTTCGCGGCGAAACCCACTGTATGCGTATAGGCCCAGGGCGAGTTATCTCGCATAATCTCATTCACATGCCAGAATAGTCGAACCGAAGAACGGATATACCCCATCAATCCCATCATCCATGTGAAAGCTGTTGCGAGCATGATCAACGCATATTGCGATCGAACGGAGATCTTGCCCCATTCAATAGCTCCCATCTGCTTGGCGCCTTTCATCATGGCGGCGTTCAACGGAAACATGAAGAAGAGGCAGGACAGCGTCGAGGCGACTTGAGGCACTGACAAACCCACCCGCACGTTTGCCGGGATGTAATATCCATAGATGGCCAGCCATATGACGTTCACATAGGCGCATCCGAAGAAGACACCCATGAAGATGTTGCCGAATTTCGACCAGGATACTGTCGAGACCTTATTGCCCCGCATGTACCAGACGAAGCTCAGAATGGTGGTGATGATGATTACGTTAATGCCACCATTCTTGGCCGACATGACCCCGTAATTTCCCAACACCGGATGCTGTTGACCACCCATGGCCTTGAGCTCAGCTGGTGTCATGACGATCGTGTGCGGGGTAATGAACACCAGGAATCCGCAGCAGAGAACAAATACGAGATACTTGATGTAGCGCTGATATTTCTCAGCACCGCGCATCCGGCCAAGCGCTTGCCACAGATAGTAGTTCGTGCTCAAGAAGAGAATGCCGATCATGGTGGCTTGAATAATGAAAAGCCAGGCCAGGAGGCCTCCCATGAGCGTAATTCCCATCTGTTGACGATAGGCATAGACCTCGCGCATCAGCCAGTAGCCAGCGAACGGCAAGGGAATCAAGAACGCCACGCCGAGCGCCATGGCGATGTAGCCCATCCAGTCATAATGGGCGCGATCCTCATCGGTTTTCGAGGCTAAGAACTTGTAGGCTGCATAGGCCGCCACAACACCACCGCCGAACGCCATATTACCCAAAATGCGATGCACGTTGAGCGGATTCCAGAGGGCGGTATGAATGACGTGCCAGATATTTCCCAGGTACCGGCCCTGCTCATCGACGCCAGCTGGCGACATCATGAACCCGATCCAGGAGTTTGCCAGGAACATGAGCAACGTGCCGATGACGTTCAAGACCACGGACATGCTCAAGTGAATCCACTTGAGGAACCCCTCTTTCATCTTGTCCCAACCGTAATAATATATGTAAAGGGTTCCACTCTCCGCGACGAACATCAGCGCGTAGATATGCATGACTGGGCGGAAAATACCGGATAAGTAGCCGAAGAATGCAGGATAGAGCGTCAGGAAAGTAAAGATCAGGATACCGCCAAGAATCGCAGTCAGCGAATAGGCCGTCAGACTGATCTTGATAAAGTCGTAGGCGAGCTGGTCATACCGCTTCGCCATTGCTTTATCCTTCGTCACCACCCCCATGAACTCGATCACCATGCAGAAGATCGGCACTGCGAGCACGAAACTTCCGTAGTAGAGATGCTGTTGATTTGCGAACCAGAGCAACACGCGACTCTCGAAGTTATACCGTGGATAATCTTTCGGTCCATCGACAGTCTTCGGAGCAGGGGCGCCGACGACAATACCCTCCGTTTTATAATAGACGTCTCGGCCCTTCTCGACTTTCGCCTCACCTTCCTTTTTCACTGCATCGGACGCATCTGCGCCCATAGCCAGCGACGGAAGCGATACAGCGATGGGGAGCAGGAGAAGGCCAACCATCGCGCACAGCGCCATGATTGAAAATAGCTTCTTCCCGGCTACACGTCCCATGAAATACCTCCTTGGAGCATTCTGAAAAAGACTCATTGCAAATCTTTCTTAGTCCGACTCAGTGTGAAATGACTCCCAAGGCCTATTTCCGGAACAGATACCAGAAATCCAGTCCCTGCGAGTCCATCAAAAAATGGTCTACCGCTGTAAAATACGCGATGCAGACGACCAATGACACCAGCACATACACGATTGTCATGCCCATCGCACTCCCTCCCTAGGTCTCATACGTTCTGCAGCGGCCCTGCTTAGCAGGGGCACTGAATTCCAGCGAACCAATAAAAAAACCACAGCCCCACCGCACACGTAATGTAGAATATCATCTTCCCGATTCTGACTTTTATCTCGCTATCTGGTACTGCCGTAGCCATTGCGTCTCCTTCTCTCCTGATGCAGTCAATACATCCAGAACCAACTCAGCGAGTTTCTTGACACACAGATATCCGTGTGTTATTCAAAATTCCTTGCAGAATACGAAAAATCAGGGGAAACTCGATGGCAAAAAAATCAAAAGTGTTCGACATTATAGTTTTGGCCGGAATGGTTGTCAATATACTTTTGGCCGTGTTTCTTATTCTCTACTACTTTGATTTCTTGTAGATTTCGTGGGGGCGTTCCCTTCAGTTTTTTTTGACTTTTCACCGGAAACCGCACAGCGAAACCCTATCGTTTCGTCGCGAAAATCCTGAACCATCTTGCTCCGACTGGTAATGCGAATATCCGCTCCAGTGGTCGCGTAACCTCCTCCACGAAGCACCCGAAATACACCATGATCAGGGCTCGGCGGGTTCTGATCTGGAGCCTCTTCGTAGTAGCGTTCCGCATACCAATCATCCACCCACTCCATCACATTACCCGCTCCATCCATGACACCGTAGGGGCTCTTATCAGTTGGAACCGTCCCAACAATTGCGGAGACTTCATGGCCATCCTGCACCCTCGCCCAATTGGCTCCGTTGGGCTGTTCGAGATTACCCCAAGGCCACAGCCGTCCATCCGATCCTCGCATGGCTTTCTCCCACTCAGCCTCAGTCGGAAGCCGCTTCCCTTTCCAATGGCAATAGGCCTCCGCATCCTCCCATGACACATAGACCACAGGCTGATTGATGCTCAGCATCTTGCCCATGTTCTTAGCGTAACGAGCGGGAGGGCCCGACTTGCGATGCCCGGTCGCATCCACAAACTGCTGATACTGAAAATTGGTCGTTTCATAGCGATCAATGGCAAACGCACTCAGCACCAGCGTACGTTGCGGCCGCTCATCGAACCCACCTTCATTAGTCCCGCGGATGAAGGGTCCTGCCGGAATCGAAACCATTTCTTCCGGAATCGGTTCTTCATGAGACGCCTGAGAAAGATCAGCCGTCTCTGATGGAGGTGAACTTGTCGAATCGGTAGGAGATGTTTCAAATGGAGTCAGCGTCGTGCCACGGAGAATCCCCATGATCGGAATCGCAGCGAATGCGAGAACGGCGATGAGAAACATGACCTTGAATTTTGTTTCAAGCATGTCAGTTATGACGGCGCGGGGCTGTCGCTCGCCTCCACATCACTCGCACAGCGAAACCCGATTGTAATATCCGTCCGCCATGCTTTCGCTGCAAATCGCTTGGACAGCCGCGCAGCATGCTCAGTCTCTCGCCACGATCCTCCCCGCACCACTTTCAAGTCCGCACGGTCCGGCCCTTTCGGGTCACGAAAGGGCGCTTTCTGGTAATAATGCTCATCGTATGAATCAGCAACCCACTCTGCGACGTTTCCGGTCATGTCATAGACTCCATAGGGGCTTCGGCCTGCTTCAAAAGACCCAGGAGGCGCAAGATATCGATATCCATCTTCACTCCCATCCAGGTTCGCGTTAGCACGGCCATTCCTGACGGTATCGCCCCACGCATATTTTCGCCTTCCCTCACCGCGGCCAGCCTTTTCCCATTCTGCCTCCGTGGGAAGACGCTTTCCCGCCCACTTGCAATAGGCTGTTGCCTCGTCCCATGACATGCTCATCGCCGCAAACTCAGACTGCAGTAGCTTGGATTGATCGTCTTCAAACACTTCGATCTTGGGCAGCTGCCGTTTGGTCATCTTGGCAAATCGGGCATATTCCTCTTGCGACACCTCTTTCCTATCGATGTAGAACGCGCTTAAAAACACTTGCCGTTCCGGGACCTCATCTGGATCGCCATCTTTACTCCCCATAATGAACGGGCCTTCAGGAACCTGCACCATCTCTCGCCCCTCATCGCCTATTCTCGTTTTATACATCGAATAATCCTGTGAAGGCGCGCTGGTTGGCGCAGGTCGAGCCTCGGTTTTGATCGACGAGGCCAGCACCTTCATCTGCTTTGCCTTATAGGATTCATAGACCAACAAGCTGATCATCAGGATGAACGCCCCAAAGACAAACACAATCCCGCCGACGAGCACTCCCTTATTTTCCATCGCGTCTCATACTCCTCCGGGTGCTGCTTTTTTCTTTGCCGCTCGCATATCCAGCAACATCGAAATCTGCACACCGAGAAATCCACCCATCGCAGCACCGGCCCCCGCACCCACTGATATCCTCTCTGGTCCGGCAATGAGCCAAGCAAGCACCCCACCCAGCAAAGTGCCCACTAAAATACTCGCTAAGAAACGCCGCCCCCCCATAAAGCCGATCACGCCGCCAAGCACCAACCCCGCCCCACTCGCTAGCGGCATGATGCCGCCACCCATAATCATTCCGATAAGCGTCCCGACAGTTCCCATTACGGCGACGCCGAACAGGATATCGATCACCTTCTTTATGGGTGCAGCTTGTTCCGTGCCAGGTTTTGTCATGCTGACTACGGTCCATTTCTTTAACGTCCGGCGCTGGCCACCATCGAGCCAAAATCGATTTCAACGCCGGATGCGGCAATGATCGAGATACCCCAGGCCTTGGCAGCCGGTTCATGCTTGTGAATCTTCTTGAAATCTTCGTAGACGTTCACGCGTTCTTCGAACCACTGGCCGACCTCTTTTGTACCGCTTTGCACCACAATCTCCGAGCCGCTGAAAATACCGCCCTCGGTCAATGTGCCCTCGGGCTTGGCAGCACTCCAGACATACTTCGTAAACACAGGAATAAACATCAGGTCGGTATCCAACGAGGCATAGATTGCCGCAATCGGCTCAGTCTCCGTCGTGGCTTTTTGCAGACGCCAGCGCCAGGTAAGAACCGGAAAGGCTTTCGGGTCCCAATCGATCTTCTTTTTCTTGATCCTTTGTCCTGCATCCTTCACGGAAAGGAAACTTATACCGTCCTCCGTCTGGATCTTATACGCATCCCGCCCCTTAGACTGGCTTCGTTGATTTTCATGTTCCCAATTCAACGGGAATCCTTCCGCATCTTTCGCCTGGAAGTCCTCCAGAACCAAAGACTGAGTTTGCGCCGTGACTGAGCCTAGCATCACCATGCTTCCACACACGGCCAATACGACCGTCAGATATCTCAGGATCATCACCCCTCGCCTCATACTCCCTACCCCTTTCGGATATTAAGCCTCTTGCGACGACGGCGGCGGCGCCAGCACCTTCGTATTTTCCTCGGCCAACGCTTCTTCCCCCATTGCAGACGACTGGTCCCGCCGACACATCCAGAATAGCGCGAGCACCGCCCCCCAAAACACCATCATGTTCAGTGTCACCATCTTCGCAGCGAACGCAAAGTCCGGGGTAAAAGCCCAGGGAGAGACATCGGCCATCAGCTCACTCACATGCCATGCCAACCGTCCGGATGAGCGGATATAGCCCATGAGACCCATGACCCACGTAAATGCCGCAGCCAATCCGAATAGACCCGCCATAGCTCTGAGAGAAATTTTCCCCCATTGGATTGGCCCAAGGAGAACAGAGCCCTTGAGCATCATACGGTTGATGATTACCCCGATCACTAGCACCGTCAATGTGGTGGCAGCCTGCGGCGTCGACAGCCCGACACGAAGCTTTGCCGGCAGATAGTACCCATAGACTGAAAGCCAGATAATGTTGAGCGCCCCCAAGAAGAACAGCGCGCCGATGAGGATGTTCCCTTTTTGGGCCCAGGGCACGACGATCCTTCGATTGGCGCGTCGGTAGTACAGGAAACTCAAGGTGGTCACAAGAATCATAATGTTGACCGCCCCGTTCTTCGCCGACATCACTCCGTAGTTGCCGACTACTGGATGTTGGGCTCCGCCCATCGCCTTGACTTCACCGGCCGACATCCAGACCGTGTGCGGCGTCAGCCAGACAAACAGGGCCACCATAAACACCGAGAGCAGCGCCTGGTAATAGGGCTGATACCGCTCCCCTCCTTGAAGGCGCGCCATACTCTGCCAGAGGTAAAAGTTGACTCCGAGGAAGAGGACGCCGATCAAGATGGCCTGCACCACAAAGAGCCAGGTGAGTAATCCGCCCATCATCGTCACGCCCATACTCTGGCTGAATGAGTAGACCGATCGCATCAACCAGTAGCCGGCAAAGGGCATCGGTAATAACGCGATAACCGTGACAAATAAAAAGATATGCCCGACCCAGTCGAAATAGGCGCTCTCTTTTTCGGTCTTGCTGGTAACGAATCGATAGCAGGCATAGGCCATTACGACCGCGCCACCGGACATAATGTTTGCCAGGAAGCGATGGACATTCAATGGATTCCACAGCGCCGAATGGAGCAAATGCCACCCATTTCCCAAAAACTGCCCTTTCGCGTCGACACCAGCCGGCGCCATCATGAAGGCGGACCAGGCATTGGCCAAGAGCAGCAGTGCCGTCCCAAACAGATTGCTCAACAGGCCGATCGATGCATGCACCCACTTCGAAGCCGGCTCAACCAGCCGATTCCAGCTGTAGTAATAGGTGATGAACAGCAATGATTCTCCGAGGAACACGAATGCATAGACCGGCATAAAGGTTTTGAACGTTCCGCCCATGTACTTCATGAAGCTGGGATATAACGATAGAAATATCCCCAGCATGATGCTTCCAACCACAGCCGTCACCGACAGGGCGAGAAGGCCGACTTTTGCCAAATCACGCGCAAGGCCGTCATAACGAAGCGCGAGATCGGGCTTTCTGCTACTGAGCCCTAGAAATTCCAGCAACACACAAAAAATCGGCAACGCGAGAACAAATCCTCCGAAGTAGGTGTGGAGTTGCGTGATGAACCATACGAGCAATCGACTGTCGAACGATCCAACGCGCGGGTAGACCGTCTCCTGGGGAGAAGGAGCCGATGGTCCGTCTGGAGTCCCCGGTGTCTTGAAATACAGATCGGTGCCCCCCTCGGCAAAGGATTGGTTATACGGACCCCAGCCAATCCACAAGGCCGCAAGAACAACCAACAGCAGGATAGAATACCCGACCGCTCCGGATGCTTTCTTATTTAAGACCATACTCTTAGCAGGCAATCCTTTCCATTCGTGAGTTCTGAGCGCTTCAGTCTTCAGCCTCCCGACTGCATCATCCGTCCCGCCTATCGCGCATGTCTCGCGCTTCACGCGCCGCTCGTTGACTTGCCAAGAATTCCCATGACGAAGGGGCACCGGAGTAACGCATTCGACATCGTCTGTCCCTGCTGTTCTTCCACTTGCCGGCGAAACCCGAGATAGTAACAATACAGCGCCATCATGCCGGTCACGAATCCGCCACCGGCCATGGCAGAGAGGGTGGAAATTCCAGGCTGTTTTAAGAGAAAAATCACACATCCTGCCGTCACGAGGTAGTACGTCGCGGCAAAGGAAAGCCCGGGCCACCACCAATACTTCATCAATTCTCCCGCCTTGGCCTGCAACAGTCCCTGAGTCCATGACTTTTTTGGACGAAGCCCGCCGAAATAGGCGCAGAGTGCGACCCCACCTCCCAGCAGCGCCACAGCGGACAACTGAACGAGGGCTGCGATCTGATACCCCTCTACAAAGTGTCCAAGCGACGCACCCAGCGCCCCGATGACGAGACCCACGGCAACCCAGGGGCCGAATTCCGTCGCATGACTGCCCACCATCGTGCGGAGGGCTGCCCCATCGGGAAAGGTCGGAAATGGACGTCCCATCAGCGCCATTTTCTTCACATGACCGATCTCGAATGCATCGCGCGCAACGGACGTGCAGGAAATGATGATGGCCATCATGGCCGGTCCATCCGGATGTTTGAGATAGTCATAGCCAACAAACCACAGGAGGGCTAAGACCAACAGGGATAGCTGAACCCCATAGACAAATCCAATCCAGCCGCCGAGCCACATCAGTAATCGGCTTCCATCCTCTCGCAGAATCTTCCCCCAGACAGCACCCCGACCGACGCGATAGGCTAACAACGCCGTCACCAATGAGACAAGGCCGCTAACCGCCAACAACACGACCGGCTCGGAAAGCGGCAACAGCAGCTTGGCCAACCGATAGACAGCAAACGCCACCAACGCCGGCACAAACATGACAATCCGCTTTTTTTTGCGCACAGCGTTTTCCGTCACGGCCAGGCTGAGGCTCGGCAATACTCGTAGCGCCATTCGATGCAACATAATAATTCCGTGAGGCGTGAAACGTGCGGCGAAAGGTGACTGGCCCTCCGTTGTTCTCGCCTTACCCCTAACGCCTCACCCTTTACATCTTTTGTGCGCCCATCCCGAAATAGCGCGCCTTCACTTCTTCCATCAACGCAACCGTGATCCGCGCCTCGCCACGATCGGCTGCGGTCCGCTCCAACTCAATGCGTGCCATGGCACGTACCGGCGCCGGCACTCTCTCCAAGCGGCGCTCCGCATCAGATGTCCACTCAATGCGCTCACCGGTCCTTGGACGAAGCACTATGTCATAGGTGACGACTCGTTCTCCTCTCACCCGCATGTCCTGCTCGACTTCACTGCGCACAAGCGAGGCAAGGTATGGAGGCATGCGATCCAACCGATGGATCGCTTCGTCGGTCCACATCATCCGATCGACGAACCCGTTCAGTTGACCGGCAGGAACATCGACCCCTATTTTTAGTCCACAGCCACGGCATTCCGACCGAATGAACCATTGGGGCCTCCCATCCTCGTAAGATCGTTCTTCAATCCCTTCTGTATGCATCCAGCGACCGCAGCCACAGGTCAGCATAACAAAATGCCGTGAAGGGTGAAGGGTGAAGGGTGAGCGGCCTCGGAACACGACAATACCCACCACCTCTGCTTTGTGCACGCATCACTCATCACAGATCATCAGATCATCCATCACTCACCCGATCTTGCCTGGATACAAGAGATAGAGCATCGTATAGGTAGTGGTCCCGGTCACAAAGAGGACGCAATAGACGACCATCGTGAACAACCCGAGCGCCCGATGGCGGCGTGCGCCGTTGGGCCAGATCCGTTGAATCGTCATCTCGACTGAGAACACGACCGCTATGACAGCCAGCAAACCGAGATACACTTCAAATTTCCGCATGGAGAAATCGGCGGTGGCGATGCGCGATAAGAACAACAACATAATCAACGCCGTAAGAGTACCGAAGATAATCCCTATCTTCTTCCACGTCGTAAGCAGCAATGTCTCCTTAAGAGACCGAACACCATCGATGACTTGTTGCGCGCGAAAGCCAAGCACGATCATATAAATCGCCATAACCAATCCGAGAATGACCAGAATAATGTGCACGGTCAGCACAGGAATGAAGACATAATCGTAGAGCGCTTGCGACCCACCGAAGCCTTCCTTCCCTTCAAAGGCCAACACGCCTAATTGGCGGAATAGATAGTAGCTGATGAAAAATGCCACCATGGCGATCATCCCGCCAAACATCATCCAGTGATGCGCATCCGCCCGATGTTTCTTCGCCTGGATCCAACCGATCACGAAGAGCCCCGTAAAGAACGTCGCCATGAGCTGGCTCAGATCCGCCCCGACCGTGGCGTGGGTTCCAAAAAACCCTGGCTCTTTTAGCCACTCAAGCATGCGTCTCCTCGTCGTTCGTGAAGCGTGGAACGTCCGAGTCAGGAAACGAACGACGCTTCACTATTCACCAGCTTTTATGCCCTGCACAACCGCTGACGGTTCCAATTCTGTCACCGTTGGAAAACCCGCCTCCCCCATCCACTGCATCGCGTCTGCCGCTTTGTAACAATCACCCCGCTCCGTGTTCACAAGAATATGGACCGCAAACGCGGTGGTCCAAGCCGGGCCGGTTCCGGCTTCGTTTAAGAATCGATCCTTGATGACTAAGCGACCGCCCGGCGCTAAATGAGCCCAAACCTTTTTCACCAGTGCCGCGTTCGTCGAAAAATCTTGATAATGCAAGATGTCCGACATCAGGACGACGTCGTAGGGTCCGCCAAGTCCATCTCTGTTAAAATCTCCGGAACGCAACGCAATCCTCGATTCCAAACCCGCTTCTTTCACCATTCGTTCCGTGAGTCGGAGCGTCGTAGGCAAATCGAACAGCGTAGCAGCCAGCTCTGGATAGGCCTGGCAAAACGCAATCGCATTTGTCCCGGCCCCACCTCCCAAATCCAGGAACCGCACCGGTCCATTCAACTGTAGCCGCTTAGCAAGGTCCGGCCCACTCTGCTGCCCAATCCTATGAAGGACCGCCAACACATTGCTGCCCAAATCAGGGTCGGTTTCGAAGACATGTCGGTCGACCGACCTCTGCCCCGTGCGAATCGTCTGCTCCAGCTTGCCCCAGTTGTCCCATTCTGCATCATGAAGCAGCAAGAGATGCCCAATGTATTGGGAAGAGCTACGGACCAGATGAGTAGACGCTGCGGTCGAATTCGCGTACGAATCCCCTTCTTTTTCCAACAAACGCATCGCGACAAGCGCATTCAGCAGCAGTCCAAGTGTCGGCTTATGGACACCCAAATACTCGGCTACATCGTGAAGGGATTTTCGCTTCCCGCCCAAGGCGGAAAACACATCCATCCTGACGGCCGTGAGCATGATTTTGGTCTCCCAGTAGTAGCCAAGCTGGAAGATCTCTGCGAGCGAAAGTTCTCGTGACACACCATGCCTCTTAAGCAAATCGCTTTGAAACTCAGCATCTTACCTAGATTGGAAACTGAAAGGCAAGGCGGGAGAAGCCGTGTGCTAGCACGAGAAAATACGAAGGGCAGCGGATTGCTCCGCTACCCTTCGATTGCGGGGTACCCCGCTCAAACGAATATGAACTTACTTGATTTCAGCCTTGAGGTTGGCGGTTCCGCCATCTGCCACATCCACCTCAAACTCCACTTTCTTACCCTTGCCAGCGAACGGATGCCAGGCTACTACCTTGTGCTTACCGGCTGGTACATCCTTGATCTCAAAAGAGCCATCATCCTTCACGACCGCAAAGTGTGGGCTCGACACCGGAAGAAAGTAGCCCTGCATAAACTCGTGCTGGTCGCACTGTAAACGATAGTACCCGTCCTTCTCGGCTCCGCCCCGGAACACCACCGGTTTGTCGAGCTTGTCACCCTTCTTGGCCAAACCGATGTTGAAACCGGTCGCCGAGCTGGTGCCCTTCACCACAAAGCTGTGCGGATTGTGCAGCACGCCTTGAACCGACTTAGGATCATCCGGATCGGCGTCATGGTTCTCTACTTTGAAGGACTTGTTATTCACCACCACACCGGCAAATGGCATGAACTCGCAAAATTCCGCAACCACCTCGGTGCCCTGATACCCATCGACGAACGCCTTATCTTCGACATCGATGACGGCGACCACCGCGTTCTTCAGACCACCATCCTTACCGACTTCGATGGTCTTCAGGAACCGCTTATCCCCATCCATCAAATCCTTATGCGGATTCTGGGGACAGAACTTGGGATTGGGAAACTTCGAGAACAAAAATTCTTTTTGCTCAGACTTTCCGGCAAAGGTCACCTTGCCGGCAATCGTTCCGCCTGCGAACGAGGTGAGAGGCGCCGCGACACACGCGACGGCTGCAACACCAAATATGATTGATAATGCACTCTTCATGGGACTGCCTCCTTGTGATTGACGATAGACTCCGATTCTAGCTCGTTGTTCCCGTCCTTTTTCCACCGGCCTAAGGAGAGAAAGGTAGGAACGGCTTCCTCTCTGGTGTGCTCGATCGACTCCATGCTGCGAGGCTGGTCTTGGACCGAGTATATATATGAAATCCTACCGTATCCTGTCAATCTCAAACAAGAGGGTGGAAAGCCCGATCATCGCCACTTTCTTTGGTGGTACCAGTCTACATGTTTCATAACGGATCGTGGCAAAGCGCATGAGCGAGGCAAGAAGCCAGTGGCGCAAGGTGATCGGTCAATGCCGGTCGGCCAGCCTCCTACCCTTTGTTTGCCCTGGTCAACCCAAGCAACTTCATCGACTCCTGTGCAGCGGCACGAGCTTTGGTAGCAGGATTAAGAAGCTGTCCTGGATCGGCATGGATGCCGATATCCGACACACGGTTGCACTGCCGGATCACTTCGTTGAGAGAAGTCACGGCATCTGTTCCATGTGCATCCGACAGTGGAAGCTGTTTGATGATCGCTTGGGCAAAGCGCGTCGCCTCTCCGCAATGATGCACGATGGCCTTGGCATCTCCCATGCCACCGTGCGCTACCATGTCTTCGACATTCTTCATCAAACCGTTACCCTGCTCTTGCAGGCCACTAGACGGCTCTGATGCGCGTACCAGGTTCTCATCCGAGATAATGGGAAACCACAGAACTGCTAGAGCCACCAGCATGACTGCAGACATAATAATCCTGTCTCCGATCACCGAATTCTTCACAAGCGACTGAACAGATGGACTCACCAACGATGCGTCCGACAGGATCTGAAAAAGATTGTCCGGCAAGGCGGCAGAGGACTATCCATTTTAAGGGGTGGCTGGGATGATCCCAACTGCGCGCATCGGACGAGCACCGTTTTATCGTGCGCGTTCTGCGAGCACAAAGGATGGTCTGGCTACTCCCCCTCCTGTTCTTCTCAAACCGCGTTACGCGAGCACGGCGATCATCACAGCTACCCTCGCTCCTTTTTCAGCATCCCTGCTAATATCGACCCTTCGGCGGTAGCGGGACAGATGTCAGCTCCTGGTAAAGACGGTGAAACTCTTCCGTCGTCAGATGCTCGTTCTGCAATTTGGTCAGAGCGGCCTGGTCGATCGGATATTCAACCGTGTCGTCGTAATTCGATGAGGCAATCGTGATAAATCGCGGAGGGAACAATCGCTCCGGCAGTAGAATCCCCACGCCGAGGTTGTACTTGAGAGCCAATCGAATCGCTTCTCGCGCCTTGTCAGCCGGAACGTCTCGCCCCAAACCAATGTTTTGTGGAGGCTTCCCCTGCCTGAAAAACTGAAAGTGGACGTTCGCCATCCCCGCTTGAACAAATTCTTCCTTCAAATCGGCGACCTGGTTCTTATACTGGCTCGCCAGTACGACTTCGACCCGGCTGACCGGTGGTGCCGATACGACTTCGGCAGCAACGGCATCAGCGCCTATCACGCCGACACACACAGCCAGCACCACCGCATGCAGGGATCGAGAACGCGCCATGGCTATTTCGATTCAAAGTTAAAGTCCAACGATGTCGTGCCGCTCGCAGCCACCGTGACGTTTTGCACTTTCTCTCCCAGAGTCGGGTGCCAGGCCTTGATTCGATAATTGCCGGCCGGAAGATCCTTGATCTCGAAGGTCCCCTCTATGCCGGTGATCGCGTAATATGGATTATCAACGGCTAGACCGTGTCCTTGCATGTAGGGATGAAAGCCGCATTGCATAATGACGCTGCGTCGGTTCCCGGTGAAATGGATGATGTCGCTTGTCCCGGACTTGGTCAGCGCCGGCCGATGGAACATGATGAACACATGTTCTTGGTCCCGCTCATAGAACTGCAAATCGTGCGATACCGGGTCAAGATTCTTCACTATCAATGGGTGATTCTCACGCATGACCGATACGAATGGGATAAATTGGCAGACATTCGCTTCCAGATTCGTTTCTGTCAAGCCGAACGATTTGCCTTTCTCAACGTTTTCGATCATCACGACGACATCTTTCAACCCTTGATTTCTTCCAATTGTGACGGTCTGAAGCAGTCGGAAGCCGGACCCACCAGACAGCGCTCCGCAATACACTCGATCGGGAAACCGGCTCAGCTCGAACGACGCAGGCGCTGGTGGTTCGCCGTATAGCTGCACGGTACCGGTCACCGTGCCGCCGTTCGAAACCATCGCTTCTTCATATGCCCAGGCTGCGATCGAACCACTCATGAACAGGCTCAGAACGATCACGTGACAGATAGAAGCTATCATGCGCCATCGATTTACAGTCATACTCACCACCATTTTAGAGTACATAGAAACAAAATAGATGGGGGGAGTATAAATACTCCCCCCATGGTTCAGTCGATCTTACCCGGTCTCGGACTCGAACTGACAGGACCTTCGCCTCTTCAACGAGCCGAGGCCATCGTCCTCCTTATCGTCCCACCGTCGACGTTCGCGAAACAGCCCCGCCGGCATTGTCGCTCTCGGCCGTTTTGGTCGGTGGAACCTGCGGCATCAACGGAAGGATCCGCTGATCCTCAATCGGCAACACCTTGAAGAGGCCCCATTGTCCTGCGTTGGCAAACGCTGGACGCTGGTTCTTCCACATATAGTCGCCGACAATCCTATTCGGACCGCCTGCGCCGCCAGTGAGATAGGCGTTGATCACTTCGGAACCGCCGAACTCCATCGTGCTGACCTGGTCGGCGCCCTGCGAATAAGGCTCGTGCGGCCATTCATGGCCATCGACCGTGAATAGCTGAACCTGTTCGCTGAATGCGCCGAGCACGTGAATGGCCACCGGATCTCCAACATGCGCCTGCAGCAGCGGGGTCGCAGGTCCGCTACCACCGGCTTTTACGCAGCTGAAGATCTCCGGCACATCACAGCCCTTTTCCATCCGCCAAGCAGTCGGTTCCGACTGATAATTCACGGCCGTGATGCCGGCTGCCTGTTGGATATAGGGCATAAAGCTGACGCCTATGATGTTATCTTCGTCCTGAAACATCAACGAGAAGGAACGGTAGTTCTTCCGGTTCTCATTCCCTGGGATCGTCCGATCCACAAGCACGTCTGCGCGCCAGCTACTCTTCATCGTCAGATCGGCGCCAGTCATCGGATCGCGGTAGCGCGATCCCTTCGGACCGACAATGACCGAGCCGAACAGGCCATTGCGCGGATTTTCGACCACATTTCCCCAATCTTGAATGAGGGCAGCCAGTTCTCCATATTCCTGATGAGCATAATAGGTGTATGTTTTGCTCTCGCCAGGGCCGATCGTTTGATCGCCCGGGTTGTTGCCGACATTGGCGCCGAACGAATCTTTCGGATCGAACGCCATCATATCGACGTGGAATCCGGCCCGTTCTTTCGCCATCTCATTCTTCAAATTAATCTTCATGCAGTCGCCGACGTTCACATGCAAGGTCAACGGGCTCGGCTTGAGTTCACCGGCCTTGACCTTGCCACGATCACCATCGAGCACGTACATCTTGCCCTGCTCGTTCCCAAACACCATTTTCCGTTCCAAATCGACTTCCATCACGCCCGGCGTCCCCTCATTGTACCGGATGTTCTGGTCTATCGCCGACACATTGAAGGTCTTCACTGGGGCGTCTGCAGGACAGACCGACGGAGCAGACTTTTGAATCTGTTCACGGCTCGGCAAAGGCTTCAGATCCCCCTGCAGTTCATCGAAGACTCGGAAAATTCCCCAGCTGCCTTCCGCGAAGTGCGAGGCGCGGCCACTATAGTAGAGATAGTCGCCGGCCTGTTTCTGCGGTCCCCCTGCTGCTGGAATCGCGGGATCGTACCGCTCTCCGATCGCCAGGTGAATCGTGCTCCGCGGCATGGCGGTCGTGGAATACCGTTCCATCGGGAACCAATGGCCCGTCACATGCCAGGTATGCACTTCGTTTGCAGACCCTACCAAGGCACGCACCAGAATCGGATCGCCAAGATAGGCCCGCAACAATGGAGTGCCCGGATCGCCGTGAATACCGGAGACAAAGAGTTTCGACGGGTCAGGATTTTGGGCCAATCGCACGCTCAACGGCTCCACACGCATGCTATAGCTGCTTCCGGTGGTTGCTTCACCGCCATTCAGAAACCACATGGGAGACTTATTGATCCGCTCCGGGAACTGATGAGATGGTGGCCCGTCGACCGTCGTCGCCCCCACTCTTGCCTGCGGATTATCGGTGGTAATCAATTCCGCTACCCGTGCATTGCTGTCTTGAACATGCATCATGACTTCGCGGAAACTGCCACGAATGTGAGCCGAGACCGGCTCCAAGGTATGGATGTCCGCAATAGGGCCGCTCCGGATTTCTTTCCCGGTGACCGGATCGTGATAGGTCGAGCGCGGCGGCTCGGTAATGAACGCCGAGAACAATCCGTGCCCCCAGGTATCGGTTCCGAAGACATGGTCATGCCAATACACCGTGCCGAAATCGGCATCGACATACCAGCGCTCACGGATGAATTCGACGCTGGCAATATCGTTCTTCTTATGGGCGTACTTCAACGGGGCGTCGAACGTAATGGTCTTTCCACTGATGGTTTTGATCCGCGCTACTTCGAAGTATTTTGGATCGTCCATCGCGATGCCCAGCTCTATGTTCACATGGAATTTCGACGCATCGGCCACCGTAATGCTGTGCGCTCCGGCTTTCGAGTCCGCTGTCTGCACCGTGTTTCCCGGCAGAGGCATCCCCTTCGTGGGCTCTGGATCCTTCAGCATGGTGAATGCCCGCAACGACATGTCGTAGGAAAATCCGATCGTCGGGCCATCTGACGCGCTGGTATCGAATTGGAAGAAATGCGGATGGAGATTGACCTTGTTCGCCCATCCTGTCCGCGCGTCGTCTGGTATTTCGTTCTTGTAAATGATGTCGACACAATCATAGACGTTTCCGCGAATCACCAACGGAAGCTGTTTTTTAGGATTTTTGCGAACTTCGGCCTCTTCCTCGTGCAACACAAAGATCATGCCGATCGGGTCAACCAACGCGGCGGAGTGAGCCGTCGCGGGCTTGAGCGTAATCGGCAGTGTAATGGAATGCGTCGTGTAGAACTTGCGTGGAGAATTTTCCGGACACAAACTCCACGGCCCCTGCTCACCAGGTCTGGCCTGCTCTGTACTCTTCGTTCCATCTTCGCGCACATGGAATGGTTCTAACCATGGCGCTCCACCATGATTCGGCGCAAACGGAGGCCGCTTCCCAAGATGTGGGCGCAGCCAGGGGAACGCCAGTTTCCCGGTTTGAGGATCAAAGGTAATGGCCGGACGCTTCAGAGGAGTCGGCGATTCGTAGTCCGCCCACTTGTGCGGCGTCTCCGGTTCATTCAGCGCCAGTGCGCCTTCCCACTTCCAATTCACCACTGTCGCGTCATGCGCCTGGGCCTGTTTCACTTGATCTTCGGTCTTGCCGGGCAATCCTTGCGGCGGCAGCATGTACTCGACCCAATCCTTGATGGAGACCTTGACCGGATTGGCTTTCCAATCCGTCTTATCCTTCGTGATCTCCCACTTCTTCCCGCCATACCAATCCACTGTAGTACCGACCAGTTTGTCCGAACTGACCGCGAGCTTGACCTTTCCCTTACGATCTGGCAACTCGACCAGTGGCTTCATGACGTCTGTCTGAGACCCAGGAGCCTGCAATGTATTGTACACACGCCAGAATCCCCACATTCCCGTCACATAGTGCTGCGGAATATGGCAGTGAAACACAAACTCGCCGGCCAAGGCCTGCAATCCACCGGACCCGCCTTCGTTTACCTCATCGTAAATCTCCGACGGACCGATGGACTGAACATCCAGCCGATCCGACGGGTCGCTGATGGGCGGAAACTTCACGGGACCGTTCTTCGACAAAGTCGGGTCGATCCTGCTGGTGCCAGGCTGTCTGGCCCAACGGATCGAACCGCCATGCAGATGGTGCGAGTGGACGATTTCAGATCCACCGACCATACGGAACGTGGAAGGGTCTCCCAAATATGAGCGGGGAATCGTGGTGGCAGGATCGCCAAATGTATAGGATCCGTAGCCCTGCGACTCATCGGCAAATCCGACGAGATGTTCCTGCTGCTCAAGTCTCGTACCATGTGGTTCGCTGCGATAGTTAAGCAAGCGAGCACCCGGACGATAGGTGTCCGTGTGCGGATCACGCTGTGGCAACATATCCCCTTTGCGATTCAACAATCTAAACGTCTCATCTCCCGCCTCATGATAGAAAATGACAAATTCACGGAAATCTGAGGCGTTTGCCAGATCGATCATGGCTTCCCAGCCGCTCTTCATTTCCTCACCGGTAAACGGGCTCAGATGTCGGGACCCGCGCTGCTCGACCACAAGTGAACCCAATAGGCCCAGGGAATACTGCTCTCTGGTCGCGTGGCTATGGAACGCCCGCCCGCCTACCTGGAGGTCCATGGGAATGTACCACTCGAATTCGCCCTGCTTCCCTGTCGGCACCAGTGCATCAGGATTATTGCCGGTCGCCGGCTTGCCTGTGCTGGCGACAAGCATCTGCGATCCGTTCACGATCATGTTGGTCGGCTCGTCGGCAATCTGATTTCGCAATGTGATCCGGAGACAATCCCCTTGATTTGCCCGAATGACTAACGGTTGAATCAGATCGCCCTGCAAACCGTTCGATACTGCTCCGGCAGCGAATGTCGGATCGTCGCTTTCCCGCGCAGCCTTGTTCTTCTCTTCCTCCTCACGGATACCCGCCACGTTCTCGGTCAGCGCGTACATGTAGCCGGGATAGAAATCTCCGAATCGATTCACCGTGATTTCCACGTTGATCGCGGACACATCGAAGGCACGGACCGGGGCTTGCGCCGGACAACGAGCGCCTTGCGTCACCTTCACCTTGTCCTGATCTTCCGCGACGAGCAGTATCCCCTGCTGCATCGCATGAGCGCCGGCCCCCTGGAATGGTCCTTTGGTCTGCACCTGCCGTTCGATTTGTTCGACGGCCTTCGACATCTTGTCCATCAGCATCGGACCTGCCTGTACACTCACCGGTGTCGCGACATCGACAGCGGAATCCATAGCCACATGCGCGTCATGCGGCATAACTGCAAACACAGGCGTCGCTTCGATAAGCCAGAGACAGGCGGCAAGGCCCACTATCCCCGCTCCTACCCACTTCTTTGATGCACTCATAACAGTAAGCCTCCTCCCTAAATCGGTCACTATTTAGTCACGTGCTGTTTCAGCGATATTTCTTCATCTGGTGTCATTGGGAATCTGACCACTACAACTTATACACCATAGACAAGGGAGGTGAGTCAAGAGGGGTTTGTGCCTAGATACAACATGAGTCCGGCAGGATGAACGCTGATTATTCATCGCCGTGTGATCATGACTATCATGACCATATATTGACACCGAGCATCGCGTTGACCGTCCGCTTCACACAAGTCAAGTACAGCCGGTTTGGTGATCGGAGAACGCGCCCCCGCGAGTCATTCGAATTCAAAACGTCTTCTTCAATGCGCACTCTTCCGCTTCTGTGCAATAATGGATGATCATGGTCCTCAAGCGTTGGTTGGTCGGCGATCCGCTCAAGAGCACTCAAGCAGCACACGAACGGCTGTCCAAGACTCTCGCCCTCGCGATCTTTTCCTCAAACGCGATCTCCTCCGTGGCCTATGCCACAGAGGAGATCTTGCTGGTGCTGATCCTTGCAGGAACTGCCGCCATTGCCTGGTCGATTCCCGTCAGTTTCGCCATTCTATTTCTCATCGTCGTCCTGACCATTTCCTACCGCCAAATCATCTACGAATACCCTGAAGGTGGCGGGGCTTACGTTGTCGCCCGCAGCAACTTGGGAGAACAGCCGGCGTTGATCAGCGCGGCGGCGCTGATGATCGACTATGTGCTCACGGTCGCCGTCAGCGTGGCGGCAGGTATCGCAGCCCTGACCTCAGCCGTACCGAGTTTGTTCGAACATCGCATAGCCCTTGGCCTCGCTGCCATCATCTTCATTGTCGTCATGAATCTGCGCGGCGTGCGGGAGTCGGGCAAATTCTTCGCGGTCCCTACCTACTTTGGCATCGGCGTCCTCTTATTGATGGTAGGGATTGGAAGTATCCAAGCCTTCTTCGGACAAGGTGTCTCATTGTCGCAGGACCACCAGGCGGCGATCGAAGATCTGACGCTATTTTTGATTCTTCGGTCAGTTGCCGCCGGCTGTACGGCCGCGACTGGGATGGAAGTGGTCTCGAACGGCGTCAAAGCCTTTCGCCAGCCTGAATCTCAGAATGCCGCGACCACCATGCTTCATATGTCAGTGATTTTGGCTGTTTTATTTATGGGGATCACCTTCCAGGCCTATCACTTTGGAATTCAGCCAAAGACGGATGAAACGATCGTGTCTCAATTGGCACGACTCACATTCGGTACTGGGGCTCTGTACTACGCGCTCCAGATTGGGACGATGCTCTTATTAGTTCTTGCCGCCAACAGCGCTTTTGCAGCCTTCCCCCAACTCGCCTCGATCCTAGCGCGCGACGGCTATATGCCCCGTCAGATGGCGACGTTCGGCGACCGTCTGGTGTTCTCGAACGGGATCATCATTTTAGGAATCATCGCCTGTTTCCTCCTGGTCATCTTCCATGGCGACACACACGCCTTGATCCCACTTTACGCCGTCGGCGTATTCATCTCCTTCACGCTGTCACAAGCAGGCATGGTTCGCCGATGGCTGACCAAGAAAGGGCCTCATTGGCACACGAAACTGATGGTGAACGGTGTAGGCGCGGTCACGACCGGCGGCGGTATCATCATCATTGCCAGCACGAAGTTTATACAGGGCGCCTGGATCGTCTTTGTCCTCATTGTCATTCTGGTCTCGATGTTCCGTTCAATCCGCTCTCATTACAAGGCCGTTGCTGAACAGATCACGCTCACGCGCGATCACCGCCCTCCGATGCCTCGACGCAATATCGTCATCATTCCCATCAGTGGCGTCGATCAAGCGGTGATACGCGCAGTCGATTACGCGCGCAGTCATGCCGGCGAAATTCGGGCGGTGCTGGTAGATGTGGACCCGCAAGCCACGGCACGCATACAAATCCAGTGGGCGCAATGGGGCTGTGGCGTCAATTTACTAGCCCTCCCATCTCCCTATCGCTCCGTCCTGGGATCATTACTCGACTACGTCGAACAAATCCTCGAAAAGGAACCTGACATCTGGGTGACCGTCGTGATCCCGGAGATTCTCCCCGCCCGTTGGTGGCAAGGTCTCCTGCACAACCAACGCGCATTGCTTCTCAAGACGGCACTGCTGTTCAAAGATCGCATCATCCTGATCGACGTGCCCTTCCACCTGAAGCGATAACCGTGAGGCGTGAAACGTGAGACGTGAAACGAAGCAGTGGACCATTGGCATCGTCGCAGTAGCCCTATGCCTAGGCCTCATGGCGCAGCAAGCGTTGGCGTTCAAGATCATTGAACCGGCGGAGGGGGCGAAGCTGACATCAGGCACAACGATCACCGCCCATGTGGATCTTGGAAAAGATTCCGGCATCGTCCAAGTCCGCTATTACTGGTATAGCGACCAGGACGACACGTTGGTCGAACAAGATGATAATACCGCCATTGGATCGATCGTGGCGCCGGTAGCGATGACCGGATTGTCCGATCATCAACCGCCCTTCGGTGGCCCGCTGTTGGTGCCCAAAGACGGCATCGGACCGATGCGATTACTGGCGGTGGCTGACATTTCGCGCGGACGATTGGAGAAACGATCCGTCTTCGATGAAATTCTAGTGAACGTAGAACCCAACGCCACTCTCGCCACTATCGACTTTGAAACTGACAAGCCGTTACAACTTGGACGCGCCGGACAATCATCTGCATTTGGCCACGTCGATTCGATGGGCAAGATCTTTGAGCTACCGGTCATCGGCGAATTCTCCGACGGGATCGCTCGTCGGATCATCACGCCGGCCAGCGGCACCAGTTACACCTCTTCCAATGACAAAGTCATCAAAGTTTTGAAAGATGGCTTGCTTCAGATCGTCGGCAACGGCAAGACCATGCTCGCAGTAACCAATCGCGGCAAGCATGCCTCGCTGGACGTCATAGTGAATGTGAACGACGAGCCCAACGAACCACCAGTAGCCGACGCAGGAATGAGCCAAACCGTGAAGGGCGGCAAGAAGGTGAAGCTGAGTGGATTGAAGAGCCGCGATGTCGAAGGCGAGGCCCTCTACTATGCGTGGAACCAGGTACGGGGCAACAAGATCGCGCTCCTGGACGTATCTAACGCCGAAGCCTCCTTCCTCGCGCCGACCGTGTCAGAGAAACGGATCTACCGGTTTAAGTTAAGGGTGACGGACAAGAAGGGAGCGGATAGTGTGCCGGCGTTTGTCGATGTAGTAGTTGAGCCATAAGAGGCAGGAGCAACTGGGATGCTCTCCTTGCTCGCGCAACGCGCGGCCTCGGAAGGCCCTCGTTGGACGCGCGCAGTTGAGAGCAACCCAGCCGCTCCCGCCAAAGAATGATCACGGGACTCACATCGAAAGAATCCATGCCGGGCACACTTGTGATTAGGCGGCTAGAGAGGGATAGGGCTCCTTGGTGGGTAACCCTTTTGAACGTCCAGCAGAAAGGTCAGACTCGATTATCGATTTTGGCACTCAGGCTTCAAGCTCGGAGGGGTGATGCGTTTTACATCTTTCACTATCAAAAACTATCGAGCCATTACTGGTCCGCTCGTAATTGACCTCAGCAAGAAAAGCCTTCTTCCAATAATCGGAACAAACGAGTCAGGCAAGACAACTATCCTCCAAGCAATTTTTGCTTTTGATTCCTATAACGACAAGTTCAACGATGGCCTGCATCTGAGCAACACGAGCAATCTTTACCTCACGTCGTCATCGCCTGCGCTTGTCGAAGCTCAAATTGAGATGACGGATGCTGACGAAATACAGAAATTGCTTCAGGAAATACTTGACGAATTGGGGGAAGCCAATGAGGCCTTGAAAGATGTCTTGGGAAAGCTGAAGCGCATGCGCAACAGACTCCCAAATAAAATGACCATTCAACGAAATCTTAAAACCCTTCAATACACCGTTCTCACAGCCCCGTTTAACCAGAAGCAATTAGCGGATGTCTTTCTGGCCAAGATCCTTTCCCAAACCCCTTTCATTCTCTTCTTTGACGATTTTAGAGACAAGATAGAAGAAAAGATTGTCATTGACCCTAAGAAGAAAGGCGAGCGGGCTGGATGGCTAGCAATACTTGAACAATTGTTTCAACGCACTGACCAGAACCTGTCCGTATTCGATCTCCCCAGCATGGAAGTACGACAGCGAAAGAGTGTGCTTGCCAAGATCAAACGTCATCTCAACAAAACTCTTACTGAGGAATGGCAGAACTTCCGACTAGATGATCGTGAGGCCCTCGAGATATCTATTGACCTGCAAAAGGAGGTCCTTGCAAACAATGTGGAGAGTCACCACCTAACGCTCAACGTCGTAGAGCGCGATACCAGTGGAGACGAACATTACTTCTATATAAGTGACCGAAGTAAGGGATTTTTCTGGTTCTTTAACTTCGTCATGAAGCTTGAGTTCAACGCTAAAATCATATCGGCCGATGACCGAAACACGATCTATTTACTGGACGAGCCAGGCTCTTACCTACATGCTTTTGCGCAGAGCAAGCTATGCAACAAGCTCAGATCTCTCTCCGAAAGCAATCGCGTAATCTATTGCACCCACTCTCATTACCTTTTGAATCCTGAAATAATTCCGTTAAGCAGCATTCATGTCGCGGACAAAGACGGCAACGGCAACGTTACATTAGTTTCAATCCATGGATACAAAGGCAACATCTTGGAACGCCGCTCAGCCTTTCAACCAGTACTTGATGCTCTCCAGATAAAACCGTTCCTACTCGACCTATCTCATAGTCGAACAATCATTGTTGAAGGCATATTCGACTACTATGCAATGGAAATATTCCGCCAAAACCGACCTGTTGGCATCTTACCCTCCGTCGGTGCAGACTCAATTAAGTACTATGTCTCCCTGATGATCGCTTGGCAGATTAGTTTTCGCGCGTTATGGGATAACGACGATGCTGGGCGAAAGGCGAAGCGTAATACAGAAACCCTTTTCGGTTCTGAGATTGCTGAAAAATGTTTTTTCTTGCTGCCAGCCTCTCAGGGCACCAAGCGCATCATGCAGAACCTATTCGATCCCCATGACCTCAAACTCTTTCGTGAAGAACTTGGAATCCCCGAAAGCTCTTTTGAGAAAACCATTGCGGCACTCTTCTTCTCTCCTCAGAAAGGCGAGTTGGTTGCAAAAATTTCTCAGAAAACGCGAGCTAATTTCGAAGAACTGTTTCGTAGTCTCAATCTTGACTAGTAGCTGAAAGAGTAAAAACAACGTCAAAAAGCTGTTTCTGACAGATCTGCAAATCTTCGGTGCCGCTTTCATGCGGGTGGTAAAGATAAATGTCCAGCTCTATCGCCGTCTCTCGAGAACCTCTCTCGTTCCGAAATCACGCTTTGCTCAGTCACACTGGCCCATAGGTTTGGCCGGCTTGATGGAGTTCCTTCAAATGGCGATAGGTTGGTTTCAAAGGTTTGCCCTCAGGAGTCCTTTCCCCTATACTGACCGCGATATGAGATGCGGGTGCTAAGCGAAGGAACCGATCATGGCAACGCTCACAATCTCCCTCTCAGATGAAGAAATGCGGCGACTGGAGACGCTTGGTAAGCGCGAGGGTTTAACCGTTGAACAGATGGTTCGCCTCGGCATCAACGACTTCATTGGCCAGCCAGACGATGCGTTCCATGCCGCGGCCAAGCGTGTGATGGAGAAAAACGCCGAGCTTTATCGCCGCCTCTCGTGACTAGATATCTCACCTTTGCTGAAGTCTTGGAGCTTCACCAATCCGTGCTGGAACGGTGGGGTGGTGCTGGTGGAATTCGCGACATCAACGTTCTTGAGTCTGCCCTTGCTCAACCACGCCAAAGTTTCGGTAATGTTGACCTGTATCCAGACCTCCCTTCTAAAGCAGCAGCACTCTGTTTTTCCCTCGTTCTCAATCACCCGTTTATAGACGGCAACAAGCGTATCGGGCATGCCGCGATGGAAGTCTTTTTACTGGTGAATGGACACGAACTTCGTGCACCAGTCGACGACCAAGAACGCATCGTACTTGACTTGGCAGCGGGACAGCTCTCGCGCGACGCGTTCTTGGAATGGATCAAACATCACATCACCCTTGCCCAACAGTAACCTAGTCACACCTTGCCCAGTTGCACTGGCCCGTAGGTTTGGCGGGATTGCTGGAGTTCCTTGATATGACGGCGGAGGGATGGGCCGAACGTAGAGGCGAGGACTGCTTTTCTGTGAGGTAAGATGTTCTGTTCGACTTGCTCGATCGTTTCCTCCAACTGCTTGACCAATCGCTGGCCAGAGCCGGTGAGCCATTTGAGGTGCCAGCTGGCGTATGCCAAATCCTGAATGGAGTAGCGGACGGATTCTACTTCTTCAAGACAGCGAAACTTGGCTCGCTGCAGATCGCGTTGGGTAAGCCCTGCCAGCTTCCATCGAGCAGACCCACCCAGTTCCGATGCCCAGGTTGAGAGCCGTTCGAAGAGCATCGCGCCCATGGTAAAGGTAAAGGTTGCGTGCAGAATGCCTCGTAGCGGCCGCAAACTGCGACGCCAGGGGGAATAGAAGATCTGCTGGTTATGGTCGCCGTGATACATCACATGCTTGCGGAGTAGGAGATTCAAATGGTGATGGCTATTCTCGTGGATTACATCGTCGAGAAGATCGAGATTGTCCCGGTCAAAACAATTAATAAAGGAGAGCCCTGGCCGGTGACGATAACTGAAACTCACAACGCCCTTGGCTTTGAGCGGGATAATCCGGGTGGTCAGCAGTGCGAGAACTTCCTGCCCTTCTGGCCAGGCCTCTTGAATGGTCGCCCAGGCCCGCCCGATTCGTGCAACCTGATCGGCTGAGGTAGCAACCACAATCCGAGGCTGCCGGCCCTTCCCATAGACGAGCGTCGGCCCGACTGTGACAGTCTCAGGTCGAGCCTCCATCGCCACGACTGGCAGCCGGTGCGCCCAACTCCACTCCAACCGGTTGCCTTGTCTCATACACAGCGGCCTCACAGTTCGTCCGATTTTCAGGGACAGCTCTTGCGGCTGAATTCGAATGGTTGCCTGACCGGATGATTGTTTGAGGATTCTCTTCACCGTGGGAGGAGCCTCGTAGATATCACCCTCCAACCCTATCGGCATCGTTCCGAATAACTCTGCCCGTTCGACGTTGTGGCCAAGGTGTGCGTCGACGGTCCAAGACGGAATCTTGCGAGTCGCGCACCACAGCATCGGAAGCCCCGGAACAAGACAGAGCGATTCCTGTGTCAGCTCCTGAGAGAGGCGGGCGCAGAGTTCGTTGAGTCGCCGTTCGAGTCCCGAGGCTTGCGACACACCACGCGGAAACAGATCGTCCATATAACTGTTTTCGAAAAATCTCTCTTCACACTCGGCATACAACTGCGCCGCAAAGTCACGCGGATTCTGCTCCTCCCGAATCTGTTGCAACAGATCGATGAAGTACACGAGGTCGTTCAGCGCTTCGATCCAGCCGACCACTTTCCAATGGGCATAGGAATCACGTTCGAGCGCTTGACCAAGGAACCGGAAATAGGCCACCGGCAAGGCCAGCGATTTCGCAACATCTGTGTATTGGTTTTCCAAGTCCAGGCAGAGATCGCTCAACAGTCGTTTCATCGACAGGCGAAATTCTTCCTGAAGGCGAGCCAACACCGGCGAATCGAGTAACGACATGGAAAACACAGGCTCCGGGAAGGGGGAAGGTGTCAGACTGTACCGGAGGAGAGGGAGCGCTGCAAGAAGGAGTGTGGACGGGCTAGGAGGTTTTCTTCGGGAGGTAGCCGAGTTCATCCAGACGCAGTTCTTTGACATGCTGCATTACATGCTTGGCGAGATCGACTTGTACGGAGGCCTCCAACGGCGGGGTTGCACCTTTGACCAACGTGAAGGGCCGCTCATCCTTCCAGAGCAGACGGCCATTGCGATTCACCAGATACAAATAGAGGCGTCGTGAGCCGTCGGCTTTCAATCCCCAATCGCTTGGATGAGAGGGCGAACCGACAACGCGGCTGACAAGGATGGTATCAACACCCAGGTCCCTCGTCATTTCCTTGGCCAGGGCACTGCGAGCTGCATCACTGACTTGTGTTGAATGCGGACCGTTTTCGCCAACTGCGGCCTCGACAGCCGTAGGGGACTTGACGCGCAACGTGGTTGCTTGCTGTAACACGATCGCAAGCCGCGCGCTCATTTCTAAGTCGCCCTCAACGGGAAGAACCGCAACGCTCGTCACCTTCGAATTGTTCATCGCACCGTTCGATAGGTCCTTCGTCGCCACCCACGATTGTTCAAACGGCCAAAAGGTAATATGACCGCCGTTCATCGTATCCACTGCCCCCGCTGCCACCCAGGCTCCTGCAAGACAGCCTTGTAGCAGAAGACACCCCGTCACGACCAAGCTGAAGGTCATGACATGCATCCAATTTCGGCGGTTTCCAGCTCGAACCATCGCCGGATCGGAGGCTTTCATCAGAACAGCACGCTTCATGAGATGATGTATAAGCAAGGCAAGTACCTTGCAAACGAGTCTCGCGCACAATCCGTAACCTGTCGAGTTATTTACTGCTAGTGCCGACCAGGTGAAATCGGTCCCCACAATCCAGCTGTAAAGATGACTCCTTTTGGAACCCTCCAAACTACGAAATGTACGGGTACGTACACCCTGCTCTATCTGGATCTTCACTTGTCGAGAGAAATAAGCAGCTCGGTGGAGAGTCAACTAAAACGGAATGCGGACGCCCAGTTGAAACTCATTCGGGGAGAGGCTCTGTCCAAACTGACTTCGAAGCCCGAGATCGTTCTGCGTGGGAGGTGGCCAATTCAAAGAACGATTGAATTCTGAACTGTAGCCTCCAGAAAATCCTGCCCCGACATAGGGCAACAACGTTCTCCCTCCAATGGAATAGCGACCGCTGATTGAAGGAACGTCTCGTGCGTCTGCGGATGAAGCAGCCACAGAAGGCACCTCGATTGGAGGTTGGATTGGGACGACAATGGTCTTCGGTGTGCTCGATGCAAGTTGGCTGTTCGGTTCTTCAAGGATAGCAGAATCAGCCATGACACAATCCGGTGCGGCAATGTCCTGGATGGAAGCGGCAAGCGCCGCAACCAATATTACCATTACACCAGCACAAGACTGTTTCATATCATCAATCATACAAGTGAATCGACGCCTACACAAGCCCACGTCTCAAGACAATATCGCACAAGTACAAAACCGAGGCAACCTCGCAATGCCGCGCGCATCGACGGCCGCTCCAACCAAGACGTCCGAGACCGTTTCTTTGCGAGCAAAAAATCGTCGCCCACTTCTCTTCCAGCACAGTAACCATCTGCACAGCGATCCGTTTCACATCGTCGTGACCAATGCCGAGATGCGGCTCAGGGCTTCGAACGAACGGCCATAGAGACCTTGAATGAACCTGTGTCGCATAAAACCCTCCGTTTATCCTCGTCTGATGGGTTGAGCGAAGGAGAGGAAGAAAGGTATGCGGGGGTGCTACGGTCTATTTTATTATCGAACGTCCTGGAAAAATGCCCGGGGTAGCACCGGCAGGTGGAATTCAACGTGGAGAATGATGAGGAGCACGCGCAGAAAGCTGCGCCAGACTCCCATTTTGAGAAACTTGCGGGCATCGGTCACAACGGAAGGCGAGAGCAGGAGCGGCGTGGTCACGGCGATAAGGCGCTCACAAAAGGCCACATCTTCAAGGATTGGCCGATTGGGAAACCCACCGAGCTGCTCGAACAGTGTGCGACGAACGAAGAGCGCTTGGTCCCCATAGATGATCCGGCTTCGGATGCAGCGGAAATTGTCTAAGAACGAGATCAGCTTGAGCCGCCAGTCGTCGCCGGAGAACTGGTGCATGAATCCACCGGCGTGGATAGTCTGATCCGCCTCCATCTCGTTCAGCCGATGAATCGCACCTGCGGGTAAGACCGTATCGGCATGGAGAAAGAGCAGCCAATCGCCGCGCGCCTCCTTTGCTCCAGCATTCATCTGAGACGCTCGCCCTTTGAATGCCGTCAATGTCCGGCGTACAGGATGAGGGGTAAGGAATGCGGAGGCTTCTGAAAAGCTGAATTCAGCAAGCACTGCGGATGTGCGATCGGTGCTTCCACAGTCGACTGCGATCACTTCGAAGTCGCCAGGCTGGCGAAGCAATTCGCTCAACGTGTGAGGAAGCGCCGTCTCTTCGTTATAGACCGGGATGACGACTGAGACCATCGTTCCTACTCCTGCTCAGGCTAGTCACCATGTGTTCTCGTTTCAACCAGCCACTCCGGCAGAAACTTTTGCGCATCCTGCGCCCAAACCGTAGGATCTTCGGCGATCGATTCGAAAAGATCACTCAATGTCAGCACGATCTGATCGGTCAGCGCGAGATAGTCTTGCGCACGGCGGCGTAAGGTCTCCGCATCGATTTGTCCTTCGGCCATCGCTCGTTCGAGCATGCGCCGCCCGAATCCATGATGGGCATCTTCTTGCTGGAGTAAAATTCGTCGTAGCCGACCGAACGGCGCAGCGCGTTTGACCAACCCTTCTTCGATACGCGTCAGGATGGCTTCCCCTAATCCTTCCAGAATCACCTGTTCAGCCAGAAACGTTTCGAGCAAATCCTGCCTAACCAGAGCATCGTTGAGTATCTTTCGATACTCTTCCAACGCGGGCAGAACGGGAGTATCGCCGAGATGCCTCGGAGCCAGCCAAGCAATGGCCCCTTGAAACACCAAGGCATGCGCAGCCTCCTGACGAGCCTGGCTCGTGAGAAAACGCCGTGATCCAGCATCCGGCACCAACGCAGCCTGTGCCTTGGCATATTCATGTGCCAAGCGTTCGCCATGCTCCAGAAACATCAGCAGGCGTGCGATCGGTACCTTTTCATCAGGACGTACCAGCACGTGCCATCTCCTTAGGCGGGATGCCGTTTAAACTCCAGTCATACTCGAGAAACTCAATGCGATAACCCGGCTGCATCAGATCCTTTGCCAAATCGGCGTCGTCGACATAGCGAGCGATATAGGCCAATACCGATCCAGCGGCATCGGAAAAATCCGTTTCGAACCATAGAAAGATCATCGACAACGACGCGATCTTCCGCTGTCGGTCGAACCGATTGCGGGAGGGATCGTTGATGAACCCTCTGGCGGCATGTGCAAGCTGACGATCAAGTTGATCGGGCCGATAAGCCCAGGGCTGGAGTTTTGGACAGGATGTGGATGCGCAGACAATGGCAAAATGCATCAGCGGCTCATGGAACTGCTCGATCAGCACCTGCCGTTCAAGATCGTAGAGATTGATGGCGCCGCCGCCGACATGATAATCACGTCCTATGAAGTAGCGATAGCGCCCCCAGAGCGTCATTGGAGAATAGTGGTCGAGGATGCCTTTGACGGCAAAGGCGTTGTAGGCGTTGATCCAAAACGCCAACTGATGCTGTCTCGTGGGTAATTTCTCCGGATCGATGCGGTTGAGCTCTGCCAAGTAGGCGTCAAGCAAGCTGCCGCCCTGTATGCCCGGATAGTCCACTTGTCCATCGCGGACGTGAGCCTGAACAATCCGATCCCAAGCCTGGTGAGAAACACGATCGGGCGCAATGGGATCGGCAGGCTGGAAGGTTCGCGGGGTTGAACAACCGGCCAGGACGACGACAAGGAAGACCGCACCGATCCAACGACTCATGAGAGGGTTCCTCGCGGACTGAACGACCGCACCGTGCGCAAAGCCGTAATCGGATGGCGCAGAATAGTTCCGACGACGCGACCGTCGAGCCTGTTGCACGACGAGTTATCGGAACAGGTCTTGATGGTCTCTCGGTCGAACCGGCCCAGGATTTCATTCAGTGACGATTCGAGCAAGTTCCCGACCGAAGGGAATGCCAGGCAGGGAGACACATTTCCCGACGCATCAATGGCGATGCTGTACCGTCCCGCATCGCAGGGTTCCAATTTCTGCCCGCGCAACCAGATCACATTATCTTCGACGAACTTTCGAAGGTAGCCGGGAGGAATCAGGTTGTCGTCGAGGAGGCCGCTGAACACGGCGGCCGCACGCGATCGATCGTACATGAGCAGCTCATCCGGACTGCCGTAGGTTCCCACATTCCAATGATAGGCGCCCATCACCGGTAAGAACCCCTGCTCCCGCGCAAGCCGCACAACCGCCGGCACCTCGGCGCGATTGACTTCGCTCACAATGCAGGCGAGAAATTTCGGGTGAGGGAACTCTTTCAAGAGCGCGATGCCCTCTAAGACCTGAAGCAGCTGATCGGCTCCGCGAATCTGCCGATACTGCTCTCGATCCAACGTATCCAGGCTCACTGAGATGGCCAGCGGCAATCGACCCAGTCGTTCGACGAGTTTCGGCGTGACCTTCGTCCCATTCGTAATCAGCGTGAGATGAAAGCCGATCGCTGAGAGGTCTTCAAGAATCTCCGGCAGGTCACGCCGCAACAACGGCTCGCCCCCCTGCACCAGGACAAATCGCACACCGTCACGATACAGACCAGCAAATACCTTCTGGATTTCTTCTCTGGTCATTTCGTATCGGCCCACATTGAGCGGTAGATCGCAGTACCCGCAGGCGGAATTGCATCGGAGATTGACCTGAAACGTGACCAGAACCGGACGGCCCGCGATGAGATTGGTGAAGGGTTTGAGTACTCGGTTCAGCACCGTGAAGGGCAGTGCCATCATCGAGCCTCGCATCGGCAAATACGGCCATATTTGGACAGGATCAGGCCGTTTTTTTTCTGTCTTCCTGGCATGTGAATGTTCATATCTCACCGACTCCTCTAACCTACTGAACTTTCTCAGCTAATCTCATGCTACGCTCCGGCACAGGCCTTGCTGGTGGGTTCTAGAATGACACAGACTCTCACCCTGCAAGGAGGTTCTTATGCGGAAGGGAAATAAGATGATGTTCCCAATCCTGGCAATCACTGTAGTCTTCGTCGCATTACTTATTACCCCGGCATTGGCCAAAGACTCACAAGAGAAGAAGTCCAATCACTCATCCGCGAAAGCAGCCAATCACGGCTCTAATCATAGCGATGCGCCCAAAACCAGCCAGCATGATGAGAAGCCAGGACCGGCCTGGATGACATTCGGTGGCACAGTTAAAAAGATCGAAGGCAACACCTACACCGTGGAAGATTACGAAGGCAACCAAGTCAAGCTGTACGTGGGCCAGGGCACGAAACAGATTAGGCCGAAGAAGGTCGGAGACACCCTTCGTGCAGAAATTACGCGGGGCGGCTTCGCTAATTCTATTCAGTGAAGCTCACTGCATTCCCGCGCCGAGCATCCTCATAGGAATGCGGAACTCTCTGGAACTCGCAACCCTCCTTCGCTAACGCTTCACAGGGCTCTCCTCGCACTTGATTCTCGCTCTTTCGAGCGGGGCTTTCTGGCGAGGGAGAGTAAGCCCTTTTCAAATCCGCGCACCTACCCTCACGCAATGACGCCTATAACGGACCAGCCCTGAACAGGCCGGCCCGTTCATGCTGTACTGTCGGCAAAATAGGTCATCGAGCGGAGGCGTTCACCGATTTCAGAAACACGATATCGCCGTAATAGGCTGTGGCCTGTTCCTTCGTATTATCCGTATCGCTCATAATCGCGACGCCATTAATCATCGGCGGTTCCTCAGCAAATGCCTTCTTGTAGTCTTCGTAGATGTTCCGCTTTTCGTCGATCCACAGGCCTACTTTTTGAGTGCCGCTCTCGACAATCACCATCTTGGCAAAATCGGTATAGACATTCTCGACAATCGTGCCGACCGGTGTCTTTGTTTCCCAAATATAGTTCAAGGCGGCGATGGGAATATCGCCGAACAGGGCCTGACCGGCTTTGAACTTAAGTTTCTTGCCAAAGCTGACTTTGTCGGGATCGTACTGGAAGGTGATATACAGCCGAGCCGGAAAGTCGTCGCCCTCTTTGATGGTCACGTCGCTACCCTTCAACACGTTGTCGACTTTCCAGCGCCACCGGACTATGGGATACTCTTTCGGATCGATCGCTACCGGCTTGATCAGACCGGAAGCCGAAGCCTCGCTCACCGCCTTCACAACCGTCACACCTCCCTCCTTCACCACTTCATAAGAGGTATGTTTGGGAATCTTCTTAAAGGTGAGCGGCTTCCACCCATCAGGCATCGCTTGCCCGACCTGACTGGCTGAAAATTTTCCTACCTCAAGCACTGTCTCGCTCTGTGCCCAGAGAAATTCTGGAGCAATCAACATCCACGCCGTGAGGAGTACGCCCATCGTCGCAATCAGCATGTTACCGTTTCCCTTATCAAGGGCAGACGTAATTTGCCTTCGACTTCGCGTATCGAATAACCTCATTCTTATAAATGACCCTTCCAAGCTTACTCGTCTTTCTAGGAATGGCACCCATCCCCTTATACCTCTATTTGGAGGGAGTGGCCGAGGCTGCCCTTTACTGCGCGCATCGAACAAACATCGCCCATCCAATTGACCCTTCATAGCTTCCACTGCGCGCGTCCAACGAGGGCCTTCTGAGGCCGCGCGTTGCGCGAGCACAGAAGATCATCAGCCTCCATCCCCTCACCCCCGCCTCATCCACGCAAACAACTTCATCAACAGATTCTTTGTCCGTGGGGTAAAATGCGCCTTGCGCCACAAATTCACGACCTTCTTATTCACTTCGGCTTGCGTTGGATAGGGATGGATCGTCCCGGCGATGATCTTCGCGCCGGCGCCGGCTTTCATAGCAACGGAAAATTCGCTGATCATATCGCCGGCGTGGGCAGCGACAATCGTGGCTCCCACAATCTTGTCCGTGCCCTTCTTGACGTGGATTCTCGCGAAACCTTCCTCTTCACCATCGAGGATCGCGCGATCGACCTCGTCAAGTTTGTAGGTGTAGGTCTCGACCTCTATCCCCTTCTCCTTCGCATCTTTCTCATATATTCCGACATGCGCCACTTCCGGCTCTGTATAGGTACACCAGGGCATGATCAAGGATTCGACATTGGCATAACCGATGCCGAATGGATGTGGGAACAGCGCATTCTGAATGACGATCTGGGCCATGGCATCGGCGGCATGAGTGAATTTGTAGCGCGAGCAAATGTCACCTGCGGCAAAAATATTCGGATTGGTTGTTTGTAGCTTGGCATTCACCTTGACCCCATTCTTGTCGTACTCGACACCGGCGGCTTCTAACCCTATGCCCTCGACATTCGGAGTACGGCCGACACCGACAAGAATCTCGTCGACGACCACATCATACTGCTGGCCATGTGAATCGACGGTAAGCCGTTTGCCTGCCTCCGTCTTGTTGATCTTGAAGTCCTTCCCGCAGCAGAGCAGCTTTACACCGTCGCGCAACATCTGCTGTTCGACAATGTCTGCTGCATCGCGGTCTTCGTTCGGCAGGATGCCATGAGCCGTTTCAATGAGGGAGACCTGGCTCCCAAATCGAGCAAACGACTGGGCTAACTCGCACCCGATGGGGCCGGCGCCGATGACCCCGATGCGTTGCGGCAGCTCCGTCAGCGAGAACACCGTTTCATTCGTAAGATAGCCCGCCTCTTTCAATCCGGGAGTAGAAGGCACCGACGCCCGTGCTCCGGTGCAGACAGCGGCTTTCGCGAAGGTGAGAGTGCGATTGCCGGCTGGCCCTTCGACCTGAATAGTATCGGCGCCAGTAAAACGCCCGCTGCCGATGCAGACATCCACACCTAACTTCGTATAGCGATGAGCCGAATCGTTGTGGCTGATCTGCGTCCGTAGTTTTCTCATGCGCGCCATGACCGCGCCGAAGTCGTACTTCACCCCAGGAGGAATATGCAGGCCGAACTCCTCGGCATTCCGCAAATCGGCCCAGGCTCTTGCCGCGCGAATGATGCCTTTCGAGGGCACACAGCCAACATTCAAGCAGTCGCCACCCATCAAATGTTTTTCGATCAAGGCCACCTTGGCCCCTAGACTCGCAGCAATGACGGCGGTGATTAATCCCGCAGTCCCAGCCCCAATGACCACGATGTTATAACGGCCAGCTGGTTCGGGATTGACCCAGCTCGAGGGATGCACGTTACCGACAAGCGTACGATTATGCTCGTCGTTCGGCAGCATGAGGCTCCCTTCATGCTGACTCATTACCATGATCCTTTCTTCTGCCGGTTGTGAAACCATTGTGTTGCACTCTCTTTTCGCCTACGTTTCACGGGGCTTCGGATCATACCGGTTTCCCAGACCACTTTTTGTACAGGCTCGGCACAAGCGCGAGAAGCCCCAGCAACACAAATGCTCCTATCACTCCGGGGGACGCAATGTCTCTCAACGAATTGATCGTGCCGAGTTGGCGGCCTGCATAGGCGTAGACGAAAGATCCAGGGATAATCCCGAGTGCCGTCGCCACGACATAGGCGCCGACATTCATGCGGGTTAGACCGGATACCAGATTTACCACAAAGAATGGAAAGAGCGGAATCAGCCGGAGTGTCAGGAGATAGCTGAAGGCATTGTTTGCAAAACCCTGCTGAACCGGTCCCAACCACCTTCCGAACTTCCGTTCCACCCAATCCCGCAGCAGGTAGCGGGATGCGAGAAATGCAAGCGTCGCGCCTGTCGTCGCCCCCAGATTGACAAACAGGGTGCCCCACACAAACCCGAAGAGGAACCCGCCGGCCAGTGTCAGAATGGTGGCGCCGGGAAGTGAGAGGCCCGTCACGGCTACATAGGCCAAAACAAACAACGCAGCGGCGACGGCAGCATGTGTCTCTGTAAACGACAAGAGATCATCGCGGTGGTCCTTGAGTCCCTGCAAGGAAAGGAATCGACCTAGATCGAAATAGAAAAATGCGGCCACTGCCACTCCGATCGCAAGGACGACCGCAATCTTCCCGGCATTCAATCCGCTCTTCGTATCAGTAGATGGCGTGTCCTGTGTCATGATGCTGTGCGGACGTATCATGGGGACTCCATTTCTGGCTGTCAATGTGGATCACTGTTCTTCTGTCAGCCAAATTCCCATGGTCTTACAATGACCCACACCGGGCCAAAGAGAAATCCTGGCTTGCCATTGATGTACGGCGTGAATCGAGGACTGGATGTCAGGAACTAAAGAAGGCAGCAGCAGCGGCGTCTACTGTGGTCTACGGTCGTGGAGATCCCGGTCCATATCGGGCCGACCGAACGTCCGTTCGATTGGATCGATCGTCCCGTCCTGGTTGCGGTCGAGCTCTTGAAAATGGTCGTGGGTCAACTCAAGAATGTCCGGGTTTGGAACGCTTCCACCAACATGATTCCGATGAGGATCGTAGCGCTGAGGACTTTCCAACATGCCGTAATACATGAGATCGGCTCTTGGCTGCACGACAGCTTTCGGCAGCCCCCTTTTATGAACGTTCATATGTCGTGAGCGCTTCGACCTCTTCGGCTTGAACTCTGTCTGTTCTGACTTCGCCTGTTTCTGGATATCATCCGATTGGCGCTCCGTGACAGCAGGCACGGATTTCTTCTTGATACGTTGTATTGGTGGATGGTGCCCTTGCCTGGAGTCTTGCTTCGCCAGCTTGAGGGAGGCAGCGACCGGCGTTGATTCCTTCGTGTGTGTGGTTGCCGCGATCGTGTGTCGGACCATAGCCGCGAGTATGACGAAGGAACCGACCACCCCGAATACAACACATTTTAAGATACGCCGACCCATATCTCTCCCAAATTATGCCTTCCCGCAAGTGTAGCAGGTCCGGCCATTGTTAGGTATTAGAATGAGTTACACGATGCCTAGGCCCCATATTTTCCCGCCGCATACTTGTCAGACAGGACCTTCTTGCCCTACTCTGTATGGGGAGGCCGACCTATGGATGAATCGAGTCGCTTAACAAAGACAAAAGAACAGTGGGCGAAGGCCAGGCGCGGCGGTGAAGAACGAGAGGTATTTTACGAAGGAGACGCCCGCTTGCCACCGGGGCAACATCTCGTCGAGACCTGGCCTATACTGGATTTGGGGTTCAAACCTGACGTTCCCTTAAGCGGATGGAGCCTGACCGTCGGCGGGTCTGTGACCACCTCCATCACCTGGACATGGGAACAATTCTTGGCGCAACCCCAATTCAAGGATGTGTCGGATTTTCACTGTGTGACGAGCTGGAGCCGGTTTGACAACGAATGGGAGGGGGTCAGTTTCAAACACATTCTATCCGTGGTCAAGCCACTTGCTTCGGCGAAGTTCGTCCTCTTCAAATCATTCGATGAGTACACCACTAATTTGCCGCTAGAAGCCTGCGACGATCGAGACGTGCTCCTGACCTACAAATGGAATGGCAGACCACTCACAAAGGAACACGGAGGCCCGGTCCGCGTGATTGTCCCGAAGCGCTATGCATGGAAAGGCGCCAAGTGGGTCAAGGAGATTATTTTTTCTGACAAGGATGAAAAAGGGTTCTGGGAAGTGCGGGGCTACTCGAACAGCGCATTCCCTTGGGAGAACGACCGATATGGATGAACCCATCTAGCAGGATGCTGAAAAAGCCCGCCAGCAGAGGATGGATGGCCCGGTGAGTCCCCTGTGCTCGCGCAACGAGCGCAGTGGGGGGACTCATCCGGGCCATCCTGGGGAGAATGTTCATCAGCAAGTTTGGAAGGACCATCGTTGTTCTCTCGCTGCGGCCTTGCCTGCGGAACGGCGCGTCCCTGGGCAAAGAGGCTGTCTTGCCAGCCGCTGGGTTGGGCGGGTGAGAAGGCTGGCCTTTTTGATCATCCTGCATGATCCTCTCCCGTTGTTCCAAGGAACAGGTCTTTCCCCATGCATGACATGTCCCACACCATACACAAGGTAGAGTTCTGGCCCGTCGATATCCCCATTACGGACCCTTTCGTCGTTGCCACCGGCGCACGAACGATTGCGGAGAACGTCTTCCTTCGAGTCACTCTGTCGAACGGCAAACAAGGCTATGGCGAAACGGCCCCATTCCCAGAAGTCGGAGGAGAAACTCGCGAGGGATGCCTGATCGCACTCCGCCAACTCGGTGAAGCTATCATCGGTCGTTCAGCCGGAAGTTATACGGATATTGGGCGACGGCTATCCGAACAGGCGCTCACCGTTCCAGCAGCACGGTGCGGGCTCGAAACCGCCGTCATCGACGCCTATTGCCGTGCATCGAATATCCCGATGTGGCAACTATGGGGGAGTGCAGATGTGCGAGCGCGGGAAACGGACATTACCATTCCCATCGCCGACATCGACAAGACGGTTACCCTCGCTCGCGGATGGTATGCGAAGGGTTTTCGCCTCTTCAAAATGAAGGTCGGCAAGGATGTTGAGAGCGACATCCGACGTCTGGAAGCCGTGCATCGCGCACTTCCCGGCCTTTCGTTTATCGGCGATGGCAATCAGGGTTTCACCCTTAAAGACTGCTTGGCCTTTACGCAAGGCGTGAAGAAATTTGGCGGGACGATGGTGCTGCTTGAACAGCCGGTGGCGCGGGACGACCTCGACAGCATGGCGGCGATCCGCCGAGAAACGGGTATTCCTGTGGCAGCGGATGAATCGGTCCGCTCGCTTGCGGATGCGCACGAAGTCGTCGGCCGAGGCGCAGCTGACTACATCAATATCAAAATCATGAAAACCGGCGTGATCGAAGCAATGGAAATCGCCTCCTTCATCAAAGTGTCATGCCTCAAGTTGATGGTCGGTGGAATGCTCGAAACACGCATAGCCATGGGCTGCTCTTTCAGCCTGGTCCTGGGACTCGGCGGCTTCGAGGTGCTCGACCTCGATACTCCGCTACTACTGGCTAACGATCCCATCACAGGCGGCTACCGTTACGAAGGGTCTTGCCTGCAACCCTGGCGAGGACCAGGCCTCGATATGAACGTAGTGCCCTCCCCTAACATCACCACCATCGAATAGTTCAATCAGCTGACTCATCGCATTTTTTACAGTTCAACGTCTCTCCCAAATGCTGATTGCGCCCTTCTTCTGTCAGAACCCACGGTCGATTCGTCATCGGCGGCTGGTGGCGCACATGCTGACCATGACCGCATTGTAGATCGGCCACCCAGTCGCCGTACTCATCCACATGATAGCTGACTATGGGTTGCTGCATTCTACGAACCTCCCTCACATCCTCGTTATCGATTCCATAGACGTATGCTACACTCGCGCACGCGGGCGCATGCTAACACAAACGAAGGAGCAAGCGTGATGAGGCAGTCTGATGTGAAAATCGGCTTCGTAGGAGTGGGACGGATGGGGGCCAATATGGCCCGACGTTTGAACGATCAAGGTGAAACGATCGTCGCAGTATACGATCAGGATCGCGCCGCGGCCGCTGGCCTCTCAATTGAACTAGGCTGTGAAGCGACTGCGTCCCCGGCCCGCGTTGCAGAACTCTCCAGCATCATTTTTACGGTCGTATCCGATGACGCAGCGATGCGCCAAATTTTTTCTGCCACCGGCGCAGAGAGTCTGCTCCGCCATGCCAAGGACCGGCTCTTCGTAAACTGTGCCACCCTTTCACCGGCTGTGCACATCGAGGTCGAAGCCCTGGTGAGGCAACATGGTGGCCGAAGCCTCGAGGCCTGCATGGCCAGCAGCATCACGCAGGCGCGTCAAGGCACGCTCTACCTCATGTGCGGCGGGCATCCTCAGGTGTTCGAATCAACAAAGCCTCTCTTGGAGAAATTAAGCGCCCATCTACGCTATGTCGGTTCAGCAGGAGAAGCCGCGAAGGTCAAAGCCCTCGTCAACATGGTGATGAACTGCAATACCGCGGCACTGGCAGAGGGGCTTGGGCTGGGAGCGGCGCTCGGCCTCGATCTGACAATGGTGCGAACTGTCTTTGCTCAAACAGGTGCTGCGTCGCGTGTGTTGGAGACGGACGGCGAGGACATGCAAAACCGCGCCCATGACTGCTACTTCTCGGCTGCCCATGCAGCCAAGGACTCGGGCATCGCCCTCGCGTTAGCGAAAACCGTCGGGCTCCCCGTCCCTTTGGCTCAAGCGACCTACGATCAATATCAGAAGCTAGTCGCGGTGGGCAAAGGCGAGCTAGATAAATCCGCCATCTCTGAACTCACCTTCAAAAATCGGAGCTCCTAGCCCGCATTATTCATGATGGTTCTGCTGCAAGCGCGGATACGCGGCTGCGACGGGCAGCCTCGCCGTGCGGTGGAACAACGCAACAAGGCTGGGACTAGGGGAAAAGATCACGCCGCGCTCAA
>CBDDRW010000073.1:0-11251 GCA_965233175.1 uncultured bacterium
AGAGAAACGTGCCGTAAACACTCGCTAAACCTTGGTCGTTGGCTTGAGTGCCTCCAGGTCGCATGTTAGGATGCGCGTCCGATGGATGGCTTAGTCACCACAATCGAGCAATGGATTCCGGTCGATGTGCTCATCGGTCTCACCGCGGTCTCGGTGATCGGTTTTATCGGCTCCCTGATTGCTATTCCGCTGATTCTGGTCCGTCTGCCGGCTGACTACTTTGACACCCGTACTCCCCGCCATTGGATGAAAGACCATCATCCTGTGCTGCGTCTGGTGGGATTGGTCGTCAAGAACGTCGTTGGCATCGTGTTTGTCCTGGTCGGCATTGCGATGCTCTTTTTGCCGGGGCAGGGACTGCTGACCATGCTGATCGGGATTTCGCTCGTGGACTTCCCCAGAAAGCGCGAACTGGAGGCCAAAATGGTTGGCCAGCCGACCCTGCTGGGCGTCATTAATTCCATGCGCCACAAGTTTGGTAAACCACCGCTGACGCTGGCCCCCGATCCCTAGCGCTTTAGCACTATGCCGAGCACCGAATCCAGCCGCAAGACGCTCTACCTGATCGATGGGAGCGCCTATATCTATCGTGCGTTCTTCGCCCTCCCTGCTTTGAATAATTCCAAGGGTCTCCAGACCAACGCCATCCTTGGCTTTACGACGACGTTGCTGAAGATTATTCGCGAACGGAATCCCGACGGCCTCGTGGTGGCATTCGACGAAAAGGGTCCGACATTGCGTCACGCAGAGTTCACAGCCTACAAAGCGCAGCGGCCCCCGATGCCGGAAGGCATGAGTGCTCAGATTCCCTATATCCATCGCGTGGTGGATGCCCTCAATATTCCTGCTGTCAGACAGGCCGGGTATGAAGCAGACGATTTGATCGGCACGCTGGCCCACCAAGCTGCGCTGGCTGGATTCGACGTCGTCATCATCACCGGTGACAAGGACATGTTCCAACTCCTGTCGCCTCACGTGCGCATCTACGACCCGATGAAAGACAAATGGCTCGGTGAAGCGGAATGTCAGGAACGCTTCGGCGTGGAGCCGGCGCGTGTCGTAGAGATTATGGGGCTCATGGGCGATACCGTGGACAATATTCCCGGTGTAAAAGGCATCGGCGAGAAAACGGCCATGAAGCTGATCACCCAGTTCGGCACGATAGAAGAACTTTTGCGCCGGGTTGAGGAGGTCACGCCTCCCAGGATCAAAGCGTTGTTGATCGACCAGGCTGAAAATGCCCGCCTCAGTCGGAAACTGGCGACCATCCAATTGGATAGCCCTGTGATGTTCGATCCTGCCACCTATCACGTGAAGCCCCCACATCAGGATCAGCTCATTGATTTGTTGCGCGAACTGGGGTTCAACACGCTCCTCAAATCCTTTCAGTCGACATCGACTCAGGCCGATACGAACGCGGTGAAGGTAGAAATCCTTCATGATGAACCTTCTGCACAGCGATTTGTCGAGGGATTGCCGAAAGGCGGGAGCCTTGGCCTGCAGTGCCTCCTGTCCCCTGGGTCTGGCGCGCCGGCGGACGTGCAAGGGATCGCGCTGTCTATAGGGGACCACACCGCATTCATTCCGCTCGACGTTCGCACCTACATGCGGCCCATCACAGCTTTGCTGCACGACCCCACGAGAAGCAAGGTGGTCCATGATTTGAAGGCGACCTTGCTGGTGTTTCATCGCATCGGCCTGACCCTCGAGGGCCCCTACCTCGATGCAATGGTGGCGGACTATCTGCTCAATCCCAACCGCCGCGATCACCAGCTTGAGACCATCGCCTTTGAAGTGCTGGGCCATCGGCTTGGGTCTGGACAGGCATCCAGCGCTCCCCCGCAATCTCTGTTCGATGAGGACACAGGATCGCGCGAGGAGGCAGCGGAGGCCGTGTCGGTGCTGGCCAAGCTCGCCCAGCCCATGACGGAACGACTCTCGGAGCAGGGAAGCCTCGCGCTCTTCACCGACGTGGAAATGCCGCTGGTCCAGGTGTTGGCCGAGATCGAGCGGAACGGGTTCTTATTGGATGTCGAGGGTCTACACGCTCTGAGCAAAGAATTGGAGCGGGACCTCGACAAAATCATGGAGACCATTGCCGTGGTAGCGGGTGGCGAGTTCAACATCAATTCACCGAAGCAGCTTGCCACGGTGCTGTTCGAGAAGTTGGGGCTCAAGCCGATCAGGAAAACCAAGACCGGCTACTCGACCGATGAAGACACGCTGACGCAGCTGGCGACGCAGCACGAATTGCCCGCGCAGATTGTGAACTATCGGAGCCTCAGCAAGCTCAAGTCCACTTATGTGGATGCGCTACCCGAGCTGGTGAATCCTGAGACCAAGCGGCTCCATACGTCGCTCAATCAGACCGTCGCGGCAACCGGACGGCTCTCCTCCACCGACCCCAACTTGCAGAATATTCCGGTGAAGGGCGAGTACGGATTGCGAATCAGAGAAGCCTTTATCGCGCCACCAGGCCATATCCTGCTCTGCGCCGACTACAGTCAGATCGAGCCCCGCATCCTGGCGCACCTGTCCCAAGATCCGCGCTTGCTCGCTGTGTTTTCAAAGGGAGAGGATATCCACATGGCGACGGCGATGGAGATTTTCAGCCTGCCCTCCAGTCAAATCACTCGAGATATGCGGCGCGTGGCCAAGACAGTGGTCTTCGGTATTGTATATGGGATCAGTCCGTTCGGCCTTTCGCAGAACATCGGCGTCCCGCAGGCGGACGCAAAGAAGTACATCGAGACGTTCTTCGAGAAATTTTCAGCCGTGCGGGCGTTGATGGACCGGAATATCGAAGAAGGCAAAACGAAAGGCTACACGACCACGATCCTCGGCCGGCGGCGTCCGATTCCCGAGTTGCAGAGCGGCGATCCGGTGCAGCGTGGATTCGGCGAACGCATGGCGGTGAACAGTCCGATCCAGGGCTCAGCCGCAGATCTTATTAAAGTCGCGATGATTCATGTGAACAACATGCTGCATCACGAGATGCCGCATACCAAAATGATTCTCCAAGTCCATGACGAGTTGATCTTCGAAGTGCCGGAAAAGGAATTGGAGGAGGCGAAGCACCTCGTGAAGACCGAGATGGAAGCGACGGGGAAGAAGCTGGGATTATCGGTGCCGCTGAAAGTGGATCTAGGGACAGGCCACAACTGGCGCGTGGCGCATCCATGACAGAGGAGGGGATGGAACCTGATGATCTTCTATGCTCGCGCAACGCGCGGTCGCAGACTCCCCTCGTTGGACGCGCGCAGTGGAAGATCCATCAGCCCCCATCCCTGAAGAGATAACGAATAAGCAAGGGTGTAAGGCTTATGCTCGAGCGAATAGGAAAGGGATTCAATGACTGTCGCCTGTACCAAATGCCCCATGACGTGTGGCAGCGACAAAATTAAGAAGGTTTGTCGGAAGTGGGGCGGCAAGTTTCGTGGCCAGACGTACTCGATCCCACGACTGGCGTTTCACGAGTGCCTAGCCTGCGGTGAGAAGGTTTATGACCGTGAGACTATGCGAGGATTGAAGGGCGTTCACATAATATGAGGTGAGATATGCAGAACATACGTTTCTCAATTGCGTGGGTGATAGCGGGTGTCAGTCTTGGCGCGTTGGTGCTCTTGCTTATCATGGGGCAACCGTTCACAGCGAAGGCGCAGGAGTCGAAGCGAATTCAGTACAAAATCGTCGAGGTCCTTCCTGACACCCAGAATATGCAAACCCTGCTGAACGAGTTCGGCGCGAATGGGTGGGAACTGGTGGCGGTCTCGATGGGGAATATGACAGAGCCGAGGTTGATCTTTAAAAAATGAGGGGGATCGGGAGCGGCCAGCCGTCCTTCCTGCTCGCAGAACGCGCACAATCAGAATGTGCTCGTTCGATGCGCGCAGGAAGGACAATCTGGCTGCTCCCGATGAAGGGCGAGGTGGTAGGAAGGACCAAGAATTTCGTTTGACGCGCGCAGTAGAAGGTTAATCAGTCCCCATCCCCGAGATATAACGAGCAGGCAAAGACTATTGGTTCACACGCATGTTCAGTCAGGTCTTATCCTCAATGCTTGATGGAGAAGGCATTAATACTTGAATACCGTAGACCTTGACTGTTGGGAAAGCTTCGAGAGGCAAGTTGCATCCATTTTTGTTACGTGGCAGAAGCTCAAGGATGAAAAGAAATACAATCAATGGGCCACTCCTAGATTCAGAGGGCATTCAGATGCTGACTGGAAGCTAGAAACAACCTTAGAGCGCTTCGCCAAGAAAAGTGTGGATACAGAGCATTACTTTAAGATGCTAAGAGGTATACGTCCCGCAGTCATCTCCGTAACAGGAAAGAACTGGGAGATTCCTGATGAGTTCCAGGGCGGACGACTTCATCCATTGGGCTATGAATTTATGATTTACCTTAGGCATCACGGATTTCCCTCGCCTTTGCTTGATTGGACACGTTCGCCCTATGTCGCTGCGTTCTTTGCCTTTCGTTCACAAGAGAGACGGAGGAATGACAAAGTCGCTATCTACTCCTGCGTCGAGCATTTCGAGAATCCAGAAGGTTTCAACGGAGGAGAACCAACTATCTATGGATTAGGCCCATACGCAGTGACTCACAAGCGGCACTATGCACAGCAATGTGAATATTCAATATGCCAGAGAAGGATTGATGGCAGGTATGTGTATAGCACCCACGAGACTGCTGTCCTTGCTGGTAACACCGCCGGCCAGGGTCCAGTGACAAAGTACGTTCTGCCAGCGAGTGAAAGGGCAAAAGTGTTGAAAGTGTTACAGCACATGAATATAACTGCTTTTTCTTTGTTCGGTAGCGAAGAAAGTCTCATGGAGACATTAGCCTATCAAGAGATCGAGAATAATCCATTGATGAGTGAACCTGAGGAAGGCCAATCCAGCTCGATACTTTGATTCTGGCGGAGTCAAGAGTAAGCAAAGGGGTCTGATCTTTAGAGTTGTTAGACTAATCATGGATCAATCAGGTTGCGGAAAAACTCAGTTTTTCATAATCCGCCGTGATCTTGCGAAGAGTGATGTCGGAGAAACGCGGCTCGCAGGATGCTCAAAATGGCTGTCCAGCGCGGCCGCAGCGAGCAAAGAGGCGAGGTGTACCCTTGTGGTACATGAGTCTCTGAGCGATGCGAGAACAAAGCTGGCAGACTTTTTCAGCATCCTGCTAGACACTCCGGCTCACCGAAAACTACGGAAAGGAGGCACGCATGCCGACCATTGAGAAATCCATTGAGGTCAACGTGCCTGAGTATACGGCCTATGCTCAGTGGACGAAATTTTTGGAATTTCCGCAGTTCATGGAGGGGGTGAAAGAAGTCACTCGGCTGGATGACAAACGGTTTCATTGGAAGGCCGAGATCGCGGGCCAGGCGAAAGAATGGGATACGGAGATCACAGAGCAGGCGGCGGATCAGCGTCTTGCGTGGACGAGTCGCGGCGGCGTCATCAAGGGCTGGGCTATGACATTTCACCCGCTCTCGAATGCCAAGTCAAAGATCACTTTGCAAGTAGAGTATGACCCTCAGGGTGTTGCCGACCATGAAGGGGAGGCGTTGGAAGTGGTATCTCAGCGCATCCAGGGAGATCTGGAGCGATTTAAGGCATTAATGGAAAAGCGTTGGCGCCCGCCTGGCCGTGACACCATCTTCGACAATTTCCCTATGTAGAGTAAAGAAATGGGCTGACTCTTTAGACTTGACGCTGGCTGGTACTGGCGTCGGGTTGTGCAGGCCCGATAAGGAGTGCTCATCGAAGAGGAGTCCGACCATGGAAATGAAGAAACCCAAGGAAGCAAGCTCGGTCGTAGCAGACAGTGTTGACGCGAGCAAGACTGGTTCTTCCCGGCGTGAGCTTCTGGTTCAGGGGAGCAAGGTAGCGGCTGGCATAGGGGTTGCCGCTCTGCTTGGAAACTTGGGAGCGTTCATGCGTGAATCCTATGGAATGGGCCAGCCAACAATGAGCCTCCTCGATTCTCTGACGCCTGCCAAAACAGCCTTGCTGGTGATCGACATGCAGCGCGACTTCCTATTGCCTGAGGGCTACGCGGCGCAGGCGGGGCTCGATATCGCGCCTCTGGTCGCGACCATCCGCCCAATCGGAAAGCTGCTCTCCGTGGGGCGAGCAGCCGGACTGCTTATCGTGCATACCCGTGAAGGCCATCTGCCAGACCTTTCCGATTGTCCGCCGTACAAACTGGAGCGCAGCCGGAGGGCTAATGCGGAAATTGGTTCGAAAGGCCCGCTCGGTCGCCTGCTTGTGCGCGGCGAAGTCGGGCATGATTTCGTGGATGCCTTACGTCCCCTGGAGAAGGAGATCGTTATCGACAAGCCTGGCTATAGCGCATTCTCTCACACCACACTGCAACAGGTGCTGACCAAGCGTGGCATCGAGACGCTGATCATTACAGGTGTTACTACAGAAGTTTGCGTCAGTTCGACCCTACGCACCGCGGTTGATCTTGGGTACCGTTGTATCACTGTGAGCGATGCCTGCGCTTCCGGCGATCCAGCCTTGCACGAGGCTGCGTTGGCCATGATCGGGGTGGAAGGCGGCATCTTCGGCGAAGTTGCCACGACCTCCGCCGTGGTCAAGCGATTTGCATGATGATTCAGGTCAGACAATCAGACGATTGCACAATTCTGGGGAGAAGTATCGGTGGTATCGAAAACGGTGCCCGATATCGTTTCTAAGAAAGAGGCAAATCTCTAGAACCTGAGCGTCATGATACGGGGAAGCTCAGAAAAGGCGACCGGGTTCTGCCGGAATGGGGGGCCGACGTGCATTGAAATCAATGGCCGGCATAGATCGGAATACGCAGCCCCCGACCAGGATAGATCCCCAACTCAACAGGCAGAGCGGAACGCTCCATTGCCAGACAGTTCGTGTGAGAGGTTCCATGAGGAGCTCCTTTGGCATTTCCGTGAGCATCATTCTCGATGGGTGGTGATGCGTATCGCTCCACAGATCATCGGCGCGAAAGCCGTTCATCAGGCACACTGGATGCTATCAGCGCTCGATTACGGGAACGTCAAGGCTGTGTCACATTTGGGTAAAAACAGAGACGGGGGAGGTTTGGGCGACGTGCCGTTCACAATTCTTGACTCTCTGTCAGGGGGGGGCCTAACAATTAGTTCAAGGTTTTAGAGGGTACGATGCCGACTGCGAAGAAACGGGCGTTTGAGGTGGTGAAGAAGTTGCCGGAGAAGACGACGTGGGACGACATCATGTATGAAATCTACATCCGTAAGAAAATCGAGACCTCCATCAACGCTGCCGATGAAGGGAGAGTTGTTCCTCGCAATGACGTCAAGAAGCGTTGTATCAAGAAATGACCCGCATCGAGTGGGTCCCACCAAACGTCCCCTCCAAAAATTAAGCCCTTCCCCAACCCCCCTTGACAGCCCTTGTCCTGGTATGTAACATTTTGTGACATGACGGAAAAACAGTTCAAGCAGGTGCGGGTTCGGTTGGGGTACACACAGGCAAAGTTGGCGGAGGTGCTGCAACTAAGCCGGATGACGATCAGCCGTTATGAGGCCGGCACGTGGGAGGTGCCCTTGTCGGTTGAGATGGCATTGGACCAATTGGGATCAACACAGATTCCGATGTTGGGAATGGTGGCGGCCGGGACGCCGATTGAACCGATCTCGCAAGCTGAGCTGGTCGCGGTGCTGCCACCGTTGTTGCGTGGGGGAGAAACCTTCGCGCTACGAGTCAAGGGCGAGTCGATGAAGGACGACGGCATTCTTCCTGGCGATTTGGTGGTGGTGCGGAAGCAGGAGGCGGCGCGGAATGGGCAGACGGTGGTGGCCTTGGTCAATAATGAAGCGACGATCAAGAAGTACTATCGCAGGGAGGGCTGGATCGAACTGCATCCAGCGAATGCTGCGATGAAGCCGATTGTCGTGTCGGCACAGGATGAGTTTTCTATTCAGGGCATTGTCGCGGGCGTGATCCGCCACTTCAACGAATCGTGAGGTGTTCTATGGCTCAGGCGCAGCAACAGGTGATGGAACTTCCGTTTCATACAGCGGATGGCAGCGCAGTGATCGAGGCGCCTCGCCATCTGTTGGCGGCGTTACGGCGGAATGCGGTGTCGATCGATCAGCGAAAGGGGTCGGTGTTGTTGTCCGGCCCGTCGTCGGTCTATCGATTGGGCCTCTGTGCTGCGGTCGATCGCGCATTGGCCGGCGAGCCGGTGTTATATCTGGCCGGCGCCAATGTCTTCGACCCGTTCTTGGTGGGCCGGCTGGCTCGGACAAGTCGGGTGGCGCCGGCGCAGGTGCTGCAACAGATTCACGTCTCGCGGGCCTTCACCTGTCATCAGATGGTCCGGCTGGTTACGGATTGTCTCCCGTCGGCGTTGCGCACCTATGATGCGCGGTTCGTTATTCTCGCCGGCCCGCTCGACACCTTGTACGATGAGTCGGTGCCGGAGCCTGAAGCGACGCGACTCTTTCGTGCCATGACGGAGGCGATGCAGCACATGGCTGAGCGTGGCATTCAGATATTATGCGTGACCCCGCTTGCGCCGCCTGAATCCGGTGGACGCAGTCGATTTGTGTCGGCACTCCGTGCGCAGGCCCGTCGGGTGATCGAGCTGAGCGAAGCCGAAGATGGGCTATGGCTCCGGGAAGAGGGAGGAACGGAGCCCAAACGTTGGATGATTCCGCGTCCACTCTGGAATCGGTTGTAGGCATGGGGCGCACGCTTGCCACCTTCACGCAACTGGTCCAGCAGGAAATCGACTTGTGGAGCCGCTACCGGCGCGCGTTGCGGTATGAAGATCAGCAGGCGCTTGACGTGTTGTTCGCCGCCGCCCGCCACCATGCGTCCGCCGGCGCCTATCTCGCACGCGAGACGCCGTTCGAGGTGATGCTGTTGTCCATGTTGATTGAACAACAGAAACACGTCATCACGCTGCAACAGAAAGTGATGATTCTTGAAACCCGCATGCTCCACGACTCGACTCACGGGGTGGCTTCTTGATGTCTACCCGGCGCAAGAGGGCATGGTCGTTTGGCTCCTCGGTGAGGACGGTCATCGCATCAGGGCCGTCGATCCCTATGTGCCGACTTGTTATCTGGCGGCTCCGACGTCCATTCGCGAACAGGTGTTCCGGCTACTCCGCCGTGCTTCCTGTCGTATCGGCATCAGAGAGGTAGAGCGATACGAACTCGGCGCGCCTCGTCCGATCCCGGTGCTGGAAGTCTCGATTCACGATCCTGCGCAGTTCTCGTCCCTCACGAAACAACTGATCCGTTCTTGTCCCGATGCGCAGTTCTTTCACGTGGATGTGTCGCTGCCACAGCGCTACTTTTACGACCGAGAACTCTTTCCTCTCGTTCATTGTGATGTGGACCTCACCGCCGAAGGTCTGATTCAGTCGATTCAGGCTTTGGAGTCGCCCTGGGACACGGACTATGCTCTCCCGCCGCTCACAATCATGGAACTGTCGCCGGACAGTCCGTCTCCCAATCCGAATCATGGTGGGGATGGCTCGCTCGTGGTGCGGATAGATGGGAAAGAGCGTCTGCTAGAAGGCGATGATGCCGACGTGGTTCAACGCCTCAACCAGCTGCTCGTGCGAGAGGACCCCGATATTCTTTTGACGGACTGGGGCGACTCCTATCTTCTGCCGCGTCTCATGACCATGGCCGATCGATTGCGCCTACCGCTCGCGCTCAATCGAGATCCTCATCGATCCATCGGCGCCAAGAAACCCCATTCGTACTTTTCATACGGGCGCATCCAGTCTCATGCTGGTGCCCGCACCCTGTCGGGGCGATTGCATCTCGATCGGCATAATTCTTTTGCGCTGGCGGAAGCGGGCCTGGCCGGTCTCATCGAACAGGCTCGTGTCACGAAGGTTGATCTGCAGCAGATGGCCCGTTCGACGACCGGGACAGGGATCACCTCGATGCAGCTCGAAACGGCTTGTCGCGATGGCCTGCTGATTCCCTACCGGAAACAGGAGCCTGAAGCCTTCAAATCCGCGCTTGAATTGCTGCAGACCGATCAGGGGGGATTGGTGTTTGCGCCGATCGCCGGCTATCACGAACAGGTCGGTGAGCTGGATTTCTCCTCGATGTATCCCGCTATCATGGTGCGCTTCAACGTCTCGCCCGAGACGGTCAATTGCACATGTTGCCGCAATGAGCCCACCGCCCGGGTGCCGGAGATCGGCCACCATACCTGCCGCCGTCGCCAGGGATTGGTGCCTCGTACGTTGGCTCCGTTGCTCGACAAGCGCGTGCGGTACAAGAGGCTCATGGCAGCGACGACACAGCCGGCGGCGAGGGCGGTGCTCGACCAACGGCAAACGGCGCTCAAATGGCTGCTCGTCGTCTCGTTCGGTTACTTGGGATACAAGAATGCTCGGTTCGGCCGGATCGAAGCGCATGAAGCGGTCACAGCCTATAGCCGCGATCTGCTGCTGCAGGCCAAGGAGGTTGCCGAGCGGCAGGGCTATCGCATGCTACATGCAATTGTGGATTCTCTCTGGCTCGCCAAGTCCGGCGCGGTTAGAGCAGACTACGATACACTCGCGCAGACGATTACCGAGCAGACGGGGCTCTCGATCGGCGTGGAAGGGCTCTATCACTGGATTGGGTTCTTCCCGTCACGGGTCAATCCGCTCATGCCGGTGCCGAATCAGTTCGTGGGTCTGTTCGACCATGGCGGGATGAAAATACGCGGCATCGAAATCCGTCGCAGCGATGCCCCGTTTCTCGTCAAGCGGGCACAAGCGGAGGTACTGCGGTGTCTGAGTGAAGCAGGAACGCTGGCAGAGTTGCGCAAACAGATTCCACAGGCCTTGGAGATCGTCCGTACCTATCGGCGCTATCTCCAAGATGGTCGCGCCACCATTGAAGAGCTGGCTATCGCGAAATCGCTCTCCAAAGATCCTCAAGCCTATCGCCATCAGACCCTCTCGATGATTGCTGCGCAGGAATTGCTGGCTCGAGGTGTTCCACTGCAAGCGGGCGATACGATTCACTACATCATTACGGCTGCTGACGCAGCCTATCCTTCCGATCGTGTGCGCGCAGTGGCTGGGCTCGATGGGACATGGAGCTACGATATCTCAGCCTATGACAATCTGCTTCTGAAGGCAGCCCTCGTGCTGTTGGCACCTTTCGGTATGACGGCGGCCTTGTTGAATGAATCTACCGCTTAATCTTGAGTCCACTCGATCCAGAGCACGAAGATTTCTGGTGAAGCTGCTGGTTCGT
>CBDDRW010000074.1:0-11936 GCA_965233175.1 uncultured bacterium
GGCGAAGGCGATGCCGATGACGCCGATGCCGAGTCCGGGCATCCCGGCACTCAGGAGCGCGCTCCCGCAGCCGGCGAAGACTAACCAGAAAGTGCCGAGGGCTTCGGCGGTGAGGCGTCGTCCCATGGTGTCCCCTCTCCCCAGAAATGCCCGCACTATGCCGTGGACCACGCCAAAGTGCAAGCACCCTGAAAGTAAGAAGAATGGGGGGACGGTGTATCATCTAGTTCTTCTCGCCGCTGAGGACTATGTTGGCGCTTACTGCGGCGTTGATCACCGATTGTTTGCCCATAAATGCCTGTAGTTTGTCTTGACCGACTGCCATGCCGCACCTCATCTGGAAAAATACTGAAAAAATCTGCCAGTATTGTTCTCGTATCGCTCAGAGGCTCCGAAGTACCCTGTCAAGCTGAAATGAAAAGAGTAGAATGTCCTCTCTAACGAGAGGAGGGGTCGAGTATGAAAGAATATCGTGTGAAGCCTGGCTCGCCACTCAATCTAGATCGGTATGATCCTGACCACACCGGCGCCTATAAGAAGACCGATCAAGGCAAAGAGAAGGCCAAGGCTGTGACGGCAGAATTGACCGGACGGCTAGGCGAACTCCAAGAACGACTCTATGCCAATGGGACTCGATCGCTGCTCATCGTGTTGCAAGGGATGGATACCAGCGGCAAGGATGGGACAATCAAAAGTGTGATGTCCGGTGTGAATCCACAGGGCTGCAGAGTTGTGTCCTTCAAAGCTCCGTCGTCGGAGGAATTGGGCCATGATTTCCTCTGGCGCGTGCATCAAAAGGTTCCGTCCCACGGTCAGATCGGTATCTTCAACCGCTCGCATTATGAAGATGTGCTTATCACCCGCGTTCATGGATGGGTATCGGACAAGGTCGTGAAACAGCGGTTCGATCAAATTAAAGAATTCGAGGAGCTGCTCTATGAAAGTGGGACGACCGTCCTCAAATTTTTTCTGCACATCTCGAAGGATGAGCAGAAGGAGCGGCTGGAAGAACGCGTTCGCGATCCGGAGAAGCGCTGGAAATTCAACGAAGGGGATCTCGAAGAACGGAAATTGTGGAAGAACTACATGGAGGCGTTCGAGGATATGATGGCCGCCACGAGCACTGATCATGCGCCGTGGTATATCGTGCCGGCCAATCGGAAATGGTATCGGAATTTTGTGGTCGCCGGTTGCGTTGTTGACGTATTAGAAAATATGAAACTAAAAACACCCACTGCTCCCGCAGGGGTCAACTTCGACACGTTGAAGATTGTGTAATCTCAATCCTGTGTGGCTATTAGGTTCATTTCGTATATGACCAGGCCGTTTCTTGACACCTTGGGCAGGGCTATATTAGCATGCGCCTCCAGATTGACAGGCGCGTAGCTCAGGGGGAGAGCGCTACCTTGACACGGTAGAGGTCGACGGTTCAAGACCGTCCGCGCCTACCACCTAGCTGACGGTATCTGTTTGCCTCTCGCAGACGGAGCGGCAGTGTTTTTTCTTGTGCGTGATCGGTTGAGTGCAAGCCATGAAAGTTACGCTTAAAGATGGCAGTAGCAGGGATGTTCCAGCTGGCCAGACCGTTGGCTCTGCCCTGTCGGCTCTCGGTCTGAAGCTTGGTTCAAACATACTTGCGGCGAAAATAAATGGCCACACCGTCGATCTCTCGAGCGTCTTAACGGAAGATGCTGAAGTGACTCCTCTGCAATTCGACAGCGCTGAAGGACGTGAGATCTACCGTCATAGCAGCACTCACATTATGGCGCAGGCTGTCAAAGAGGTTTTCCCTACGGCACAGTTAACCATCGGTCCGGCACTCGAAGATGGGTTTTTCTATGACTTTGCCTTCGAACGACCATTTACTCCGGAAGATCTTGAGAAAATTGAGGCGCGAGCGAAGGACATTGTGAAGCGCTCCCTTCCCGTCACACGAGCAGAGTTGTCGAAGCAGGACGCGGTGAAGTTGTTTCAGGAACGAGGGGAAGCCTACAAAGTTGAGTTGATTCAAGGACTCGCCGATGGACAGACGATCTCTGTCTATAGCCAGGGTGAGTTCACCGACCTCTGCCGAGGTCCGCATCTTCCAACGACGGGTCATGTCGGAGCATTCAAGCTGCTGAACACGGCTGGGGCCTATTGGCGAGGGGACGAACGCAATCCCATGCTCCAACGGATTTATGGGACATCCTTCCCGACCCAGGCGGAGCTCGACGCGCATCTCGCGAGATTGGAAGAGATAAAGCGGCGAGATCACCGCAAGGTCGGTAAGGAACTCGACTTGATCTCGATTCAGGATGAAATCGGTCCCGGTCTGGTGCTCTGGCATCCGAAAGGTGCGACGATCCGTTTATTGATCGAGAATTTTTGGCGCGACCAACATATTCAAAACGGGTATGAACTGGTGTACTCCCCTCACGTCGCCCGGCTGGATCTCTGGAAAACCAGCGGCCATGTCGACTATTACCGCGACAACATGTTCGTGCCCATGAAGGTTGAAAATAGCGAGTACCAGCTCAAGCCGATGAATTGCCCGTTCCACATCATGATCTACAAGTCGCATTTGCGCAGCTACCGCGATCTCCCCATCCGCTATGGCGAGTTGGGAACGGTCTATCGGTATGAACGGACAGGCGTTCTCCACGGCCTGCTGCGGGTTCGCGGATTTACGCAAGATGACGCCCATCTGTTCTGTCGCCCCGATCAGATCGAAAGCGAAGTCAGCCAAGTGCTCGATTTTACGTTCTCGGTTCTCGGTACCTTTGGGTTCACTGAATTTGAAGTGTATCTTTCGACCAAGCCTGAAAAGTCCGTCGGCTCGGAGGAACGGTGGGCTCAAGCCACGAGCGCGCTTGAAGCGGCATTGAAGGGCCGAGGAGTCGCCTACCAGATTGATCCGGGAGAAGGCGTCTTCTACGGACCAAAAATCGACATCAAAATCAAAGATGCGCTGGGGCGATCCTGGCAATGCTCAACTATTCAAATCGATTTCAATAATCCTGAGCGGTTTGAATTAGGGTATATTGGGGAAGACGGCAAAGTTCATCAGCCGATCATGATCCATCGGGCCCTGATGGGATCGATCGAACGGTTCTTCGGTATTCTCATTGAGCATTTTGGAGGGGCTTTTCCGACGTGGCTCGCCCCGGTTCAAGCGATGGTGATGTCTATCACTGATAACCAGCGGCCCTATGTCGCGGAGGTCGTCGCTCAACTTAAGGCTGCGGGGTTTCGCGCTGAGGCGGACATTCGGAATGAAAAAATTGGGCTTAAAATTCGAGAATCGGAGAAGGCAAAAGTCCCATTCATGTTTGTGGTCGGCGACCGGGAAGTGCAGAGTGGGACTCTGGCCATACGTGGCCGGAACGGAGCGAATCTTGGCAGCATGACTGTCGCGGGAGCGCTCGACTTGCTCCGTGCGGACCTTAAGCCAGTTGGAAGCAACGCTCACTAATACAATTATAAGAGGTGTAATATCGTCCCCAAATTACGAGTGAACCGAGAAATCAGAGTGCGTGAAGTCCGGGTAATTGGTCCAGAGAGTGAACAGCTCGGCATTCTCCTCACGGCGGATGCATTCAAGCAGGCACAAGAAAATGGCTACGATCTTGTCGAAGTCGCGCCTACCTCAGTGCCGCCCGTGTGCCGCATTATGGACTACGGGAAATACAAGTTTGAGCTGAGCAAGAAGGAACACCAAAACCGCCGCCATCAAAAGTCGACGCATGTGAAGGAAATTAAGTTGCGTCCACGGACAGATAAGCATGATTTGGAGATCAAGATCAGACAGATTAAGGGGTTTCTGGCCGACGGTAACAAGACCAAAGTCCTCTTGACCTACCGCGGTCGTGAGATGGCGAATCAGGAGATGGGGCGAACGCTTATGAATACGGTGATCACAGAGTTGGGAGAGGTCGGCACCATCGAGTACGCCCCTCGCATGGAAGGGCGGAGTTTGATCATGATTGTGGCGCCGAAGTAAGAGGGCTTGGGCCGAACACTACTAGCCGAAGGAAATATCGACATGAAGAACAGAAAGATGAAGACTCATAGTGGGGCGAAAAAGCGGTTCACCCGTACTGGCTCTGGAAAACTTGTCAGACGAAAGGCAGGAAAACGCCATATCCTCACCAGCAAGACCCAGGACCGGAAACGCCGATTGAGCGGGACGGTGCTCGTGGATAAGACCAAGACTCAGGCGTTAGATCGCTTATTACCGTACAAATAAATTAGAATAGACGAATCGCAGTAACCAAAAGGAGCATTGACTCATGCCTCGCGCAAAAGGTGGGCCAAAAACAAGACATCGGCGGAAAAAGCGGCTGAAATTAGCCAAAGGACAGTATGGAGGGAAGAGCAGGCTGTTTCGCACCGCAACAGAATCGGTCGATAAAGGTCAGGCGTATGCCTATACCGGACGGAAAAATCGGAAGCGGGATTTTCGTGTATTGTGGATTGCGCGCATCAACGCGGCAGTTCGAGCGCATGGACTGACCTATGGCCGGTTTATCAACGCGCTGAAGAAGGCCAATATCCTCTTGGACCGGAAAGTCTTATCCGATATGGCCATCAAGGATGCCACGGGGTTTGAGCAGCTGGTCGGCCTTGCCAAACAGCATCTCGCCCCTGCCGGAGCATAAGCACAGTCGCCCGCCAGGATCATCTCATGGGTTCGTACGTATAGGGCAAAAGAAGTACGCCAAGCAGGATGCTCAAAAAGGCCGTCCAGCGCGGCCGCAGCGAGCGAGGAGGCGAGGCGTACCCTTGCGGTACGTTGAGCCTCTGAGCGATGCGAGAACAAAGCTGGCGGACTTTTTCAGCGTCCTGCTAGTTCTGTCAGATCGATTTCGAACGCCACAGCTGGAACCGCGATCTGCCAACGTTCGAGCACTTCGGGGTGTAGCTCCCCGATCACACCGATCTGCTTTCCTTCAGAGACTATGCTCCCCACTCGTCCGGCGAGAAATGAAGGATGTTGAATCGGTTCCAGGGTATAGGTCTGATTCACATAATAAAACAGCGTATCCAAACAGGAATGAGCCTCTGAAAAGTGTGTGTCGGCATGGGCAATCATCCCGCCGAGCACTGTCACCGTGCGCGATCCAACGGACTGTGCGGGATCGGGGCGTGCTACTTCGCCAGCCTCGAACACTCGATGAGGATAAAACGCCCGATTCGATGCCGCTTCCACACGTAGCAACGACGGAAGCATCCATTGTCGAAGCGCAGAGAAGTTCTGGGACATGACGTTATCGACCTCGACTAATCGCCCCCACTCCGTCCCTTCCAGTCGCATCGCATCGCGCAGGTCTTGAGGAGAGCCGAGAATATTGGAAATGATCTCTTGAAAGCCCATGCCGACCATAAGCGTCCTCACACGATCGGAGACCTCTTCGACGCGGGATAATCCTCCGACCGTAAATTGCGAAGGCATGACGGGTAAAAAGTCTCCGTACCCCAGGCTGATTGCGACATCCTCGACCACGTCCATTGCATGCATGAGATCTTGTCGGTAGAACGGAAGCCTCACCGTCACATGTTTACCTTTCGTCGCCACGCCATAACCGTAGGCCATGAGCGCCTTCGAGACTTCCAGAGCGCCGAGCTCCTGCCCAAGGGCCTGTTCGATCGTGCTGATGGGAAGCTTCTGTGATTTCTCGAGATCTTGAGGGGTGATAACACCTCTACCGAGCGCGGTCTTATAGGGATACCGTACTTCTATGGGCTCAATCACCGCGCCTCGATCCGCAAGATTGGCGGCAAAAATGTTAAGTGTCAGGACGACCATTGTGAGGTCAGTGCCGGTCACCTCGACAAAGAGAGCATTGTCTCCCACCAGCACTTCTCCTGATTCGCGGCTATTGATGATCGGTGGGAAGGAGAGCGCCTGACCTTTTGCATCGCGCAGGAATGGCAGGCGATCGTGCCCTGCGAGGATCCCGCCGAACTCCAGACCCTTGGGATGGACAAGCAGCATTTCCCCAAGCGTCATCACCGTATCCATCCCCAGCGGCGTGAATGACGCTCCATCCGGTTTGACCAAGTCGTAGGTAACAGGAAACTCGATTGCTGCGAGACGATAGAGTCCGATCGACACAGTCCGGCGTTTACGCCCGAACATTTCGGAGAGTTTCTCTTGTGTCTGGATCAGCTGTGCGAGGCCCTCCTGGGTCACGAGGTAGCCGGTCGCCGCGCACGCGGCCACGTAGGGTCTGACCTTCTCCAGGCCGGGAGCGACGTTCAGTTGCTTTGGCAATTTCAATTTAGCGGAAAGAAAATCGTACGGTGCAAGCGCGCCCTGTCGCTTTGCCCGAAACTGCCGAGCGATTCCTTCGCAGCACCAGAGGTCTGGACGATTGCTATCTTGCAGTTCGATGCGCAGTTCGCCGGTGTCGGGATTTTGTCCCTTCAACTCACCCTTCACGAGCATTAAAGATTCTTCAAGCTGTTCCATGGTAATCGGGCGTGGAGCCTCTCCGGGTGAGACGAGTAATGTCTCGAGATCCTGCTTGAAAATAGTAATCGTCGGCATATGAAACCTAAAAGGTTCCTCTCGTGGCGCGAATAAGATCAAGATTGTCGGTGAATAACTCGCGAATGTCGTGAATGCCGAGCGCGACCATCGCCATGCGGTCGAGCCCCAACCCCCACGCAATGACGGGAACGGTGATGCCCAGGGGAAGGGTGACCTCAGGCCGGAACAATCCGGCCCCACCAAGTTCCATCCACCCAAGCTTCGGATGACGCACGTGCAGTTCGACCGAGGGTTCAGTGAAGGGAAAATAGGCCGGGAGGAATTTGACTTCCTTGGCTTGCGCGACTTCCCGGGCGAAGAGATTGAGCAGGCCGAGCAAGGTGCGAAAGTTGATATCTTCGCCGAGCACGATCCCTTCTACCTGAAAGAAATCAGTCGCATGCGTCGCATCGACTTGATCGTAGCGAAAACAGCGGGCGATGGAAAAATATTTTCCCGGTACGGCTGGTTGGGCCGCTAACGTATGGGCTGAGACCGCCGTGCCCTGGCTTCGCAAGACGAGGCGCCGCGCGCGCTCCACATCGAAGGGATAGTTCCAGCCGGTTGAACCGGTTTCACCGCCATGCTGGTGTGCTTGTGCCACCTGCGACAAGAACGGTTCTGCAATCGACGAGGCATGAGTCGGTTCCTTGACGAAGTAGACGTCATGAATATCCCTGGCGGGATGAAACTGCGGCATGAAGAGCGCATCCATGTTCCAGAATTCAGTCTCTACGAGCGAGCCACGCATTTCCTGGAACCCCATGCTCACGAGTTTCGTTTTCACCGCATCGAGAAATTCTCGATAGGGATGTCGTTTGCCCGGCGCAATGCGTGGCGCTCGAAGACTGATCGTGTATTTACGGAAGCGCTTTGCCCGCCAGCTCCCATCTTTCAAAAGTTCTGGAGTCAGCTGGGAGACTTCTTCCGTCGTGTCCTGCCGAGAGAGTTGCTGAGCCGCTTCGACCCCGGCCGCAGAAAGCTTGAGGGCTCTGGTCACCCGCTCATCGATACGAAACGGCTCCCGTGCATTCCCGCGTTTGACGGCGTGATCGTGAATGACCTGCTGCTGTGATTCGGAAAACGCTCGAAGCTCACGAGGCGCTCCATGAAGCTGTTGCAGCAGTCCCCGCATTGCGTCAGCCGTCTGACTCGGCCGGCCGGTCGATTCGATGCAGCCGCCTTGAATGATGAGGAGCGCCCCCTCTTTCTTAAGCCGTCCGATTGCACCGCTTATCTCCGTCGGTTCGAGCCCCTCCCGGGATTGGATGTCCTGAATGGTCAGGCGCTTGCCGGTTGTAGCCGCATCGCGAGCGACAGACAGTACCCGTTCGATCGGTGAGTATTTTTCAAAGTAGAGCTCACCGGTTTTGGTCAGCGAGACGATCGGCGTTGCGGTTTCCGTATCGACCGCAAGCAGCCCCTTGGCGATCAACCATTCGATGGCCATACTGAGCTGCGAGGGTTCCAGCCCTGTGGACTGCGCGAGCTGTTCCGTCTTGAGGATTGCAGAAGGATTCGCGTCGAATGTCGATAAGACTTTGATTTCGAGAGGATGAAGGCTGTCGATGAGGGAAGAAATGTTCACCCGCGAAGCCTATCGGTGAGCGGAGACGCGCCGTGGCGCCTTGGAAGAAGGTTGGCTGGCTGCCCGCATCGCTGCAATCGTCGCAGCATAGTCCCGATTTGAGAAAATAGCAGACCCGGCGACTAACACATCGGCCCCCGCAGCCAACACCTGTGCCGCATTGTCAATCTTGACCCCGCCGTCCACCTCGAGCAATGCGTGACCTCCAGTCCGATCGATCATGGCGCGAGCCGAGGCAGTCTTCTGCAGACAGGACGGGATAAACGTTTGACCACCGAAACCAGGATTGACCGACATAATGAGGACCAAATCGACATCGGGGAGAATTTCCTCAATCGTATTGAGCGAGGTGGCTGGATTCAGGGTCACTCCGGCCTTCACCCCGCGTTCCTTGATCGATTGCACCGTGCGATGGAGATGTGGACAGGCTTCTACGTGCATCGTGAGGTAATCCGCGCCTGCCTCGGCGAACTCGGCGATAAAGGCGTCGGCATTGGTGATCATGAGATGGACGTCGAGCGGCAGTTTGGTGACTTTTCTGAGCGCCGCCACAATCGGAGGGCCGATGGTTAAATTCGGCACGAAGTGTCCGTCCATGACGTCGATGTGCAGAAAATCGGCCCCTGCTCGTTCGACGGCTGCGATTTCTTCAGCCAGTCTGGCAAAGTCAGCAGATAAGATTGAGGGGGCAATAAGAACGGGGCGTGCCATCACAACACCTTCCTTAGTCGCGCAGCGTAAAATCCATCCATCGAGAACCGGTTGCCTACAGTCGAGAGGGCGCCCTGTTCAGTGACGAATCCCTGTGCGACAGGTGGGAGCCAGGGCACGATGGATTCACGTCGGAATTCCGCATGAGCACGACAGAATCGTTCGATGACGTCTTCGTTTTCTTCCGGTTCTGTGGAGCACGTACTATAGACTAGCACCCCGCCGGGCCGCAAGCATGAGACGACGCTTTCGAGAATCTGACACTGGAGCGCCTGATGTCGAGGGAGCACCTGCGCGTCTTTCCGCCATTTCGCTTCCGGATGTCGACGTAACACACCGAGTCCGCTGCAGGGGGCGTCTACCAAAATTCGATCAATGGAAGGTTCGCCCATTCTGGTCTGCTTCACGGAAGGAGATCGCGCTGTCGCAATAAGGGGGACCCACTCACGTGGCTGCCGGATATCGCCGACGACTGGTTCGACAATCCGGACTCCGAGCCGAGTGCAATTACTTCGTACCAGATTCAAACGAGCCTCTTTCCGATCGACAGCGTAGATGATCCCCTTGTTCTGCATCAGAGCAGCCACATGGGTCGATTTCCCTCCCGGTGCAGCGCAGGTATCGAGCACGATGTCGCCAGGCTGAGGGTCGAGCAGAAGAGGAATGAGTTGCGCGGCTTCATCTTCGATATAAAAGGCGCCTTCGTGAAACCCGGGGAGCGAAGGCACAGGTCTTCCTTCTTGGAGCACAATGCCAAATGGGCTTACACTGGTCGGTGTGGCCGCAATACCGGCCTGAGCAAACGTGTCGAGCAATGACTCCCTCGTTGTGACGAGTTGGTTCACTCGAAGCGTGAACGGAGGCGTGCCACTGACTCCCTCGCAGGCACGTTCCGCGGAAGCCAGTCCTAGCCGATCCACCCATCGGCGGCTGAGCCAGCCTGGGACCGAATACCGAACGGCAAGCGCGTGCGCGGCATCAAGATTCATGTCGGGCCAGGGTTCAGGCGGATGGCGCAAGAACGCCCGCAACACCGCATTGACGAACCCACTCCAGTCTCTGCCGACTGTGCCGGTAAAGGCCTTGGCCAGATTGACTGATTCATTGACTGCGGCAGACTGCGGAATACGATCCAGAAATAGAACTTGGTAGGCCCCAAGCCTGAGCACCATTTGCACGGCGACGGGAAGGCGAAGCAGCGGTTTGTCTAGAACCGGTTCCAGCCGCCAATCGATGGTCGCACGGCGTCGCAAGACACCATAGGTGAGTTCCACTGTGAGGGATCGCTCCCTGCTGTCGAAGGAGCATTGTGCAAGGGCACGGTCCAATAAGATATCGATCCCCTCCTCACTCGTATCAGACTCCACCAGCAAGGAGAGAGCAGTCGCACGGGCTGATCGTGCAGTCTGGGCCGTGAACAAGGATCGAGAGCGAGGAGCCATGGAGATCTCGAGACGAAGAGAGTCAGATTGTATGATGAATGACGGGCCTGGTGTTAGGAAAGGGCCGGTCCTTTCCCTAACTGTAATCCGATAGAAACATGATGGCCTGACAAGTATTGGGAGACGGCCATGCGACGGCTATTTGCCGGTTGCAACTCCATCACGGCAAGGATTCCATCTCCGGTTGCAACATGGATAGCTTCATGAGTCATAGCGATGACTGTTCCTGGAGGTTCCGTCACACGGCCTGGAAACGCCGATGCGCGCCAGATCGTCCAGCGGTCAATTCCCACCACGGTTGTGTAGGCTCCAGGCCACGGAGAGAGGCCGCGGACCCGATTGGCTAGGACCATCGCGGGCAAGGTCCAATCGATCACCCCATCTTCTTTTTTCAACAAGGGTGCTAGGGTTGCTTGCGATGCATCTTGCGGTTGCGGCTTGAGGGTGCCCGCCTTGAATCGGGTAATCGTCTCGACCAACAGTCTGCCTCCAAGCTCAGCCAAACGTGGTGTAAGAGTGCTTGCCGTATCGTCAGAGGTAATAGAGAGGGCTTCTTGAAGCAAGATCGCGCCGGTATCCATCCCCTCATCCATCAACATGGTGGTAATTCCTGTTTTCGCTTCGCCGTTGATGATGGCCCACTGAATCGGAGCAGCCCCTCGATATTTCGGCAGAAGAGAGCCATGCACATTGATACAGCCGAGTGGAGGAAGTGAGAGGATCGCCGGAGTGAGGATACGCCCGAACGCTGCGACTGCGATCATGTCCGGTTTCCATTCTGCCAGAGCATGGAGAAATCCGGGATCCTTCATCTTGAGCGGTTGCAGCAGAGGAATCTGCGCTCGCTGTGCCAAAAGCTTTACCGGCGATGGCGTCAGCGCCTGGCCCCGACCTTTCGGGCGATCAGGTTGAGTGACGATACCGACAACGGAATCGTCACTCCGCAACAAGGCCTCCAGCGAGGCCGACGCAAAGTCTGGCGTGCCCATGAAAACAAGACGCATGACATCGCTTTAGCATTGCAGGTGAGCGAAAGCAACTCGGTGTGGGCGTTGGCTTGACTTGCCGTTCAGCCCTTTGTTAGCATCCGTTCGCGGGGTGGAGCAGCCCGGTAGCTCGTTGGGCTCATAACCCAAAGGTCGAAGGTTCAAATCCTTCCCCCGCAACCACCACGATTTAACTTTCCATCGCTTATCAATTTTACCAGCCCTTCGTACTTTCCGGTCAACTTCGCCTCCAGATAACCGGCCTTTGTCGGTCTCAGCCGGATTTCTCCGACTAACGTCCGCACCTGCTCCCTAGCCTGAGGTAGATGTTTGGCTGAAAGCTCGCCGATCCCCTCAATCAGCTCCCGATACCGCTCCTTAGCCCTCGGCAGCATCGTCACAACCTTATCCGCCTTCACCGTAGCCGTCACGATGGTTTGTTGTAGGTGATCCCGTTCGGCCTCCTTTTTCTCTAGTTCGGCCTTCGTCGATGCCGTGAAGATGCCCGCTGTGATCGCCTTCATAATGTTCGCCAGTTCCTTTTCGACTTCGGTCAGCCGCAGTTCGGCCCGCTCCCGGTCGGGTTGTCGCTGCCGGTTCCGCTCCGTCACGAGGAGTGCGGTTTCCTTGATGAACAGATCGAGCCCTTCGGGGGTGAATAGGTCTCGCTGAATTCCAGCCAGCAGCTTCTCTTC
>CBDDRW010000075.1:0-61998 GCA_965233175.1 uncultured bacterium
ATTAGGCGTAAGGCCACTCGCAATCGTAATGGCCTGGAGCAACGTCGTTTTGCTCTTGAGAGGGTACTTTCCTGGCTTCAACACTTCTCCCAATACATAGATTACGTAGCTATTTACTTCCTTTACAACGATCGATACTGAAGGATTTTCCTTGTACTCTTTTAACTTTGCCGAAATGTCACCGGACAATTGGGCCGCGGTTTTCCCCACCGCCGTGATGTCTCCAATTAGAGGAAGTGAAATTCTTCCGTCAGGACGGACTGTAACTAATTTGGAGAGATCAGCATTTTTCCACACTGTGATGTCGAGAACATCCTCAGGGCCGAGAAAATAATCCTGCGTCACAATCAGTGACGTTTTTTCGTCAGGTTGATAGGCAGGTACGGCCTCCTGCCCCATTCGACTCGGGTCCGCTTGCGCCATTTGTGGAGTGGTAAACCCGCTCACAGTGACAAGAATGACCAGTGCTAGAACTCCCTGCCGCCCTGTCTTTCTAGAAGTTCGATTCATTTCACCACATGGCGTTCCGCTGTCGTTTAAGCCCTCAACAACCCTGTAAAGTACTTTCTCAGCCCTTACCCATTTCGGCTTTATGAGGCAGCCTCTTTAGCACCCTGGAGAAGTGTCCTCCTGCGGCGCCACTATAGAAACTCTACACTATCGAAATGGTTTCCCCCCGGCCTATCAAAACCAGAATCCCCAACGAAAGAAATACGCACCCTCACCATTGGTTTTTCCCAATAGTAATATCTTTGTCCAAGGAACTCCTATAAGTATCGAAGTTTCGGCAACACTGATAGGTGCCGACACATAGACATCAATACTTGTTCAACGCCCTACTTGATCCTTCAAACCTGTATCCCCTCACCGCCCGAGTGAGCCCATTCCCACTTTGGATCGATGTAGCTGGGCCAACAACAAATATCTACACGAAATCGGTCTCAACTACGGCACTCATTTGCTGCCATACGATCACAGTCCAATGTGGAGTGACTCCCACACATTCGGCTGACTGTATATGTGACAATCAACATCAGCAATACCGACTATGTAGGGGGATCCTCCCAAGCGTGGGTGGCGCCCCTAGGATAGTCAAATTTCCTCTGTTAGTCGTCGAGTCAGAGATCGTTGTGCATACGCCCTCCAAACCATAGTCTGCTTAGAGGGCCCTCTCGTAGGGCAGATGGCACCAGGCTGCTCGATTTTTCTCGGACAATCTTGTAACAGTGCCTCGCTCATTCTTCGTCCTTCACCCTGCAACATATTTATTTTATTGATAATTTATCAATCAGGCATACTGAACTGCTGCTCACAGTCTCGTTCATCACATATAAAAGTGACGCGAAGCGTAGCTGAATCGTTACCCCAGTCCGTAAGCGTACCGCCGTTGCTCCACTGGTAAATCAGCGGACTCATGAACCGATCCAAGTGTTTCGAACCTATCTGATTTTTCCTAGAAAATCAGCCTACACCAGCTCTAGCAAACGATCATGAAGGTTTTCTGGCCTGCACAAATCCAACCTACTCGATAGAATCCTGCCTGCCGATTCCTAGCCTGGCATTTGGTTCTGTTATGCTTTTTAAGAAGGCACTGCAGTCACGCGATGCGAGCGCCCTACAGTTCACGCTCAATTTTCAAACTGGCAAAGAACCAGACTTTGCTGTCAGAGCTAAACACAAGAAACCCTTGAGACCACAACCTACATCTTCGCCACTGGTCTAATATTTTGAGGAACATTCACGTACCATGAAGAGATCAAAACCAGGAATCAGATCGCCTATGCCCTCGACCAAGCGAAAATCGACATCATTGCAAATGCGATAAATATGGTATATATTTGCAAATGCAATGTGAGGGAGGTGTCATGCCTAGCCAGAGAGAAGTGCAACTCCACGCACAAGATGAGGTCATTGTATCTAAAGCCTTGCTCAATGCCGCGCGACGTCTGGACATGACCAATATCGAGCTGGCCCAGGTCGTCGGCATCTCTGAATCTAAGCTATCCCGCATGAACAAGGAGGAAGCCCTGGTATCCCGATCCGGCAAAGAATTCGATTTCGCGTTACTGTTTCTCCGGCTCTACCGATCGCTGGATGCCATTACCGGCGGCGATCGTGTGACATGCGCCGCCTGGATCAGGAGTCCAAACGACGCATTCAAGATGGTCCCTCTTGAACGGATGAAATCGCTGGAGGGTCTCGTCGATGTCGTCCACTACTTGGATAGCCGAAGAGCTCTCATCTAACGCGCGCTGCAGGGCGGGTGTGTGTTGGCGTGCCGTCGAAGCACAACACATCAACTCAACCATGAAGCTAGTAGATAATTCTGAGGAACAGGACCGCCTGGAGCAGTTACTTGAAGACAATAAACCGCCCTATCCGGAAAACTGTGCAGGCCTCCACTATCTACTCTTCACGCCCTTTCGATACCGTCCGCACAAGCGAGGCTCCCGCTTTCGCCGTGAAGGCCAGATCGATGGCGTCTTTTATGCCTCTGTGTCTCCCCATACTGCGCTAGCCGAAAAAGGGTACCATAGTGTCTTATTCTATGCCGACTCTCCAGATACACCGTTACCCGACAACCCTGTTCAGCACACGGTCTTCTCGGTCAAATATAGAACCACCAACGCGCTCGATCTGACGAAGTCCCCGCTGAACGCCGACGAAAAACTCTGGAAAGATCCCGCGAACTACACCGCTTGTCAGCACCTTGCCGACGAAGCTCGAAAAGCACACATTCAGCTGATCACAAGCAATTCTGTCCGATGTCCCCAGAAGGGCAAGAATGTCTCTCTCCTCTCGTGCGCCGCGTTCGAGGGGAAAGAGCCGGAACAGATACAGACCTGGCACATCGTCGTTCAGCCCAATCAGGTCACGACAATCAGAGAATTTCCACGTGAAAAGTTGACGTTTCCTATTGCGGATTTTAAGCCGAAGGTGAGGCTGAGGAATCAACCGCGCAGATAATTCGGCGGCGTGATGGCAAAGACCACGAGAAAGGTGAGCGCGGCAGAGATTCTTGCTGAGGAAATGACGCTCCAAAAATGCGGCAGCGTTCGATCATTCGCAGGACACCTCTGCAGAGGCCCGTGCTTGAAAGGAAACTGCCTCTTCCAGATTGGAAACCATGGCGATATAAGCATTTCCGCTCTCCGAGACTATGACCAGACGTTTGGCGGGGAGATTAAATTCTATGCCCGTTTTAAGAAGCGAGGAGAGAGAGGCTCGCTAGTCCGGATTAGACTTCACCTTTCCGCCCGGCACACTGTGACGTGACCTGGAGATCCTGCACAGAGAAAAAAGCTGCATGCCCTCATGGCGTGTCTCTTCTTCTCGAAATCAAAGGCCCCGAACTCATGTTGCTGCATAACAGTCAAGAGACCGCCGAATGTCAAACGATCCGTTATAGAGCAGAGTGGCAGCATCCACCGAGCGGGTGAATCCGCCGTCCCGACAGTGAAGCCTCCGACACGTGCTCTGTCCGCCTCTATTATCCGTTCCTGAACTTGACTCATCCGAATTCAGTCATAGAACCTAGAAGTGAAAGTTCAGACCGATCGTAATCATGTGCCCATTACTATCGAATTTCTTGTCATCGAGACTCACATTTTTTGATTCCAGCTTCTCCAGCCAAATGTATCGATATGTTCCGTCGACTGAAACATGGTCGGTGAGAAACAATTGCAATCCGCCTCCCGCGTGACCACCGAAACGGCTTTGCGTATCCGAGAAGTTCCCAGGCCCATCAACGGTAGTGTGATACCAGCCGCCACCGCCGAGTACGAATGGGGCAAGCCGAGTCGTGCCAAGCGGATAGATTAATAGAGAGGCCTGCACTGGATACGTGTGGGTCTTGGTTCCTCCATCGAATTTTTCGCGACGATAGTCTGCAGACCCTTCGATCGCGAAGTAATGAGACGGATGAAGTCGAACTTGTGCGCCTCCGAACCAGCGATCCGACCCTTCCTTTTGATCCCAATAGGTCGCCCTACCACCGAGGGAGAACACGCCGATTTCAACTTGCGGCATCCCGGCCCAATTCTGATCTGCAGCCTCCGCCTTCCCGTACTCGAATAGACTAGGCCAGAAAAATGTCGCGACGACCAATGCTAGGCCTCCAACCGTCCATGCAATGATTCCATTTTTTCTACACATGAGATGCTCCTGTACTTCAGTGGGATTCCTGCGTGTGTTTCTTGCGATGCTTGACGAACTATTCGTCAGATCATCAATGGGAAAACTTGTCTACAGTTTCTGCTTCCAACACCTTCAAACTGATCTTGATTGAAAGCAGGCCATTCAGCCGGCCAGGACTGATGCACCCCAATATATTTCACGTTCATACTTCCCGTATTCATGCTTACTTGTAACCTGAGTGCTGTGGTGGGTCGACTAGATTAACCCCTAGTTCATGGCATTGGCTCGCACAAAGGACACCGGACAAGGGGCTTGTGCCGCGCACCTACCATAACGAATCATGGCATTCCCGAGTCTGATCATATGAGGCCGGTTGCAGCAAATCGCGGATGCCAGTTCATATGCGTGACAACGTAAAATGAAGGATTGAAGAAACCAACCCGAGCAGGATGTCAATGAATTCGTATGGTGAGCTTGACTACCAAAGAAGGGTTGATGAACAACAGGTTGTTGAAAAAGATCTTCTCGTTGGCGAAGTATTCGTGGTCGCTGTGCAACCACATCTCATAGCCTCCGCCAGGCGATATTCTTTTCATGAGGCAGGTTTCGGAGATGAAATTTGAGTCGGCAATCGTCCCTGAAGGTCTTTGAGGGTGAACGGACCGGGCTCGGCGATCAATTGGCGAGCGGCCTCTACCTGCTCCCACACATTCCAGAGCAACACACCTCGCACGCGACCGTTCTGGAGATAGTAAATGACGCCTTCCTCGTTGGGTCGTTTCCAATCGGCAAACGTTTCCAGACGTGAGTCAACTTCGCCCACTGCCTCATACCCCAACTCGAACATATCGGAGTAAAAGAATGGCAGATGATGATAAGGCTCGATCTTGCCTGCCATGCTCCGACCCGCCAACTGGCCCATGGAATTGGCATTGTCTTCGTGTTCAACCCGCAGACGTTTTCCCAACGCAGGATTGAAGAACGCGGCAACGTCTCCTGCTGCATAAATATCGGGCTGGCTGGTGCGCAAAAACTCATCCACGATGATCCCATTTTCCACCTCTAGCCCAGCTGCTTTAGCAATCTCAACGTTTGGCTCGATACCGATCCCTGCCACCACACCGTCCACTACCATTTCCTGGTTGCGACTCAGTTTCAGTACGCGCTGCTTTCCACGTGCTTCCAAACCGATAATCTTTTCTTCCGCCAATAGCTCAACACCTTTTTGCTTGTATAAGGCGGACACACACTGCGCGAGAGGGCGCGGGAAGATGCGATCTCCAATATCTTTTTCGGGAAAGACCATCACCACCTCTTTTTGATTCAACGCCAATGCCGCAGCGATCTCCGAACCGATAAATCCTCCACCGATCACGACGAACCGCTGACCTGCTTCGGTGAGCGCGCGAAGCCGCCGGTAATCCGATAGAGTGCGAAAGTAGATAATCTGACCATCGCCGAATGGAAGACGTCGTGGCCTACCGCCCGTCGCCAATAGGAGCTTGCCATAGGTGAACGCGTCTCCCTTGCCGTCCATGACACGCTTTTGCTCGGGAACGATTTCTTGGATAGTGAGACCAAGATGAAGCGTCACTCCGTTCTTCTCCGGCATGCGCCAAATGCTGTCTAATGACGTTCCCTTCCACAGCCCCTTTGAGAGAGGGGGGCGATTATAGGGAGCTTCGTCCTCAGCACTGATCAGTCCGATGTCATTGGTCAAGTCGACCTCGCGTATTCCCTCTACGGCTGCTGCCGCAGTCATCCCTCCGCCGATGATCAGATACGTATAGTGCCTCATGTGCGTCGTCTCCTACCTTTTGTTCTCGCTTACTCTTTCCAAAGATGGTGCCTGCACTCGTCCAATGTCTTTCTGGATTACGCGCCTCTCCCCTGTTGCTCAACTTCCTTCGGGTGCCGATAGATGGTACGAGAAAGAGCAGGCAGGAGTCCGAAGTGCGACCCCTTACTGTTGCTTGTCTTTATGCAGATCAATAACCTCCTCAGACTCGTTCACTTCTATGGTCACTTGAGCGCCAGGGGCAATATCCCTAAACATGCGACTCTCGGGTTTGAGTTTAAAATTCTTCTCGCCTCCTGATGTCGAAATCGTGACCTGAGATTTGGCATTATCAATCGATGCAAGCGCACCGGAAATGAAGCGATGAGGTGTGTCGGATTGCCCTTTCATATGAGCATCGATAACCATATTACCTTCATTGACCCAGAGAGTCATTTCATCACCGACTTTGGGAATGTCATGGCCGTGACGGACGGCCGCAGCTTCGGTCAAAGTGAGTGTGGCACCCGTAGGCGTCTTGACTGTATAGAGTCCGGATTTCATATCACTGACCACTCCTTCGACCTTTTTATGTCCGGCCTTCATATGAGTGACTTCTTCGGGGTCCGCAGGATCAGAGTGCGCGTCTACAGAAATCACCAGCACAGCGACGGGTATTGCAAAGAGCGAGAAGAGCAAAAACGATTTACGAGGCATGGTAGTTCCTCCATTGTTTGACTGTCATCCATTCTCTCCACGTATTAAGGCTTGTTGCAGTACAATACTATCCGGATGCGCATTGGTCACATGCAGCGAAGCCGGATCGCCGATACATTCCGAGTCCCAGCAGCACTCTGTGCCATAAGCTGGAAGAAGCAGACTTCACCAAAAGTCTTTCTCTATCGAACTGACGATATCGGTTCTGAATTTCTCACTGCGTATTACTGCTAATGGCGGTGGATTCCGACAGCAACGTCGGCCATAGATCCCAGATAATCCCGATAGCGACGACTCCAGCAAAGAGCAGAAGTGCCGCGACAAGCGAGCGCATTTCCTTCATCGTCGTGACCTCCTCTTACACAGAGCACTGACCGACCGCAATCGATTCTCGAAACACTCATCCAACGTCTCGAATTAAGGCTACGGCGCCCATCAAGATACAAGATAATAGCCCCCGAGAAGCTTTCATACCTAGGAACACCCCTAGGTATTGAGAAGATCCTTCTTGTCAGGAAGTGACAGTGCTCGATGAACTGGTCGCCCGAGCAAAACCGTGTGATGGCTCCAGCGAGGATTTCCTGATGAGGTGATTATTTTCCCAAGAAGGAATGACTCAAATGTGAATCATCCGGACACCCGCGGGTTATGCCAACGATAAGCGATCCGCTTCACGCGGGCCCCCAGGTATTTGGCTCGTACTCGTGCAACGACATTGGGGTTTCAAGAATCGGCTGTACAACATGCCAGGCGGCTTCCACCCCATCCCCGCGAGCAAAGAGCGTGTCATCCCCCTTCATGGCATCTCCCAAAAGACGCTCATACGGATCCATTTCGTTGCCATGGCACTGTCGTGCAACCAGCTCTATTCGTTCGCCCACCATCGCCTCTCCCGGAACTTTGGTCTTGGTACCTAATGCAATCATCACACCGGGAATGAGCCGGAAGCGGAAATAAATTGTTCTAGACACCTCGCACCTTGTTCCTGGGATCTTCATAACAAAATTTCACCGGGAACAGGTGTATTGGCAGAGCGTTCTACGATACGTTCATTCATCTCACCCTCAGTAAATGCATCGTTGCCAACCGCCATAATTGTCCTCTACCGGACCGCGACGAAGACTGAGTCCGATGAGCAGAAGTCCACTGGCGACACTGATCCACGGCCAGTCCAGCTGACCTCCCCCAAAGAGCCCTGCTGAGAGGAGCACCCATATGCCGCACAGCACGTTAAGCCACCGCACCAGACGCGCGGGTTCGGCGAAGGCCACCACCGAAAACGTCACGACGAGCGCGCCCATGATATGCGTACTATCGGCTGCTGCCCCATCCAGTCTCAACAGTGTTGGCGCTGACATCAACCAGGCGCCGACCAGTGCACTCAGCAATAGGTTCCACGGCGCAGAAAACGCCTCGATACTGTGTAGGAATTCAGAAATTCGCGATCGCCTTTCCCGTATCGCGGGTTCTTCGGCCTCGCTACCTTCACCCAACCATAGTGCGCGCCAAAGATTACCGCGTTCGCGTCTGGTGCGGAGGAGGAACTGGCCAGTGGCGATCACTTCATCCAGAGCCGGTGATACCATCAACAGCATCACGACCGAAGCCACTAAACACAATGTACACCACGCGCCGATACTGACTGGTTGGAGAATAACCAGCACAATGCTCGTCACACCGGGTGGAATGATGAACAGACCGAAGAGCAGAACCATCCACGGCATGGTCCGCCAACGCCGCACTCCCCCGATGAGTCCGGCAAGGGCATCGAGCATATAGGAAAGCGCGCCAAGTCCCGCATCGGACACCGGAAAGGCTTTCGAGATGTCCGAAGTTAGTACACGTTTGGTGCTCTCACCAAAGAACGGGTCCCACGGATACTCGATATGACCAAGTTGAAACGCCGCCATATAGCGTGAGAGGAAAAATCCGATCATCGCCAGAAACACGATCCCCAACCGTTGCACCCATCCTGAGGGATTGTAACTCCAGCCGGGCGGAGCACCGGAACCGGATCCGTCACGACCGAGCTGCGGAACAATGACCGCAAATGTGACCACCAGCGCACCGATGAGCAAGTCGTTGTTGTAGACTGCGGCGTTCGATGCCCAGAATAACAGCGGTGCGCTCATCACCCACACACCTACACCACACACGGTCCACGCAGCCCAGGTGTGACGCATCGCGAACCCACTGAATAGAATAACCGCCAAACCGCTCGCGAGATCGCTCCAAAGCAATGCAGGATCGGTCATGCCGAGAGCCAGCACAGTCCCGATGAGCCACAAACCAAGAAGCATGTTCGCCACATGCGGCCACGGCAGACCATCCTGAACAGTGTTCACCCTCAAATCGTTTTCCTGATACCAGTCCGCAGGGTCGGCTTTCAGATCACTGAGCATGATCGGCAATGTTTCGCGCAACGAGTGGCGCGGCTCCCAGCCAAGCAGCCTGCGGGCACGTGAGATGTCGAGAGCATAGTGGTCGTCAGACAAATCGATCATCCACGGCTTGATGAACGGATCGATTCCAGGCAACAGATTCTGGAGCCAGGCGCCAAACTTGGCCAATGACTTGGGAATGCGGTACGTCCTCCATTCTTTTCCGTGAAGCTGGTAACTGATGGCGCGCTGGAGCTCATCATAGCTGAGCGTTTCCGGTTCACCGATGAGCAGCGTCGTCACTTGTGGCAATGCCTTCCGACGTTCAACGGCGAGCACCAGGGCCTCTATCATATCCTCCATATGCACGAAGGCAGCTCCATGCGTGAGATCGCCGGAATATATATGGCCAATGAATTGATTTTCGTAAATGCGTTTGATTTGCTGCGCGATGGGAATCGAATGACAGTGATCGTCGTACACACCGGCGATGCGCAGAAACACCACCGGCACATCGCCTCGCTCACGCAGGATCAGTTGCTCTGTCGCAACCTTCGACTTGGGATAATCCCATTTCGGTTCAAGCGGCCACTCTTCGTCTATTCGCTCTCCCGGTTCGCAGGGTGCATGGACGAGCATGGTGCTGGAAAAGATGAACTGCTCAACCTCGAAGTCGCGCAACCCGTGCAACAGCCGTTCCGTGCCGCGATAGGTCACTTGCTCGTAAAGGGAACTCGTCTCGCCGGAGAAACTGTAGTATGCGGCGAGATGGATGACCGACGCGATCCTCCCGTGTTCGAGCCGTGAGACTTCCTCCAATGCAGTACGGACGCTCTCATCTGAACTTAGATCGCAGTCGATGACATGATCGGTTTCGGGCGGTGGATGGGGTGGGCCTTTCCGGTCAAATCCCATCTCTCGATACCGTTCCCCGACGCGATCGATGAATGAGCTGCCGATTCGCCCGCTGCTTCCGGTGATAATGAGCGTTCGCAATCCTTTTTCAGCCGTCGGTACTTCCCTCATAATCTCATACCATCACGATCGTGCTTCACAAACTGAATGATCAACGGAGCTCTTCTCCACACTCACGCTCGTGGTTCATAGATTCTTCCGTAACCGCACGACTCGACCCCAAATGCGTTGCTGTTTCGTCAATGGACGATTGTCATACCGCCGATTGAGCGGATGAAGAATCGATTGCCCGCCGATCTCCTTGAGTTGCTGTAAGAGAGCCTCCTCTTCAGAACCGCCGTCCTCACTCTCGATCAACACGTAATGACCAGACTCAGTGGGGAAATCAGGATTGATGAACATGATCTCTGCTTGGCTGAACAGAGGCTGCATGGGATTATCAAAGGTGCGCGTCCCTGGAACGTCTGTTTCAAGTACGGTCTCAGCCTGGAAAAGATGAGGAGACTCTTCGCACGAGACCATTTGATTAATCTGGTCCCATCGCAGCAACGGCACCTTCATAAGTGGGCCAATGGGGTATGGCTGAGAACTCTCTCTCAGGTCGACCGTTCCATGTGTATGCGGCGGGCCACCAGATCGGAGGAAGTCCGTGTCCATGAGAAAATACTGCGCAAACTGTTCCCAGGCTCGATGGTCCTGAGGGAGCTCGTCGGCCAGAATGTTCGAGATCGTTCGTGCAGGGACCCCAACAGTAGAAGCCAACTCTTCGGTCAGTCCCTCACCGATCTCTCGATGAACAAGCCCTTTTAGATTCACGGCGGAATTCCTCCTCTTAGCCGTTGACGGCTTTTGCAGTTAAGCGTCCTGCCCGCACGCCCAACCACTATCGGATGAATTCCTCGACTACACCTCGTCACACCCCCTCTCGGAACAACCGACTACGTGTTCTCGTTTGGTTTCACCCGTCATGCAAATCCTTCTTTCATAACCCGCGAGTCCAAGTTATGCGACGTTTCCCAACAAGACAGTCCTCATGGAGTCCCTGTGCCTGACCTGCCGTTTGGACTGGCGGACCGACAGCCGGACCTGGTTCTGCAAGATGACGGGATCAATACGGTTCCCACATTGCACGCAACGGAGAGTCTCGATATTATGGTTGCCAGGATTTTGCAAATCATAACTCCACTCGCTCACGAGCAGGCCCTCACAACGGACGCACGATCTCGTCGAAAACTGCTCGTCAGCTGAAAGAGGCCGAATGGCACCTCTTCTGCCTGTCTGATTCATCATTCCGCTTCCTTTTGGCTCTGTTAGTTCCATTATTCGTTCCATGATCCAGTCTCCTCGTTATTGGTTCGCTGCAATTATTTTAGTGTGAACATATATGATTCAAAAACATCGACCACTGGGAAAGGCCCCAGTCGGAAGTCGTATGGCTTCCACACGTCGCAATGGATTCGGACGCACATTTATCCCCAGAAAAAGCTGATCCGCCCCGCCCTAAGCTTTTGAAGTGTCTGTCTGAGAAATGCACCGGTCGTAGAACCGGTCGTACAGACTAGGGGTTTCACCAGTAGGGAATATGCGGGACCTGAATTACTTTGATGCCGTGACTGCACCGTCGGCGAGGAATCAGGCTCGCGTTGTTCCACACCCACGAGGCCTGAGTACTCGCCGTCGTTCAGAGACTCATGAATCGATCTACACGCACCAGCATTCACACGTGCGATGGAGGCCGACGATGACATCAAGCAGGAAGGAAGGGTATGGCAAGCGCGTGCTCGTTATCGATGACGCTGAGGACATCCACTATTTCACATGTCTCGCTTTAGCGGATGCCGGTCTATAATGTCTATTCAGCCGCTGACGGTACAGACGGTTTGCAAGAAATGAAAGCGGCCATGGAAGTTGCACTCCTTGGATTGCGCGTGCGCGCTCGATCTGATGCCTACTGAGATCGATGGCCACTACATGCCCGTAGACCCCACCTGCTCTGCCAGATAGAAGGCCGGAATCTCATGGCCGCAGGCAATATTGAGTATGACAGCTCCAGGGCTAAGACCCAGATACTGCAGCAACGATTCGGCGAAGGGAGTGGACCAATAGTCGTGGGGTGGAAGAAGCCACCGAAGCCTCACGTCATTCGTGCGTTCGGTCATGTAGCCGCTCCCCTATTGCGCTCTTAGCGCAAAATACGCAGCCTGGCAATAATCATGAGCCGATTTCCTAATGTGTCACATATGACGTTGGAAGGGAGAGAGAAAAATCAGGCAAGAGCTTTCCGCACAATTCTCCGTGGACCGAAGAGAAGATGAAATCAGCGAAGATTCGTCAGGTCTGGCAACAACAGGCGTCACCTCACTCCGAACGTCTTACCGCGAGGGCTTCGGCTGGCGTTTTGAATGAAGACCCTTGTCGCTCTTGCTCATGGGCTTGCTGGACTCACCCTCAGAGAGAATGTCCTCAATCTGGGACTCGCTGCACGTGAGATCGCTATCGGCTGGTTTCCGTGATGGAACGCTAGCCGACTTGGCTACGCCATGAACCTTCTTATCTTCTACATTGTCCGGCATAATGGCAGTACTCTATCTTGGTGAGGGTGTTCCCCCGTCAAAGGCACCTACGGCTATGGCGCATTTATCGAGAGCGATTAATGGAATACGATCCGCCCGTCGCCAGCACGCTGATCGTGCGTTGCAAATCATCCACATGCTGCTGCATCTCGGCCAGCACACGATCCAGCTTCTTGCTGGAGCAGTGCCGCAACGAATGGAGGCTCGCTCCGGTCCAGAGTCGAACCGTTTTTCTTGACGGGGCATTCAGTGTCAGCACATAGACTTGAGTGGTGTTCTTCATACTATCCCTCCTTCTCATACTGGGCGATGCAATCGATATGGGTTGCAGCCACTACGCTCCAGCGGCCACGGCTGCCTGGCTCTGAGGAGGCGGAGCCGCTGCGGCTGGCGCCGTGAGCATGGACGTCTTCAGCTCATCGATAGCCCTCGCAACATCCGCTTCCGTCGATCCAAATCGATCTCCCATCACTTTAATGGCTTGCGTGATTGCTTTCTTCATCTTCGTAATTTGTTCTTCCTGTGTCATCCCGTCTCTCCCTTATCGGTTAGGACCTGTGCCGAGAAGTCCGTACATGTCCGCGAACTCATGTATCCTCAAGAAACTGAACCGATTCAGCGCTGCTGGTCAGGCCCAAAGATCGCAGCACTTCAGAAACACTCTGGTAGAGGAGCGGCGGAGACTGGGAAATCAACCGCGCAGGAAAAACCTTCCAAACGCGCGGAATAGGACAGTCAGCGAGGCTCAACACGGCACAGCTCTATGCTAGACGCCACGGAGGGCGCGGTCAAGTGGTATTACGCATGGACGGAATACTTCAATGACCCTCCCTCGCAGCTGTAACGAAGGCCGGAAGATACGGGGTAGTCGACGAAAGAGAATGATTCTAAGGACTCTCATTCAGACACTCAAGTCCGCTGCACAACGCGTTCTGATTGTGGCATACATGGTTAATTTCAGGCAACTTCGGCGGCCGGTACGTGTACCTCAACCGAGTGCGCCTGACAGTCGTCCACAAGGGACTGTCGGCCTTCCTTACTGTCTGTCATGTCCACCGATGTTTGGAATAAACCCGATACGTAGTATTTCTTTGGTGCAATCATTAATTTCTCTCCCAACCTGCAGGTCGAGACTGGATGGGGCGATTGGCAAGAACTCTGGAGTGTGGGCACAGCCGATTGGTGCAGCGGCATCGGCTCAGGCGACAGGCTGCCCTTTCATCGGCGATCGTGTCTGGCTTTCCATCCACGTTCCACACTCAACCTTGGCCTGGGCACAGATCGGGCACAGATGCGGTCCCAGGGCTTTTGAGGTGTAGAACGCCTCAAGGTTCGCGGACCCACATTCACAGCAATAAGCTAAATCTATACGAAGTATCTCTGGAGACAACCGAGCCACTCGACAGGTCACGATGTCGCCTCCTCTGGTCTCTGACAGACTAGGAGTGTGAATCACACCATACTGAGAAGATCAACGATGGTCTGTTCACAATTGCTCATCTTGGGAAACAATGTGAAGGCCTCCAGCCTAGACTTGCTCAATAGCGAATCAGTCTCTGCCAGGCAATGAGCAGTCATGCCTATTGGGTCCTGGTCATTCTTCCGAGAGGAGCACGTTTGAACAGACCGGGAATCGCGTTCAGTGCAATATCAACATGAAGTAGATGGAAAAGAAGACCGCACGTATTCAATGGCGAATGCCGATTACCGGGAACCAGCGCCCGGTAACGGGCATCGACTTGTGGTCATCAATGAATGTCGAGATGGACTTCTGATGACCCAGCGATGTTCGCTCTGAACGGCTGACTTGCGCTGAAGTTTGCCGGCAACAGTACTGGCGAAAAGGATGTGGAAACGTGCGGCCTAGACTATGACGCCTCAGATTTGCAGGCTTCGCGGGACGTTACAGAGGAGCTGCTGCCAAGGCTTTCTGATGAATGTGGATACGATAAAAGGTAAACTCAGTCGCCGTGATAAGCGCGACTCCGACGAGACAGATCAGATGCCCGTTGTCAATATCCTCTGGAGTCATGGTGGACTGGTCACAGGTGACAACAAAGGCCTCCTGTGCTTTGGCTCCCTGTAGGGCTTCTGACACCCACAAGCTCCCAAGATACTCGCGCAGCTGTCGAACGACTTGCGCCCAGATGGGAGGCGTATTGCGCTCATACGCAGCCCACTGGAGTTCGTGAGCACACCATATTTCGAGCAGGACACTTGTGACATCAATCCGGAGAATCGAACCGGATGGGATGCCGGCCACGACCTCCTCGACGGACACATCTGAAGAACGTTCCATAAGTATCTAGTCCTCAGCCTCGATGCCGCACAGTCACCGCAGTCGCACGTTCCTCTTCGTCCCCACTGCACCTGTACGACATCACGTAGGATGGACGCAGTCCCGTTGTTTGAATTTCTTGGACGTCATGTATTTATGATCCAATGGACGAGAATTTCAGATTCACGTACTTGCGGCGGAGCCAGCTTAGGCTACTTGCTGCCCTTGCATGGGCGATCCTGTTCGGGCTTCCTTCGACGATCCACACTGAACCTTGGAATGGGCACAGATCGGGCACAGATGAAGTCCCAGGGCTTTCGAGGTGGAGCACGCCTCAAGATTCACGGAACCACATTCACAGCAACAAGCTAAATCTATACGGAGTATCTCTGGAGACAACCGAGCCACTCGGCAGGTCACGTTGTCACCTCCTCTGATCTCAAACAGACAGTGCGGACAACACCATATCGAGAAGACCAACGATAGTCTGCTCACAATTGCTCATGTTGAGAAAAATGATGCGGATGATCCGCAGCAAGACATATTCGAATGGTTGCCAACGAATCCTCCGAACTGAGCAATACTGATCAGGCTGCTTCTCGTGCTCGATGCAGAATAGAGTCACCTCCTACGCGAACGTCCTTTGATGCCTGAATGTCAGAACGCCTTTCGGTGAAGCCAATGATCAACGGTATCCCGAGTCCATACTGTGAGGAAAAGAGAGCAGACGACAAAAGATGTGGTGTCAGGCTAGAGAAGGGACGATGGGTGAAGACAGATATTACGGCCCCAGCGGCGGGCTAAATGTAGTCCTTGAGGTCTTGGTCGTTCTGTTGCTGACTGGTCCAGATGTAACAGACTGCGAAAACCATTTCGGCACAGCAGAGTTCGGAGATATGGACGGAGAAATTCAGGCAGAGAGATGGAGCCAGTCCTCAAGGCCGGATCGCAGTTTCGTGAGGTACCATTTCATTGACCTCCATCTACGAGTTGCTTTTCCAGAATATTGTGATCACATGACCTTGGATGCGGGTCGGGTGTGGCTAGATCTGCCACCGATCGCACTGTCGGGATGGTTTCTCTTCGTCGAATAGAGTTAGCAGATATGACTCCCCTTGCTTGGTTCACCCCTCACGAATTCTCCTGGTTTGAGCAATTCTGACCAGACCGCTGTCAGGTTCCTAGCCATAATAATCATTCGGAGACTGTGAGCAATGAACACCGATTGGACGTCGGTGGACGAGCGACTGCGGCTCTGCGAGGCGGCTTTGATAGAAGCAGTCCGAGGATAACCGAAAAGCCTTGAACGACTCGTGATTAACACAATAGAACCGGGGGCACTCTCCGGCAGGAGGACATCGTGAAAGCAACTCCATCAACACAGGTACAAGCTGGAACGACAGCGCCTCGCACGACAAGGCAGAAAGGCATCATCAAAGAAGTCATAGGTCTGACCGATGTGAAGACGCTCCGGGCTCGGGCGCGCCAAGGGATTGCGGACGAGGCCATGACAGCGGGGTACAAGGCCAAAGCCGAGACGGTGATCACACTACTGAATGACGCCCTCGCCACAGAAATCGTCTGCGTTCTGCGCTATAAGCCCATTACTTCATGGCCACCGGACTCAGTTCCCTCAGCGTGAAGAGCGAGTTTCTCCAGCACGCCGCTGAGGAACAAATCCATGCCGATCAATTGGCCGAACGCATTGTCTAACTAGGGGGAGAGCCAAATCTCTCCCCGGAAGGGATGCTGAGCCGGAGCCACTCGGAATATGTCGAGGGCGCGTCCTTGGTGGAGATGATCACGGAAGACTTGATTGCCGAACGGATTGCGATCGACAGCTATCGGGAAATGATCACCTATGTCGGCACGGATGACCCCACCACGCGGAAAGTCTTGGAGGGAATTCTTGCGCAGGAAGAAGAACATGCGGAAGATCTGGCCAGCCTCCTGAAGGAGCTGGGCTCGTAAGCGAACGCCAATGATCCAGGTTCTTGGCCAGGCAGAAACGGAGGGGGCTCATCATGGGGAAAGCGTTCATTCTCTAACTGCTGGGAATTCCGCTCACGTTGCTCGTCGTCCTCGGAGCATTCGGTGTCCTTCGATAAGACGGTAGGTGGATAGCCTTCTAGCGGAAAAGGAGCCTGATGATTGTGGAGATTGCCCTGTGTGTAGGGGCAGGAGCGTTGGCGATACTGGTCGGCTTGTTGGTTCCCCTGTTAATACAACTCAGGAAAGCCGTGGAGCAATCGGAATACCTCTTGGTCCACATGAACGCCGAGCTGCCGTTGTTGCTCAAGGAGATGCGGGCGGCGGTGGAGAATCTGAATAGGCTCATCGAGCATGCGCGGGGTGGGGTCGAGCATGCGACTGTGCTGCTGCATGCGGCGGGGGCACTCGGCGACACTGTGCAACGGGTCCACGAGACGGTGCAGGGTACGGGTCGATCGTTCCTGGTCAAGCTGGTCAGCATGGTGGGGGGGACAAAGCCACGGCGGGCGCCGTCAAGGCGCATATTCACCGAGAAGGAGGGGCAATCAATGGGAAATGAAAGAGCGTGCTCACTGGAAGCGGCAGTCTTGGCATTTGTGACCGGAGGATTGGCGGGCGCCGCGGTGGCGCTGTTGTTGGCACCGCAGTCGGGTCGTAAATCACGGGAGCAGGTGCGCGGGTATGCCCGGCGAGCCGAAGAGCATGTCCATGAATTGGCCGATAAGGCCACCGATGTCATGCACCAGGCCGTGGACAAGGGACACGAGTTCATCAAAGACAAGCAGACGGTCGTGGCGGAGGCGGTGGAGGCCGGGCGTGCTGCTATGTCACGGGAGCGTGAGCGGCTGTCCGGTGAGAAAACCGTCTGACGGTGGAGCCCATAGTTACGATGAGGGGCAGCGGGGCGAACGCGTCAAACATGAGCAACAAGATGAATACAATTGAGTTTTTGATGCCGGTCTTGTTGCTTGTTGACGTGTTGCCCACCGGCCGCACAGCGCCAATTAGGCGATTGCCCCACGGTGCGATGAGCCATTGATGACGACTCTTGAGTCCTTGCCCGTCACCCCGATCCAGTACTCAGGTCCTGACGCCGCTCGGAACCAGTGGCCTGCGCGACCTCATGAAAAGGACATGACCATGGAAACTCTAGCGATTCTCGGGATTGCACTCATCATCGGGCTCATCACGCTCGGCGTCATGGTGTTCGCCTACAAGGCATCCCCTACACAATCTGAAAAAGGATGACCGGCCACATTTCCCTTCAAATCAGGGTCGGCAAAAAAGCAGCCATTCCGTTGACGCCCCTTCTCGGAAGATTGGCACTCGTCGTGGACAAGGCGCTGCTGAATGGGAATATCCGGCCGATCGCGAGCAATGAGACTGAAGAAGGACGGCACATGAAGCGTCGCGTCGAAATGAACCTGTGCGCGGGATTTTGATCAACATGATCATGAGCGTACTGCAGCGGACAGGGACAACGTAAGTATGGAGAGCCTGGATATCGGCTTCATATCGTTCTCATTGTTGGGTGCAGTCGCCGCCTTCGCTGCAATCTATTATTCGTTCAGGATGGTTCGTGAATGGTTGAGACAATGGACTCTGGCCACCAACGGTGCGATCCGCAAGACGGTTGCCCACAATGCATCTCTCGATGGGCACATCGCCACCCAATGGACTGAAGGTCGCCTGCGGTTGGACTTTCTTCTGGCAATGATCAAACAGCTTGAAGTCTCGTTGGAGCAGAATGTGGAGGCGCTGCGTCGGCTCGATCATGCCGATCCCCTGTATGAACGCGAGGCCCGCAAGATGATCGAGCCTGGTCTGCGACGATTTGCCTTCGATCAACATCTGCGGGATGAGTGCCGCATACTGATTTCCTCGCTGCAGTTCTGTGCTCAGGATCTTGCGAAATCTCAGGGCCTAGACATGACACAGAAATTGAGCGCCCTCACCGAGATCGAAGCAGCTATCAATTCGGCTGATCGCGGCTGAAAGGCGGAGAGACACCTCCATCGATATTCCAGAAACTCTTGCACGGAATTCATTCGTACGAGATGAATGTGTCCTCGTCTGCTGATTGACAGATCACCCCCTTTCTTTCAAAATTACTCCGTCTATCAGGCACCTACGCGATGCAGGGCCGGCTCTTCACTTAGCCAGAGATCTATGATGGCGCGCAAGCGACCTCCACAGTTTGACCCCAAGATCTTTCTCGAAAAAGTTGGCCCAGGCAAATCGGTGCTGCAGACCGGCAAACATCAACGGATCTTTTCGCAAGGCAATGCAGCGAATGCCGTGTTCTACCTTCAAGCCGGCCAGGTCAAGCTCACCGTGCTTTCGGAGCAAGGCAAAGAAGCCGTCATCGCGATGCTGGAGCCGGGTAGTTTTTTCGGGGAAGGGTGTCTCGCCGGACAGCTGACATACATGGCCACGGCGATCACCGTGGAAAACTCCGTTCTTGTCTGCATGGCCAAACAGACGATGATCCTTGTGCTCCACGATGAACCCAGCTTCTCCGAGCTGTTCCTCACGTATCTCCTGTCACGCAACATTCGCATTCAAGAAGACTTAGTGGATCAACTCTTTAACTCGAGCGAGAAGCGGCTGGCTCGTGTACTGCTCTTAATGGCTCATTTTGGGAAAGAAGGCAAGTCGGAGGCAATCATTTCAAAGGTCAGTCAGGAAATGCTGGCCGAAATGGTCGGCACCACACGCTCACGGGTGAGTTTCTTCATGAATAAGTTCCGGAAGCTTGGCTTCTTGGACTACAATGGCGGCATCCACGTGCATAGCTCCCTCCTTAATATCGTCCTGCACGACTAGCAGAGTGATACAACCATCCCCCAGCATAAAAAAGACCGTTCATTGGTTTACACCCGATCGTGTCTATCGTGGTTGAACCAGTGAGAGTCTCTGCCATCCGTCGACACCGCTATATGGCCGGATATCGACGGACGTAGAGGTCAGGTGCTCGAGAGTAAAACCTTAGGCTTTCTCCTTCACCGTCAGATCGTTCTTCACCGACTTCACACCGGGGACCTGCCAGGCGGTCCAAGATGCTTGGGCACTGGTCATCAGGTTCGAAACTTCGCCACTCAGCGAAACCACGCCCGCATTGGTCTGGGCATGGATCCCCGCATCCTTCAGATAGGTGTCTTTCGCCATCTTCGCATTGACCCGAGTCGTAATCGCGTCATCCTTGTCATCGATCGCCTCGCGTTTGGCAGGGGCGACGACTTGGAGCTCGTTCTTCACCGTCTTGACGCCGTCGATCCCTTTGGCGATCGCTTCTGCCGCCTGCTTGGCTGCATCGGAATCGACCTTGCCACGGATCATCACCGACCCCTGTGAAGTCTCGACATTAATCTCACTTCCTTTGACCCGGGCATCGGAAAACAGCGCAATCTTGGTCTTCGCCGTCATCCATGTGTCATTGATCGGCGTCTTCTCGTCGGCCTTGCTGACCGCGTGCGCCGATCCGGTGATAAGTGCCCCACCGATAACCAAAGCCGTGCAGAGTGTCAGGATATAGCGTGTGTTCATAATGTTCTCCTAACCGACATGTAAGGATGTGTCGTCAAACGTCTTTCGCGAGTGGCATCCACTCAGCGGATCTTCTTCTCTACGGCTTTCGGCGCCGCCGGCTTTTCATGCCACGCGTCCGCCCACTTCATCAGCTCGACCTTTTTCCCAGCATACCGTTCTTGAACTTTGCCGATAAATTTCTCGTAGTTCCCTTCGATCTGTTTCAAATCATCATCGGTAAACTTCCCCCACTTTTCTTTCAATTCGCCTTTGAAATGAGTCCATTTCCCCTTGAGTTGTTCAGCATTCATCGCATCATCCTCCTATATTATATAGAGCATCGATACCTCGGCTTCACAACGGCGTCAGATCATCAAGCCGGGACACTGTCGGACATCCCGACAATGTCCCGGTCATGTAACCCGAGCGGAGCGCCCTGTGATCACATGGATCGCGACCAACACGATCCCGACCAAGAACAGAACCCAGGAAATCTGGACCGCAACCGCGGACACCCCGGCAAGATTCAGCGCGCCGGCAATCACACCGACCACCAGGAACACCAATGCGTAGTAGAGCATGGCCACTCCTTTCTATGGAATGCGAGTGTGAGTCGAATAGTTCTCTGGAGGATGGCCGCCTCCATCAGCAGACCATGACACAAGGCATACAGCCGTTCAGAGAAACTCTGACATCGAAACGGAGGAGACTGGAGAATCGGTCACGCCCGGAAGGATCAGGAAGCGCAAGAGATGGGACAGTCAGCGAGCTTCACACCTCGCACCCTCACCCTGGGCGCAATGGGGACGGGAGTCAAGCAATCTAATCCAGGCTGGAATAATCAATGCGATTGGCATGTTAGGAGACATCCGTCTCTACTACTCACCCGGGCCAGGCGAGAAGATCATGTATCGCAGTGGGAACCATACCGATTAGGATAATCTGCACGGGAGAAAGGCGCCAGAGAGCGAGCACAGGTCTCTAGGAAGCTGCGGAAAACTATTGCACGATGATATTTAGATGCTACCAGTCTGCTTCTAGCCGACCGCATGCTGCATACTCGACATCATGCGTACCTTCAACCCTTGTTCCTGCCATGAAGCAAGCCCGTTGATGCGATCCAACGTGATATGACACAACGGCCACAGAACTTGATTGGCATAGCCAAGGTAGCCGCCATTGACTTCATCTGGAGTCAAACCAGACGCGATGTAGTCGAGAGGCCGGTGACTCTGGAGGCACGTCCACGCACTTATCCGGCCCCACAACGTCCCGATCGCCTGACCCGCTTCCCCAGGCAACCCAGGTGCCACCATGACGATGAAGCACCGGATCCAGAGCCGCTGTCAACCCGCCATCAGTCCGTGTACACACAAGTTCATTGCTTTCCCACCGATGTTCGTACGGCTGCCGATTTGATACGACGATCAAACGATGCTTGTCCATTACTTGATCTCCTCTTCTTCCGCTCATGTAGGCCGCCTGACAGACCATCGTCATCTCTGGCAAGAGAGGTTCGGAGTCATTAAAAAAATCGATGTGTCAATTGTTCTGTTTTCTCTTCAAACGACTCCCCCGTCAACGCCGATCCAATTTCACAAACTCACTCTCGCCGACGCATGACGGCTGGTGTGGTCTTCGCAACTCAGACCACCTCCTCTGTTACTATACGTCTCGTCTTTCAATCTCAGACAAATCCCTACGTATGATCGGTGCACCTCTTCTCTTCCGCCCATCTTCATTCGCGTATGAAGACGGAGAGTGTATGGTGGCGTATGCACTCATTACAAGGGATCGCGAGGAGTACGGCATGCTGCATTGGCAAATACGTATTCCGTTGCGACCTCTCCACGCACGCGAAACACGAGCGAATAACGCAGCCCCTCACAATACACACAGCGAGAGCCTCGTAAATCTTGCTGACCGGCTCGTATCGGATAACACTCAATACTTTCAACGATCAAAAACATATCGATTCCTCCCTACGGGTCGCCATTCGACTATAGACATCGAGTTCCGTGGGGATGAGTTGAATGTTCCTGAGGACAGGCTTTACACAAGTTCCCGCTTTACAAGGAACCTGTGCGGAGGAACATGTTGTCCTTCAAGGACAACATGTCTCACTGAAAGATGAGTGTTTGACTAGGTGACGGGGCGATATTCGATTATTTCTTTGTGGTGACGATCTCGACTCGACCTTCGCGCCGCAGGATGTTGATACCGACATTCTGCTTACGACGTTCAAGTGAGAGATCGACTACGGAGTTTCCAATCCTGAGATTTTTTATCTCGATGTGCTCCAGAAAAGGCGGCAAGACCGGTTGTAAAAACGACAGCCTGGCCAGCGGAGCGTCAATTCGCAAACCGAGACAGGATTGAAGCAGCATGAACAATGCGACTGAAGACCACGTCTGAGGACTGCAGGCCACCGGGTACAGTGTCGGGCCCTCACCCTGACGGCGCGAGAACCCGCACAACAGTTCAGGCAGCCGATGCAAATCGAGAAATCGGCTGGAGTCGAAGAGACCGGAAAGAATCTTCAAGGCGCCTTGCTTAAATCCGTATGCGGCCATACCCGCTGCGATGAGGGCATTGTCGTGCGGCCAGACAGATCCATTGTGGTACGACATGGGATTGAAGCAGACCTCCGTAGCGGCGACGGTTCGGACGCCCCATCCGTTGAAGCAAGCTTCGGTCATTAAGGTCTTGGCCGTTCTCATACCATGCTGTCGATTGGCGATCCCCGTCCAGAGGCTGTGGCCGGCATTCGATGTCTTAACTCGACAAGGTTGCTTGAGCCCATCCAGAGCCAAGGCATAGGACGAGAGATCGTTACACCAAAAACTTCGCTCGAACTGAGCGCGGAGCCTGGCCGCCTCTTTGAAGAGACGGCGGGCTTGATCCGTATGGCCCAGCGTCAAGGCTAATTCAGCCGCGCGTCGCTTGGCGGCAAACACATACCCCTGTACTTCACAGAGCGCGATGGGTCCTTCCGCCGAGCTGCCGTCTGCGTGAAACACGGCATCTCGTGAATCCTTCCATCCTTGATGGATCAGCCCCCCTTTCGCCCGGCGGCTGTACTCCACGAACCCATCGCCATCGAGATCACCCTCACGATCAATCCACTGTAACGCCAGTTCGATATTCGGCCAGATGTGCGCGATGAACGCCCGATCGCCTGTCCGTTCATAATACGCTCCAGCCAGCATGACGAACAGCGGCGTCGCGTCGACGCTACCGTAATAGCGGCCGTACGGGATCTCCTTGAGTGCCGCCATCTCTCCCTTGCGTGTTTCATGCAAAATTTTCCCAATCTCTGCATCTTGTTCCGGAACAACCTCTCTCGCCTGGGTCGCTGCCAGATAAGCCAGCACACCACGAGCGATGTTCGGATTGACCCAGAGAAATTCGAATGCGGTAATGATGCCGTCACGGCCGAAGGGAGTGCTGAACCATGGAACACCGGCGTAAGGGTATGGGCCGTCGGGGGTGTCGGCAACCATCATGTGGAGATCGGCAAACGAGCGATTTAACCATGCGTTGAATTGCTCATTCGATGTCACGATAAGACAATCATCGGCTTTCGCGACAAGGCGCGCGCGCTCTACTGTGTCGAATGTGTCTTCATACGAACGATCACAGGTGACTGGCTTATCGACGTCACAAGAGATCGTGAGATCCCACTGCGCAACTTCTCCTGCCTGCAACAGCGTGTCACAGTGGATCTCACCCGGAAGGACTGCAGTCGGAGCCGGTGCACAGCGGATGGTGACCCATCGATCCACATGATCCAGCCCCTCATATCCGAGAGATATACCATCTTTAAGTGTGATGGCGGCCAAACGCCGGCCTCGCCGGCTTCGCTTCGTCCCACGAACCTCGAACACATCGGCAAAATCGGCCTCTACTGAGAAGGAGAGCCGAACCGGAATGGAGCGAAGGCTATAGTTGTGGACTCGGAGACGTTCGAAACAGCACCCTTGCCACAAGAACCGCGTTCGAGACAGGTGAAGCACACCGCCCACGATCTCTACCTGCCCGTCCTGGGTCAGGTTGGGATTTGTCAGATCGACACTCAGCAAGACGTTATCTTCTTTCACGGTCGAGCTGAGCAGCGATGGCCGTTCTCCATTGATAGCCAGCTCAAACCGTGACAGAAAGCGCGTGCCCCCGTGGTAGAGACCTTGCGAGCCTGTTCTGAGAGAAAGAATGTCTCCGTTTCCGTCGAACACGCCGAACGTGTCGCCCTGCTTCAGAACCTCAATGTGGTCATCGGTCAATGAAGAAGAGGTGATGACAATGCTACATTGATCGTTCCGACGATACCCGTTTTTCATAAGGTCCTTTCATCGGTTACGGATTGACCGGCTCAACCGGCCTCCGAGTAAAGCCGTCAGCAGAAAGGTGGCGCCGATGCCCGCTATGCCCATCGCTTCACCAAACCGCTCTGTGACCTGGCCGAACATGCTGATTCCACTGATGGCAGCCGTCATCGCCCCTGTGCCATAGAGGCCGAGGACGCGCCCCACCATCAAGCGAGGCGTCAACTCCTGCACAACCCCCCACGCGATGGGAGTAAAGGCTCCCATCCCAGCTCCGATCATGATCATAAGAAGGCTGACAATGTAGGGGTCTTTTATCCAGATGAGCGCGACGATCGCCAGCCCACTCATCACACTCGCCAAAAAGATGATATTGACTCGATCGGCAAGACTCTGTTCCGTGCACCACAGCAGCACGACCGACATGAGAAGCAATCCGATTCCCATGGACGACCATAGATAGCCTACCTCAACCGGCCCGAGACCTAACAGCTTTCTCGCAAAGACTGGAAACAACGTTGAGAGCGCACTGGCTCCGAATCCATAACACCCCGCGGTCAAGATCAGCAGCAGGATGATGCGTTGTTTGGCGAAGACGAATCGCAGACCTAGTAGAAAATCTTGCCACGCGGAACCGCCGGTCGTGTGTGTCTCGCCCGCACCGGGCTGCGTGGGTCCTAGTCGCACCAACCCAAGGCATAATGCCGCGACGAAATAGGTGCCGGCGTTCAGACATAACACTTCTTGCGAGCCGAACAGAGCAATCCCGATTCCGCTCACTGCCGGACCGAAAATGATCCCAAGACTGGTCGTGCTCTGGATGAGAGCATTCGCGGCCGTAAATTGTGTACGCGGAACAATTAGAGGCACCGACGACGACAGCGCTGGACTGAACATCGCCATCGCCATCGCATCGAGGAGTACCAGGACATACAGGAGATTGACAGTAAAGCTGTCTGTTGAAACAGCGCAGGGAATGAGGCCCATCAGCACCGCTCGGAACACATTCGCCCCGACGAGAAAAAATTTTTTCGGCAAACGGTCCACAAACACGCCGATGAAAGGACCAAGCACGATAGGGGGAATCGTATGGATGAGTCCGATGATCGTGGTTTTTACTGGTGAGCCGGTAATCGAATAGACAAACCAGAGGAGGGCAAGGTTCGAGACGCCGTCGCCGACTTGAGACACCAGCTGGCTGAGCCATATCAAACCAAAATTTCGTGTAAAGAGGAGGGGACGGCGGGTCTCGGCGGGAACCTGTTCTTCTGTGCCCTTGGGCTCAGAAGTAAGGTTCGTCGTGCGGATGGCCCGAGGTTTCACCCCTCACTCTCGATCTTGACCTTATCCGTCTTCACAGCTCTCACCCCCGGAACCTGCTTGGTCGCTTCTACAGCTTCCAACACAATGACTTGGAATCGCACGGTCCCGGCAAGCGATACCACTCCTTGTTCTGTTTTCACATCAAAATTGGCCGCCGTCACGGTGACGCTCTTGGCAAATTGCTCTTTGACATGACGGGTGATGATGTCGTCTTGTTTGTGCGCGATCCCATCCAGCAGATCTTTGGTCACCTCCAGCTTATTCGACACAGATTTCACAGCCAGTACGGAACTCGCGATTTCCGCCGCCGCGATCTTTTCCGCCTCGGTGGACACTTTCCCCGTCAGCGTGACCTCGTCCGATCCGAGCTCCACTTCGATCTCGTATGGAAAGAGGCGTGTATCTCCAAGTAACGCGAGCTTGACCGTAAGAATCAGCGAAGAGACAGCTTTCCTCCCTGTGCTCTCTTTTCCCTTCTCTCCCCCTTCTTCTCCGTTCTCTTTCTTCGTCTTGGTTTCTTCATTCTTGGGTGTCTGCGTATTCGGCTGTGCATGTTTTGGTTCCTGAGTCGATGGCTCAGCGGAAGGCTGTTCTTTTTGTGCCTTAGCAGGAACTTTAGGTTCTACCCCTTTGTTATGATCGGCAGACGATTGGGCTGATAAGATCGCACGCTGCTCGCATCGTGCGAACAGCGGATTCATGAGCGGCTCTATGATCAGGATAAACAGACACAGTGCCGGAAGGATCGTCCCCTGTCCAAATACAATACGCATGAGATGGGACCATCTCACATCTCTCAGGATCATTTCCATTGAAATCAGCTTATGCGATGAAACACGATGGAACCGTTTCAAGCCGGAATGAAACCGGAATCCATCATGTCAGGTTGTCGTCGGCTGAATGCAGCCGCGACGGTCGCGGTGCCTAACAACAGCACCCCGATACCCACGAGACTTGCTGCAGGTCCTATGGCATCCGCAACCCAACCGAACCCCGCCATCCCGGCCATCGCGGCAGCCATGGCACCCGTGCTGAAGGTGGTAAAGACACGGCCTAAGAGAGGTTCAGGGGTCAATTCTTGCACCATCGCCCACACAACCGGCGTGAATACAGCCGTGCTGCCGCCGAAAATGATGATGAACACCGCGGCCATGAATGGCGCCTGCAACATACCCAGCGTGCAGACCGCAACGGCGCCGACGGCCAACGCTGCGGAAATCAGACGCAGACGATTTCGGAGATCGCCCTGATTGATCCAACCCAGCCAGACGGACGCAGCCAGCATGCCTATCCCAAGCGATGACCAGAGCCACCCGAGCTCGACGGAACTCGCGTCGAACAACTGTGTCGCAAACACCGGCAGCAAAAGCATAAAGGCGCTCACGCCCAAACTATAGAGGGCCGCGGTAAACATGAGGAGCAATACGGTTCGATGCTGGACGAAGATAAATCGAAATCCGACCAACATATCTTGGAAGACTGTCGCTCTATCTGCCGATCCTACACGCGATTGCAGCGTCTCACGCAGGCGAATCGGCATGAGGCACAATGCCGATATCAAGAATGTGGCTGCATCAAGGTACAAGACATTCTGGGCTCCGATCATCGCAATCCCCACCCCGCTGACGGCTGGACCAATCAGGAGACCGATATTCGTGGTGCTTTGAATCAATGCATTGGCACTGGTTAGTCGAGTCCGAGAGACGAGAAGCGGGACAGCCGATGACAACGCCGGACCGAACACGGTGGAGACAATCGACGTCAAGAAGACGAGCACATAGAGCCGCTCAAGCGTTAAGGCATCCAAGGCATAGAGCAAGGGAATGAGCATGACTGCCACAGTACGGATGAGATCCACCCAGATCATCACCGGCTTTTTCTTCATCCGATCGAGATACACACCGATGAGCGGGCTAAAAATCAAGGGGGGGATCGTCTGGAGCAATCCGATCAACGTCATCTTGAAGGCCGACCCTGTCAGTTCATATACGAACCACAACAGCGCCACCTTGGTCATGCCGTCGCCGATCTGGGAGACGACCTGTCCGGAGAACAGAAGGCCGAAATCCCTCGTCCTCAACAAATCCCACCCTGATCCTGCTCGATCTTTTACCACCTCGTCGTGGTCAGCCACACACAACCTCCTCTATTTCTTCTGAACCTGAGCTAGTCCGTCTGTCAAGGCCTTGGACCATGCCGAGGCCGAAGAGCTTCCGTTCGAGTTTTCAGAACCGCTAAGGATTTCATCTAAACCTTCTTATTTTCCTGAAGCCCGGAGGCTGTGGTCCACATTATTTATGCATTGATGGAGAACGTAGGGCAGGATACGAAGCTCGCGGCCTCTGTCTCCCGTTCACCTGTGCTGCCAAGCGCCAGCTGTTCATACACCCGGAGATAGTCTCGCGCCATTCGTTCAACGCTAAATCGCTGTTCGAAGGCAAGACGACATCGTTGACGATCGATTCCAGGAATGCCTCGGACGGCTGCCGTCATCTCGTCGAGCCCCTCGCAGACGAATCCAGTCTCGCCGTCATCAATGATTTCAGGAATAGATCCACGCCGATACGCCAGCACCGGCGTGCCGCAGGCGAGTGCTTCAATCAACACAAGACCGAACGGTTCCGGCCAGTCGTAAGGACACACGAGCGCCATGGCATTCCCCAGGAAATCGTTCTTTTCTGCGTCCGTGATCTCGCCGAGGTACTCGATTAATGGGTGAGAAAGCAACGGCTCGATTTCGGCCTGAAAGTATTTCTGATCCGCCGGATCGACTTTCGCCGCGATCCGCAAGGGAATCCCTATCCGCTTGGCGAGCTCAATGGCATGATCCGGTCGCTTTTCAGGGGCAATGCGTCCCAAGAATGCCAGATAGGTTCCGGAGTGTGGATGCAGACTGTACAAATCCTTTGGTAAACCGTGGTAGACGGTAGCCTGCCAATTTGCCCCGGAGACTGGTTTCCGTTGAGAATTCGAAATTGATACCATCGGCATCTCCGCGTATTCGCGAAAGACCGGCTGAAGCTCAGGCAAATCGAGTCGACCATGAAAGGTGGTCACGGTCGGGGTGGGATTCCGTCGTGCGAGAGGAAATCCTAGGAAATCGAGATGAGAGTGAATGATATCGAAATTGCCGACTTTTCCCAGCGCCTGCTCCATCAGCATCGTCATTGGTGCATCACGGTTAAAGATCCCCTCGTTCAGGCGAAGCGCGTGATTGCAGATTGCCTCAAGACGAGCGGCCGTGATCGAATCTCCGCTCGCGAACAGGGTCACATCGTGACCGAGCCGTACGAGTTCTTCAGTGAGGTAGGACACGACCCGTTCCGTTCCTCCATAGAGTTTTGGCGGAACGCTCTCCCATAAGGGGGCAACCTGGGCAATTCTCATTGGAATGTTCCTTTCATCATGGGTTTATTTTGTCGATCGAAGTAACACCACTCTCTCAAACACTTCATGCTCTTCTCACACTGCATGCCGTTTAATTCCTGTTCGCCTGTCCCGACACACAACCCTCTTGAGCCTGGCGAACGGCCGCTAGCAAATCTTCATTCCGAAATGGCTTTTGCACCCAGACAAAATTCTTGCTTTGCGGGGGAACGGAGTGCGATCTCAGGTGTTGAGCCATGTCTTCAGGTACCTGCACACCCAGCAACACAATCGGGGGCGAGTCACAACAAGGTTCCAACAGGCTGAGCCAGGCGAGCTCTTTCTCTGCAGAGGTCGTATCGATATCGAGAATTACCGCACTCACAGACTCCACCTGCTCAACTTTGTCTATCAACGTCCTGACGAACCTCACCCCATATCCGTTATGCCGTAGCACTTCGGCAAGAACAGCGCCCAACACTACATCAGCCTCAACGACAATAACTTGTTCTCTCACAATGGATTTCTCCTGATGCCCACGAATCCTCTTGCTAGAGAGTGAGCAAACCTGATGCCAAAAAAATCCTCCTGTGTCTGCCGTTACAAGATATCGAAAGATTAGAAGTTTTCTATGAATGAATGTCTGCCGCTTCGAAAATTGGTCGCCTGGACAAGAGATAACTTGTCCCGCTTAAGACATCTTGTCTCGAATTTCGATTGAACCAGGAAACATGGGGGACTACCATAAGCTCCATGCTGAACTGGTGGCATCGACTCAGCCTTCAGATCAAGGTGACGCTGATCGTCATTTTTATCGTCGGCGTTTCCGCAGGGGCGACGGACTGGCTCGAGGCCCGCTCGATCCAACACATCGTGGAAAATAACGTCCGTGCGGCGGCACTGGCTGTCGGATATTCCGTCGACCAGAACGTCACCAGCCGTGCTCAGCTGTCGAATCGAGACGCGCGAACGAAAGAGTTGGAGAAGATTATGGCCAATCTGCCGGATCTTCTCAACATCGTGATGTACGAATTTCCATCTGAACAAGGAGAGAATCCCGTCCCAATCACCAGCGCAGGCCTCACGGAATTGCTTCTCCTCCCGCACCCGCGCCAAGAGAGAGCGTTTGACCTGATAAAGCGGGTACGTGAGGAACAGCGAGCCTTGATCGATTATGCGGACCGGAAGAACACTCATCGCGTCTTCCTGGCTGCCCCGATCGTTTTGAGGGGGGTCGTGGTTGGAGCGACCTATGCCGAGTTCTCTACCAGGCAAATGGATGAAGCCTTAGAGTCAATTCTGCAGGCCTCCAGAACAAGACGATTGCAGACGGGACTGGCGATCGTCGTTGCGATCAATCTATTTCTGTACTTTAAGGTGCACCGCCCTGTAAAACGACTGCTCACAGCTGTTGAATCGGTCTCTCAAGGAACCATGACCTCGGTCGTTCCGGTTGAAGAACAGGATGAACTTGGAGAGCTTGCCGGCACATTCAATGACATGGTGAGGAAGATCCGGGAAGCGACTCAAGACAATGCGCAATTGACAGAATCTCTGCGTGAGATGAACGACGGTCTTCAGCAGAAAGTCATCGAGGCAACCGCCGAAGTGCTGGAGAAAAATCGGGCGTTGGCTCAAACGAACGAATTGCTTTCGGCGGCACAGCGCGATGCAGCACGCGCGCAACGCCTCTCAGCCATCGGCCAGGTCGCGGCAACCGTCGCCCATAAAATCGGCACACCGTTGACTGCGCTGTCCGGCCATATTCAACTCCTGGCTGAAGATCAGACGTTGAGCACAGAGTCTCGACGACGATTACAGACTGTGGAGGCTCAGATCGAACGAACGTCCAAAATTATCCAGGATCTCCTGTTATATGCGCGGAGGCCGGATCCGGTACGATCTCCCATCGATCTCAGTGGCTGTGTTGCAGAATGTCTCGCGCTCTTCCAACCGGAATTCGATCGCCAGAAGATTACGCTGGCCACAGAGTGGAGCCATCAGATCGAGAAAGTTGACGCCGATTCCCAGCAGCTCCATGAGGTGTTCCATAGTTTGATCGAAAACGCGCTCGATGCGATGCCTGACGGAGGGACACTGGTTGTGCGAGTCTCTCCCCATACTTCGCTCGGAGAGCCGACTCACCGGACGTGGGTCGCAGTGGAACTCATCGATACAGGCTGTGGGATGAGCGCGGCGCAGCTCGTACAAATCTTTCAGCCGTTCTTTACCACAAAGAGGGCCGGGCGTGGCACGGGGCTGGGACTGGCAAGCGCTCTGGAAACCATACGCGCACACGGAGGAGACATCATGGTTGAGAGTGAGCTAAAAAAAGGCTCGCGATTCACAATCGAGCTTCCAGTCGACGGAGGTGCGCACTGATGGTACGACCATCCCGTGTCATGGTGGTGGACGATGACGCTGAGACACTGGCCTTACTGCACGAGATCGTCGCCAAGGAGGGGTTCGAAGTCGAAACGGCCGAGGACGCAGAGACCGCACTCAGGCGACTCGAGGAATGGCAGCCTGAACTCCTCATCACCGACATTCATATGCCGGGCATGGACGGGTTGGCATTACTCGCCGCCGTGCGTGAGAAAGAGCCGGATATTCCCGTGGTCTTATTGACCGCCTATGGATCGCTCAAAACTGCTGTGGATGCCATCAAGGCCGGAGCCTTCGATTATCTCAGCAAGCCGTTTGTCGTGGAGGACATTCGGTTGGTGGTGCGGCGGGCGCTCGAACATACAAAGTTGGTGCGGGAAAATCGTTCCTTACGCGGCCAATTGCTTGACCGATATCGATTCGACAACCTCGTGGGCAGCAGCAGCGGAATGGTCGACGTCTATAAAATGGTTGCGCGAGTCGCTGAGACGGACAGCACGGTCCTTATCCAAGGAGAAAGCGGGACCGGAAAGGAGCTGATCGCCCGCGCCATCCATGCGAACAGCGGCAGAAACAGTGGACCATTCGTCGCCATCGATACGGGTTCGTTGGCGGAGACACTCCTTGAGTCTGAGCTCTTCGGCCACGAACGTGGCGCATTTACTGGAGCCATTGCAACCAAAAAAGGCTTGCTGGAGCAGGCGAATCTCGGCACGTGCTTTCTGGACGAGATCGCCGACCTCTCACCGATGATTCAGAGCAAGCTGCTGCGAGCAATACAGGAGCGCGAAATCCGGCGTGTCGGAAGCGAAACGCCTCGCGCCATTGATGTCAGAATCATCGCCGCAACAAAAAAAGCGTTGAAGCCGCTGGTCGAAGCCGGGACCTTTCGAGAGGATCTTTTCTATCGGCTGGAAGTGATCACCATTGTCCTTCCCCCCTTGCGCGATCGGATTGAAGATATTCCGCTTTTGAGCCGGTACTTCGTCGATAAATTTGGGGGAACCAAGGAGAGGCCGGTCACCGGCCTTTCGCCGGACACCATTCCGTTCCTGAAGCGCTATTCATGGCCTGGAAACGTCCGTGAACTCGAGCATGTGATCGAGCGGGCTATTGCCTTAACCCCCTATCCCATCATTACTCCAGAAGATCTACCTGAAACGATTCGAACAGCGCACGTTCACAGCCAAGCACAGGCTCGTGGATGGGACACTCTTCATGAAATAGAAAAGAATTATATTCTTCGGGTGCTGGAGGCCCACCATCAAGACCACGGCGAGGCAGCCGAAATCCTTGGGATCCATCGCAAGACACTCTTTCGCAAGCTCCGCCAGTACGGCAAAAACTGACTCCAGTTATTGCTCAACCTGTTCTGGCAGGAGACTAAGAAAGTGGTTTTCCCACCATCTTCTTCAGTCTCCTCCAGCCGATTCGCTCTTCGAATATTACCGATGTGAACATTATCTAGTGGCACATCACCTGCCCAACTGTTGTATTATACGAACCCGACACCGCCTGAAGGCGTCGCATCGGCTTCGATAACGAACACGCATCATCCTTTAGCGTGGCAATGAGGTAGTCAGGCACACCGACTCGCTCACCGGAGGCTCCAATGTCAGATTTCTACCAAAACGGTGTGGTCACCGTGCTTCACCGCCTCGGACAGCCAAATGTTCATCAACTGGAGCACGAATTGGCGCGTTATGGGCGCGTCAATCCCATCGCGCTGGTCCTCCCCTCCCTCTATGCAGAACTGGGACGCCCGGCATTGAAAGCCATCGTGGACACCCTTAAAACTGTCTCGTACCTCAATGAAATCGTCATCTCCTTGGATCGAGCCTCTGCCTTGGAATTTCGCCTGGCGAAGCAATTCTTTTCCGTGCTCCCACAGCGGGTTCGCCTCATATGGAATGACGGTGCGCGCATCCAAGCCATCCTCAAGGTCCTGGTCGATCACAACCTCGATATCGGCCTCCAGGGTAAAGGACGGGGCTGCTGGACCGCCTTTGGTTATGTATTAGCCAGAAACCACAGCCAGGTCATCGCACTCCACGATTGTGACATCACAAGCTACAGCCGTGAATATCTGGCGCGCCTCTGCTATCCTATCGCCAATCCAAATCTTGGGTATGAGTTCTGCAAAGGCTATTACAGCCGCGTCACCGACCGCCTCAATGGCAGAGTGACACGCCTCTTCATTACACCGATGATCCGAAGCCTTCAACAACTTGTGGGGCCTCATGCGCTCCTAACGTTTCTTGACAGTTTTCGTTATCCTCTGGCCGGTGAGTTCGCCATGGTACGAGACCTGGCCTGGACCAATAGAATTCCAGGGGACTGGGGACTTGAAATCGGCGTCCTTGCAGAAGTCTATCGGAACTGCGCCTTACGCCGCATCTGCCAAGCCGATATTGCAGACGCCTATGACCATAAGCACCAGGATCTCTCGGCCAACAATCCCGATGCCGGCCTTCTCAAAATGTGTGTCGACATTACAAAGTCACTCTTCAGGAATCTCGCAAGTGAAGGCGTCGTGTTATCTGACGGGATTCTCAAGACCTTGCGCGCCACATATTTGCAGGCCGCGCAGGAAGCGATCAGCCGCTACGAAAACGACGCGTCCATCAATAGCCTCACGTTCGACCGGCACCAGGAACGCACGGCTGTCGAAGTGTTCTTGAAAGGTATGAAACTCGCCACCGATGGATTCCTCGACGACCCGCTTGGGGTCCCCATGATTTCCAACTGGAGTCGCGTCACCCATGCCGTGCCAGACATTTTTGATCGACTGGTCGACGCCGTCGAAGCCGATCATGTCTGGGACCCCACATCTGAGCCGGCAGTCACGCCTTCATGAGCACGAATCTCACACCACTCACTCCACCGACTGAAGCGCGCATCCAAGATATTGGCTCGGCTGAGGTGCTCGTCGGGATTCCAAGCTATAACAACGCGGATACCGTTGCCCATGTCGTGCGGGCCGTGAGCGTGGGTCTCGCCAAACATTTCCCGGGCCGTCGAGCCGTCCTGGTTAATTCAGACGGCGGCTCTTCAGATCAGACACCGGCTATTGTCGCCCGCACCGCCATCGATTTTGAACATCTCTTCATTGCCGACCAACAAAGCATCCTGCATCGAATCGTGACGCCGTACCATGGCATTCCCGGAAAAGGCAGTGCGTTCCGGACGATCTTCGAGATTGCCCGACGACTGAACGCCCGAGCCTGCGCAGTCGTCGACGCCGACCTCCGCAGTATTTCACCGGAATGGATCGAGCTATTACTTCGGCCCATCCTGGAAGAGGGATACGACTATGTCGCGCCCTACTATCTCCGCCACAAATACGACGGAACGATCACAAACAGTCTTGCCTACCCACTGACCAGGGCTCTCTATGGACAACGGGTACGCCAGCCTATCGGCGGGGAATTCGGTTTTTCTGGAGCGCTCGCAGCCCACTATCTCGACCAACATGTCTGGGAATCAGAAGTCGCGCGTTTCGGCATCGATATCTGGATGACGACGGAAGCCATTGCCAGCGGCGCACGAATCTGCCAAAGCTTCCTCGGCGCAAAAATCCACAATCCAAAAGATCCTTCAGCCGACCTATCGGCCATGTTGATGCAGGTAATGGGGGCGCTCTTTGCCCTCATGGAAAAACACGAAATGCTCTGGTCTCGGGTAGAGGGGTCGCAGCCGGTTCCACTCTTTGGATTTACCTACGAGGTGGGGGTTGAACCGGTCAATGTCAATATGGAACGGATGGTCTTGCACTATCGACAAGGCCTTGCGGATCTTGAGCCTATCTGGCGCCAGATTCTCGCCGACAATACATTCGCGCAACTCCGCGATCTCCAAGGAACATCCAACAACGACTGTCTTATTCCTGATGAATTGTGGGTTCAGGTCGTCTATGATGCAGCAATTGCGCATCGCAAGCGAATCATACGGCGCGATCACCTCCTCAAAGCCCTCACGCCCCTCTACTTAGGTCGAACCGCCTCATTTGTCCATGCGACCCAGGGCTTGACGTCCGTAGAAGCAGAGCAGAAGATCGAAGCATTGTGCCACACGTTCGAACGCATGAAACCCTATTTGGTTGAACGTTGGCAACCACCGGCGCCGCAACCTGCCGCTCCGGCTCTGTTGCATCATACCAGTACCGACGCAGGAGGTGATCATGAATGATTTCATCAACCAGGCGCTTTTGGGACCGCTGGAACTGCTTGGACGTCAGGTATTGACGGTACTCCCGAATGTGCTCGCCATGGGCATTATCCTACTTGGTGGGGTCTTCACGGCCTGGGCCCTCGGTTCTTTTGCAGAACGGCTGTTTCGCGTGATCGGATTCGACCATTTTTGCGACCGAGTGGGGATGAATGCGGCGCTCCTCCGTGGAGGAGTCAAAACCGACCCTTCTCGCCTTATCGGGCGAGGGATCTATTGGACGGTGATCGTGATGGCCTCGATCGCGGCGTTAGGCGCCCTGAATCTGACCCCGATCAACCAATTCGCACAATCGCTCCTCGCCTATGTGCCACATCTGGTCACTGCAGTGGTGATTCTCCTGGCCGGGTACTTTCTCTCGAACTTTGTCTCCCAGGCCGTGTTGATTGCCGCTGTTAACGCCGGCCTGCCGCCTGCCCGACTCATCGCAGCCTGTTCTCGATGGGGCATACAAGTCCTCGCGGGCGCCATGGCGCTCGAACAGCTCGGCATTGCCCAACACATCGTCGTCGTAGGATTCGGCATCACCTGGGGAGGGATTGTGCTGGCCGGAGCCATTGCATTCGGACTCGGAGCATCCGATCTCGCCAAAGAACTTTTAGAGCGCCGACTGGTCAACCGATCCAAATCCAACACGGATGACGATCTCCATCACTGGTAATGGCGCAAGACCATGCCCAACTTGATCGTCTTCACAGATTTGGACGGTTCGCTCCTCGACAGCACGACCTATTCCTACAAAGCCGCGATACCTGCCCTCACCGCGCTCCGTGAGCAAGGCATTCCCCTCGTGCTGGCATCGAGTAAAACGCGCGCGGAAATGGAACCGATTCGACAGCGCCTCGACCTTCATATCCCGTTCATTGTTGAAAATGGCGGCGCAGTATTTGTCCCTCAAGGGTTTTTCGACTTCCCCTTGGAGCGCATGCGAACCCGACCTCCTTATCAGGTCATGGAATTAGGCCTTCCGTATCACATGCTGCGAGAGGTATTGAAACAAATAGAAGAAGCTATTGAAACGCCATTGCAAGGCTTTGGCGACTTGTCGATAGAACGGATCATGCAAGTAACCGGGCTCCCGCGCGCGGACGCCATCCTGGCCAAGCAACGCGAATACGATGAGCCCTTCCTTCTACAAGGCCCTCAGCCGCTCATTGAAGAAGTGTGCCGTCAAATCGTCACTAGGGGTCTCCGATGGACAAAGGGTGGGCGGTTATTTCATCTCACAGGAAAAAACGACAAGGGAGAGGCCGCCTCTAAACTTCTACGCTGCTACCACCGCCAACAACGCATGCGGGGAGAAACGGATCGGATCGAAACGATTGGGATTGGTGACAGCATCAATGACGCCACCTTGCTCGCGATGGTGGATTATCCGATTCTTGTTCAAAAACCAGACGGATCCTATGACCCTGATATCCAACTACCTCGCATGATTCATGCGCCAGGAATAGGGCCGGCTGGGTGGAATGAAGCAGTTCTGCAACTATTAGCGCAGGTACCATAAAGAAACCGCCTCAGCCGAACGCCTGAGTCCTCATCCTTGCCACCTCGCCGCTACATCGGCATGCTGGCATCCATCGCCAGTATGTCTAAAACTCCTCGTACGGGAATCTTCACCCAATCCGGCCGGTTGTTCAATTCATAGCCGATTTCATAGACAGCCTTTTCAAGCAGATGCGCATCCAGTAACACTTGGGATTCTCTTTGTGTTCCAGGCCAAAAGGACGCCCGCTCTGCAATCCTGAGATACCCCTTCAGAAATGCCACACTGACCCAGCCATGCCAGAAACGAATCCACGGTTCGAGCCTTGCTCCGGCATCCTCTTCAAGACAATCCGGTTGTTGACGGAGCAGCGTGGCATAGGGCACATAATAAAATGACCGCAGCATGCCTGCCACATCCATGATTGGGGTATGCTTCGTGCGTCGCTCACTGAGCGGACGGGCGGGCTCACCTTCGAAATCAGTGATGAAAAAATCCCGCCCAGTCCAAAGCACTTGACCCAGATGATAATCCCCATGACAACGAATCCGGAGTGCGGAAGTCTCTAACTCCAGGAATGCTCGAAATCGATTCTGGATTAGAGGTTCATTGCTCAGTACTCGTCGAGCTTCCTGCTCTATGACCGGCGGCAGATTATTGAGGCGACTCGTTAGCAGCGAACAGGTGCGTGAAACCAGCCGGCTCATAGACTCGTAGCGAGACCGGCGATAATCCAACGAGACCGGTTCTGGTATGAACTCAGGGTTACCTTGAGCGTTTGCCAGAGCGACATGAAGTTCTGCTGTACGTTGCCCGAGTTGAAAGGCTGACTCCACATACGGGCCGATACGCTCGCGCGCGAAAGCAGGAATGTCTCCCTGGGCCGTTTGCAGAAGCGGTCCAGCGCATGTCAGCCGATGCTCTTGCGCATTGTGTTGAGTGCGACAGCGCATGATGTACTGATCGAAGGCCTCACATGTATAGCGCCAGGCATCTCCCTGATTGTGCACGAAACCTTGAAGGATGGCGACCGTCACGGTCTCGTTATTGTCGCGGATATACTCAATGGATCCTGCCAGAGGCGGGCAATGGGGAAAGTTCATCGTCGTCAGGATCCGGCCGATTTCCACATCCGGATTTATTCCAGTCTCAACACGACGATAGATTTTCAAGAGGAGACGATCACTATAGGCAATAGACGTATTGCTCTGCTCCGCTTTCAAGACTGTGGGATCCAGGGAGGCGGCCTCGTCGCCTATCAGATCCCCATAGGCCTGCGAGGGGGAGGCAATCAGTGCGCCGGTTTCACCGGTGAATCGGCTGCCTCTTCCGATGGCGGACAACAGCTTCCTCGAAAAGTCTGGGCTCCAGAGCGCATCGTACAATACTCCAATCTGTTCGCCATCTTTGGTCTGAACCTTCAGCGGTGCCACAATCGCACCGGGTAGGTGTTGCTCAATCTGAGCAGCCGGCTCACCAAACGCCGCCGTGAGAGGGAACGTATACAACTCAGACGCGCCAGCCGCATACTCAACTCGAATGAACAGCAGGAACACGCGACTCGATCGGTCAAGGATGGGCACGGACTCAATAATACAGACTGAATGTATTACACGAGCTTTACCCGCAAACCATCGTCGTGTCTTTAAGACATCGATCAAGCGTATCTCTAAAAAGGCACGGCCTTCCCCTTCCAGAATACGCTCCCATCGGTCGGCGGCGATCAGCATGATCGGCTTCAGGCCCCTTACATGTAATAATCGACATCGTGCTCCCTGCGGAGCCAGCGACGCACAAGGAAAATATGGGCGGGTGAAGAGTGCGGATTGAGCTCGACGTAATTACGCGATCCATCCCAACGATACGAGGCATTCGTCAATAAGTCTTGCACCTGAAAGGGATGGTGCATATCCAGATACAATACATCGAGATCCAGATGCACCCAGCCGGAGTGGGTATGATAGGGACTCAAGTTGACGACAACCAATATCACGTTGGATCCATCAGGGGTGCTCTTGCTGTAACACATCAATTGATCATTATCTGTTGCGTGAAAATGCAGGCTCCGATCGCTGTGAAGGGATGGGTTCTCTCTCCGGATCCGATTCACAAGGCCGATCAGCTCTTTCAAACTATCGCGTTGTTCTATGTTCCACCGCCTGATCTCATACTTCTCTGAATTCAGATATTCCTCACTCCCCGCCTCCCGCGGACGGTTCTCGCATAGCTCAAAAGCGGGCCCATAGATCCCGTAGCTCGCGCCTAACGTCGATGCCAGAACCAATCGAGCCATGAAGGCGGGCCGACCTCCCTGTTGAAGCTCCTCTGTCAAAATATCCGGCGTATTGGGCCAGAGATTGGGGCGGAAATATTCTTGGACCTCGCTCTGAGTGAGTTCCGTGAAGTACGCGATGAGGTCCGCCTTTGAACTACGCCAGGCAAAATAGGTATACGACTGGGTAAAACCCAGCTTCGCCAACCGGTACATCACTTTAGGCCGCGTGAACGCTTCGGCCAAGAAGATGACATCCGGGTAGTCCACTCGGATTTCGCGAATCAGCCATTCCCAAAATCCAAACGGCTTCGTATGTGGATTATCCACGCGAAAGATACGCACCCCTTGCTCAATCCAGTAGAGTACGACTCGTTTCAGTTCTTGCCAGAGCAGCTCCCACTGGTCGGTTTCGAACTCCAATGGGACGATGTCTTGATATTTCTTGGGTGGATTCTCGGCATATTGCACCGTACCGTCAGCTCTAACTTTAAACCACTCTCGATGTTGCGTGACATATGGATGGTCGGGAGAACACTGAAAAGCAAGATCCAGCGCAATCTCGATCCCGAACGATCTCGCCTTCTCCATCAGTCTCCGGAAATCCTTCACCGTTCCCAGTTGTGGATGGATCGCCTCATGCCCCCCCTCCGGTGAGCCGATTCCCCATGGACTCCCTGGATCATCCGGCCCTGCGGCTGGTGAGTTATTCTTCCCCTTCCGATGCGTCACGCCGATGGGATGGATGGGAGGCACATACAAGACATCAAACCCCATGGACGCAATATACGGGAGGCGCGCTTCACAGTCCTTGAAAGTTCCATGCTCGCCACGCTGAGAACATGAGCGTGGGAACATCTCATACCAGGCGCTGAACCTGGCCTTCTCTCTATCCACCACCACTTCGAGTTCTCTGTGATACTGTGTCGCGAAACGCCGGTCCGGATACTTCGCCATTAAGACCGCCAGATTCGGGTCCAGCGCCTGTTCGATATGCCTTTTCTCTGACGTATCTGATGACTTCAATCGCTGTGCCCATTCCTTCAACGATTGCCCTTCCGCTCCAGAGGCGCGCTGGCTTGCCGCATCAATCAGTCTGGCTCCCTGCAGTATCTCCACGAGCACCTCTTGACCGGCCTCTACCTTCTTTTTAAAACCCTGTCGCCACGTCTGAAAATGATCGATCCAACCGGTCACGGTATACACATAGCGGCCAATCTCGGCCGCCTGAAACGATGCCTGCCATCGGTCATTCGTCAGAAAAGTCATCGGTGTCTCATGCCATTCCAACTCACCATCTCGGCGAAACAGAAGCGCCACGCCCAAACTATCATGACCGTCTGCAAAGACATCTGCCTCGACTACCACATCTTCCCCTATCGTTCTTTTGATCGGATAGCGGCCGCCATCGACTTCAGGCGTCACCCTTTCAACCACAACGCGGCGTCTTCCCTCATCTCCTATCATCTCTTTTCCATTCCGCACTTCCATCACATACGACCTCTATGGACGACTTCGACGCCTGTAAAAGGTTCCACATCAAGCCCGATGGCTCTCTGGCGCAACCTACTCACAGAAATCGCCATCGCTGAGTCAAATACGGTTTCATGCTCTCAAACATCTTACACAGTGCTTCGACGGCACGTTCGACATCATCTGGCGGCCCATCCCTGGTCCTCAAAACAAGCGAAGCTGTTTGCCCGAGATACAGAGGGGTCAGCGACTTGAGCAGGTGTTCACGATGGAGCGCCTTTTCATGATAGGCCAGAGCGAAATCATAAATGGTCTGAACCCACAATGCCTCAGGAAAACGGAACTCTTCCGCTTCGACTACGCCTAAGGCGAGGATTCCAGCCAGCGTCTCAGGAGCTAGAATGATCTCCCAGATAGGCAGAAGATCTCGTAACCCCTGGCGGAATCCTCTCACCATTCGTTCAACATTGATGGCACCACCTACGGGTCCAGACTCATAGGGGAAACCAAACTGCGGGATCGGCACCGACCCGGCTTTGCCTTCCCACACATCCTGATACGTCTCCATCAGGTAGAACAATCCTCCGACCGCTTGGGCAAGCACCACTGAGAGTTCGACTCCGCTCAATTTGATATCTTGAACTCTGGTTCCTAAAAAACTTTGAGAGACTTCACATCCTTCGGCGACGGCGACGGTGGTCAACCAACTATCGATCCCATACCGCGCTCCCACTCCCTCCCATACATTCCTCGCCAAGTAGAGACTCGAAAGCTTTCCGGAGAAACCATAACCGCCGCCGCTTTGATAACGGATCTGTTTGCCGTAGAGTGCCCGATTGAGAGGATAGATGATGCAATTCGTCACACTCCCCTCATATCTCGGTCGACAAAAGAGAGGGGCAACATAGTCCACGCCCTTTTCAAGGACAGGGTAGAGCAAGACCTCCATCCAATCAGACGTAAAGGAGCGAAGATTGGCATCGATCACGACACAGGCTTTTGCCTGCAACGCTTCCGCGATCGTGAAAAACGATCGAAATGCATGCTCGCGACCGGGCACCCCAGACTCAGACAGCGCCTGAAGAGCGATCGGACCTGGAAACACACCACCTTCCAAGTGCTGGATACACACTGCCGAAAGATCGGATCCTATCGTGTGTATGATGATGTCGGGTGTGCCGTCTTGCGAGCCGGCGTCCGCATTCACCACGAGAACAGAAGCCTGAGGGCACACCTTGCGTATGCCGACCTTGACCGCGTTCACCACCGCTCCCACCGTCGCAGCGTTATTGAACGTTGGGATTCCCACCAGCACTTCGACTTTTTCGATGTCTCCTACTTGCTGGCGAACCTGGCGCAACACCGTGTTGGTCATGGTCATCGCGACTCGTTATCCACGCCGACACGCTGTGAACCTGACAGTCGCCGTCTCACCATCAATGGGTGAATATCTTCAAGAGTGTCAAGTAATCGGCCAGGTGACGCGTGATCAAAAAGTTTCGTCGCACGTGCTCTCGGGCCGCACCGCCCATGCGCTGACTCAATCCGGGATTATTCAGAAGATGCCTGACCCTGAATGCGGCCCCTTCAATAGAATGTACGGTATACCCGGTCACACCATCGATAATCTGATCAGCGATTCCACCGGCCGTTCCACCAACGACCGGCTTACCTTTCCACATCGCCTCTGAAACCGCCAAACCGAACCCCTCTTTAATGGATTTCTGAAGAACAATCGTCGCACCTCGCTGGAGGGCATTGATCTCCCGATCCGCTTCAGGAGGCAACTGCAAGACATGGATATCGGCGTCGGATCCCGCAGCGGTCTGTACATCTGCCAGCACCGCTTCTCCTTCCAGATCGTTCGCCACGCCGCCGCCGGCCAGAATCAGGCGGCAATCGTAATGTTTCTTGACCATCCGATAGGCTGCGATTGTTCCGACTGGATCCTTAAAGCGATCGAAACGCGCCACCTGCAACAGAATCGGTTTGTCCCTGGGAATCCCAAGACGATTGAGCGTTTGGTGCACCTCTGCACGCGGCAATTCCCTGTTTTTTTCACTTAACGGATCGATCGATGGATAGATGAGGAACTTAGGAATCGGGAGCCGCTGGGCAAACCCAGTAACGGAAAAAATGGCGGCGTCATAGCGGACAACAAAATGACGGAGAAAGCTCCACGCACGGCGCTGCGGCTGGGAGAGATCCAAATAACAACGCCAGATCCATTTTCCACCTTTACGGTGTTCGATCAGCGCTGCAGGTCCAGGATCATGGACCATGACGAGGTCGGCATCGAGATTCAGGACTTGTGCATTTTGGCGATTAATCTTGAGATAGACTTGAGACATCTGTTCGGTAAAGACTTGCTCCTGACCTTGCAGCGCGTTGCCGATTCGCTTGGTGACGTCAAAAAACTCCTGGTCGCCCGCGAGGACTTCCCATCGGGCGTCGACTCCCAACGATGTCAACATCGGCACAAGACGGCGTAACACCTCCGCCATACCACCCCCGTATCGGACGGCGTTGACCTGCAAGAAGCTTCGGCCTTTGACCAGGTCGCTCAGCCGATACAGGAAATCAATCGTCCCCTTCGTCGCGCTATCCCGATAGTCATCCAGCTCCAGTCGCATAGGTCTCGCTTCGCTCCCAATCATAGACTCATCATATACCCATTAAATCAGACTTCCTTCGATTCCATAGGACGTGTCCTCAGAAGGCGCTTGACGCAACTTGAACCAGTAATACCCATACGGCGCAAGGCTCAACATATAGGGTCTATCGCCAATTGATGGAAACCGCGTCTCTCCAAATAATTCGATCGGCACAGCCCCGGCGAACTTTCCGAGATCCAACTCCACCGCTTGCGCAGAGCCGCCCAGGTTCTGAACAATGAGTAATGTCTCATCCCGATACTGCCGAAGATACACCAGCACCTTGTCGTTTTTCGGACGGAGAAACTCGATCGTGCCTCGCCCGAATGCAGGATGCTGCTTACGGATGGCAATCATACTTTTCATCCAATGTACCAGGGAATAGGGCGTTTGGCGCTGGGCTTCAACGTTGGTCGCTTGATATCCATAAATCGAATCGGTAATGACGGGAAGATACAATTTCGAAGGATCGGCCTTGGAAAATCCTGCATTCCGATCGACGCTCCACTGCATCGGTGTGCGCACACCATTCCGATCCCCCAAATGTACGTTGTCTCCCATCCCGATCTCGTCCCCATAATAAATGATGGGACTACCCGGCAGCGTAAACACAAGGCTATTTAAGAGCTCAATCTTGCGCCGATCATTTTCAAGCAAGGGAGCAAGGCGTCGCGCGATGCCGATGTTGCGCCGCATCTGGGGATCCCGAGCATAGGCATAATACATGTAGTCCCGCTCCTCACCAGCACACATCTCTAAGGTGAGTTCATCATGGTTCCGGAGAAATAAGCACCACTGACACGCATCGGGAATGGCCGGTGTGTGTGTGAACATGTCGACGATCGGATGCCAGTCCTCGCTTCGAAGGCCCATGAATAGCCTTGGCATCAAGGGAAAATGAAAGGCCATGTGACATTCATTGTTGTCGCCGAAATAGGGACGGACATCGGCCGGCCATTGATTCGCTTCTGCCAGCAGAATGCGCCCTTGGTATCGCTCATCGATCCACTTGCGAATATCCTTCAAATACGCGTGTGTCTCAGGCAGGTTCTCGCATATCGTGCCCTCACGCTCAATCAAATACGGTACGGCATCACACCGGAACCCATCCAGTCCCTGATCCAGCCAAAAAGCCATGACTTCCAGCATCGCCTTGCGCAGTTCGGGATTGTCATAGTTCAGGTCCGGCTGGTGGCTGAAAAACCGATGCCAATAGTATTGCTTCGCGACGGGATCCCAGGTCCAATTAGACCGCTCCGTATCGATAAAAATGATTCGGGCCTTCTCATATTTTTTCTCACTGTCGCTCCAGACGTAATAACTGCGCAAAGGCGACTCGGGGGATCGTCTGGCTTCTTGAAACCAAGCATGCTGATCGGACGTGTGGTTCAGCACGAGATCTGCGATGACACGAATCCCTCGTCGGTGCGCCTCATGAAGAAAGGTTCGGAGATCATCGAGTGAGCCGTAATCCGGAAACACGCCGCGATAGTCCGCGACATCATAGCCATCATCGCGCAACGGAGAAGGAAAAAACGGCAAGAGCCAAATGCAGGTGACCCCTAGCCACTCAAGATAATCAAGCTTCTGAGTGAGGCCATGGAAATCTCCGATCCCATCGTCATTGCTGTCGCAAAACGCTTTGACGTGCAGCTCATAAAATACGGCATCTTTAAACCACAGCGGGTCGACGTTGGCCACAGTTATTATCCTCGCCCCTACGAGTCGGAGCTCTTCGCAAGAAACTCATCACAGACTGTTAAGAGCGCAGATCTGTGCCGCTCGAGACTTCCTCGATACGGATTGATCGCGCGAAACTTCCCGGCTAACTCCGGCATGCCGAGACTCTCCTCGATCCAGGCTGAAAAGTCGCTCTCCTGCTTGCTGAGACGACGTCGCGCTTCAAACATATGATAATAAATTGCACTCACATCTACCTCAGATAACGCATTCCGAAATTCTTGTAAGGTCCAAGCCTCCAGACCAGTGGACACCTCGAGAATTCTGGACTGGTTGAAACTGAACGGCTTACCGAAGATCGCACGAGGCACAATCGGTGTGCGTGACAAATGGTCGTCGATAACTGAAATCAGTTCTTCCCGTAACAGCTCAAGCCCTTGAAATTCAAATGGGTCGATGACGGCCAGCCGCTCACCGAGGACATGATCACGAACCTCCATCGCTACCCACTGGGCAAAGTCATTGGGATACAGCTGTTCGACTTGACTGTGCCGTAGGAAACACGTGTGGGTATGATAGTAAATAGAATCGAGCGGGACCTCTTCGAGCAATTCTACCAACCGCTTTTCATCCTCTGCTTCCTTCCCCAGACTCTCTCTCAGTTCGCTTGATCCGATGAAACAAAACGGTTTCTCAGCTTTGCGCACGTCTTTCCTCCCTACTGTTCCCATCACAACCATCGCCTGTGCCCAAGATCTTGCCATCCAACCATCTCACCGGCAACTATCGGGATATCTAGCCGGCATTTTCACATGTCAACCACTTTAGGGAATGATGACGCAGTTACGTAGAGATTTCCAGAGGCGCGACAATTGAGACCTATTCTGAAGCATGCACCCACACAATGGGCGCCATGATGTTCACCATACAGGCGGGCTTGCCTCACGTCATCCGCTCTAGTAGCGCGACCGGGCAAGAGCCCAAGATCTCAGCCAACCGGAGGCACTGCTTACTTTCGTTTTCGGTCGAGGAAAGTATTTCTCCGGTTAAGAGATTTTGATAACGGGAAGCCGGTCTCCAGGACGGCACGATCACCCATGTGTCCTCCCATACATGTGGACCGAAAGGAAAGGTTTCGGTCGCTTGGCAGAGCCCCCTCACCAGAACTGGAATGATCGCGACAACGGCCTGATCCTCAAAAATCCTGGCGAACGCGCATACATGCTGTTTTTTTTCTCCTTCGACCTTGAGCGGAACATATTCTCCGCTTAAGAACAACGAAGCATGCGCACGACGATAGTGCAGGCCGACCATCGTAATGTACAGTTTAATCCGCCCGTCTGACACCGTCGCGAGCAATTCCTGAACGAACTGACGCTGATCGGATCCTCGTACCCCACGAACCGACTGGAAATCAGCCAATAAGCCGGTCCGCTTCACATAGTCGACGGGACGACGGTTGTCGGGATCGACCAGGCTGAAATTCCACAGTTCGGTACCCTGGTAATAATCCGGGATGCCGGGGGCCGCAATTTTCAGGAGCACCTGCGAGAGTGAATTATAGACACCATACTGTGCGATCTCTCGTTGGAATGGAAGGAAATCGGCCAAGAACGGATTGGGAGAAGCACGCACGAAAATCCGTTCAATGAAATCACGCACAGCTTGGTCATACGCATGGTTTGGATTGACCCAGCTCGTATGGATCTTGCCCTCCTTCAAGGCTTTTGCCATATACGCCTGGATTCGGTCAGTGAAATTCTTGTACTCCTCATCGTTCAGTGCATGAAACGGCCAGGCGCCGATCAATGTTTGATAGAGTAGATATTCCTCGTTGCGGTCAGGAACTAGCACCCCGTCCACCTCGGTTTTGTATCCTTTGTTAAGTAGGCTCCACCGCAGAATACGAGTTTTCCACACTTGCGGGATCTCTGAAAGGACATTGATCCTGGCCCGTACGTCTTCGCTGCGTTTCGTGTCATGGGTCGAAGTCGCGCTGAGGCTCGCCGGCCAATGAGCTCGACGCTGACGCATGCGTTCATGGAAGGTGTGAATCGAAATCCCAAATTGCAGAGGATCGCCACCGACCTCGTTCAGTGACGCAAGGCGGTTATACACATAAAAGGCCGTATCTTCGGCCCCCTTCGCCATAACCGACCCTGTGATCTGCTGAAACTTCACCGCGAACTTGAGTTGATCACGGCGCTCCCGTTCGTGATGATAGCCGGCCTGCTTGAGGAGAATATCCTGGACGAAGTCGAAGACAAGACCGCTTAACGCAGGATTCTTACGCTTGGCCATGGAGACGGCCAGCCGGATGTAGGACCGGTCCCTGTCCGACACGGGCTCCTCGCCCGGAGTCACATAGGTCCGGTAGACAGGAAAGCAGGCGATAATTTCACGAATGGCGTGAATCAGACTGTTCAGAGTAAAGTCCCTAAATCGCCGATTCATTTCAGAGAGATGATTGAGCTGATACCCCAGCACGTTGATCTCGCTCGACATAGAGGCTCGCATGATCAGCTGCTTGCCTTCATAGACCCGATCTTCAAAGGAAAGGTTGTTGCCGATAAAACGGGCATAGAGCCTATTAAACGCTTGCTCATGAGAGCCGTTCACAAACAACCCGTTGACGAGGGGGAGGAAGTCATATCCTGTCGTACCATAGACAGGCCATCGAACAGGCAGCGTCTCTTCCCTGGTGAGAATTTTTTCAACGATCAAAAACAGCGGCCGCTCAGCCTCCCCCTCGCGAGGCGCAAGGTCAGCTTTGGCCCACGCCTGTAATTGCCCGAGGTATGCACTGGGGTCGTACAAGCCATCGACATGGTCGATGCGTAATCCGCTGACTACCCCTTCCTTCAACAACTGAAGAATGAGTCGATGTGAGGTGAGAAACACATCAGGATCTTCCATGCGAACGGCCGCGAGTTCGTTGATATCGAAGAAGCGCCGGTAGTTGATCTCTTCTGAGGCGACCCGCCAATAAGCAAGCCGATACACTTGGCGGCTCAGGAGTTGATCCAACAGGTCGAAGCTTTTGGAATCTCCCTTCGCTCCATTATAGATCGCGACATTTTCTTGAACAAACGTCTGTACCGTATGACTTTCGTTCATGATGTGTGACAGCCGTCCCCTGATGATCTCCTTCTCTCGATAACGCTCTGCGACCTGAACAGGGTCCAACTGGCTGCGATCGGGTAGATGTCGAAGAGCGGTCAAGATACTCTGAAGTTCCTGCACATGTGGATCGTTCGACTGTGCCAGATTGATAAACTCGTCCAATCGCAGAGCGAGAATCATCGCTGCGTGCTTCGGATCAACGGGAAGCTGGTGATCGCCATAGCGAATGAAGAACCGTCCTTTTTGGTATTCCAGAATAATTTCCTGGTTCTCCACGACCGTTCCGTACTGCTCGCCGAGAATAGGCAAGAGCACTTTTCCTTCTAGTTCAGCTTTGACAGGACGCCAATCAATATCGAAGAACGATGCGTAACGAGCGCTCGGGCCGTTCTCCAGAACATCCTGCCACCACGCATTGCACGATTTTGCAATACCCATATGATTCGGCACCACATCGAGAATCTGCCCCATTCCGTGCTGGGTAAGCGAGTCAGTGAAGAGTCGAAAATCATCTTCGGTACCGAGATCAGGGTTCAACGTAGTCGGATCGACAATGTCGTAGCCGTGCAGACTTCCAGGCACAGCTTTGAGATAGGATGAGGTATAACAATCCGTCACGCCCAAGGCATGAAGATAGGGCACAATCCGAGCCGCATCAGAAAATGTGAAGGTATTGTTGAGCTGAAGCCGGTACGTCGCGGTGGGAATCTTCGGATGAGAGACTGAAAAACTCATGGGATATTGAGGCGGACTCTCAAATTGTTTCAAGGCGTTCGCACGAGACCGTTGATCGATTGAGCTCGAGCGTCTATCGATATGGTCAGGCACGCCTGAGCGAATTCACTCCATAGTACCACAGTCAAGTAAGCCTCATCTCGACCACAACCGAAGCCACATGCTTCCTGCTGGAATGAGGTGGTTCTCTGCTGCATGATCATGGTGATGGGATGCAGTCCAGATAGACCGCTACCCCGTAAGCCGGCATTGAAATCGTGTGTCCCTGCTCTCCGATATCCACTGCGGCAGGAAAATTGTTGTGGCCAGATCCTCCGAATTCCAGGTCCAACGATTCCACGATCAACTCCCAAGTCCCAAGAGGTTTTCGTAACGTGACAACCGTCTGTTCCGGATTAAAGCTAAGAATTACCAGCGCAGCTCGAGACGGGAGAGCTCGTCGATGAAGAACCAATATCTGTTCCCTTTCCTCAACCCATGCATCTTGCTCGTGTCTGCCTCGCTGTGCCGCCCCTAACGCCGGCACCGAAGTTCGGAGCGTGATGAGGCGATGGTACCAGCTCAGGAGTTGAACGCATTCCCTCCGTGTCTGAACCCCAGGATGAATCTGTGAACGCTCGAATGTAGAAGGATCCTGTGGGTCAGGCACCTCTCCCTCCCAAGCAAACGACTGGAATTCAGCTCGTCGCCCCTTCCGCACTGCATCAATGAGGACTGGGTCGCCGTGGTCGATGAAATACAGAAATGGAGCAGTTTCTCCATACTCTTCACCCATAAACAACAGTGGAATATTCGGCGCCAAGAGACAGACAGCGGCCGCGACTTTCAGTGCGTCGCGCGGAACTAACGTGCTGAGACGTTCCCCCCCCGCGCGGTTTCCAATCTGATCGTGGTTTTGAGAATAGACGATAAATTGGGAGAGCGCGCGAGAGATCGACGAACTCCCATGGCGGCGGCGACGAAATTGTGATCGTTGTCCAGAATAGACAAAGCCTTCCTTCAGTGCCGTCGCCAGTTGATCCAGTCGTCCGAAGTCTTCGTAATAACCTTTTCTCTCATCTGTGAGGACGGTATGCAACGCATGGTGAAAGTCGTCGTTCCATTGACCATCCAAGCCAAACCCTCCTTCGGTGCTCGGAGCCATTACTCGTGTGTCGTTCAGGTCGCTCTCAGCAATCACATGGATACGCCGACCCAATCGCTCGCCTTGAGCGTGTACGGCCTCAGCCAATTCACGCAATATGTGACGAGTGCCGCAGTCGAAGATGCCATGGATGGCGTCTAGCCGCAGCGCGTCAATATGAAACTCCGTCACCCAATAGAGCGCATTACTGATCACATACGCACGGACTTCGTCGCTATCCGGCCCGTCGTAGTTGATCGCACATCCCCAAGGGGTTCGGTATCGATCCGTGAAGTAGGGACCGAAGTCACCGAGATAATTTCCTTCCGGCCCAAAGTGGTTATACACGACATCCAATACGACAGCGATGCCCCTTTCATGGCACGCGTTGACAAAAGTTCGAAGACCGTCGGGTCCGCCATACGAGGATTGGACCGCAAAGGGTGATACGCCGTCATATCCCCAGTTCCGCGCACCGGGAAATTGGGCGACCGGCATGAGCTCGATGGCTGTAATCCCTACCTCGTTCTGTAAATATTCGAGCAACGGTATAATGGCTTGAAATGTCCCCTCTCGAGTAAATGTGCCGACATGCAATTCATAGATGATGAGGCGTTCAAGTGGAACTCCAAACCAGTGATCATCAGACCACTGGAACGAATACGGATCGATGATCGCGGACGGTCCGTGCACGCCATCCGGTTGGAAGCGAGATGCTGGATCTGGACGTGACTTCTGATCATCCAACACATAACGATACCGTGCGCCTGGCTCGATCCCGCACACCGTGGCTTCAAAGTATCCATGCTCGCACGGTTTCAACTGAATAGGTAGGTCGTTCGGTCGCTGCGATGGGCCGACAAGATCGACCGTGACCCGTTTGACATAAGGAGCCCACACCCGAAAATGAACCTCGGACGGACCGATAAGCCATGCTCCCAGGTCCAATTGCCATTGTTCTCTAGTCATCATCTCTATTCCAATAAGCACACGGCTCGTCTCAGTGTGCCACAGTGTTCGCCGCGATACTAGAGATCGTCGCCACCATCGATTCGCGCTTGCACAAGTGTGCGTCCATCACTACACTCCTAACGGAATGGGGAAAAATTCGGTTCTTGCTAGACGAATGTTCGACTCAGAGAAACGGGAGAAACAACGATGAGGGTCTTACCTGGTCGCCCCTACCCGCTCGGAGCGGGATGGGATGGTGAGGGTGTCAACTTTGCGCTGTTTTCTGAAAATGCCACAGCAGTGGAACTCTGCCTCTTTGACCAGTCTGACGAGGCAAAGGAGACCCATCGGATCAAGGTTAAGGAGCGGACCGATCAGGTCTGGCACGCCTACCTACCAGAGGTTCGACCTGGACAAATGTATGGGTATCGAGTCCACGGCCCCTATGACCCGGCATCTGGACACCGGTTCAATCCGTCAAAGTTGTTGATCGACCCCTATGCAAAGGCACTGAGCGGCACTGTCAAGCGATCCGATGCTATGTTCGCCTATCCGATTGGAGATCCAGGAGCCGATCTAGTCCGGGATGATCGTGATAACGCGGCGAGTATTCCGAAATCGATCGTGATTGAACAGGCCTTCACCTGGGGTAATGACCGATCGCTACGGACGCCCTGGGATAGAACCATCATTTATGAGGTACACGTAAAAGGCTTCACCATGCGCCATCCCGATGTGTCGGAACATCTTCGTGGCACCTATGCCGGATTAGCGTCTCCAGTCATGGTTGAGTATCTTCAGAGCCTGGGGATCACTGCGGTCGAGCTGCTCCCCGTGCACCATTTCGTCTCTGATAAGGTCATGACGGACCGAGGTCTCACCAACTATTGGGGCTATAACACCATCGGATTTTTTGCGCCTGACGTCCGTTATGCGGTTTCACACGACGGTGGCCGCCACGTCAATGAATTTAAGACGATGGTAAAAACTCTGCACAGCGCAGGGATCGAGGTCATTCTCGACGTGGTCTACAACCATACGGGAGAAGGCAATCATCTGGGTCCCACCCTGTCGTTTCGCGGAATCGACAATGCGACGTATTACCGCCTGGTTCCCGATCAGCCTCGCTTCTATATGGACTACACAGGCTGCGGCAACACTTTGAATGTACGGCATCCTCGGACATTACAGTTCATCATGGATAGCTTGCGTTATTGGGTGAAAGAAATGCACGTCGATGGGTTTCGTTTCGATCTTGCGCCAGCACTTGCCCGAGAACTACACGAAGTCGATAGACTCAGCGCGTTCTTCGATACGATTCAGCAAGACCCGGTCCTCCAGCAGGTTAAACTCATCGCTGAGCCATGGGATCTGGGTGAAGGAGGATACCAGGTCGGGAACTTCCCTGCCGGTTGGGCTGAGTGGAATGGAAAGTATCGAGATACGATTCGGCGCTACTGGAAGGGCGACGGAGGACAGGTGGCCGAGTTGGCCTACCGCTTCTCGGGCAGCAGCGATCTGTATGAGACGGGCGGGCGGCGCCCTCACGCGAGCATCAACTTTGTGACGGCGCACGACGGGTTCACTCTGCACGACTTGACGGCGTACAACGAAAAACATAATGAGGACAACGGCGAGGATAACCGTGACGGTACAGACGACAACCTCAGTTGGAACTGCGGTGTCGAAGGACCGACCGACGATCCGGCTATCATCGACCTGCGAGATCGGCAGAAACGCAATATGCTGGCGACCCTGGTGTTTTCTCAGGGGGTGCCGATGATTTGTGGCGGCGATGAGATCTGCCGGACACAGCGGGGAAACAATAATACCTACTGCCAGGACAATGAACTGAGTTGGTTCGACTGGAAGTTGGACCGTCGAGACCATGAACTCCTCGTCTTCACCCGCCGGCTGCTTGCTCTCCGACGGGAGCATTCGGTCCTCCGGCGTCGTCAATTCTTCCAGGGACGGCACATCCGAGGGTCTGCGGTCAAAGACCTCGCCTGGTTCCGCCCCGATGGGAAGGAAATGACGGATGAAGATTGGAATCAAGGCTATGTTCGTTCGCTGGGGCTTCGCTTAGCCGGTGACGCCATTGAAGAGATGGATGAAAAGGGAAGACCGATCCTGGATGACACTCTTCTTGTGCTCTTGAACGCCCATCATGAACCGGTTCCCTTCACGTTGCCGGCCCACAAGCGGAGTATTCGATGGCAGATGATCTTGGATACGGCTCTACCGAAGCAAGGCAAGAAGCCCTCCACCTTGTTGCGAGGGGGAACCCCCTACAGCCTCCACGCGCGATCGCTTGTCATTTTGCGCCTGCAGAAAAAACCATCGGACGAAAACGTTTCATCCATAAAGCTCCGCACCTAGCAAGAGCCGCGCTACTGGATAGACTATGTACACTCCATCTTATGAGGGGATCTCTGCCTCGCTGTCTATATCTCGTGCGCGCCTCTCAATCCTCTTCCGGATTGATAATATGAAGGCCCGCCGAGCGAGAGGCCGTCAGTAATTGCGTGTCCGCACTGACAACGGTCAACCGCAAAGGCTTCAACTCCAACGCCAACGCCAAATGCAAGACCTGTGGAGATCGGAGCGCAGGATACTCCAGCGCAAGCTCTTTGGTCGATAAAAACGTCTGCATCGTCGGCGCAATGAATTTGTAGAGCCCTTCCTGTGAATCTCTTTCGAACTTATGGATCACCGAGTAGCAATCGTCTCTGGTTATTTCTCCTTGGTGAGCCCGATTTGCGAGGACGGTGTACAAATCTGTCACGGACCACGTCGACACAATCGCCACTTTACCCCGCTTCACCATCAATCTACCGATGATGCGTGTACCACGCTCCATACTGTATCGTTTCACCAACGCCGTTGAGTCAAAATAGTAGTATGGCATACGATTACACTCTCCCCTTTAGAATGATGGCCGCTAAGGGACCTGACAATTTCGAGAGCCGATCTTGGAGTTCATCCAGAGGGAGCTCGTCGTACCCCTCCTTACGGAACTTGTCGGTGAGGTTGCCCAGATTAAACGATGCCGTGTCGTTTTTAAGTCGCTCATTCAGTCGGCGTTTCGCCAAGCGACTGGGAACCCGCTGTTGCGTCACCGTCAATCCGCGGCCACGGCTGCGTGGTGCACGGGTTGATGTCTGTGCTGCGTCCAACTTCGATTTGGCCATATCTTCCCTTTCCCTGAATTAGTGCGGTGCTGATGCCGGGGTGGAGACCAGTCCGTCTTGGGGACATCCCGCAGGCTGGCTCGCCTGTGCCGGCAGTTCTACCTCTCCATACACATGACCCGCTATGGTCTTTGCCACATAAGTCGATAGTGCCTCCTGCATGACACGCACAACTTTGGCTGTCGCCTCACGCTCCGATAGATGCCCCTCCTTTCCACCTTGTAACAATGCGCCAACCACTCGTTGGCTGGTCACATCCACGACTTCCAAATCGATGCACCACCGCACAAACTTGAAATGCGGATCACGCACATCGACCGGCCATACCCGCACAACACCGCGCAGAAGCAGCTCCGGGACAGAACCGCCCGAATCGCCGTTCATCGACCGATCCCCTCCCCACACCCGACTCGTAACGGTGAGCCCTTCCTTCAACAATCCCTCGGTCAAGGCACGTTGCATCGGTTCAGCCTGATCGCCGGCCATCGCAACCACGAGCAGCAGATTCGTGGCAAGGAACTGTTCGAGTTCGTGCGTGAGTTCACTCACACGGTAGGGCGCGGCAATACCCTGCCCGCTCGGCCGAATCACACGAAGATCGGTGTTATATGTCTCCCGAAGCACCAAATTTCTCGCAGCCCGTCTCAACGCTCTGACTTTTCCCAGCTTATCGGAAGGACGATGGGCCTCCTCAACATCATCTCTGATCGAGCGGTCGAGGTCGGTAATTCGTTCCATAAACGAGGTCTCCGCTTGAGGCCGGTGCATCCCTGCCAAGGCATAATGCAGTCCTTTGTGCAGATCGACCCATCGATCGACGATTTGGACATTCTCCAATACTTTGTCGGTCGACACACGGGTCAGATTGTCGAGCGTCAGTCGCCGCTCAGCGCTGCTCTGCCCACGCTGCTCGATCAACAGATACGATTCCCAGTCCTTTGCATGCGCACTCACCTCAGCTTTGAAAATGCGAGCTACCGCGGCATAGGCACGATCCTCAGCGACCGCCCGACTCTCTGCCTGGCCCACACCAACGAGATAGTGCCCGGACGGATACGCCGCACTCACCCCTTCGATCCAGTCTGGTTGTGCTTGCCCTCCAAACCATGCACAGCCGGACAGTACAGCCAATCCCATCAGCACGATCCCCATTCGACAGACGGCCATCGATCCGTCTCTCATGGCATCACACGCTGGAGGAGCACCGCGGTCTCGCCTGGCCCGAGAGACAGAGTCCGCATAGCCTCAGGCTTCAACGCGTCTTGAAGCCCGCCGATGAGCTCGCTCTGAACCTGATAACGGCCTGGCGGAACCCATACTCGAGCAAGATGGATTTCATCAGGCAACGTCTGCCAACTTCGCTTGTCGGCTTCTTCCGATGCCACCGCCAGTCCTTTTGTCAGCAGCGCAACGAGCAGCCCCACCCAGGGTGCCGCATCTCTCCCCACTGCATGCTGAGCCCCTCTCGTCGCCCCTTCGGCAAACGCAAACTTTGTCGCGGCGCGGGCGAGAGCCTTTGCCGTAATTCCAGCCATCCGTGCCGAAAGTGCCTTCTCCGCCAAAGCCGCCACGTTATGGACCAACTCCGTGTTCGCCGTCACCCCTGTGCCGTCATCTGAAATGAGACTCACCCGATCGATCGGTACACGAGTCTTTTGCAGAACGAGCCGTGGCAGAGCCACGCGAACAACACGTCCGTTAAGCCCGTACAAGACCGTGTCCATCGCCCGATTCGACTGTCGGTTCTGCTGCAAAATCCCGCGGTTGAGGAGCACCAACTGGACTGCGTTGAGGCTAATCGGTAGGTCAAGAAACTGATCCTCCTTGCGTGGTGCGCGGCCATTATAGCTGATCACAACAACTTGAGCGAGCTGTTGCAACTCCTGACTCGTCTCCCACCTCGTACCAGGAAATGCAGACTGGTATTCAGTCAATTCTTGAGTAAAATGCATGGCCTCGGCCGTTCGCAACAGATCTTTCATCAATTGAGATGGAACGGCTGTGTGCGACCATGCGCGGGTCGCGTCATAGGTTTCATACGCCTTTCGATAGGCAATAAACGCATTATTCACATCGCCGGTGCTTTCATAGAGAATGCCGCTCAGATAACGCGCAAATCCATCGTCCCGATAGGCATTCTTCTCCTGTGTTCGATCTGACAGGACGTTCAGCCGATGGTCGATGCGACGAGCTTCGACCATCGCATCCTGCCACTCACCCAATACCGCATAGTTGAGGGCCTTCAATACATTGATCAATACCTGTTCATACGGATCCCCCTCGTAAGGGAGCGCCGTATCATTGGTCATGAACGCGAGCGCCTCCGTTCGGATCTTTCTGGTATAGAGACGATCCAGTTCCTCCTCGGCCTGTTCCAAGACTACATTGCTCTGCTGATAGTCGCCGACGAGTTGAAGGGTCATACCTCGATCCATGCCATAGAGCACACGGCTTCCCCCGCCATATTCCTTTTCGGCTTGCTGCACAATGGCGTCGGCGCCCTTGGGGTCATGGGCGCGCAGACTTGCGTCGATGAGGAGATATCGGTTCACCGAGGGGCCACATCCGGCAAGCAGTACAAGCGTCAGCGCAGCACAGAGAGACCGAGTGGACATAAAAAAGCCCCACCGGGCTGTGATACAGACGGTGAGGCATGAGACAAAGGGGCTCAACGGACGTTGCAGGACCTAAAAGATCGAACGTTTCTTTTCGACGACTTTCTTAATTTTCTTCTGGCCGTACCACACCTTGGCATTATTCTCCAAATCCACCATCTGCAAATCGACTTGGTAAAACATCGCCTTTATCCCATCGGCTTCATCAAGGATCGTCGCAATCGTGCCCTTCATCATGTAATCGGCACCGATCTCTTTTCCAGGCGCTTTCTGCGTATCCTCCCGCGCATACATCGCTTGCTCTTTGCGTTCGGTGCGAAGCTCTTCGCGGTCTCCCTTTCCCGCCACAAACGTCACTTTTTGTGAGTTCGTCAGTTCACGTTCAAGATCGGTCACAAACGTATTGACGTTGATATGCTCGTGGCTGCTGTTCTGAATGGTTCCAACGACGACCACCGGTTGGCGCTGCTTCGAACTGGAAAAACTGTTGAGCCATGGATACTCCAGCGCCTCTTTCACCATAAACTCCGCGACGATCCTGGAATCGGTATCGTTCCAACGGCCGCTCAGATCAGTGATAACCTGTGAGTCGACTCTCGTGATTTTCGTCTCCTGTGCACAGCCGACCAGCGATAACAGTACCACTGCTACGAACCAGATCCGCTCTTTACCGATTCTGATCACGCCATACCTCCTCGCCGATGCAAGCCGTAGGGAAACGCTCGATGAGAACCCTTAGCGCGGCGCCCGTTTGTCTTCCTCTTTTTCAAGCCGTTCAAAGAGCTTATCCGCATTCTTTCTGACGTAATCGCGAACTTCCGCGTTGAGTTCCTTCGCCCGTTCGAGATTGTCCTTCATTTCTTCAAGATTCAGCTTGGTCAACACGTAATAGGTGCCGGTTTTCTCATCCCTGTAACGCTCGATCGGGCGAACGCCGCTGAGGGTTGTCGTTGTGACCGTTTTAATGGCACGCTCGACGTTCTGTTCTTCGGTATTTCTGGTAAAGTCTCCCGCCGTCGTAGAGGCCGCATAGTCACGCATCAGATAACCGGTATACGTCTCAAAAGTCTTGGCGATTTCCGCTCTGGCACGATTTTCAGCAGTGTCCCAAGCCAGCGGTTCATTCCGCATACCGGATACCGACCCGACACCATAAAAAGCTTTACTGTCTTTTTCGTTGAACGCCCCTGACCCTTGCTTCACCCATTTCGGAGGGCCGCCGCATGCAACAAGTCCGATCATCAGGGCAATAGCCACTCCTCCCCCGACCATTCTCGACTTGAATCCCAGTACCCTATTCATGCGCGTGCCTCCTTAGGTGATGATCAGGATGGTGAAACGGTGGCAATGGTTCGAAAATTCATATGAAATAATGCTAACATGCACCCCCTATCCAGTCAACGAAACCGCAGGACGATGGCAACAATCTCGCTATCTTATGGAGGACACCCGTGGCAGACGTTCAAATCGACGACGGCATTATTAAAATTCAGGGTCTAGAGGTTCAAGATCCTAAAGCAGCCGCAGTCCTCGCCGAATATCCTCAAGCCCGCTGGGCAGAAATTACTCGGAAAGCCGTCAAGATTGGGCTGGGGTATCTCAAAGGCGGCGAACGAGCCTAACGGCAGGCTGCTGAAAAACCATGTCGGCACGTGAGATCTTTAGTAATCCGCATGCATGGACAGCAGAAGAACACTCCCGCAGGATGCTCAAAAAGGCCAGACTTCTCACCCACCCAACCCTGGCGCGCCGAGACGCGCCTTGTCCCAAGCAAGGCCGCAGCCGAAGAACAGGCCGCAGCGTACTCTCTGGGGTACGTTGAGGACCTGTTCAAGGCGAGAACGAAGCTGGAGGACTTTTTCAGCATCCTGCTAAGGCTTCGCGGGTGTGGATTGTGCCACCGCTGCTCGGGCACGGCTATGGTTTCCACCGAGTTCGAGATAGCGTGTGAAGGCTTCGACCGATTTTGAGTGATCCTGCATCTTGTCGGCATAGAGGATGCCCAGCGAGAAATAGACATCCACATAGTTGGGATTGATCACCAGCGCCTCACGCATGGCATGTTCTGCCTCGGTATACTGCCCGCGCTTTTCTTGAATCATCCCAAGTGTATACTGAGCATCGGGGTTCTTTGGAGCATACTGCACCGCCAGCCTTCCCGCAGACAATGCATCGTCAAGATTCGGCAGGATTTCCAACCGCACATAGCTCTTGAGCACATAAGCGTCGCCGAACGTGGGGTCGTACTCCAACGCTTTCTCCAACCGCTCCAACGCCTCCTCCGGCGACTTCTCAGATTGCAGGAGTGCGAAAGCCCGTTCATATTGCATCTTCGCAGCCTGTCGTCGTTCGGCCGGTGATTGGGGCTCGGCTCCCATGGTAAAGGCAGCTTTCCGCCCCTCCATCAACACCGTATCCCCTTCTCCCTCAAGCTGCACAAAGAGGGGGTGCTGAGCGCCTTTCGACTGTTCCAGAACGTGTTGCTGTATATAGGCTCCGACTTCCGAGGCCATGAGCCATCCATTTTTATTACGATCCGCCAGGCCGCTCAGCCCATTCACCAGCGATTGCACGAACAGACTTCTCCCATTCTCCTGACTCAACGACTCACCTTTATCACCCGCCGTCAACACTTGTACCGCTCGCCGCTCCGTCTCGTCTTCAGGAGCCAATCGTCCTTCCAGGGACAATGGCTGAACCGTGCTCACCTCCCATCCACGAACCGCCGCATTCAAGATGAAGAGGGTGTGTTTGGATGCGCTACGCCGGCTGAATTCTTTTAGTTGCTCGAACGTAATCGATTTTGACACATTTTCCCTTTGCGCATCCCAGGGAACGAGATACCCAAGTTCCTTGCCGTCGAGATCTTGAGTGACACCCGCATGCCCGGCGAAATAGATCACTAGCCGATCATAGCGGCCAACCTTGCGAGGCAAAAAATCCAACAGTGTCTGCTGCAGGCGGCGAGCGCTAGCATCTTTGTCGTAGAGTTCAACAACCTCGTCGAAGCCCAGTTGGCGGAACACCTGAGCAACCGTTTTGGTCTCCTCGATCACGCCTGGAATTTTCGGAGCCAGGAGATAGTGTTCCACTCCGATCACAATGGCCCACGACTTATAGTACAGCCCTTCCGGCTTTCCCAATTGGGCGAACGCCACTGACACACAGCACGTCGCCACCAGCACGCAGGTGAGAACAGCAAGAAGGAAGGGCCGCAGTCGTTGGGAAGCGATCGGCAACATCAGTTCGATCGGTTTCAGTGTATGGCGCGTAATAAATTTACCCTACTCTCGGCCCCGCGCGACTGTCAAGAAACGGCTGACCGGGGCCAGAGAACAACCGGCCAGCCACAACCCGCCCTGCATGTTCCTTCGCCCCTTCAAAGACATAGTTGAGTTCCTCCCTGCCCCTCCAGCATAATAAGCGCGATTCGCCTCCCCCTTGATCTACCTGGATATTAAGGAGTTATCGCGCCATGGCAGAAAACATCGATACCCTCCTCAAGGAAAGTCGTGTGTATCAGCCTACCGCTGAAACCAAAGCCGTAGCTCACATCCAGGACTATGAAAGCGCCTACAAGAAATCGATTGCCGATCCAGAAGACTTCTGGAGCAGTGTCGCCAAGGAACTTGTGTGGTTCTCGCCCTGGAACAAGGTTCTGGAATGGAACTATCCCTGGGCCAAGTGGTTCGTCGGCGCGACCTGTAACATTGCCTACAACTGTCTGGATCGTCATGTGAACACCTGGCGCAAGAACAAAGTGGCCGTGATTTGGGTCGGTGAAAACGACCAAGAACGGGTCATCACCTATGGCGAACTGTACAGACAGGTCAATCGTTGCGCGAATGCGCTCAAAAAGCTTGGGCTCACGAAGGGCGACCGAGTCACGATCTACCTTCCGAAAGTTCCCGAACAGATCGTCGCCATGCTTGCCTGCGCACGCATCGGCGTCATTCATAGTGTCGTATATTCTGGGTTCAGCGCCCCAGCCCTCGCAAACCGCATCCAGGATGCAGAATCCAAACTGGTCATTACCGCAGACGTCGGATTTGACCGGAAAAAGGTCATCGACCTCAAGTCTGTAGTCGATCAAGCCGTTGCGAGTTCCCCCTCTGTTGAACACGTCGTGATCCTTCGGCGTCAAACACCAGGAATAAGCCTATCCGCGCCAAAGGAAATCGATTGGCACGACTGGGTCAAGAGTGAGAAAGCGGTCTGCGAAGCCGAGCCGCTCGATGCAGAACATCCTTTGTATATCCTCTATACCTCCGGCACGACGGGGAAGCCAAAAGGAGTTGTCCATGTCCACGGGGGCTACATGGTCGGGACCTATATCACCACAAAATACGTCTTCGATCTCAAGGAGGACGATGTCTATTTTTGTGTCGCCGATCCTGGCTGGGTAACCGGGCACAGCTACATCGTCTACGGCCCCCTCCTCAATGGAGCGACGATTCTCACCGCTGAAGGGAAACCGGACTATCCGAACCCTGGTCGCTGGTGGGATTTGATCGAACGCTATGGTGTCTCAATTTTCTATACGACTCCCACCGCCATTCGTCTGCTCATGCGTTATGGAGAAGACTGGCCCAAGAAATACGATCTCTCTACCCTTCGCATTCTTGGCAGCGTCGGCGAGCCGATCAATCCGGAAGCCTGGGAATGGTTCCATCGCGCAGCCGGAGGACATATACCGATCATGGACACCTGGTGGCAGACCGAAACAGGCTCCATCCTGATTACCCCGTTGCCGACCGTTCCCTTGAAGCCAGGC
>CBDDRW010000076.1:0-47588 GCA_965233175.1 uncultured bacterium
CATTGCCATGTCCGGCGTCCTCGAAAGGAGGAAGGGAGGGCTACACGCCGCCAAGCTGTTGGGTGCGCGACAGACGTTTCAAAAGCCCTTAGAGATAAGAGCCTTACTCGATGCCGTTCGATACGAATTGACACAGTAGCCGCCAAGGATGGCGATCAGTGGGCCGTAGGGTCAACCTCCACCAAAACATTGTGATGCCCAAGCTATGATAGTTGTTTGTCGAGCTTTCAAGGTGAGGGGACCTGAATTCGAAGCCCAGCCTAGTTCAGGGGAATGTACGTTACCACGGCTCGACAGCGGGCACCCCGTGCTACCTTCGTTCAATGGTCATACGATGGTGCAAGCGGATGAGTGTCATCGGATTGGCCCTGCTGCTTAGTGTGCCATCTGGATGTGCGCTTCTTACTGGCGGAGCCCGCCTCGCCCTATGGTCGACCCCCAGGCAACCTCACGAGTATGCGGTCGACTACCCGTATCTGTCCGACGCCATGCCATGGATAGCCATGGGTCTTATTGGGATAATTGGCAGTGTCGCAGTCCTCACCAGTAGTCGGCGGAGGCTCTGGTGGCTTTGGCTCCCGGTCGTTACGCTCGTCTATTGCACACTGTTACCTCTGCAATCAAAGCATGGCTTTTTCTTTCATCGTGCGACGCATCCCATGGTAGGGCTTCCCATCCATTGGGCACAGGCCATGACACGCCACGATCTCAACCAAATTACTGGAACCCTTGCACAGCAAGCCATAAGTAAAGGCCGGTTCGAATGCCCCACAGCAAGTCTCTCCGATCGTAGCCGGTTTACACAAGGCGGCGGATCGCTCGCCTATGAAATCCAGTGTACAAATCTACAAAGCCCACATACCCCGATAGCCCCGTTACGGTCAGCCACGATTGTGATGACCGTGAGCCAAGATGAAAAAGAGACGTGGTTTCGCGTCAGCGGTTTGGTCAGCGATACCGGCGGTGTTACCGAATGGATCAAGAATTATGGCGGATACGACTACATTGTCCATCACTCTGTTCGCACCGACCAAAAAATACTCTAGTCCGTTTAGCATGAAGAACGTGTGGAATGATGTCACAAGGGCGTCAATGCACCTGAGAAAATCGATCATATGCTCTACTACAGGCCAATCGTCCCGTCGTCAGTGCACCGGTCGTGATCGTTGCATTCCGCACCAACGTTACCACCGGTTTTGCCGACTGTTGTCTCCCATGCGCGGATTTCCTTGCCCACAAGCGACACCATAATGGACCCGATTACGCACACCTGTTCCGGCATTCTACTAGGGCAGGGGCTGCGTCCGCTCACAGCGGTGCGGAAATCGACGCTGCTGGTGGCGGGACTGGCCGCGTTCTCGCCGGATATCGATTCCTTCAGTTATCTCTGGGGAGCAGACGCCTTTTATCGTGTCCATCACACCTACACGCATACGCTGGTGGGGCTTGTCGTGATGGCGCTGGTGCTGGCCACGATCGAGCGCCGCTGGCTCATGAACCTGTCCTTCGCGCGTCTGCTGGGGATCAATCTGGGCGGAGGCGCGATCCATCTATTCGGCAACATGATCGCGCTCTGGCCGCTCCACCTCCTCTGACCATTCACCGACCATGATTTCGTCCTCCAATGGACCAGTGACTTCGATTATGTGGTGCTGGCGGTGGTGATCATCGCGACCGGCTTATCTGAAACGGATGGCGTTCAGCACCGTGCCCCCTGGATCATCGCAGGAGCTGTCCTCCTGCTTGTTGGCCTATTTTCTGTTCATCCCCCGGTTGGGGAGCGGCTAAACCCGGTCACGCGCCTGCATATCTCCTTGCTCGTAGCCTAGTCCAGCAAGTTGAGCTGCCCTGAACGTGCGATTGGCGCTGTGGACGATGGATTGGGAAGAGTTGTCCCCGCCAGAGCGGGACATCTGTTATGATGAACCATGATGACCACAACACGCGCTTCTGCCTTAAGAGTGAGATGGAAACAACGGGCGACTTTTTTACCCTGTGAACATCGGTACCTGGAGGTGGAAGGAATTGCTCTCGGCCATTCGGCGGACAACTATTACTGCATCATGTGTGGTGAATGTGTGGTCCGTAATCACCACGACTTTGTTCTAAACTGACCCCGTACCTGCCTCAGAATCTCGCTGGCAAATCCTCGCCTGTAGCCCTTGCGCCGCTCTTCGCATCCCCTTCCAATGCAACCTTGCGAGGCCCGTATGCCCTTCGCGTTTCACCCATTCCATCGTTTAGCTGTGCGGTGCTCTATGACCTACAATGCCGTACCCTACCAAAGCCAAGGTAGGATCTGGAATCTTTACTGTACCGGCGGCGACTCTCCGATGATCTGCCCAAGCGACCAGGAGAAACTCTCTCGCTCACAATCACCCTTCCGACTGAGCAACATATGGAGATTCCTCTAAGCGGTCGTCCGATGGTCACGAGTCTGACGTAGAGTCGGTTATTATTGAGGAAAACACGCACGCTTGGCTCCAGCATTATGTGAAGCGGCGGGTGGAAGAATCTGTGGGAATTCTCCAGAGCGAGTGTGGGACTGGAGGCCGTTAAAGAAATGAGGGTTCATCCCAATTGCTGTGCTAAATTTGTGCTCAAATTCCTCACAAACGACTGAATTGAATGGAACCAGTAGGTCCACGTTTTCTGATCTGATCTAAAGCCTGATGTGGCCTTTGTTACCTGGTGTAATGGATTAGGAGTGGAAGCCCCTAATTACAATGGTGTGTTTCTCTGCATTGCTGATGACACCTCTGCAATCTTTCATCACAATCCGTTCCCCTGTTCCCTCTACAGATGCTTTCAGCGACACTGCACTGAGAGGCGCACATCTGTGCACCACCTAAATTGCAGCGAATTTGTGCCACCTGAACTTCTCCACGAGTGCCATCAGATTTGTCGGCAGAGGCATTGTCCGAGCATATTTGCGCACTGGGATTAGCGGATCCCTCATTGGCACGTTCTAAGGCAAACAACGTATCTCCCATCAGAATACTTGCCATAAGGCCAATAAGTATTAAGACATTCATATAACCTCCTAGCTAAAAGTTGGAAACGGCGGTATGCTAATACCCCCTGTATTCTTTGTGTCAAGATGGCGTTCTTCTATCCCAAGCCTTCTCATCCTCCCATATGTTTATCTACATATTATATTTGCACGAAAACTGGAGTATTCGAAGGATTGAACTAAGAAAGACGATTTCTTGCTTTATCACAACAGTAGTAATCACTTACTTTCCTTCGCCTTCTGCCGATCGTGCTACCACTCTGATGCCGGGAGAGGACAAACCGGCCTTATCTGTCCCCCTGTCAGGAAGCACGTGGTTTGTGGCATCTTATGGGGTTAGGTTGTCTAGGGCAGGATTAATTGAACTCGTATACGGCAAGTTTTTTTCTTTCCAGTCTTTCAGACTGCTAACTTGAACTCTCCAGAGAATGGCACGATTAGCCGCTCTAGATGTGGGGTTAAAAGGCTGATATTCCCGTTGGGGACACCAAGCTTTCAATGTTGAGTAAGAAGTGTTGAGGTCATTGTAAGGCGTCCGTGACTAGATCTGTTCTTTTAAGACACGGGCCACCGGGCTGCGAGCCCGATCCAAAAAAAATAGTGCCTGCCTCATATGCGTCTCTTTTCGAATGATGTTCTCACAGACATTGAATGCTGAGTCTCAGCATATGCCAGCGCGTTCCACTGACAGTCCAACTGACTCCGTAGCTACTGCGTTGAGGTTTTATGGGCCTCGCGGATTGACAGCGCGTGATTCTGATCGTTCACTTTCGCCTCAATACGCTCTCCCTGGCCAATGCTTCCGGTCATCTGGGTCATTTCGTCGATATGTAAGCGCACTTCCTTACCGTCATACTGCTTGACGAAATAGTTTTCGTGGTCAACGCGCAACACCTCGCCCCTGATTGTTTGAACGCCCTTCGTCTTTCCTTCATCGCTCTTTATTAGATAAGCAGATAGACCAGCTATCCTTGAAACAGATTGGCCAGCCTTCATTTCGTCTACAGCCGAAGCCGCATAACCAATGGATAGCAGGAGCCCGCAAGACATGACAGCAACGACTATGGGAATAAATACCATGGCAGCCTCCCCTGCTAGAGAATGTTCGATCACGGATTCTCGACTTTGAGAATCTTCAGCTGCACGACGAGCGTCTTTCCCGCGAGCGGATGATTGTAATCCATCACCGCAGAGCTGTCTGACAACTGGCTCACAGTCGCCGGGTGCCCGGCGTGATCCTTGACGACCGCTCCTTCCTTTGTCCCAGCGGGCAAGTCGCTCTTCGGAACGGTTTTCTGTTTCTTCACGTCATAAGGGCCGAAGCCTTCCTCCGCAGAAAGTTCCACCTTTTTCTCTTCACCGGTCTTCATCCCCGTGACTTCCCGCTCCAGGGCCGGCAGCAACTGGTGTTTCCCCAGAACGAACTGACTGACGTCTTTGACTTCAAACCCTGCCTCGCCTGGGGAAGTAATGTGGTACAGGACCGTGACGCTTGATCCATCGACAATTTGCGCGGAATCTCCCGCGAAGCTGTGCTGCGAGAACAGTCCGAGGTATGCCAGGAACATTCCCACAGCAACGATGGTTGCTTTCGCCCGCCGAGGTGTATGCATGACTTCCTCCTTGATATTTCCCCGTGTGTTGTCGCTGCACGGGGTGTTTCGATTCGATCATTCCTCCATCCTCGGCTCCGACATAACCCGGGTATTAGACGGAGATGGGGTCCGCTCGGAAAGCTTCGTGATCTTGGAGATTCTATCGTTCAGGTCGATTTCGATACTGACTCGATCGCCCTTGGCGACCTGGTCCTTGTTCAGCAGGTTGGGATCGCTGACCGGCAGGGTCCAGGTGTCTCCTTCTTTCGTTTGGAAAGTGACCGTCCGTTTGACTTGATCGAGGCCGATGACTGTGCTTCCGGTAAAGGTAGTCGCGGCTTCGCTGATAAGGACGGCACCGCCGATCATGCAGAACAGACAAATGGCCATGATTGCGATCTTGAAGGGTTGCATCGTGACACCTCCCTGGTGATGGCTGTGGGTGCGTGCGTGACAATCCCGACAATACGGGGGCGACGGGGTATCCCCATCCCATTGTGGTTTTTCGGTTCTTCATGGCTCGTCCCGAGGCAAGTGCTTTGCCAGAAGTCATGAGGGAATATTTGCACATCATCTTTCGTATGGCCTGCCTGCCATTGAGACCGGTCTGCTCGCATGCGCTCAGGGTTGCCGCGATTGGTGTGCATGACCCCACTTCATGTGTGGACCGATCCTTCCCCGTTTGGGAACAGCAGCAAATTGCCTGCCACTGATTTAGGCAACAGGCGCAATCATGAATAGTCGCAAGACTGTCAGGCAGTTAGAGATTATTCAGAGGAGAGACAGGGTGTGGTCACGCCCTGTCAGGGGAACAAGTTGTCTGGCGGCGGACATTCTATCCTGCATCGTGTGAGTGATGTCAGGAGGTATGCGCCGGCAGATAGATAGGGTGCTCGAGGGGTTAGAGACGGAAGTGCGCGAGAGGGGTGGAAAGGCCTGTGGGCTGATCCGCAGCCGGTACCGTCGTAGGAGTGGAAAAAATGAGCAGGTGAGCGATCCAACACCTCTCCACTTGTTGCGTATTTTCTCTCTCCCACGGAAAAAGGGGTGTCCCTATGCTTACGCCGCCATCGTGATGGCCCCTGAAAACGGGATGATGAGGTGGGCGAGATCGGCATTGAAAGGCGCATGTTCCTATTGGGGACACACGTTCAGTAAAGCAACTTAATCGGGCAGGTCACATATCTACTCCTGTGCAATAACCGTCCAGTCATGGCCCGACCTTTCTTCTAATCTCTTCTCACTGTTCAATATTGTAGAGTCCTGATAGCCCGTACTTCGCACCAGCCAATGCATTGTCCATCAAGCAGTACGTTATTGAGGTGTGCCACCATCTCTATAGGAGACCTGCGCTGCCCCTAGGATGTTCCCTAGTCCCTAAGCCACGCATTCCTTGTCAGCATGCACACGCAGTGCGATTCTCGGCCTATCGGATTTCCCCGAAAGCCGTGGCCTAAACCATTTTTCCCATAGAGTCAGAAAGTTAGCATCCTGGGTGATCGGATGTGCGATCGAAGTCATTTCACATTCTGTGGCTCTCATTCTGTGGCTCTATGGGGAAGCTGGACGGCTTCAGATGAATCCGCCAATTATCCACCAAACGTTCACCGCCGAAAGAAAGTTTATCGATACGACTGGCTTGCTGCGCCATCATTCACCGTTGCACTTGCGACTTGAAACCGACACGGAATTTTGATGAACATTTTGGGGATCTCAGCTTTTTATCACGATAGCGCCGCGTGCCTAGTGCAAGACGGTGAGATTGTTGCCGCGGCGCAAGAAGAGCGGTTTACTCGAAGGAAGCATGACCCGGGATTCCCGCGTCGTGCGGTTGCGTACTGTCTGTCCCAGGCCGGGATTGGCATTAAGGATCTGAAATATGTCGTGTTTTACGATAAGCCGCTCATCAAGTTTGAGCGATTATTGGAAACCTATCTGGGATTTGCTCCCCAAGGCATTCAATCGTTCCTGGCTGCCATGCCCGTATGGATGAAAGAGAAGCTGTTCCTGCGTAGCTTGCTGAAAAAGGAAATGCTCGCCTGTTCGAATGGCCTCTCCAAGTCGGAAATGCCGGAGTTCCTCTTCGGTGAACATCACGAGTCCCACGCCGCCTCTGCTTTTTTTGCCTCACCCTATCATCGGGCCGGTGTGCTGTGCATGGACGGGGTCGGAGAGTGGGCCACGACCTCGGCGTGGTTAGGGGAGGGAAATACACTGACCCCACTGTGGGACATTCCCTTTCCTCACTCGATCGGTCTTCTGTACTCGGCTTTCGCCTATTACACGGGATTCAAAGTCAACTCGGGTGAATACAAAGTCATGGGGTTGGCTCCCTATGGAGAGCCCACATACGTCAAGGCGATTTACGAGCACCTCATCGATCTCAAGCCTGACGGCACGTTCAGGATGAACATGGAGTATTTCAATTACTGCACCGGCTTGACCATGACGAGTCGCAGGTTCGATGACGTGTTCGGCGGTCCCCCTCGCAAGGCAGAATCGAAGTTCGGTCAGCGCGAGATGGATTTGGCTCGATCGATCCAGGAAGTGACCGAGGAAGTCATGTTACGGCTGTCGCGGACGATGCATCGTGAAACGGGAGTGGATTATCTCTGCCTGGCAGGCGGTGTGGCGCTCAATTGTGTGGGAAACGGAAGGCTGCTTCGAGAGGGACCCTTTAAGGGTATATGGATTCAGCCGGCAGCCGGCGATGCAGGCGGGGCAGTGGGCGCGGCGCTGAGCGCCTGGCACCAGTATGAAAACAAACCGAGGACCGTAGACAATTTGCGCGACAAAATGAATGGGAGCTATCTAGGGCCGGCTTTCAGCAACGAGGATGTCGAAGCAAGGCTGAAGGCCATTGGGGCGGTCTATCGTCGATTTGAGGAAAAGAATTTGTATGGTCGTGTCGCGGATGAACTGGCAGCGGGAAAAGTCGTGGGGTGGCATCAGGGGCGTATGGAGTTTGGGCCGCGATCCCTTGGGGGGCGCAGTATTCTAGGGGATGCGCGAAACACAACCATGCAGTCCGTGTTAAACCTCAAGATTAAGTATCGTGAGTCGTTCAGACCCTTTGCACCATCAGTGTTGAGAGAGCGGGTGTCGGATTACTTCCAGATGAACTGTGATAGCCCCTATATGTTGCTCGTGGCTCCGGTTCTTGAAAAACGCCGACTCCCATTCGACCCGGGCCAGAAAAGGCTTTGGGGTATCGACTTGCTCAATGTGCCCCGCTCGGATATCCCATCCGTCACGCATATCGACTACTCCGCCAGAATTCAGACCGTTCACGAGGAAACGAATCCCCGCTACTACAAGCTGCTCAAGGCCTTTGAGGAAAAAACGGGATATGCCATCTGTGTGAATACGTCTTTCAATGTGCGTGGCGAGCCGATTGTGTGCACGCCTGAAGATGCCTATCGCTGCTTCATGCGGACGGAGATGGATCTCCTGGTGATCGAGAACTATGTGCTGAGGAAAGAGGATCAGAAGCCCCTTGAAGGGGATACCGATTGGAAAAAAGAATTCGAGCTCGACTAGTACCACGAGGGATGGAGGCAATGGGACACACAACCACGCGCAAAGAACTACGTCAGTTTGGGCTATTGGTAGGAGCCGTCTTCACGGTGATCGGTCTGTGGCCGCTTGTATTTCGCGGGGAGCCGTTGCGCCTCTGGGCGATCGGAACCGGAGGCCTGCTCATCGCCTGTGGTGGAATGCTTCCGCAAGTGTTACGGCCTGTCCATACAGGGTGGATGTGGATTGGGCATATTCTGGGGTGGATGAACACCAGGATTCTGCTCGGCATTGTCTTTTATGCCCTGGTGACTCCAATCGGACTTGTGCGCCGCCTCATGGGCAAAGACACGATGCGGCAGACATTTGCTGAGACGAGTTCGACCTATAGAGTTGTCCGATCCCCAAGGTCCCATTCTCACATGAAGTACCAGTTTTAAGCTTGTCAAGAGGAGGTGGGCATGGGTGATTTTGTCATGGAACTCTGGGATTTCATGAGAGAGCGAAAGAAATTTTGGCTCCTTCCGATCATCATGGTGCTCGTGCTTCTGGGCAGCCTCATTGTCCTGACCCAGGGATCGGCAGTTGCTCCATTTATCTATACGCTCTTCTAGAAGATTTCGAATATGGCGATTGTTAGAAATCGTACTAAGCGTAAGGTCATTGGCCTGACCCTCTTTCTGTTCGCCCTGGGCTATTTTCTGATCGTGAAGGCCGGCATTTCCGATGTAAGACATCTCTTCAGCATTCTTGTGGCAACGTATCTTGTGGCGTGGGGTGGGTACTCGCTGATTTCTCTTCTTCCCCGGGATGAGATTAGAAGTCAGTTCGTTCTGATGACGCTCTCCATTGGAGTTGCGCTAATGTTGGCGGAAATGCCTGCCTGGTTGAAGCTGATCGATTATCGGAAGCCATTCTCCATTTCGAGTGTCTCGCCATGGGATCGACCAGGCTATCTTCCTGATTCGGAGCTCTTGGCTAAGCCCGAACCACATCATGTCATCAAGGTGCTATTCGATCAGGGAAACATCGGGAAAGCTCTCTGCCTGCCGCCTCGCCAGGTAGCGCCTTTCGAATTGAGATACGACAAGAACGGATTCCGAAATGAGCAGGATCTTTCGAGTGCCGAGATCGCGATCATTGGCGATTCTTATGTTGAATCACCCATGATATCCGGTTCGATGTTGGCGACCACTCTGTTGGCGAAAATCGTTCGAAAGACCGTTGCCAATCTTGGACAATCGGGTTATGGCCCACAGCAGGAACTTATTGTACTGAAACGTTATGCGCTGCCTCTACACCCTCAGTCCGTCGTCTGGGTATTTTTCGAAGGTAACGATCTCAGCGATGCGAGTCACTACGAAGAAAAGGTTTCTTCCCTAGTCTCTACACGGAACTCAATAGACACGGTATGGGACCGTTCATTTACCAAGAATTCTCTATTTTGGTTGATCCGTTTCTTACAGGGTTGTGTTCCCAACAGAGGGGTTGAAGGAAACATTGCAACTGTTTTAGACGATGAAGGTAGAGAGCACCGGATGTATTTTGGGGAACGTTCAACCGCTGCATCTCTCACAACGCGACAGATCGATGCTCTTCAGAAGTCGGTGGCGGCGATTGAGGAGGCATATCGAGTGGTTCAGAAAGAAGGCGCTCAGTTCATCGTCGTGTTGGCTCCAACGAAATTCAGGGTCTATCGGGACATCGCCAATTTCGAGAAGGCTGGAGAGGATCTTAAACTGTGGGAGCTCAATGATTTGCCGGATCGTCTCCGCAAGATGCTATCTGAAATCTCTCCAGACATCGGCTTTCTTGATCTCACGCCCGCACTCAAATCTGCGGCAAGAAAGAACCGCCTGGTATTCATATCCGATGATACGCACTGGTCAAGCGAAGGGCATCGGGTGGTGGCGGAGGCTCTTGCCGGAGCCCTCACGGTCGGGACTCAACTGTATGCTGAAAAACAACCGCCAGAACCACGTAAGAAGAAGGAAGACATCGTCCTATCCAAAGACGCGATAATGGTCCGGAATGCAGATGGTACGATCCGGTACTGGAGTGACGGGGCTCAGAAATTGTATGGATGGCAAGCGCAGGATGCCCTAGGGATGACTTCCCATCAACTTCTCAAAACTGTTTTCCCTGCCCCGCTTGACGTGATCGAGATACAGCTTCGCACCAAGGGATACTGGGAAGGACAGCTTCTCCATGAGCGCCGGGACGGATCGAAGATCACAGTGGCAAGTCACTGGGAACTACAACAGAATCCGATTTCTAAAGATCAGTCCATCACGGTGGTCGAGGTCAACAAGCCTCAATCCTAGTCTCCGGTTATTCACAAACGAAACCCTTCCGTGTTCTTTACGAATCGACGAATGTGGATTGGGGAGACTGCCCGTCACAGTCCTGTTTCCACGCTTGCAGTAGAAGCTTCATGAATATATTGGATCAGCAGATTAACCGAGGTGACGCTTGGGCTCAAGCAGCACCTGCGTGCGAACATTGCCGCGTTCATCGAGCCGTACTACAATCACAGCCGATTGCACGCGGGGGCGCCAGTCAATCCATCTGGTGCCGCCACGATACAGTTTCTTCAGCCAGCAGGCGGCTCTGACCCTGAGGGGAGGAAGAGGGTGAGAAAACACATCCGACCAACACAAGTGCGCTAATTCCGTTGTCTCAACGAAGGGGTTCACCCCATACGTATGCTCTAAATTTGGCGCAAAACATTCGAAAACGACCGAATTAGACAGAACCAATGGAATCAGTAGAAACTCAGCAAATTCATGATTTTCAACGATGGACGGGGAAACTTTCGCAACATTGGTTCACCGTCACAGCTACGTCGAAGGCGATGCCCTGGCTGAGTTCGAGGCCAAGTGTCTTGACTAGCTGATTCAGGACATCCCCTCTCGCATCGCTCAAACAGGGGAGTGGGCGAGACTGCTCTATGACTCCTAAAGGCTACGGTAATGGAATCACAGCAAGACGGTGGTTCCCTCCATCGCCAATCCAGATGTACTGCTGATCGAAGATCAACCCCTTCGTCGTCGTCACGGAGTTGCCTGCCGGGGGGGTCACGTTCGTTGCGGTGACGAAGTTCGGTTGGCCAAGTTGCTTGGAGGCCGACTGGTTGGTGATGACGGGAAGATCAAAAAACATCGTGCGGTTATTGGTATGGTCGCTGACGGCCAGCATATTGCCTTTCGCTGCCAGCGCGTTGGGAAACGCCAGGGAGGAGTCGGACGGCAGAGCGTTGCCTTTGTTTTGAAGACACGAAGTGAAGGTGGTTTGTCCCAGCACTGCGGTGGCTGTAGCGCCGGTCGTGGTAGGAATCGTATCAAATTCCAAGACGCGTTGATTGCCGCCGTCGGCGATAAAGAAGGTGTCGCCATGACGCAGAATTTCATACGGACTGTTCAGCTTGCCCGCCGTGCACCCAGACGTACCTGTGACCATGTCCGGCTGGCCGATCACATAGGAGGCTACAGGATTGGTGGCAGTGGGAATGGGGTCGAACACCAGGATGCGATGGTTTCCTTGTTCGATCACGAATAACTTGTCTGCCATACAGTAGGCGGCATAGGGGTGATTCAATCCGGTCGCCGTCGTGGTTGGGGTATTCGTCGAAAAGTCTGGTTGGCCGATCACGAAATCCGCTGCCGTCCCACTGACGGTTGGAACCCGGTTATAGACCAGCACCCGGTTATTGTTTCGGTCAGAGACGAACATCTTGCCGTTGGAACAGACAGACATGTGCACGTTTTCGTTGAATCCCATGGCGGAGGTTCCCACGCCGGCATTCGGTGTGCCGGAAACAAAATCGGCCTGGCCCAGCACGACGTCCGGTTGGGCCGTGGCATCTTGCGGAATCGTATTAAAAATCAGCACGCGGTGATTCAAGCGATCGTTGACGAACAGCTTCACTTGGTTACTGTCATTGGGATCGACATAGGCGCCCAGGGAGTAGATGTTGTTCACCCCCTCTCGCTTGACCGCGAACCCATCACGATTGACCAATCTGGATACTGAATTGTTTTGAAATAATACAAACGGCGCTGCGATCGAGGTGTTTAGCACCACGCCAGACCCGCCAAAATCGTTCGCCAAGGCCGGGTTTGCTACAGTCGCTTGCGCCGCTGGTCCGGGTCCTCCACCCCCATCGGGGGCGCACCCGGCGACGAGTATCAGGATCGCCAGTCCAGCAAAGGATTGTTTTGACATGGATGACTTAATCATGATGTTTCTCCCCTCAGATTCTGATGAAGGACTTCGCTTTCCCATCCCATCGACTGACTAACCATGCACACTCCCTTCATCGCTATGACTCCTAGTGGCGTGTTCTGCTCGACTAGTAGAAGCATATCGAAGAGCTCGATTTGCGCATGCCCTGGAGTGGTTACCTCGAAAGGGGGGGCGGATGGCACGGGGGAACGACGCGCTGGGATAAATGCCTCACGCCTGGGGTTCTTCCCCAGTAGACCCTATCCATTCCCGGAACGAGAATTAGACGATGCTGAAAGTTTTGACGGCAAGATGAGGGCCATTTCTACTCAACAGACCTGGACGACGGAGAGGCCAATGCCCTCCGTTTGGTATGGTATAGGCTGATCGGCATAGTCAGCCTCATGTGCGCAAAGTTGATGAACAGTTTGTATATAATGCTGGCATTGCGGAATGCGGAATTCTCAAAAGGCCGCGATGGATTGATGAGCAACAGTGGAAGAAGGCTCAGCGCGGCATCGACCTAGACGGCGAATGGGGTGGGCGGCTGGATCCGCCGGCATGATTCAGCAGTATCTTCTCCCATTACCCTCTCGCCCATCTTCGGAATGCGCGTTTAGGAAATACTACTGAATATTGATCAAGGTATGAGTCTGAAGAGCTTGTCGCCAGTGCCATTCTGTCAACCAGTCTACGATTGGTTCAGCGGGCTCACGTGAGCATGACATAACACGTCAACAACAGGAACCCGAAGAGGGCCGTTAGCACGACCCACTTGAACGATTTCTTGACTTCGGCCTCCATATCCTTTCTCGACTTATCAAAGAGATCCATAAGGCACCTCCTCGTCTATGGTGCAGGAGCGGGCTCCCTGCAATTCAGTAAACCACCAGTCCCGTTCTCGATGGAGTACGCCGCCAAAACCCTTGAAGTTACAGTATCAGTTCTTCATTAAACGTACCTCGAACGGACTTTCGTTTTCATCACTCTCTCCCATATGGTCTAGAGTGGCATCGGCGGCATACTCGATCTCGCCTGTCTCTTTTTATAGCCATTGATAGACGGTGCTGTGAGACCCTGTTTTTTCTTTCAGAAACCGCTTAGGTCATGTGTATCACGTAGCATGCAATACCATTGCTATGACTCCATGATTATCCCATAGATGAGGGGAGTAGTGGGTCTCCTGCCGATCGCCAAGAACGCTTAGAATCTAGGAGATCCCGTATCTATAGGGACGGTGGTAGTGAAGAAAGCCTCGAAGCCGTTCTGAGGCTAGGCCCCCTAGCCTCAGAACAAACGGATTGGTTCATCTCCCTGTTTAAATATTAAGTGGGCCACAACACGCGACGTTAAGGAGCGTCCGCCTCCATTCCTTTGTTAGGCAGGGTATGCTGCAACTGTGGCGTTCCATGCTGGATCGCCTCCGAGTACACAATAACCTTGAAGGGGTTGAGCTCTTGGTATTTCTCTTTCTGCTTCAAGAAAGCCATCTTCCTAAGCTCCTGCAACTTGGCACTGGACGGATATTGAGTCAGTGCCCATGTCGTTGTGCGTGCCGCGAGTGCGTGGTCGCCGCTCTCCAGCATGTTTTCAATAGCATTGATCAACTGCTGTTCTGAACGCTCTAAGTAGTGCGTCAATAACAAACCGAACTCTTCCTGACTCAGATGGTCCATGCCTTGAAGGTCGGGCTGCCAGTAGCCGATATTCTGATCGTATATTCGGTTGATGACATTCTCTCGCATGACGAGAAAGGGGAAGTGCACCTCAGGATGCTGATGGATGAATGGCGGCATCAGATTTTGATGATGGATCGCCGCTCGGCTCATGCCATTCCGGGTAGCCTTCAGAGTTTCTTGGTAAAGCCATTCGAGATGGATTTTTAGATTAGCGAGCATGCTCGCAGTACTCCAGATCCGCGTGAGCGGCTCATGTCCGTGGAGTAGATGCTTGGGGTTTAGGGAAACCACAACATCAATGGCTGCTAAGAGTCCCGTGGGGTCGCCCTCTTCAACGAAGGGAGCGCCGAGATACGGCATGATGAAATCACCGACGAACAGCGTGTCGTGCTCAGGCACATGAATAAAGAGTCCATCGATCGTTTCTCCACCGGGAACTGGAATGAGCGCAAAGCGAGTCCCTCCTACTGTGATTTCAGTACGCGTGCCGACGGTGATATCGGGCTTGAAATCAGTAATGAAATCATCTTTAAAATCGCTGCCAAAAAAGTAGCGAAATCCTCGCGTGCCTGGGCCAACGATCTCCAACTCCTGACGATAGTTGTCCCTGGCGTAGAACTTTACATCCCCCAAATCGTGGAAATAACGGTGCCCGCCAATATGGTCCCAATGGCTATGAGTCACAAATACCGTCGTCAATGGGGGGAGGTGAGGGAAGCGATGTCGCAAGAACTCGTAAGCGGCCTGGGCCGCGTCGGGCCGGGTGCCCGCGTCGATAGATATCAGTTCCTTGCCGTCCTTTGACACGATGAAGTAATACTCGGTGAACTCAAAACCCGACAGATTAAAGATCTTGCCGGGAACGATTTCTCTTAATCGCTTGGGATGAAACGTAAAGCCTTTGGTGGCATTGACCGCATACGGCGTAGTCAGTGTGAGTGGTTTGTTGAAGCCGTCATGGCCGCTCAGTTGCAAATAGGCTTGCGCCTGTTGTGAATCTTTGGCCCGATCGTATAGCGCGGCCAGGTGATAGTACGGCTCGCGCAGCCAACCGACATGAGGTGCCTTCGCGATGTTGTCCACACACCATTTGAGATCGGTCAAGGCGGCGTCGGCCTTGTTGAATCGATCGGGGAGCTGTGCATAGACAACGCCTATCATCCATCGTACGAGAAAGTATTCGTTCTTGGTGAGAGTCCGCGCCTGCTCTAAGATCTCGATCGTCTTATTCACCCAAGCGATTCGACTCAATAGGGACACCTGATTGGCATACGAGGCGCGCAGAACGCCCAAGGCGCTCAAATATAACCCTGTTTGTTCGGAAGAAAGCTGCCCTCCGTGCTTTTGTAGGAAGGATTCGAAGAACGCGATGGCGGCGTGCTGCTGGTTGGCATTCATGAACTGCTGCATCAAGAATGCGACGAGCTGAGGCTCAGTAACTGGACCCGCCTGATGCAGCGATTTCAGATATTCCAATTCGGAGTTGTACGTTTGAGATAGAGAAGGGGAAGTTGTGGTACAGCCGCTTCCGAGCAGGATAGCCGCAATCAGAGAAATGGTAGTAATCGTGAGAGAGCATCTATTAGGTCTTAGCATTGTGCTTCCTCCTGAATGGGGGTGAAAGGGTGAGCTTCATAGGCCCAGGGTCCGGTAATGAAGGGTGTTCCTCTGGGACGACGTGTTACGCTTGTGCAGCAATCACGGGATCGACAATGGCCCCACAGTTGAGGCAACGCCATCCGGTAAACTCATGATCACTCGACCAGAGTCCGTCAAGATCTTCAAACTTCTCATGCACCATTGATCCATCGCAGCGTAGACAGGTCACTAGGTACCTCCTTTCCCTGACGGAATCTTGTGTCTGAGACTCCCCACCCTTTTCTTCCCACGAGCTGGTAAGTTGAATGGTTGTTGGACCGCTTCACGCTGGCCCTGCGGGTCCACGGTACTCATGCCCCACATAATCAGCAGCACCATCCCCATCGTAGTTAGCAAAGAAAAGATTGTCGTAAATGTCATGTGGTCCATGATTGTCCTCTTCCTTTCTTCTCGCTCATCTTTAAGGTTTGTTCCCCATCGAACCGGCTTCTCTGTCGTCGAGTCGTTTCCGCATAGCTGTGAGGACTTCAGGGTCATGACCAACGAGATCCCTCAAGACGGCGGGCGACCCACCGAAGGTTCGCCAGACCAGCCGCCGCCAAAGGCCCGATACAGGGAGACCAAGGCTACGCGCATCGCAGTGTCGGCCTTGGTGCGGTCGTCGCTGGTTGAAAGCCTTGTCCGCTGAGCGTCGAGTACCGACAGGAAGTCCACAGCTCCGCGTTGGTAGAAGGCTTGGGCGTGGGCGTGAGATCGTTCCGCCGCCGTCTCGGCCCGGACCAACTGATCGCGGCGCTCCAGGGACGCGGTATGCGCGACGTATGCGTTTTCCGTGTCCTCCAAGGCGAGAAGAAAGGTCTTCTCATAGTTGGCCGCGACGTGATCGAGCCGCGCATCCGCCGCAGTGATATGAGCTTTGATGCGGCCAGCATTGAATATTGGCGCCGTGAGACCCGACCCAAGCGCATACACACTTTCTACCAGACCGGGAAATCCGCCGACCGCCAATGCGCCGACCCCCCCGCTTGCCGACAGGACGAATTTCGGAAACAAATCCGCTCGCGCCGCACCGAGTCCCGCTGCGGCCGCAATGACCTCGGTCTGTGCAAGCCGCAGATCCGGCCGCTGCTCCAGCAAACTCGAAGGCAGGAGCCTGGGGATACTCGGCAGGGTTACAGGCAGCGGCTTGGAATGAGTCAACCGCTCTTCCAAGCTCGCTGGGGTTTCTCCCAGCAGTACACTGAGTCGATGGATCAAGTTTTTCGCCGTGCTTGTCAGAACTGGCAGCATACCTACCGTGCTGTGCAGGAGGGTCTCTTGACGGGCCACATCCATGTCATTCGCCAAGCCAGCTTTATAGAACGCTTGCACGGCTCTCAAACGTTCACGCTGAACCTCAATGTTCTCCAGCAGGATGTTGGTACGTTGCTGTATCCCACGCAGTTCCAGATAATTCGTCGCCACCTGGGCTAGTAATCCGACTTGCACTGCGCGCTGGGTCTCTGCTGTGCCCGCCGACTGCGCGACGGCGGCCTCCGCTTGAAGATGTCTGCTGCCGAACACGTCGATTTCCCACCGTGCCGCCAGTCCGCCGCTGATCACATCGGCGGTGGGCGTGATCAGTTCGATGCCCTGTGGACCCGGCACTCCGATGACTCGGTCTATTCTCTTTTCCCGACCGCCGGATGTGAACAGGTCGATGCTGGGATACAGCGCCGACTCGGCGACAGTGACCATGGCCTTGGCTTCACGCACGCGCGCCTTGGCGAGTCTGAGATCGTGGTTGGTGGCCAGTGCATGGTCGATCAGGTCGTTTAGCATGGGATCGCCGAACCTCTTCCACCATTGGCTGAGATCCTTGGACGTTGAGACCGGTTGAGTATCTGAGGCGTTATGCCAGCGTTCCGGAACTATGAGTGGCGGCATGCGGTCGCTGACTCGCGTCGGCGTGCAGCCGTTCAGCCCAATCAGAACCAGGGACAAAACCAGCATTGAATATGAGGCTTTCATGCGACACCTCCCGGAACAGCCACCGGCTGTTCCTCTGGCGTACCGTTATGTGTTGGATAAAATGGATGGGCAGTCTCTGGGCTCTTCGCCTGAGGCGCCCGTTTGACCTTGAACCATGCGGCATAGAGGGCCGGGAAAAAGAAGATCGTGAGCGCGGTGGCTACCGTTAGCCCACCCATGATGGCGATCGCCTGGGGCCCGAAGAAGTCGTTGCGCGACAGCGGGATCATGGCCAGGATGGCGGCCGCCGCGGTCAACAGGATGGGCCGGAACCGCCGCACCGTCGATTCGACGATGGCGGACCAGGTGTCGCGTCCGGCCTTTTCTTCCTGTTCGATCTGATCGACGAGAATCACCGAGTTGCGCATGATCATGCCGGCCAGCGCGATGATGCCGAGCAGGGCCACGAAGCCGAAGGGTGCCCGGAACAGCAGCAGGGCGAATGCCGCGCCGATCACTCCCAACGGCGCCGTGACGAACACCAGGAAGGTCCGGGACAGATTCTGCAACTGCACCATCAGCAGCACGAGCGTCGCTATCACCACCAGCGGGATCCAAATCAGGATGGACTTCTGGGCAATCCAGGCGTCCTCCTTGGCCGCGCCGGTTTCGATGAAATAGCCGGCCGGCAGTTGTTCTTCGATGGATTTGAGCTGCGGGATGATTTGCGCCGCCACGTCGGGTGCCAACATCCCGTCGGCTACGTCGGCTCGGACCGAGATCGCCGGAAAGCGGTTGCGGCGCCAGCGCACGCCGTCCTCGAACACGGTTTCGAATTTTACGAATTGGGCCAGCGGTGCCGATCGACCGTTGGCCGTGCGAACCGTGACGTCGGGCAATCCATCGGACGTGACGCGCAGGTTCTTGTGCGCTCGCCACACGATGTCGATGAGCTTGTCGTCCTCGCGGAACTGCCCGACGGCGATGCCCGTATAGTGGGCTTGCAACGCTTGCGAGAGGATTGACGTTGAGACGCCGAGTGCGCGCGCCTTGTCCTGGTCGAGCACGAGACGGAACGAAGGGATGCGTTCATGCCAGTCGTCGTTGACATCCACCGTGTTTGGGTTGGCGCGCACGACCTCGGCCACTCGGTCCGCGAGACTTCGAAGGAGGGTGGGATCTTCGCCGAACACCCTGAACACCACCGGGTAATCCATTGGCGGCCCGACATTGAGGCGCATGACCCGTCCGCGCACGTCCGGGAAATCCGTGGCGAAGGCCAGTCGAATGCGTTGCATCACCCGTTCGCGGGCTCCGTTGTCTTTGGTCATCACCACGAATTCGGCCAAATTGGTATTCGCCAATTGCTGAACGATGAGCAGAAAAAACCGCGGGGTACCACCACCGAGGTAGGCTGCATAATTCACCACGTCCTCGTCCTTGGCGAGAAGCGCCTCCATGCGTTTGGCGGCTGCTTCGGTTTGCGTGAAGGAACTGCCCTCCGGCAACCAGAGGTCGATGATGACTTCCGGCCGATTGGACAGCGGAAAAAACTGTTCGGGCACGTGGGCCAGGGTCGCGACGCCGACGCCGAACAGCGCCACCGTGCCGATGATGACGGTCTTACGATGCTCAACACACGCATCCACCCAGCGGCGCAAACGGTTGTAGAACGGTGTATCGAACAGGTCCAGGCGGAGCGTATCGCCGTTCGCCCGGACCTTGAGCACCAGAAAGCCCAAGTAGGGCGTGAAGACCACCGCGCCGATCCACGACAGCAACAGCGAAATACCCACCACCTGGAAAATCGCCACCGTATATTCACCGGCTGCGGACTTCGCGAGACCGACCGGCAGAAAGCCCGCAATAGTGATTAAGGTTCCGGTCAGCATCGGAAACGCCGTGGCGCGGTAGGCATGTGTTGCGGCGCGCATCCGATCCCAGCCCTCTTCGAGTTTGCGTGCCATCATCTCGATGGCGATCATCGCGTCGTCTACCAGGAGGCCAAGGGCAAGGATCAAGGCTCCCAGCGAAATACGATGCATTTCCATCCCAAAAAGCAGCATACACAACACCGTGCCGGCCAGAACCAGTGGCACTGTGAGCGCGACCACGGAGCCGGTGCGAAAGCCGAGGCTCAGAAAGCTGACGAGCAGTACCGCCGCCAAGGCCTCGAAGAAGGTGCGCGTGAATTCGCCGATGGCGGTCTTGACCACTCGCGATTGATCAGCGACTCGTTGCACTTCGATCCCGACAGGAAGTCCCTCCTCGATTTGGCTCATGGTCGCTTCCAGCGCCTTTCCTAATTCCAGTACGTCGCCGGTTTTGTTCATCGTGACGCCGAGGCCGATACTGTCTTTGCCGTTGAAGCGCATCTTGAATTCGGACGGGTCGATGTAGCCCCGAGTGACCTTGGCAAAATCCCCGACGCGCAAGGTTCGGCCCTCGACCCGCACGGCAAGGTTCGCCATGCTCTCCACCGAGTCGAAGGAGCCGGTGAGCCGTAGGGGGAGATGGCGCTGTGCGGAAATCACCGTTCCCGCCGGTGTCATGCCGTTCTGCGCCTGCAAGGCCTCGGCAACCACCGAGGCGTCCAGTCCCAATTCGGCCAGCTTCTTGTCGGAAAACTCGACATAGATCTTTTCATCCTGAACGCCGATGAGATCGACTTTCTCGACATCCTTGACGCGCAGGAGTTGCTGACGGGTCGAATCGACCACCTGTTTGAGCTCGGCATAGCTGTAGCCTTCGCCAGAAAATGCATAGAGGAGGCTGTAGGTATCGCCGAACTCGTCATTGAAAAATGGCCCGACAATGCCGGACGGCAGCGCCATGCGGATGTCACCCACCTTCTTGCGCACTTGATACCAGAGGTCGGGAATGTCTTTTGGCGGTGTATCTTCACGAGGCGTAACAAAAATCACCGATTCGCCGGGTTTCGAGTAGCTGCGCAAGAAGTCCAGGTTAGGCAGTTCCTGAATTTTCTTTTCCAGCCGGTCGGTCACCTGCTGTTCCACTTCCATCGCGGTGGCGCCGGGATACAGGGTTTTGACGACCATCACCCGAAACGTGAATTCCGGGTCTTCCCGCTGTCGCAGTTGGAAATAGGCGAAAATCCCACCGAGCAGCAAAAGCGCCATGAGAAAACCGGTGAAGGCGCGGTGTGTAAGTCCCCATTCGCTCAAGTTGAAGTCTTTCATGGCTGACGCCCTCCATTTTCAACGCTCTGTCCATTCATCGCCAATGCGATCGCGTCCGGCACACGCACGGCCTGCCCCTCCGCAAGGCGCTGGACGCCCGCACTGACCAGCAAATGCCCTGATGCGAGTCCCGTTACGGCAATGCGTTCCCCATCCAAAGTTTCACCGACCTGAACCGGCACGGACCTGACGGTGCTGGTCTGCTCATCCACCAGCCACACATGGGGCTGCCCCGGATTGTTCTGTGGGGTGAACACGGCCGAGAGCGGAACGGTCATTTGAGAGGGCGTGTTCGAAGGAACCCAGACCGTCGCCGTCATGCCCAATTGCGCGGCTTCCTGATCCTCAAGCAGTGCGGCTTTGACACGATACGTGCGGCTGGCCGGGTCGGCCGCCGAAGCAATCTCGCGGATGTGGCCCTTCATGCGCTTTCCGTGATCGGCCCATAGGGTGATGCTCACTGTCTGTCGACGTTTGAGTCCCGGCAGACGATGCTCGGGGACATCGAAGTGAATCTCCTTTTCGTCGAGTTGCGCCACCTTGACGATGGCCTGACCGGGGCTGACGACCTGCCCCGTTTCGACTTCTAGTGCCGTCACCACGCCATCCCGGTCGGCCGACAATTCGGTGTACGCCAACTGATTGACCGCATGGCCCAGTTGGGCTTCGAGTGCCGCTGCCCGTTCTCGCGCCGCGGTGTAAGCAGTTTGGTGGCGGTCGAATTCAGGTGGGCTGGTGACCTTTTGCGCCAACAGTTCACCGTATCTCGCCACATCGTCGCGTAAGAAGTCCCGATCGGCGACGGCCGAGGCCAGCTGCGCGTGAAGGTCTTGCACGGCGAGACGGTAATCGTTCTGATCCAGCCGTGCCAATACCTGTCCCTTGCGCACGCGGTCCCCCACGTCGACGTGTCGTGCCAACAACTTGCCGGCCACGCGGAAGGACAACATCGTCTCATAGCGCGCTCGTACGTCCCCGGCGAAACTCATCACACTGTCAGCCTGATCCAGGATTCGGGCGACCTTCACCGGCCGGGAAATCTGCTGGGATTGTCTGTCTTGAGGGGTACATCCAAGCAACATCGTGAGTGGTAGCAGCAGGCAAGCTAGGAATTTGCCCCGCACTGCCGTGATCAACATTTTTGATTTTGCCATTTTGTCTCTCCTCTCTCGGTTTCTTGTGCCGGATGGCATGTATTTGTATATGCAAATACATAATCAAAAAAACACCTTACCTGGACGGAAGTCCGAACTTGTTTGCCGCGAGCGTTCGCAAGAGTGTCGCTCCATCATTCCCGATAAGCTTTTGGGTGCGATCCTGCGCCTTTCTCCAAGACGGGCCGATGCGATTCAGAAGATCACGACCTCGGGCCGTAATTTGCAACGGCAAGCCTCGACCGTCTTCTCCATCTATAATCTCTTTTATCCAACCATTGGTCAGCATTATCTTGAGATTACGAGTCAGCGTTGATGGGTCGAGGTGAAGGCGCCTGCCAATGTCGATACGCCGAACCGGACCGACCTTTGCCACAGCCACCAGGAGATTAAGTTGTGTGGCTTTCAGACCGAACGGGCGAAGTTCATGATCGTAGATTCCCATGAGAACACGATTGAGTATGCGTACACGACTAAACAGACACTCACACCTGATCTGGTCAATCATACCCTCATCGTATTTCATTTTGTTCGATTCCATTTTCATTCACCAGTGTGTTGCATATACAAAGATCTTGTCACGTCCAAAAGCAATTCACATTCCAGCAGGGGATTCCGCGTGATTTAGTCATCGATGTCGCTGAAACTAGAGAAAATTGCGGGAGCTCTCCAATGGATCTTTGTAGCCGAAAACAGCGAAGTGCCGAGGAAGATCTGCCGAAGTGATGGCACGGTGCCGAAATATCGGCGCTGGTCTGGAACATTCATGGAGGCTTTCACGTGACATCGAGCACGAGACTGTTGACGGGAATCGTTCGCAGTTCTCCGTTTGACTGAAACACGGTCACCGTTTTTCAGAATAGGTCGACTTCCTCCCACGTCAATTCTCGAATCTCTCCCATCCGCATCCCTATAGGCAATGCGAACAGCACAATGTCCTTGAGCCACGGTCGTGCAGCCTGGAGAAGAGGCTCTTCCTCTTCCCTGCTCAACCATCGGTCCCGCCTATTCGCTCTTGTTCCATGGAGATAGGCGCGACAGGATTTTCCCGACACACTCTCACTCCCGGAGGACGAGGTTAAACGCCTTCTTCATACAGGCCAGCTCTCTGTTCGTGCAAGGACAAGTTTAAGCCGAGACTAGGGCATTTCCTAGTACACACTCTGGTATGTCCCGATACATTTAACTTCATCGAACCACGTGCCCCCCGCCTTCAATCGAATGGAGGACGAATATGACCTGTCCAAAATGTCAGAGCCCGAATGCTGAACCCACCCTGAGCTGGACGATATGTGGCCGCAAAATGACTCCCCCGCAAATACGAGTGTGGGCTTGTCTGAATCTGAGATGTCGCCACGAGTGGCCGAGAGAAATCACTACTCCCATGGTGACACCCGCTTCTTTAACCTGTCCGGATCGACTGACCCAAGAGGTCGTATGAGCCACGCTAAGGTTCCTGCTGTATGTCCCCATCGCTTCTTGATGGTCAAGGGCATTGATCACAGGCAGTCTGTCAAAACGTCTCGGTGTTATCATTGTGGAATGCCAATGCCCCGCCCTCTCCCAATTCCCATCTCCACATGGTATTCGTCCCCGCGGAAGAACCTCCATCTGATACCTAAGCCTTACCCATCCATGAAACCAAAGCCGGATTCCGCACCGCCTCCGCAGGCCGCTTAACGCCTCTTGCGCGCATACTGGATGAGCATCAAGGCGATAAGTATTTGCGCGCAACAGATTCTTCAAGCCGAGGGTTTTCGCTTCGAACGGCCTGGACCATGCGACCAGCAGCTTGTCGCTGCTCCTCCAATACTGGCCCATATGTCCAATGGAGCTTCATATTCACGATACCATGACGCCACACGCGACACGTTTTGTGTATCGCCGTTGGCGGTCGTGAATTGCGAAGGGAAATGAATGTGCGTTGCCCGGTTGCCTGTGAATAGCCCGCTCGACGTGTTGGACAGAAGAGAAACGGGGTTAGATCTATTGTGCGCTCCTTGCTCTAAGAACTCATGTGGCGCAGAGTTTACGAGAACGGTTGGTTTTCGGTAGAGGCGACTCAGCAGCCTTTGAACCGCTGTGTCTCACAGCGACTCGCCAGTCGCTTCGCCTCTTTTTTCTGCGCGGAAGTCATGTGGTCTCCGATCTCATCTCGATTTTCTGCTGCAATGTCTTTCTGCGGGTCACTCGTCGAGAGGGTGGCTGCGACGTGGTACCACATATAGGCACGCACAGAATCCTGCGACACGCCGTGCCCAAATTCATAGAGCCCTCCAAGGTTGTTCAGCGCACCCACGTGCCCTTGCGCGGCAGCTTTCTCATACCACTGCCGCGCCTTCTCAAAATCCTGGGGGACGCCTTTCTCGAAGTCATAGATCACCCCGAGGTTGTATTGGGCGTTCGCGTCTCCTTGGGGAGCGGCTTTTTCGAACCACTCCCGAGCCTGAGTGTAATCCCTCGGCACGCCCCGCCCGTCGTAATACAGCAAGCCGAGGTTGGTCTGCGCTTCCGCGACACCCTGGTTAGCCTGGGTGCGCAGCGTGTGCAACTCTTCTGCTGGAATGTCGATCCGTGGAGAAGCAGAGGCCTGTCCAGAGGGGGGAGCGAGCGCAACCAGGAGAGTCATGAGGAAGAGGGCACGCATGGTGTCTCAGTATGGCGGGGAGCTCAGGGGTCGTCAAGGCGGAACCCTACGGCTCGACTAACCAAGGGCATTGACTTGAGTGGCTTCACACAAGAAGATCTTGATGCCACTGCTTGGGTGCCGAACACCCGACCACGTAAGTCACTACGCTTGAGATATCCCGCAGAGTTGTTTATCCCTGGGTGCATTATTTCAGGCAGCACCATGCTGCACTTCTTGCACATGGTCGTTGAAACCGCCCCCCAACTCCCTCTCCTTGCGGTTTGAGTACCCCCCTGCCTACAATATGTTTCTTGCGAGGCTCCTATGCCCTTTTCGATCCGGCCATTCCGTCGCTTCCCTGTGCGCTGCTCTGTGACCTACAACGCCGGACCATTCCAGGGCCAAGGCACCGTGTGGAATCTTTCCTGTACCGGATGGCGTCTCTCAGGAGATCTGCCCATGCGACCTGGAGAAACTCTCTCGCTCACCGTCACGCTCCCGAATGAGCAGCACATCCTCATTCCTCAAGCCGTTGTCCGGTGGTCACGAGGCCAGGAGTTTGCCGTAGAGAATCTAGCGATCGAACCACATACACGGGCTCGGCTTCAGCATTATGTGAAGTGGTTGACACAGGAACCAGACGAGATCGATCTATGAATGAGGTCGTCCTATGTGGTTCCGATTCTTGAAGAAGCAAGATGCTGGGAGTCATGGGCGTGTCAGCCCGGCTAGCCCTTGTGATCGCTTCCAAAGGACTGCTTAGCTCAAAGGGCGCGTCGCGCCAGGAAATGATTGCATGTTGAGCAATCGGAAATCCGGGATTTGCTCAGTACGCGGAATAAATGCCATCTCTGCGACGGCCATTTCGCCTCGTTCGCTCGTCGCCATGATTTTCACCTCATATGTGTCCACGGGAATACGGCAATTGCTGTCCTCCGGCACCGATGTGAGACGAAGGGATGAGAATCCATCGTGACCTAAAAAGAAGCTGAAGACATCGACAAATACGGCATCCAGAAATTGCGGATCTTTGGTGGGATGGACATTGAAGTTCGTCGATCCGACCCGGTCGTGCCTCAGCTTCAAATGATTGCCGACAGCGGAAAAATTCTTCGGCTTCTTTTCCAAAGACATCAATTTCACTTCTATATTCCTGAGGGGCACTTTGTCGCGATTGATCAAAGCGATACGGTAGGTGTACAGTTTTCCGGTGGTAGGGACGGGCTGCGACTGATCGATGCCTGAATCCACCTGCACCCAGGGCTCTCCCTCGCAAATCATCACGGACAAGTGGCCTTGTTTTAAATTAGGTCGCAGATATAAATGAATCGCCCAGACACAGAAACCCGCAAACGCCATCCAATATATCCATGCATCGATAGACTTATCCGCCAGCCACAGCGGGACATCCTCGAAGCCGAAATAGAGGAACCAGGCTTCCACATTGGATCGGGCATGCCGAGGGGTGACGGTCGAAAGCAACATGAGCAACCCACACAACAAACTTGGGACTGATAGAATCACCCATTTCCAATATACTCGCATGCCAGACTCCCTTGGAATGCTTCAAGAGTATGCGGTTTCATATGGCGGAGCAAGCAGATAGCATCACGGTGCAGAAACGTCCTTGCTCTTCTGCAAAGACAGCGGGCATGAGACCTATTCGTCAGCCATCAGGAGAGAAAATCATGTCAATAATTCATCCGGTCATAGCAGGAATCGTGTGCATCCTTTTCGTTGGGTCTACGGCTACCGCAGTGATGGCAGAGGGAAAGGCTCGCACAACTGTACGGGCAAACACATCAGCAACCGAGCATCATGAACGTGGACGGTATCTCGTCAAGATCGCTGGGTGTAACGATTGTCACACCCCCGGCTATGCTGAAACAGGAGGCAAGATACCCGAGAAAGATTGGCTCACCGGTGATAGCATGGGTTGGCGAGGTCCCTGGGGAACGACCTATGCCAGCAACCTCCGGCTGTACATGCAACTCCTCTCTGAAGACCAATGGGTCAAGATCGCGCACACGGCTCAGTTTCGTCCGCCTATGCCGTGGTTCGCTCTCCACGACATGACCGAGCAGGATCTGCGGGCCATCTATCGGTTCATCAAGAATATGGGGCCTGCTGGTAAACCGGCCCCTGCCTACACTCCACCAGAGAAAGAACCGCAGGGACCGTATATCTTATTCCCTCAAGATCCAAAGTAAACATGAGGTCTCATTCGCTAGACGTCATGGTCTCCAAATGGAGCCCTACGACGTGATTGCCGTGGCTTCTTGTGTTGGCGAGTGAACGAGAATGAGGCGGCAATTCAGGGAACTTCTTGCGCGGAAGAGCGGTGATCGTCGTGGGGATGACGATCTCGAAGCCGCTCGTGGTGACGGCCGAGGTAGAAGCCGTTCGCAAGCCACAGGACTGCAATCGGAACGGCGGCGAACGCCGTTTCGCCGATGGTGAGGCCTGCTGATTGCAGAGCGTTGGAGAACCAACTACTCGCCATGTCGCCGCCGCGGTGCACGACCGTATCGATCACGTTCTTCGCCTGATATTTTTCTTCCTTCGACACGACTGTGAATAGGGTCTCCCGAGTCGGCTTGGCAATCGCAAATTCCCCGGCTCGACGCAGAATCCCGAAGACGACCAGCACAGCTAAAATGGGCGCCAGGCTGAAAACGGAGAACCCAACAACGTTGAACGCCGGAACGAGAACAAGCATCACCGTCACTCCGAACCCTGCAAGCAATCGTCCTGTCAGCAATACCTGCGTGAGGACCGTCAGACCGTTCACAGCAAAATCAACCCAGGCAAACAGCTGAGTACGTTCCTCGGCGCTCCCTACCACTTGGGGTACAAGCACCATCTGTTGGCTATACAGCATCGTCGAGAGCACGGAATAGCAGCCCAAGTAAAGGCAGATACCCAGCAAATAACGAGAATGCAAAATCTTTGTGAGACCGATCCAAAGACTGGGTGGCGCGCGCTCGTTAACCCGTGGTTTCAGAATTGTGGCGCAGGCTCCTTCCCTATTGTGGCGAGGGTGTGTCCGAAGGACGGCGAAGAAGCAGGTCATGGCTGTCAGCAATAACCCGATGGAGACCAACAACAAAGGAACCAGACCGAGGGACGGCACCATCAACGCGGTAAACAGTGGGCCGGCAATAGCCCCGCTGCTCCCACCTGCCGCAATGAATCCGAATAGCCGGCGCGCAGACTCGGTGGAATACAGATCCGCCATGACGCTCCAAAACACCGAGACCACGAACAGGTTGAAGACGCTCAGCCACACAAAGAACACCGGAGCCACCGTCGTGCGGGGGACATCGGTGATCAAGGCGAGGAAAAAAAAGAGCAGATTGCTCGAAAAAAATAGGTAGATCGTGAGTATGAGCCGGCGAACCGGCAGACGGCCGGCGATCCAGCCGAAAAACGGCACCAACACCAGCATCGAGACGAACACGGCTGAAAAGAGCCACGGCAGGTTCTGCGCACCAGTTTGCACGCCCATTTCATCGCGCACCGGCCGCAAGACATAGTACGAGGCCAGCAGGGTGAAGAAACAGAAAAACGACCAGAGGAGGGCGCGCAATTCTTGACGGTCGACAGAAACAAACCGGCTGAGGATGCGATGGATAGATGATATAGCGAGAGGCGGCATTCGGGTAGGTTCGAATACGGTTACTATACAGAAAGCCGAAGCCGGAAGCTACTTGAGTGCGCAGGAAAGAAAAGACCATGGCATTGAGCGAGGCGCAGACAAATACATGGGCGGGTCACAGATGTCTTCACCCTCCCCTTCGCTTCTTTCATACAGAGAATGAATTTATGGGCAGTCAAAGACGTTCTAGTTTTTGCATTTTATGTCAACCTCATCGTTGTTAATACATCTGTAACATGAGAAGTTTATTACTCTCCATGAGTTATCCAGATCCATGAGTTTCTCACTGTCGCTCCGAACCACTCATTCTGTGACTATATGGCAACTCAAGCGCCCAAGAAGATATTGATCGTCGAAGACGAAGCTGACATTGCTCAGCTGGTGAAACTGTATCTTGAAAAAGACGGGTTTCGAACGACAACTGCGACGACGGGTGCTGAAGGTCTGAAGCTAATCAAAACCGACTGCCCCAATATGGTTATTTTGGACCTCATGCTCCCTGAGATCGATGGGCTGGAAGTCTGCAAAAAGATCCGAGCCACACCAGACACCGCCTGGCTCCCCATCCTCATGTTGACTGCCAAGGCCGAAGAGTCCGACACCATCATCGGGCTCGAACTGGGAGCGGATGACTATATTACCAAGCCGTTTAGCCCTAAAGTGTTGGTCGCGCGGGTCAAAGTTCTGTTCCGACGATTAGAACGGACCGATGACCCAAAGCAAGTATCTTATGGTTATGGTCCACTGCTGATGGATCTCTCACGACACGAAGCACTGGTCAACGGCACAGAGGTTTCCTTGACCGCAAAGGAATTTGGCCTACTCGAACAACTTTTGCGTCGCCCTGGCCAGGTGTTGACCCGCGATGTCCTCTTGAATGCGGTATGGGGTTATGACTATTACGGCACGACGAGAACCGTGGACGTGCATATTCGCCGGCTCAAGCTCAAGATCCCGTTACTGGATAATGCCATCATCTCGGTCAAATCCATCGGATACAAGCTGTCCGATCAAGTCCCGGAGAGGTAACGGTATCAGCGATTTGTTCAACGATATCTTCTCATTCTTTCCCGCCTTGTGACGTTCCTTCCACCGATAGACGGCCACTCCCCATCCATGCGCGCACGAACCACGCGTAACACAAAATTGATCTGCCGTTGACCATCCGATGCCTTGAACGGAGTAGAAGTATGCCCCCAGGGGGGTGACGCCGGGAATGTAGCCCGATTCACTCTGCTGGTCCCCTGTCGCTCCAGTTGCAAACACTCGGGGAATTCCTAGTAGTGGATAAGATGGGGCCATGGGATCGTACAGGATCGATTTCAATACCTTGGTAGATCTATTCAATCGAGTTCACTGATATTTCGTTCTGTGCCGTGGATGGTAGAGATCGTGCGAATGAATAATCCGAGCGAGGAGATCACCATGCAAGGTATCCGCAAACGACCGCGCCATATTTTGACCTTTGACCTCGAGGAGCATTTTCACGCGTCGAGATTCGATTCTCCCATGCGGCGGCGCCATTGGTCGTCATTCGAGAGTCGAATACACACACACGTCGAGCGCATCACCGAGATACTAGGACGCCATTCAACGAAGGCCACGTTTTTTACGCTTGGGTGGCTGGCTGAGCAGCATCCGTCAGTCATTCGAACGGTCTCGGCAGCTGGTCATGAAATTGCCTGTCTCGGCTACGGGCATGAGTTAGTCGCGGCGCAAACCCCACAGAGTTTTCGACAAGACATTCATCGAGCCAAACATATCCTGGAGGACATTACGGGACACCAGGTCATCGGATTCCGTGCACCGAGCCTGAGCATCACCGCACATACACCGTGGGCCCTGCCGATCGTTGCCGAAGAAGGATTTCTGTACGACAGCAGCGTGCTTCCTATCGTCCATGATCTGGCAGGAATCCCTCGCGCGAACCAATGGATCCATCGACTTTCCTGGGAAGAGCGCAGTCTCTGGGAAATCCCACCCTCTACCTTGAATATTGGAGGATTTCGTATTGCCATAGGAGGGGGCGGATACCTTCGCGCTCTCAACTACCCCGTGTTGCAATCCATTCTTTCACGAATCGAAGCCCTCGACGAACCGATCATCACCTACATACGGTCGTGGGAGATCGACGCAGCGCAGCCACGCATGCGAAACACGCGGTTGTCAGAATTTCGTCACTACGTGAATCTCGACAAGACGGCCGGCCGCCTTCATCGGCTGCTTGCCAATTTTCAGTTCGGACCTGTTTGCGAAGTTGCTATGCCGATTCGTGAACAGGTCCAGAGCGCTTATTCGCGGGGAATTCCTGATCCAACCACAGTCGACCACCTGAGTGAGATTCCGCAACTTACAATCGTGTAACAAGGAGAGAGTATGCAGCGCACACGCTGTGCCGGCCTGAGAGTATCCGAGATGACCTATGAGGGAGAAAGCCGGGCCCCAGTTCTACGATGTATTCATTTTGGAGACGTCAGCGACCAGGTGATCGCCCTCAATCGTCAACGCCATCTCTATCCAAAACCGAGCCGAGGGCGAACACCCGTCCACTAAAGCGATCGATGGAAGAGGAACCGTTCCGTGATTGCCTAGCGCTGACAGGGTAAATTGTGACTGTGAAGGTCCTCAATCTAGTCCCCTCTTTACGGTGGAGGACTCGCACGCATTTGATATGGCATATAGGCGATTCGAATGCGTTCCTTCTCGCTGTCCGATCCTCGCACCTGTAACCACACAGCGCCGTCGTTCGGCTCCTAGACAAGCACGAACACCAGTTGCGGTGAGTGCTGCCCCTCGAACACGATGTACTCGGCGATACGCCGGATAAGCAGTTCCGAGCGGCGGAACTTAAAGGCATACCCGTCTTCTATCTCTTGAATCTCCGCCGCATATTTGAAAAGGCTCGATACCAACATGTGCCGCTGCAGCGCGAGGGACGGGTCAGAGGCCTGAGTCACCAACGATGGCGCGGGATTCAGTCGCATCATCTGAACCTTGGTTCGGTTACAGGGCTAATGATGTTCGGGCGCGGTCCCTCAATTGCCTGATGTGTGAGGAGCCGCGCAACTCGGTCTTCAGCTGCCGATCTTACCGCCGTCATCCTTCGTGATCACAATGCAGGACGAGCGGGGCTGTCCACCTGCCGCTCCGTCTGGCCAAGAGCTGAACTGCTTGGGATTGGCTAGGTCGTTGGGTGCTTCGTTCGGCGTTTCACCGGGATGTTGGATGCCGACGAATATGGTTTCCTCGTCTGGCGTGACAAATACGCCAGTGATCTCGCACTGTTTAGGCCCAACCAGAAATCGCCGCGTCCCTCTGGTTGTGGGATCGGCGCAGAGCATCTGGTTGTTGCCGAAGCCGTCATAGGCGCCTGCATTGATAGTGCTGGTCGATACGTCGGTCTGAATCCAGAGTCGACCGCTCGGCGCCACATAGATCCCGTCAGGCGAGCCATACTTGTCGCCGATGATCGTAGATCCGTGAGTCGAATTTGATGGGTCGCCGCCGAGGGTGAAGATATCCCAACTGAACGTCGGTTCCGAAAAGTCGTTGCCATAGAACCAGCGGATGATGTGGCCGTAGACATTATTCACGCGTGGATTGGGAGCATCTATAGATGGCCGGGCCGAGCCGGCGGCGATGGAGCCATCGGGGCTGTTGACCGACACCGGTGTCGTGCCGCGCCGGTTGTTGTTGGTAAGGGTTGCGATCGCGGTGAGTGACTCGGGAAAGGTGTCGATCCACTCTGGCCGGTCCATCATGGTGGCACCGACTGCATCAGCCGCGCCGCGAGTGTTGATGAGGATATCGTTCAGCGTCCAGCTGCCGGCCGCCAGGGCAGGATTGCTGGGCGTCAACGGCAGCCACTCGCCCGTGCCGTCGGCGTTGAATTTTGCGACATAGAGAATCTCGTCGTCGAGAGGGTTGATCCCCAAGAAACGAGCCTTGCGCCAGGGCTTGTTCGAGACGTAGCGGTAGATGTATTCGTTCCGTTCGTCGTCCCCCATGTAGACGACCACTTTGCCATCCTTGGTTTCCTGAACCCACGCGCCCTCGTGCTTCAAACGGCCGAGCGCGGTGCGCTTCACGGGAGTCGAGTTCGGCCTAAACGGATCGATTTCCACCACCCAACCGAAGCGATTCGGTTCATTAGATCTCGACGTCGGCGTTGAACCTCATGTCAGTGGTATACAACCGCGTACCCGACCCGAAGGCAGCGATCCCATATCGATTCTCCACAGTGGTCTCAGGAAGAGTCTTCTGAAGAATCCATTAAAATTCTCTTCGCATGCGAGATACGTCCCCCACGGCGTGAAGCCCATGGCGCAATTGTTCAGCGTCCCGAGCACCCTTGTGCCTGTCGGATCCGCGGTGGTCGCGAACCTGGGATCGCCCGCAGCTGGACCGCCGATGTTGATCGGAGTCATGCCGGTGATGCGTCGGGCAAACGGCGACGGGCGGACGACATCCCACTCGCCGCGTCTTCTCCGCCGGTCCCATGGAAATCCGCTTCGTTTGGTGATCTCGATGATCGAGACACCGTGGGCATTGAGACACTTGTTGGTTTTCTCCTGGTCCCAATTGGCGATACCGTCACTAAACAGCAGGCCGTCGTCAGTCGCTCTCCGACAATGTCTAGGCAGACCTTAAATTTACACATCAGTAACAAACCTCTAACTATCGCGCAACGCCAGCTTGGTAGAATCACGCCAATATAATTACTCATATTAAAGGAGGGGACACATGGTCACAGTCAGTCAACTCATGAAGCGGGATCTCGTGACAGTAGATTCAGGCACCTCGGTCATTGAGGCTGCCAAGTTGATGAAGGCCTGCAATGTAGGAAGCGTGTTAGTGTCTCACGATCGACAGATCATCGGTATCGTCACGGAATCTGATGTCGTAAAGAAATTCGTGGGAGCCGACAAATCGTCCTACTTTATCCCCGTCGAAGACATCATGAGCTGCCCGATCATTGGGATCGAAGAGCGCCGCCCGCTCACCGAAGCGGCAGATCTCATGAATAGGCACCAGACCCACCACTTGGGTGTCACCAAGGGTGGAGCAGTGATCGGCACCCTCTCCGTCCGTGATCTGCTTCATCCTGTCGCCATCGACGAATTCTAACCGCCAATTTCTCCTTACCGACTCTCTCCACCCACACCCCGTCTCACCTGCACCAGATGCGGGAAAGACGGGATCCTTTGCTTGCCTGTTTTCTGATTTGGTCGACCCGATCTGATGAATTCGAACGTTCAACAGGTCAACAGATTCTGGAATGGCTTCACACACGACGCTTGCCGCGCAAGAGCAGCGGATGGGCGATTGCAACATATGCGCTTATGAATGATCGGGCCGAGAGCCTGTTCGAATAGTCTCTCCTAGGCTCGCAACTTGTATCCCACACCCCGGACGGTCAGGAGCAATGTCGGACTAGACGGGTTCTGTTCAATCTTCTGCCGCAGCGAATGAATGTGAACCTCAAGTGCGTGTTCTTCGAGAGCATAACCTTCTCCCCAGACACGGTTGAGCATCTCCTGGCGAGAAAGCACATGGCAAGGCGATTCGAGGAACTGCTTGAGAATCTGGAATTCCTTGGGGGTCAGATCGACGGCATGGCCGTTTACCAGGACTTCATGACAATTCAGATCCATCAGGAGGTTCCCCACGCGATACTGGGCATGCGGCTCGATGCCGGCCGCTCGGCGGCGAAGGATGGCGCGGACCCGCGCGACAATCTCGCGGATACTCTGGCCGCACACGACCAAGTCTATATCCTGATCATATTCTTTAAGACATTCTTCGTCGTAGCAGGATATATCTCCCTCCTGCACCGCGACAATCGGAACTCTATTCAATATTCTCATCCGACGAAATTGGCGACAGAGTTGGAGCGACGGTCAAGAATAATTAAGGACGGTACATTCACTCCGCCTCCGAAAGAGCACGGGTCTCCGTGGTCACCGCTGCGCCACGATAACCGCCCGTTTCCAAAGATTTCTTCAACGACTTCGCGAACGACTCGGACTTCAGAAAGATGAGCACAAAACCGTATACGCCTGCTCTGAGTGGAGTATCGGTCAACATTGCGAAGCAATAATAGGATTCAGACAAACACCATATCGTTACGACAGAATTAATTCTCCGTTAAGTTTGAGTCCGATGGTAAAAGCCGGTACCCACTTGGCAGGAGGCTGAAAAAATCCGACGATGCTCACACTCTGCTGTCACCACGGAGGTGGAGGGCGGCATCCAACGTGGAACTCATTCAGACTAGCGCCCAGATAGACTAGGGTTGCTTCCCTCCCCTTCATCTGCGACATTTACACCTACAGGTCCCGCAAGGAGACCGCGATGGCATGTGCCAACAAACCTCTCTCGAAACCGTCAGACCCCGCTGCTGTCAATCCAACCGTTCAATCAACAGTCGTGCGTGAAATCAAACTGGCGATCAATGAACGTTTTCATCTGCCTGAGCTCCCCGGTACTCCGATTACTCGACGGCGGCTGACCTCGACCTACTACGACACCTCCCAGTACGACTTGGCTCACGCTGGAATCACCTTGCGCCATCGAATTGAGCGTGGGAAACAGGCTTGGCAGCTGAAACTTCCGCTGTTGAAGAATCGACAGGAAGTTGAACTGGTAGATCGCCGGTCTATTCCCCCGACGACATTCCGCGATACCCTCTTTCTTCCTCTCGGACAACGGGAACTGATTCCCGTGACGACTTTGCGAGTCTGGCGGACAGGAATCCGCGTGCGTATCGACCGTGTCCCTGTCGCAGACGTGACGCTCGACCACGTATCGGTTATGAAGGATGGAGCGATCCTTCAGCGCTTTCGAGAACTCGAAATTGAACAGGTGAACGGGAAGGACAGCACACTACCCAACCTCGAACGGCAACTCCGTCGAGCTGGAGCCGAAGATCATGACGGACGCCCCAAGCTCTTTCGCGCGCTTTCTTTGGTAGCCTCTGGCTTTGAGCCACCGCCGGCATCGGATGCGCCGGCCTTGACTCATGTGAAGTGGGCCTTCGCGCGCCATGTCCGATGGCTGGTTGTGCATGATCCGGGCGCCAGGCTCGGAAAGGAACCTGAAAGCCTGCACCAAATGCGTGTGGCCACGAGACAATTGCGTGCGATCCTCCGCGCCGCTAACCCCCTACTCGTTCATGAATGGGCAGACTCATTGCGGGATGAGTTGCGCTGGCTCGGCGGACTGCTGGGACCGGCCCGCGACCTCGACGTGCAGCTTGCCTATTTCCGTGAGGAGTCTACCGCGCTGGATGCACGGGACCGCCGGCCTCTGACATCATTCATTGCCCATCTGGAAGCCCAACGGAACAATGCCCAGGAGGTCCTGCTGAACGAGCTGAAGAACGAGCGGTATCTCGGCCTCATCAGGCGACTCCAGCAGATTCCACAAGATCTTCCCGTCGTCGAATCCACCGTCACATCGCATGACCTCGCCAAACAGGAATTCACAAAGTTGCGATTCTCGATTCGCCAGGTTAGTGACGCACCGAACAATGCCGGAAGTCACAAGACGAGGATCAGGACAAAACGGGCTCGCTATGCCGCCGAGCTCGCTGAACCGACGGTCGGCAAGCCGGCCACACGTTTCATCAACAAAGCCTGTATCGTGCAGGATATTTTGGGCATGCACCAAGACGCCATTCAAGCTGAAACGCATATCCGGGCGTTCCTGAAGCACTCGACCAGCACGCGGGCCGCATTTGTCGCCGGACGCATGGTCGAGCGCCAACGCCGGCGTCGAGAAGAGGCCAGACAACAGATGCGGCGACTCTTGCGTGGACTCTTAAAGCGGGGAGAGAAAGCTTGGGGATAAATGTGGGTCGTTCAAATTATAGCTACGCTGACTGGCCTGTATCGATTAACTAGGGCTTGTATCGGCATGGCAGAAAATATCCAGTCTGTCAGACAACGATAGGCGAGACGGTCATTTCATGAATTCCTCGACGCGATTCTTGAGCATAAAAAAAGCCTTATCGAACGCCGCGTCTATTTCGTTGCCTGATCCAGTAGCTTTGGCCGGATCAGGCGTACTCCAATGCAGCTTCTTGGGGCTGCCAGGAAAGATTGGACAGGTCTCCCGCAGCCTGATCGCACACCGTGATTAGCAGGTCAAAGGACTTTTCAGCAAACTCATTCCACGACTTGCTGCGTATCTGGCCGGATCTACGCCATGCCGTTGTAACGTCTCAATGGATTTCGGATGAACGAATCCCGTTGGAACACTTCCGGCACTTCATGCTAGATACCGGCCTCGGCCCAAGATTATTGATCAAGGCTTCAGCCATGATGGAGCGGCAGGAATTACCCGTGCACGCGACCAGCACTTTTAGCAGGCCCGGTTTCATCAGCCGCAGCACCCTGCAGTTTTAGCGGATGGGATACAACACTCTGGCTGTCCCATCGTCTCCGGCGTACAACACGCACCCTCAACCTGATCGGCATGGCCTGAGAAGAGCTGGGCATCCTCCATCGTCCGGTAGGCTTCCCACGGAATGCCGGCAGGATCCTGTATCCACGACTTTTTCGACCGGGCGTAACAGCAGACTGTTTCTCCTTCCTCGACCACATCCACGTCGGCAGTCTTGAGTCGTTCGCGCAACTCTGCCAGTTCACTCTCTTGCTCGACCTGAATGCCAAGATGGTCCATACCTTTACTCACCCTTGTGGAAATGGCGAAATTCACACGGGGATCTTCCAGCAACCATTTGGCATAGTCCGGTTTCGTTTTCACCGGCTCCGCGCCGAACAGGCCACTGTAAAACCGGATGGATTCGTCGAGTTTCTCAACTCCAACATGGATGTGAAATCGTTTCATGATACGTCCTCCTATAGTTCGCAACAATGCGAAAGTTCGATGATCGAGCATTTTCGCTTTTTATCGTCGCGGATGCTGGCAAATTCGATCCGGCAGCAATCCTTCACCATGTATCGGATCAGCCCTGAAAAAAACTCGAAGTTGGCACAATAGATAACCGACCTTCCTTCCCGTCTCGACACGACGAGGCCCGCATGGCTCATACGCGACAGATGGAACGACAGCGTATTGTGAGGAATATGCAAGGCCTCGCTCAATGCACCGGCAGGCGCACCAGCTTCGCCATATTCAACTAGCAAACGAAATACTCGCAATCGAGTATCCTGCGACAGCGAATCGAAAGCGGCGAGAGCTTCTTTAATGTCCATATGTCCAGACTACTCGACATATTGAGAATAGTCAATAGTCAAATTTATTGCATTAACCGATACAAACTGGGGATCTTATCAATCGCGTTCGCGAGTCGTGCGGAAACGACTATGAATAATGCGGGAGAGGGCGGACGCTATCGAGCGATGGTGGATTTCATCAAACTGTCTGCTTGAGGAGGCGAGAAACCCTGGTATCCTCTGTGACGTTCGGTGAGTTCGAGCACGGAGAAAGGCTGGCCGTCCATCATTTCCGGCGCCGTGAAGATTTGCCGTAACTGGCCGCCCCGGGCGCCGACGATCTGACCGGTAAAGACCACCCCCTTCGCCTTCAACTGTTCAATCGCCCGGTCAATGTCTTCCACACGCACTGCCACATGATGGAAGACCTGATCGCCAAATTTTTTGACCCAACCGGGGATGATGCTCGTACGGCCTCGATCGTCGGGATAGGCTTGATCCACGAAGAGTGCGGGATAGCCAATCTTTCGATAGACCTTCGCATACCAGTCTTCATACTCGAGCGTTTCACTGTATGCATACCCGAGCTTCGTGAATTCCGCCGCGCGTCGGTCGATATCCATCGTCCGCAGGGTGAGATGGTCTGCAACCGGATAGAAGCCGACTCCCGATTCGTCCAGCGAGTCGCGTAGGACTTTGGCCGCCTGGTTGCGTGACACATACTCCTGAATCATCCTGGCGATCAGAGCATCGAGATCGACACCTGGTTCCATGATTCACGCTCCCTGTTGGTCAGGTACGGATATTATGAGCTGAACTGAATGCCCTGGGCCAACGGCAAATCGCTGCCCCAATTGATCGTGTTCGTCTGCCGCCGCATATAGGCTTTCCAAGCATCCGAGCCAGCCTCGCGCCCTCCGCCGGTTTCCTTTTCGCCTCCAAAGGCGCCGCCGATTTCCGCTCCTGACGTCCCGATATTCACATTGGCAATCCCGCAGTCGCTGCCGACAGTAGACGTGAACCGCTCGCTGCTCCGCACGTCGGACGTAAAAATTGCAGATGACAGGCCTTGAGGGACTGCATTCTGTAGCGCGATCGCGTTGTCGAGCGCCCTGAAGGGCATGATGTAGAGAATCGGCGCAAAGGTTTCGCGCTGGACGGTGGGCCAATGATTCTCCGCCTTCACGATAGCCGGCTCTACAAAATAGCCCGGCTGATCCAGTACCTGCCCTCCGTAGAGGACTTTCCCCCCCGCTTGCTTCACCTCTTCGAGAGTTTTCCGATAGGCCTCGACTGCAGCTCGATCGATCAACGGCCCCATGAGCACGCCTGACTCCAATGGATTGCCGATGCGTATCTGTCTGTACGCCGAGATCAGCTTGGTTACCACTTCATCATAACGAGACTCGTGAACGAACAGCCGTCTGGTCGTTGTACAACGTTGACCCGCGGTGCCGACCGCCCCGAACACGATGGCGCGAATCGCCAAGGAGAGATCCGCCATCTCATCCACGATGATCGCGTTGTTCCCGCTCAGCTCCAACAATGTTCGCCCCAGCCGTTGCGCAACGGTAGCGGCCACGGTTCGACCGACCGGTACGGACCCCGTGAATGAAATCAACGGGATTCGGCGATCCTGGACCAACATCTCTGCGATGGACTGCTCGGCCGTCACGATCAGCGAGAAGATCCCTCGGTAGCCCTGTTGCTCCATCACTCGGTTGCAGAGATGCTGCACCGCGATCGCGCAGAGCGGCGCTTTCGGTGAAGGCTTCCACACGACCGTATCTCCGGCAATCGCAGCCAGAAACGCATTCCAAGCCCAGACTGCCACTGGAAAATTGAAGGCCGTAATGACACCGACCGGTCCGAGCGGATGCCATTGCTCCGACATTCGATGCTGTGCCCGTTCGGAATGCATCGTCGTGCCATACAACATGCGCGACTGACCCACGGCAAAGTCTGCCATATCGATCATTTCTTGAACTTCGCCGTCCCCCTCCGCTTTAATCTTGCCGACTTCGAGCGACACCAGCGAGCCGAGCAAGTCTTTGTGCTCTCGCAACGAGGCGCCGATCAACCGCACGAGTTCTCCCCGCTTGGGAGCCGGAATGAGCCGCCATTGCTGAAATGCCTCAATGGACTCTCGCACGATCTGTTCATAGTCATCGGCTGAACAGGCACGAGTCTGCGCAATCGTCTCGCCGGTCGCGGGATTCACGGATTCCAACAGCGACATGTTTTCGCTGGAGGACCACCAATGGGATCCGGTACTGCCTCCGGCATTGATGGCGTTCAAACCTAATCTCTTCAAAATCTCCGCGAGAGCTATCATCGATAACAGGCTCCAAACCGATTGTTCAGCACGTCTTGCAGAGGAAACGATTCCTGGGTCACAAATCCCTTGTACTGTTTGGGCGCCGCTAGGACCAGATCGGCTACGGCACAAAGGCTCGAAGCAGTGGTCACTTGAATGGCGGACCACAGTTTTTTTTTAATGCACTGGGGATAGATTTTCTTCACATAGTTCTCCTCGAACAAGGCCCCTTCTCTCATCCCCATGACGGAGGCATAGATCAGCACAACATCTTGACGCGTCTGGGGAACTGCGCGTTCGAGGATTCGCTTGAGCGTTTCGCGGTCTTCGTTCAGCTTGAGATCGTTCATCAGGAGGTGAATTTTCTCGCAATGGCCCGGATACCGCAGCGTCTTGTAGTTCATGGTCTGGACTTTCCCTGCATAGGTATCTGCCAACGTTCCCAATCCTCCTGATGTATTGAACGCTTCGTACAAAAGTCCATCTACCTCGATCGTCTCATACCCTTCAAGAGGCAGGAGAGGCACCTTCTCTCCCTCCTCAATTCCATAACAGGTGTTGCCATACTCGTTGATCAACCCATCGGTAGACCAGGTCAGCGAATACTTCAGGGCATTGCTGGGATGAACCGGCAAGGCTCCGACCCGCATTTTGACCGTATCTACCGTATCGAAGTGGGTGATCAGGTCGTGGGCCGCAATGCTGATGAATCCCGGTGCCAGACCGCACTGCGGCACAAAGGCTTGTGGCGAGTCGGCACTCAGGACTTTGACCCGATTGGTAACCTCGACGTCCTCTGTCAGATCGAAATAGTGGAGCCGGTGTTGTCTGGCCAATCCGGCGACAACAGGATTGCAGAAATAGGGAAGGCTCGACAGAACCGCATCGAATCGATGAGCCGTCATATATGCGCTGACGGCGTCGGGATGCCGGACATCAAGGAGCATAGGTGTTACACCCGAAAGGCCGAGATCCTCGACGAACCGCTTGGAGACATCGAGACTGATGTCACCAAGATGGACTTCATAGTCACCGCTCTCTGACAAGAGACAGGCAACCAGGGACCCGATCTTTCCAGCGCCCAGGACAAGCACACGATGCATGGCGAGCCTCATATGCCATTATTATACTCCTGTCCTAGCAGGATGCGGCTAGACAATAGGCAATTCGATGGTTCACATTCGCGGGGGAACCATCGGCTTTGCCCATATCAACAATGGTGGGAGTCGCACATGTCGTACACACCGATCACTAACGGAAGTCGCTCTGTAATGTATAAGATTCCGGCATCGCTGAGCCGGAGTAAGACCTGCCCCCGACAGAAATAGGCCAAGCGTTTCGACAAACATAGGCCAATGAAGGCACCTATTTTTATAATGAAAAATTGCGCAATTCATTGATTTTAAAGAATATATCTGCCGTGAAGCAGACAAGGACTTTGTGTTATCCTGACTCATTACAAGGAGCGATGGTGATGTTACGCATGCCCTCTAGAGTTGTGCTTCCGTTCGGCTATCGGATCTCTGTCCGTCAACTCTCCGATACCGACATGGACCGTCGGGACCCGAATGCCGATGGTATTTGGGATGACGACACAAAAACTATTTATCTTCGTAAGCGCTTACCCATGACCAGGCGACGCTACATCCTGGCCCACGAGCTTGGTCATGCCTGGCTAGACTGGCAGCATCGGCATCTGGACAACGGCAAAGCCAAAACTTAACAAGCAGCTGAAAAATCCCGCCAACTTCGTTCTCGTCTCGAAAGTATCCTCAACGTAGCCAAGAGGCTACGCCTCCGGTACTTTCATCGACTGCGGCCTTGCTGGACGGCCTTTTTGAGCAGCTTGTAGAGGTGCTTTCCTCTTGTGCCACAAGCGAGAGCCCCCTCGAAATTTTTTCGTACCACAATCGCTTTACGCCGTCTGCTTAGCTCCAGCTAACCTCAGCACCACAATCCATTCCGCTTCTGTTACTGGCTGGACCGAGAGGCGGGAACCTTTTTGTAACAAGACCATACCTTTCAATTTTGGTTCCTGTCTCAATCGGTCGAGCGGCAGAGGCGTCTTAAATGTCTGGCGATGTCGGATGTCCACCATATCCCATCGTGGAGCAGAGGGAACACTGGCTGGATCATAGTGGTGGCTGGTCTTGTCGAATTGCGTCTCGTCTGGATAGGCCGTTCGGACGACTTCCGCAATCCCCACTACAGCAGGCGGCTCGGTACTGCTATGGTAAAAAAGCACTTGGTCATCGACGGCCATCGCGCGCATGAAATTGCGCGCCTGATAGTTCCTCACGCCATCCCAACAAGTCGTCCGCTTGGGAGATTTCTCAAGATCCTCAATCGAAAAAGCGGACGGTTCCGACTTCATCAACCAATAACGACGCCCTTGTGCCATCACATCATCCCTTCTGCTTGGTCATTTACCTTACTCCATGTATGCTATCGACAGTGTCTTCCTGTTTGATTGAGGTCGACCGATGGAACTGACGCCATTCTTCTTCGGTTTGTATAAGTTCGTCAAGTACGCCCTATACCCGCTCACATGGGTGGTGCTACTGCTCGGGGTAGCTACAGTCTTAGCCCTCTTCCCATTCTCACCGACACGCCTGCGGTGGGTGCGCCAACTCCTCATATCCTCACTCCTTCTCCTTGTGACGTTAGCCAGCCCATTGGTCGCTACTCCGCTGATCGGTTCGCTCGAATCTTGGCACCACCCTCCACGACTCATATCCTCCGATCATTTCGATGCCATTGTCGTCTTGGGGGGAGGTGTCAACGAGAAAGGCTCCCTTAGGCCAATCACCGAACCATCTCCCTATTCCAGAAATCGAACCACTTGCGGTGTAGATCTCTACCAGCAAGGCTATGCCCCTACCCTAGTACTAACGGGGGGAGATGCCAAAATCTTCGGCACAGGCCCTCAAGAGGCAATCGAAATGAAACGATGGGCAATTCGCCTCGGCGTTCCCGAGTCCGTCATACAGATCGATACCGAAGCCCGAAACACCTACGAGAATGCGACCGGAACCAAGCGTCTGATCGGGTCCGCTTCGATTCTCCTTGTCAGTTCCGCCAGCCATATGCCACGCGCTGTCCCAGTGTTCACGAAGCAAGGCTTCCGCGTGACGCCTGCCCCCTGTGATTATGCTTCACGGAACCTACCAAGAGAGAACTGGGACGACATCGATCTCTTTGATGTCTTACCAAACGATTCCTCAATACAACAAACTCGGGAAGTCGTGACGGAAGTGGCCGGCATGGTGATATATTGGTTGGCAGGAAAACTTTAGCCCGACGCTTCGAGCACGGCAAGCAACGCGCGATACGTCAGCTCTCGAACCCTCGCCTTCGACGACGGTTGATCGGTGCTGTTCAAATCCAACCACACGCGTTCTGTCACCTGGGTGCGGGCATCGTTGCACAGCCCCCACATCTGATGGAGAAACCCGTCCGGCAATCCAACTTGCATCCCTTCGGATTCGATGCGATCGTCTAATAGAGCCAACAAATCGGACAGCGCTTGGTCGGATCGATAGGGCGTGGCAGAAAATCCAAAAGAGGCATGAGTCGCCGCCTCCTGCTTCGCCTGTTCGACCAGATCCCGCATGTATTCTTTGAGCAAGCCCACCACATGACCGGACAATGCCATGCTGTTCTCCCTTCCCCGCATTATGCGGCTATAGCGAAGAGGGAGCAAGAACCGGCGCGAGAGCTTCTCGATAGTCTATGCATCTAAGATAAAGAAAATACTCCCGCAGGATGCTCAAAATGACTGGCAGCAAGGCCGCAGCGAGCGAAGGCCCGAGGCGTACCCTCTGGGGCGCACGGTGCGACGAATAAGGAGCACCACGTCTGTGCGCGCCGCCGAGTCGGTGACGCGGCCGGGTCCTCGTTGAGGGCCTGAACGATGCGAGAACGCCGCTGGCAGGCTTTTTCAGCATCCTGCCAAGGTCGTGCGGTTGACCGGCCATCGAACGGTTCTCTATGATGCCGATTGGCAACACGAGGTGAAGGATTGTGATGGTTGAACGATTTGAAGTGGCACTGAATACCCCCGCTGGACGTTTAACCACGGCCATCGACGTGCCGACTGGCCTCATCCCCATTTCCGCGATCGTCCCACTCACGCGGCGCCTGGGGGATGAAGCCGCAGAGTTGGAAATCCAGCAAGCCACCGAAACCGGTCAATCCATTTCCTGCCGAAAGGGCTGTGCTGCCTGTTGTCGCATGCTGGTTCCCCTCTCTGCACCGGAAGCGTTCACACTAAGAGAGCATGTGAAGCAACTCCCGATAGATCGACACCGCCATCTGCTGAATCGCCTCAACGACACGAAAGATCGCATGAAGCAAGCAGGTCTATGGGATCGGATGAGCGACGTTGCAGAGGCTTCCAAGCAGGTACCAGATGAAGAACTGGATCCGATCAATCAGTCGTACTATGCCCTGAGAATACCCTGCCCCTATTTAGAGAACGAGCTCTGTTCGATTTACGAGGCACGGCCAGCCGCCTGCCGGGAGCTCCTCGTCACCTCACCAGCGGAACTATGTCAGGATCTGACGCAAAACCCGGTCACGCCCCTGCCGATCTCGATGCGGATGAGTTCCGTTCTCGGGCTAGCCTGGGGCGCCTTAACCAACACTCCCCCTCGGCTGATCCCGCTCCCGATGGCCTTAGAGTGGGCCGAACGACATGAAGAGGAGTCTCAACGGACTTGGCCCGGTTCATCCCTTTTGGATCACGTCCTCGACAATATGTGGCGGTTTCTTAGCCAGGCATTTCAGAAAAAGTGACGGGTGATCCGTGATCGGTATTGAACTGTGACGCACAGGCCAGATCCTCTTCCTCTTACCATCCACTACGGACCACGCTCTCGCACTGGGATTGGACAGAGATCACAGGAGACATGAGCATGCAGAAACCCGTCATCGTCTGCTTAGACCTCGAAGGCGTGTTGGTGCCGGAGATCTGGATCAACGTTGCACTGAAGATCGGCATCGAGGAATTGAAAATCACCACCCGCGAGATGCCGGATTACGATGCCTTGATGACACGGCGCCTGGCTATCCTGGATCAACACAAGCTCACCCTTCACGACATTCAGGGTGTCATCGACAAGATGGGGCCACTGGAAGGCGCCGTCGACTTTGTCGCCTGGCTCCGCGAACGATGTCAAACGATTATCTTGTCTGATACGTTCTACCAGTTCGCCCATCCGCTGATGCGCCAACTGGGATTTCCGACGCTCTTCTGTAATCAGCTGGAGATCGATAAAGCCGGCCGCATCGTGAGCTACCACATGCGGATGCAGAATCAGAAGAAATACTCGGTGGCGGCACTGAAATCCCTGAACTTTCACGTCCTGGCCGCCGGCGATGCCTACAATGATACCGCCATGCTTGGAGAGGCCCATGCAGGATTTTTCTTCTGTCCGCCGGATCACCTCCCCAAAGAATTCCCTCAGTTTCCGGTGACAAAGACGTACGAAGAACTAAAAACACATTTCACACAGACAGGGAATCTCAGATAGCGTTCAGCTGGCACTCACAACTTATTGAGTGTCATTCACCACTTCCAGCACACGCCGGCCATATCGCTCTGCCTTCAGCGGGCCGATGCCGGAAATCTCCATAAGGGCGGCTGGTGTCTCAGGTTTGTGGCCGGCAATGGCCTTCAATGTTTTGTCGTGAAAAATCAAAAAGGCTGAGACACCTTCTTCCTCGGCAAGCTCTGCGCGAAGCTGCCGGAGCCGTTCAAAGAGCTGCGGGTCTATCGCTAATGTCTGCGTCACAACGACAACCGTCGCCCTTTCAGGAGATCGTTTCGTCGCGGGTGTTTCAGGCTGAGGCGCTTCTGCCTGGCTCAACCGCACTTCGCCAATCCCTTGCAGAATCTCCCGCCCCTTTCGCGTCACATCGAGAATGGGGTACTCCATGCCTTCGACCTGAAGATATCCTGATTCGATCAGGTCCTTCACCAAACTCGTCACAGAAACCTTCGAGCGTACACGACACATTCCGTATGTCGGGCAGTCTTCCGCGCCATATCCCTGCATCGCTTTGGAACGGCTCCCGCGAAGAATTTCGACAATTCGACTTACGCCGAACCGACCCCTACACCAGGACACGGTCTCCACGATAGCCTTTGCAATCTCGGCATGGTCGTGGGAGACCTCACGACTCAGCTTCGGCGCCGGCGACACGCAACGGTCACAGAGGCCGCAGGGACCTAAGGCCCGCTCAGCCTCATCGCTGAAGTACTCAAGAATCGCGAGTTGCCGGCAACTCGATACTGATACGTATCCCAGCATTTCTTGAAGGAGTGTCTTCATCCGCTCGGCTCGTTCTGCCCCTTCGTGATCGTGTGACGCCTGTTGAATGAAATATTCCTGCGTGGCCAAATCCCGTTCATGAAACAGCAGGACACAGGCCGCGGGTCGTCCGTCTCGACCGGCTCGCCCTACCTCCTGATAATAGGCCTCCACGCTTCCAGGAATATCGAAATGGACTACCAGCCGGACATCCGACTTATCGATGCCCATACCGAAGGCATTCGTCGCAGCCAGAATTCTTACGGTTCCCCGACGAAAGTCGTCATGGACGAGTTGCCGCGCCTCATCCGAAAGACCGGCATGGTAATAGCCGACCGCCTGATGAGACTGTCCCAGCCATTCTGCGACCTCTTCCACCGCCCGACGCGTGGCGCAATAGACCAGAATGGTGCCGGTATCCGTGTCATGAACCATCCGCTCCAACGTAGCCAGTTTTTCCTGACGGGAATGACAGAGACGAACAGACAAGACAAGATTAGCCCGACGGAAGCCGGTCACGAGCCTGAACGGATCACGGAGCGACAATCGTGTGCACAGGTCCGTTTGAACACGAGCCGTGGCTGTGGCAGTCAAGGCCAGGCAGGGAGGGTTCGTGAGTTCCTGGCGGAGGCGGCCAATTTTGAGATAATCGGGTCGAAAATCGTGGCCCCACTGGGAAATGCAGTGCGCTTCGTCAACCACTAACAGCGAAACCCAGAGGGAGCGCAAGAGTTTGAGAAATCCCTCATGCTGCATCCGTTCCGGCGCGAGATAGAGCAACTGAAGCCGCTTCTGATTGAGGTCCTGCATCACGCGGTGCTTTTCAATCCCCGTGAGGCCAGAGTGAAACGCCGCCGCCGCAATCTTTCGCTGCTTCAAGCCCGCGACCTGATCTTGCATGAGCGCGATGAGCGGAGAGATGACCAGGGTCAACCCGGGCAAGAGGGTCGCGGGGAGTTGATAACAGAGCGACTTGCCTTGCCCGGTCGGCATGACCGCCATCGCATCACGCCCAGCCAGCACCGCACGAATGACCTCCTCCTGGCCGGGTCGAAACTTTGCGAAGCCGAACTGTTCACTGAGCTGTCGAGTCAGATCATTCACAATGAGATCATAGAAACGATGCACGGTTGGAGAGCATGGACGCGAGGGAAGTATAAAGGACCGACTCACCGTGGGCAAGTCGAACGAGTCGAGATGGGAAGATCAATTCTCAACCCTCAGGTTCGTCTCAGAGAAAGATGGTTGGAGGACAGATCCAGTCGCAGGACAAGCGGTTTAGGAAAGCGTTTTCACAACCCTCCTTCAGCCCTTCAAACTCACTCAGCCCTATTTCAGCCAATGTTTAGCCAAATCTCGAACTTTGGCTGGAGTAGGCTGGAATGAGTTCGAGTGAGGTGGAGTTGAGCACAAAATGAGCATAGTTTGGATGATCATCACCCTCTAATCAACTGGGTACATGCTTGAGAATGTCTCTCCCAGGTAGGCTATCCCGCAAAACTTAAGTCCGTAGGCTAGTTCATAGGTTCCCCGATTGATATTTTCAATAATCCCGAAT
>CBDDRW010000077.1:0-3896 GCA_965233175.1 uncultured bacterium
TGCACGATCAAGACATGATCCATCTCGGCCATGCCGCGCTGCTGTATCGGCAACGGGACCAGGCACTGTTGTTCGATCCCTGGCTGCTCCCATGGTTTGCGGAGTCTTCCGTCCCGTCGCCATGGGGATCGCTGCTGCCAAAACCAGCCGCCGTCTTCCTGACTCACGATCACGACGATCATGTGGATCCCCGCACACTCTTACATCTGCCCAAGGATACACCGATCATCGTGCCGAGCCGAAAGAATCGGCGCACGTTCTTCTACGACTATCTGTCGCTCTTGCGAGAATTGGGATTTAGCCGCGTGATCGAATTGGCGCATGGGGAAAACTGGGCGTTCGAAGGGGGAGCTGTGTATGCCGTGCCGTTCTATGGCGAAGACCCCTGTGATCTGGAGATGCCGCGCAATTGTTATCTCATTGCCGATCGCGGCTATAACGTGCTCGTGCACGCGGATAGTGGACCGACGAATAGTGGCAGGTCCGCCCTCAATGACGGAGTGATCCAGTCGCTTGTGCGGCTGCATGGGTCGATCCCGCTGGTATTTGCTTCGCAACAACAACTGCTCGAAATTCGCGGCCATGCGGCCCACGCGCCTTTGTCTCATCCTGGAACCTGGCTCGATGTGGGAGAGAACGGCTATCTCACGAATGCCTATCTTGCCGAGGTCTGTGCAGCGGCGCAGGCCACGCTCTTCGTGTCCTATGCCACCGGCGGCGCAGAGTGGTATCCGGACCATCTCTCGTTTATGTTCAGCCAACGAAATCCCGCGCGCACCGCGTTGCTGACGGCGCACTGGGAACGACCTGAAATGCTTAAAGAGCTTCTTGTCACGCATGGATGCAGGTATCATGACGGTCATGCATTCGACGTGTTTCGCCGCACGACTGATGGGTTGGTAGAGCCATTGACGACGGGTGACAGTCTGACACCTCTTTCACTGTATCGAGCTGACCACGGCGACCCTCCTTTTGTGAAGGCCGAACGCCACACCACAGCATCTCGCTCATTCAACAAGGACTGACTATGACGATCCGCAAAATACAACACACCCCGATTCTCGTCACCGGTGTCGCCGGATTCATCGGTTTTCATACCGCTATCAGATTGTTGGAGCGAGGCGAGCGAGTGATCGGCCTCGATAACGTCAACGACTACTACGACGTACGGCTGAAGAAGGCGCGACTGGCGAAGCTGAAGCCATTCAAGTCGTTTTCATTCACAAAGCTCGATCTAGCCAATCGGATTGGGATGAAGAAACTGTTCGCGAAGCAACCGATTCGGGGCGTGGTCCATCTGGCGGCGCAAGCAGGTGTGCGCTATTCGCTGGTGAACCCGCATGCCTATACGGACAGCAACATTGAAGGGTTCTTAAACATATTGGAGGGCTGTCGGCACGCGAATGTGAAGCACCTCGTCTACGCCTCGTCGAGTTCTGTGTATGGCGGCAATACGCAGATGCCGTTTTCAATTCATGACAACGTCGATCATCCGGTCTCTCTCTATGCGGCCAGCAAAAAGGCCAATGAGCTCATGGCCCATTGCTATGCTCATCTCTACCGGATTCCTTGCACGGGTTTGCGATTTTTTACCGTCTATGGACCCTGGGGGAGGCCCGATATGGCCCTCTTCATCTTCACGAAGGCGATTCTTGAGGGAAAGCCGATTGAGGTCTACAACCAAGGAAAGATGCGACGGGATTTCACCTATATCGATGACATTGTCGAAGGAGTGATCCGGACCTTTGATCGGCCCGCCACTCCCAATCAGGACTGGTCAGGAGATACACCGGATCCCGGGACCAGTTCTGCGCCAGCGAGGATTTACAATATCGGCAATCATCAGCCGGTCGAACTGCTGCATTTTATCGAGGTGTTGGAGCAGACGTTAGGAAAGAAAGCCCTGAAGAAGCTGATGCCGATTCAGCCGGGCGATGTGCCGGCGACGTATGCGGATGTCGAAGACTTGACTCGAGATGTTGGGTTTGCCCCAGCGACACCGATCGAAGAAGGTATCGCACGTTTTGTGCGGTGGTATCGGGAGTTCTACAAAAAGTAAGGGGCACCAGGCATTTCAGATGGCCTGGCGCCCCATCATTTCTCGCCCGGACTAGTTTGTTACGGACAGCCGATCGGCACAAATCCTCGCCCAAAAATACTGGACAGTGTGACATAGCGAGCATTGTCGTAGAACGAATAGCTCGCCCCGCGCTGATTTCGCCCCGACAGGTCTCCGCCATACGATGGGTCCGTCCCGTAAAAGAGCCCGCCTCGAGTTTTCTCGTTGAGATGCAGCCATTCACCGTACTTCGAACAGACTTCAGCCTGGACCGATCCCGACGAGGCGATGCTTGCATGCCAATCTTTAGCCCAATCGGGGACGGTTTGTTCCCCACCAGTCGAGCCCGGCTGGCGACCGACGTACGGAGGAATATCATAGTGAGGAGCCGCAGCCACGGTGGGGCGATAGGTTGGCATATTCTCCAGCGAGGGCACGACCGACAGTTCTTTCAGTGTCATCAGCTTGCAGCCAGGCAAATCCTTGTTGGTATAGAGAGCGGTCCCGTCGGCTTGGGGACACTCACGCATCAGTAATGGGTCGAACGTGACTGTATTGTCGGCTAACACGGACGTTGAGGACAGGATAAGGCTTGTTGCGGCAATCATGAGCAGATGGGCGGGTTGCATAGAACACCTCCCCAAGATGGTGGAAATAGACAGGGCATGTATCATCATTTATTTCAATTCCTTCGTAGTGATGGGTTGCTGACAAACTATTCTGCCGGAGCCAAAGCTGTCTATGCATCTTTCGAGGGGGGTCTACTGCCGACGTGAGACGGGCGATATGGCTCAGTTGGCCGATTAGCCGTGATCGATGCTCATCGATTGGACGGGTGCGTGTTTCAATTTGGCAGGATGAGATTGGGCTTCAACCCCAGATTCGTCGGGCGATGGACTTCTTAGTGGAGATGGGTGCGAAATGAGCGTGCTAATGCTTGGCCGTGGTCATCAGTTGGTAGGCTTCCTCCAGCGTTGAAACTTCAATAATCCTAATATTCCATCTGGTTGCTAGTTGGTCGATTTCCCCGTCAATTGTTTCTGTCTGACCGTGAGGCACCAATATAGTTTTAAACTTTGCGCGGGCTGCCGCTTCGATTTTGATGATAATAGCTCCCACCGACTCGATCTGACCGTTCGGCATGATGGTCCCGGTCAGGGCGACATCGGATCTGACGTCGTCGTCTCGCCAGGCTGCCACAATGCCGACCGCGATGGCGCTGCTGGCACTCATTCCCTCGGTCAAGGCATTGTATGACCGATTTTTGATCGAGATCATCCATTCTCGTCCGTCCACTCCTACCGCCCTTGCGGCGGCAGTGACGGCGTGTTTGACGCCTTCTTTCCAATCCTCGCTGACGATTGAACCGCCACCCAAGTGTATTTCGTTGAATTGGACTGTCGGTCCCCCGAGCAGAGGATCTTTGTCGATCTGGAGAATGACGTAGTGGACGACACCGGTCTTTCCACCGGCTTGCACACCCAGCGCCGGCACTGTTGCAAGATGACGGCTTTCTGCTGCCCAGAGCGGGAGGGCGTGCATAAAGAGCATGATCGCTGAGAGGAGAAAAACATGATGAGGTGTTTTCCAAGTCGCTCTTTTCTCCGCCACGATACGAGCCTCGGGTTCCGTGCCGCTCACCCGACTTTCGAGATTGTCATAGATGTGCTCATGAATCGCGTGGAATGCGTCCGCTAACTCTTCCAGCGAAGGGTGACCCGCTCTTTAAGCGGATGGTCGAGTGGTTGCCCAGTTTGCACCGATGCGAGGTACGCGGCTTTCAACTTATAGTACCACTTCGCCGGTGTATCGGCGTCGTCGATGAGCATCAAGGCTG
>CBDDRW010000078.1:0-6029 GCA_965233175.1 uncultured bacterium
ACCGTATAGGTGCCGGCGTCTATCGATCGGCTAATCTGTGCGATCCGCTCTTCTCGTACGGCATCCGGTTGATCAGCCAACGCCTTGATCCGTTGGATCTCCTTCGCTCGATCTGAGATCTGCACTCGATCCTGGTGCCCATTCTGAGGGGCCAGTGGCTTCGCACTGACTCCATCGGCTCCTTGAATCCCGAGGAGGATCTTTGCAAGATAATCTGGCTTACCATGACCGGAGATTTGCATGATGATTCCTCTCAGTTCTCTCGTCTACGAATTCATTCCAACAAACGTCAGTCGCTAGGACGATGCTCCCTGTCGACTATAGTATCGGCTGCCGGTTCTGAAAACTTGAGGGAGGGAGCATTTCTTTCTGTGTATTCATGAATCATTTTTGCCAGGCCGATCCCGCCCGCTTCGGAAGCTAACCTACCGATTTCTTGGTCATAAAAGGAGTAAAAGTACGCCCCTCCTTTGTTTTCCAGTGCCCCCTTCGGAACAGTCTCTCTCATCACTTTCAACAGATGAGAGATAAAATAGGCTTCAAATTCATGGGCTGCATCTTTGAGATCGACTAACTTCCCCTCCCGGTTCTGGATGAGTGCCGGTTGAGCCGACAACATACTCAGTTGAGTTTCAGCCATCGGGCCCACCGAGCCAAGCATCGCAACGTCACGATTCATAAAATATATTATTATATTGTTATCAATTATTTATCTATATAACATCAAGATTAGCTTGAAGAGCTCCAGCTGCTCTTAGAGCTGATAGAATTGCCACCAAGTCTCTGGGGGTAACCCCGACTGCATTCAAGGCCCGTACGACTTCTCCAAGCGTCACAGTTTCGTCCACGACCATGAGTCTAGACTCCTGCTCCTTCGCCTCCGTTTGAACATCTTCAGTCACGGTCGTCTGTCCACCAGTAGATCCAATCAACGGGGCAGGTGGCTGTGACACATTGACGGTGTTCTTCACCGAAATCGTCAGATTGCCATGAGAAATGGCGCAGGTGGAGATCCGAACATGTTCCCCCAGCACCACGGTACCGGTCCGTTCATTCACGACGACTTTCGCGGGCAGATCGACATTGACATTCAATCCTTCGATCGTGGCAATATACTCTACGACCCTGCCACGAAATGTTGCCGGAATCGCAGCCCGAACAAGCCCGGAATTCACCGCCGTTGCACTCCCCTTGCCGAACACCCCGTCAATCGCTTCTGTCGTGCGAATGGCCGTCGTAAAATCCGGTTGGCGCAGCAGCACCGACACGGTCTCCCACGACTCAATTTCAATGCCGGCATCCTTTTCGATGATTGCGCCACCAGGTATCATCCCAGCGGATTGATGGTTCTTGGTGACAGTAGCACCTCCTGGCCCCCCCGTTCCTCCCAAGAACCCTCCGATGGAGACCGGTCCTTGCGCCACAGCGTACACCTGTTGATTGGCCGCCTTCAGCGGAGTGAGCAGCAAGGTGCCGCCTTGCAAGCTCTTCGCGTTGGCCATTGAAGACACCAACACATCAACCGTCAAGCCTGGTTTGGCAAAGGGCGGCAATTTGGCCGTCACCATCACCGATGCGATATTTCGTGTCAGCAACTGGATCGGATCGATCACGAGGTTGATGCCCATCTTATTGAGCATCGACATCATCGCCTGGATGGTGAACTGACCGCCGATGACCTGATCACCGGTTCGATCTAACCCGACCACAAGGCCGTAACCGATCAACTGGTTATCCCGAACGCCTTCGAATGACCCCACGTCTTTGATGCGAACCGCATTCGCCGGTATCGCCCAGAGAAGGCTCCACAAGACCAGCAACCCTATGCTTATCCGTGCTCGCCTCATGCCGTGTGTCTCGCATGCGTCAGAGGTGATTCGGCCTGCCGACCAACAAGGCGGGTGAACCAGCCCTGTGTATCAAGAGTGGCGGTTGATAAGGACGACACGGACGCCTCTGGATCCGCGTCAAGATCGACGTACTTATCAAGATTTCGATGGGGGAATACCTCTGCACGACGTATAACTCCATTTACCACCATCAACTGCAATGATCGCATCGCAGCCTTGCGATCCCAACGGGTACCAGCCGTTCGCCTCCTAGCGTATTTCATGAGTCTTACCTCCTTGGTCATTAGAATGGGGAGATCCAATTCATCACCCGCACGAGCCATCCAGGCCGTTGGACATCATCCAGAACTCCCAGCCCTGAATACTCGATCTTGGCATCCGCGATGGCGGATGAGAACACGGTATTCTTGGTATCGACATCCACCCGCCGTACGATGCCCGCAATCGTCATCAGTTGCTTTTCACTGTTGACCGTCACCTCTCTCCGCCCTTCGATCCGAAGATCGCCATTGGGGAGCACATCCGTGACGACGGAAGAAATGGTTCCTGTCAATGTTCCTTCACGGTTCGTGGTACCCTTACCCTCAAATTTGCTGGAGGAGCTTCCATCGATGCCAAACCCTCGTCTGGCTTCGCCGCCGAGGCGAATCCCAGGAATACCGATATATCCGACGCCGGTGCCTGCCAGACTGTTTTGGATGGTGGAATCCCGCTCAGTTGAGGTGTCGGCGGACTTCGACCCCTTATGCTTTTCAACGATTTTTATCGTGAGGATATCTCCGACGCGCATCGCCCGCATATCTTCATAGAGATACGCGCGACCATTCTCTTCCTGCCAGAGAGACCCCAGCGTTTTCGGCGCCGGCATGGGGGGCACCGAAAGTTTCGGGGCGACTTTTTCCGGTGTTGAAGTGCACCCATAGCTCAAGAGAGCGACCCCCAGCACGGTCGCCGCTATAGTCGAATGGAACGTAAAGTAAACCGGCCTGACAGGCTGCGGGAAAACTCGATCAATAAATAGAATCCTGGTAGAATTTTCTATATACGCAGGATGCTCAAAAAGACCAGACTTCTCACCCGCCCGACCCTGGCGCGCCGAGACGCGCCTTTTCCCAAGTAAGGCCGCAACGAGCGAAGAGGCGAGGAGGTACCACCCACACTTTGTGTGGCCGTTCGCCCGTAGAATGGATCTTGGCGAACGGAACATACCCTCAAGTGCTTCTGGGCCTCTGAGCGACGTGATAACGACGCCTGGTGAAAGGTGTGTCTTGGCACACCAGGGTTGGGCGGGTGATAACAGCGTCTTTTTCAGCATCCTGCTAGAATTCCACACGGACGGCTCCCGGCCCCACAATCTTCGCACGCAGCTCTTTGCCTGAGTCGACATTCGCCACCGTCGTCGTCTGCCCAAGCTCCCCATTCGACTTGGCAAGCCCGACGACTTGAATCGAGAGTCCCCCATGCCTCGCTTCGATGGACACGCGATCTCCCTTGCGGACGGCGTACGGTTTCTTGACCATTCCGAGACGTATCGGATTGTTGGTCTGCAACGGGCGCACGGGGCTCTTCCCAATGACGTCCTTTACATTCGTGATCAGCTGATGGTCCAAATCCGTCAGTTTGATGCGATGAAGCGTCACATCTTCAGCCTCGATCACGCTGTCGATTTGGATGACCCTGGTCGGGATCACGGCGTCGATGGACGCCGACACATCGGCAATCGCATTAATCGTCTGCCATTGCTCCCCGCTTATGCTGATCTGAACATGAAATGCCCGGCGTCCAAGTCCTTCTTCCAGTCCGTTCGGAGAGACCTTCATACCGATGTGACCAGGAGGGACTTTCATTGGATCGAGCGGATCGACCACGACGGCATGAATGGCTTGAACCTTTCCCGCCATCTCACGCTCAAGAACTTGTAGAATACTTCGTTGGATTTGATCCGGATGCAGTTGGTGAACTGCCGGCCTTGACTCGCTACGTTTCATGCCTGCGCGATAGTCGAGCCCGCTCTCCGTGATGGACGCGGACTGGGCCTGTTGGAGTGACACAGCCTCTGTCACGAATGGTCCAAGACAGATCACGGCCAATAGACTCAACTGTACGTACACACGAGGTAGGGTCATAGGAGCGATTCCTCTCGCAGCGCACTTACCGCTTTAGATTGTTCGCGATCGACATCATTTCATCTGAGGCTTGAATGGTTTTCGAGTTAATTTCATAGCTGCGTTGCGCAATGATCATGTTGACCATTTCTTCAGCCAGATTCACGTTCGAGCTTTCCAGAAAGCCCTGCTGGATCGTGCCAAATCCAGTCGAGAAACCTCCAGTCCCTTGCAGCGGGGGGCCTGAGGCGAAACTGTCAAGAAATAGATTGCTTCCTGTCGCCACAAGTCCGGACGGATTGTCGAATTTCGTCAATTGGATCTGTCCGACTTGTGACGCTTGGGTGACGCCAGGAAGCAAGACGGATACGGTACCGTCTTGGCCAATGTCGAGCTTTAATGCGCCAGACGGGATCGTGATAACGGGATTGAGGAGGTCCCCGTCTCCTGTTACGAGATTTCCGACGTTGTCACGCTTGAAGGAGCCGTTGCGGGTATACATGACTGTCCCATCAGGCCTCGCAACCTGAAAGAACCCCGGGCCATCGATCGCCAGGTCCAATTCGTTATTTGTCTGCCGCATGTTTCCCTGCATCCATTCCTTCGCCACCGTCACAGGGCGCACTCCCGCCCCGATCTGGATGCCGACGGGAAACACACCGACGTTCGACGCGTTGGTGCCCGGCATGCGTTGAACCTGATACAGTAAATCTGCAAACTCTGCGCGACTACGCTTAAATGCGCTCGTATTGACGTTCGCCAAATTGTGGGCGATCGTATCGACATTGATCTGTTGGGCGGTCATTCCAGTGGCCGCCGTCCACATCGCTCGAATCATACAATCCCTCCCGCATCTCTCGTGATGTGCGAAGCTTCAGAATTCGGAAGTAGACGACGCTTCGCGGTCTTACAGCACTCGACCGACATCTTGGATCGAAACTTCTGCCATATGATCCAGTGTCTGAATCAGCTTCTGCGACGACTCATAGTTCCGCATGCCCTGGATCATCTTGACCATTTCACCGATCGAATTCACATTTGACTCCTCGATATGCCCCCCTTGAACTTGCGGGTTCTTCGCCGGTTTGGCGGAGTCCGATGCAAACAGCCCGTCGCTATGCTTCTGGGGCATGTGATCCACGGGGAAATCCATCAACTTGAGTGTGGCGACCGGTCGCCCATCGACATCAATTCCCCCTTGCGCACTCACCTGGACCGTGCCAGGCGGAATCTTGATTTCTCCCTTGCTCCCCATCACGGGATATCCCAGATTCGTGACCAATCGACGCTGAGAGTCCAGAGAAAACATGCCACTTCTCGTGTAGCGAAGACCCTGAGGAGTCTTCACTTCAAAAAATCCGCTCCCTTGGATTGCCGCATCGAGAGGATTCCCGGTGATTCTGATCCGTCCCGCTTCGAATGATGTGCGAACAGCGTGTGGCGCCACAAACACTCGCTCGTCCGGACCGAACGGTCTGACGCCAATCTGCTCCCCGAAACCTGCTGAATGCGTCAAGATCGGCATGGCCGCCTGCACATGCGCCATAACGGACTTAAACGCTTGGTCGTCTTGTTTAAATCCAGCGGTGTTCACATTCGCCATATTATTGGCGAAGACCTGCATCTCGCGTTCTTGCGCCAGCGCGCCGGAAAGGATGGGATAGATGGCTCGGTTCATATGTTCACTTCCTTGTGAAGCCGTTCGACTATGTCACTTCGCAACATGCATGCCATGTCATGCATGAACAACCAGTCTGCCACGACGCTGTAAATACAACGCGATGGCACGGATACCATGCAGGTGCGTCAGTTATGATCGAGAGAACCGAGCCGAGGCGATAGGCATGGCTAGGAAAAGATTGCCGGAGTGGGAAGAATTTCTCGGGTTGGAAACGGCGAGAGTTGCGTGACGCGCAAGAACCGTGTACGGCTCCTCCGGTTCACACTTCACACGTGACAGTATTCTTATTTCGCTTGCACGGAAGCCACAGACGCTGATTCAGGAGCAGCTGAGGAGACAATGGGTGAGGTAAACTGAACAACATGTCCGTCGGATTTCGCGCGCTTGACAGCA
>CBDDRW010000079.1:0-9713 GCA_965233175.1 uncultured bacterium
ACAGGGGAACGCCGCATGCGGTGAGGAGTATTTTGAGTCTGGCGGCGTCGTGCATTTTTCTGTCGATGGTTGTTCGAGACTGACAGGACTCCACGAGCACAAGGTGCGCAATGATTATGAAGTTACCGATTCACGTCTATCACCTCGCCGAAGCTGCCAACTTACCGTCGATCCATCAACATGGCTTGCTCAGCACCATTGCCCTACTCGACCTCGCGGGAGTTCGAGAGAACGAGCGGATTCAGTTCGAGCGACGACATCGGGTAACCCACACCGAGTTACCGAACGGGGTGCAAGTCAGGGATCAAAAACCGATGCCCGTTCAGGCACTGACAGGATGCTTAATCGGCATGTCCCCGGCAGAGTGGTACGGTCTGGTCAATTCCAAGGTCTTCTTTTGGTTGGACCCCGGTCGGCTGGATCGACAGCGGCGTGCCTGCGAGCCGAGGCCGCAGGTCGTGTTGGTTGTGGAGACAGACCGACTGTTGGCGCGACATGCGGAGAGGATAGCTCTGTCGCCCATCAACACGGGTTACGCACGCCGCAAGCCAGCCGTGCGCGGACGGAGCACATTCGTCCCGTATGCGCGGTGGTCCGAGTCCGGGTGGTCCAGCGAGGCGATCGGATTGGGCACTCGGACGCGAGCCCGCAGCCACCGCCCGGTGGAGATGACAGTCGATGCAACAGTCCCCGACATCATGGACATGGTGGTCCGCATTTGCCGACTCGAACCCGGAGAATGTTTCCAGCGGCCGACTACACTGAGAATGGGGAGCAGATATTCCAAGCGCGTCACATGCTAATCCAGTGTCTGTCGATAGCGTTTCACGCCGATGGTCAATGCGATGACGGCGAACAACGCGATTTGCCACACCTGCAAGGCCACGTCTTCGAGGCTATTGCCCTTGAGCAGGATGCCTCGGACGATTCGGAGAAAATGGGTGAGGGGAAAAATCTCGCCGACCGCCTGCGCCCAGTGAGGCATGCCGCGAAAGGGGAACATGAACCCGGACAGCAGGAGTGACGGCAGAAAGAAAAAGAACGACATCTGCAAGGCCTGGAGCTGGTTCTGAGCCAGGGTGGAAAACGTGATGCCCAGCGCCAGGTTGGCAACAATAAATACGAGTGTGACGACGAGGAGCAGGCCGAGGTTGCCGATCATCGGTACGTCAAATAGGAAGTATGCGGCGGTGAGGATGAGCCCCACCTGAACATAGCCGACGAAGATAAATGGAATGATCTTGCCCATCATCACCTCGAACGGGCGCGTCGGCATGGAGAGCAGATTCTCCATGGTGCCGCGCTCGCGTTCTCGCGTGATGGCAAGGCCGGTGATCATGACCATGGTCATGGTGAGCACCACGCCCATGAGGCCGGGCACGATGTTGTATGGAGTGACGGCTTCTGGATTGTAGAGCGCATGGATGCGCAGATCGATGGAGCCATCGATTCCGGCTAGAAAGGCGAGCGGGCCCTTGAGATCGTTTCGCAACGCGGTGTTCATGAGAGTCCGCAAGGAACCGATGGCGTTACTCGTGGCGGCGGGGTCTGTCGCGTCGGCTTCGACGAGAATGGAGGGTCTGTCGCCACGAAGAAAACTGCGAGTGAAGTTCTCTGGGATAGTGACGACAAACAGGACTTCACCGCGCGCGAGCGCGTCGCGCCCTTCTGATTCGGTCCTCACGTGCCGGGCTAATTCAAAGTATCCGCTGTTCTGAATGGCAGACAGCAGGGTGCGTCCCTGTGGGCCGTGGTCAGCCAGAAGTACGGCGGCCGGCAAGTGTTTCGGATCTGAGTTGATGGCAAAGCCAAAGAGGACCAGTTGGATCAGCGGCACGCCGATCATCATGCCGAATGTGACACGATCCCGGCGCATTTGGATGAACTCCTTCACCACAATCGCCCAAAACCGAGCCAGGGAAAAGTCATGCGGCTTTCTCATGACAGCAGAGCCTCCTGCGATCGCTCCATGAGGTGAATGAAGACATCCTCAAGTCCGGACTCGATTCGGCGCCATTCATACGGGCTCGTCCGAAACGAAGCGATAGCTTGTTCGACAGCTTCGGCGTCCGCTCCGCTCACATGCAGCATGTTGCCGAACGCCACGGCCTGCTCTACTCCAGGACGGCTGCGGAGCTGCTCGGCGAGCATGAGTAGGTCCGGGCCGCCGACGGACCAGGTCGTCAAATGGGCCTGATCGATCACCTCGGTGACCGTGCCGTGGGTGAGTAACCTGCCGTTTGCGATGTACGCAAGACGATGGCAGCGTTCGGCTTCGTCCATGTAGTGCGTGGTGATCAAGAACGTGAGCCCCTCTCCGGCAAGCTGATGGATTTGTTCCCAGAATTCTCGGCGCGCTTTGGGGTCCACGCCCGCTGTCGGTTCATCCAGCAGCAGCAATTTCGGATCATGAATCAAACAAGCGGCCAGAGCGAGGCGCTGCTTCCAGCCCCCGGATAACTGACCGGCCAGCTGCTTTCGCCGTTCTCCCAGGCCGAGACGCTCGAGGCTCTCGGCTACGGCGCTCTGCCGGTTCTTCACGGAATACATGCGTGCGACAAAATCGAGGTTCTCAGAAATGCTCAGGTCCTCGTAGAAGCTAAAACGCTGGGTCATATAGCCGACCTGGTGCTTGATGGCACTACTTTCTGTAATTACGTCGTAGCCGAGACAGGTGCCTCTGCCGGCATCTGGGCGGAGCAGGCCGCAGAGCATTCGAATAAATGTGGTCTTGCCGCTTCCGTTCGGGCCAAGAAAGCCACAGATCTCTCCCCTGCGCACCCGGAGATCGACGTGGTCAACCGCTGTACGGTTCCCGAACCGCTTGGTTATTCCCTCGACGTCAATGGCAAGGTCATCAATCATAGATCAGGAATCAAATTGCACATCCACCGGCTGACCGGGGTGCAGGTTTGCTGCGGTCGTCGGATCGAACACCGCCTCTATCATAAAGACCAGCTTGCTCCGGCTTTCCTGGCTATAGATAACCGGCGGAGTGTATTCCGCCTTCGGAGAAATGAAGCTGACCTTTCCGATGAATGGGTCAGGCACGCCATCCACAAAGACTCGCACGCTGTCGCCGGGATGAATGGTCCCGATTCGTTTCTCCGGCACAAATGCGCGCATTTTGATGTTCTGTGGTGGCAACAGCACAACAACGGGGCGGCCTGCCGGGACCCATTCGCCCTCGCGATACAGCCGGTCAAAGACCAGCCCGGCCTGGGGAGCAGTCTGTCGCTTTTGTGAGAGATCCCATTCCGCCTTGGTAAGCGCGGCTTCCAACGCTCGCACATAGGATTCCGCCGCGCCGACTTGGTCGACGCGAGAACCGAGTCTGGCAGTTTTCAGTTCAGCTTCGAGTTGGGCGACTCGCTCCCGATTCTGGTCTCGGGATGAGCGTGCGCGGTCAAACTCCTGCACTGCAGTCGCACCCGGGATGCGCATAAGTTTTGCGTGCCGCACGAGATCTTTCTCCGACAACGTCAGAGCAATCCGTGCATGTTTGAGTTCCGCTTCGACGGATTCGATTTCCGAAGGGCGCCTCCCTTTTTTTACGTCTTCCAGATTCGCGCGGGCCTGCCCGAGCCGCTGTTCTGCTTCGTCGCGAGCGGCTCTCTCTGGTGTACTATTCAGCTCAAAGAGCGAGTCGCCGGCTTTAACTTGCGCACCCCGTAGAACGAACAAGGAATCCAGCGCACCAGCCAGCGGCGAGGCGATGTACACAAACTCTCCCTCGACGTACCCTTGTACGCGAGTGCGATCCGCGTGGCTGCAACTTTCCAGTATGAACAGTGCTGCAAGGACGCCGCCCAAATATACAAGAGCCATTCGAGAGGCTGGGTTGGAGCCGATCATCGTTTCACCCTGCCAGTCTCGGCGATCACGCCCTCAAGAATTACCGTGATGATGGTGGAAAACCCAGTCTTGGGTGTGAGGCCCAATTCCGCCATCTTTGAGGGATTCAGAATTCCCTGCACGGCAGCAAGGAGAATCTCGATGATGAGTTTGGCCGGCATATCTCGGCGGATCATTCCTGCCCTGCGTCCATGGTCAAAAAGCTTTCCGAAATAGCGCCGAATCACATCCCGCCGACGGGCCTCCACCACCGCGAACATGTCCGGCGCCCGCCGCATGTCACGCACAAACGGCGGCTGAATCTCTTCGGTATGCCGCTGCACACATGCGAGGAGTTGATGCAAAGCGGCAGGAACATCGGAGCAGTCGGAGGTAATTCGGTGGAGATCTACGTCGATACTGCGGAACTTATCCAGGAGTACGGCCTCCAGGAGAGCAACCTTGCTCGGAAAAGAAACATACAGCGTTTTCTTACTCATTCCGAGCTCATCCGCAAGATCATCCATCGTAATGTTGCGGAACCCGTGAGCAAGAAAATGGCGTCGGGCCGCCGTGATAATCCGCTGAGAGGCAGAACTCTTGACCCGCAATGCTTTGGGGTTCAGTTGGAGTCCGTTGTCATTCATCACTGCTCCGTGGTGTATACTATGGAAACTTTAATAGTGTTATCAGTTTCTTCTCGCTTACGCAAGAGACATGCAATGTCTCAAATTGGGTTATCCGATTTGTCCTTGGTTAGAACCGTGACGACCACCCAGCGTTCTGACCGGACTTCATGGGATGGTCGACGAGTCGTATCGATTGTTCTTCGCTCTCTTGGTCTTCTGCCGACGGTTCGTCGTGTGCCGGGATATCGGCAGAACGTCCTCGGCAGTGAGAGGAGTCTACCGGATGGGACGAAAATCCTTTAACGAAATTACAATGGGTTATAAAAATAGACGCGATCTTGGCTACTGGAATGCCTCTTGCGCTCCCCTACAAGCAAAGTAGAGAATCCATGCTGAAAATAACAACACTGATTCATGCAGAAACGACAACCTTCAGGCTTGAGGGACGTCTCGCGGGACCTTGGGTGCAGGAGCTTGAACGGTGTTGGGACTCTGTCGCCGGCATGATGACGACCCACCCTCTTACTATAGACCTCTCAGCCGTCACCTATGTTGATTCAGATGGAAAAGATCTGCTGAAGAAGATCCATCGACAAGGAGCCAGACTTGTCGCTTCCGGTTGTCTGACAAGCTGTATCGTGAATGAGATTGTGCATGTGGCTCGAAGAGGTGAACGTGGGAAGTGATCAGACGATTGTCGAAGGGCAATGGATGTCATACGTAACGACACAGAATCGAGCACAGAGACTCACGTTCAGTATGTTCTGCGTTCTGCTGGTTCTCGTCCTTATCGGACTAGCTGGCTGCAAAAAAGAGGCGGCTTCTACGCCGGCTCCTCTCGTCCCGGAGGTGCCGGTGGTCACGGTGTCGTCGGTCACGATGCCGGACGAACCTGAGTTCATAGGTCAGACCGAAGCATCGCGACCGGTCGAGATCCGTTCCCAGGTGACAGGCATCCTCAAAGAACGGTTCTTTACTGAGGGGCGAGACGTCAAGCAAGGCGATCGGCTCTATCAAATCGATCCGATTCCGTTCAAGGCGGCTATGAGCAGCGCCAATGCTCGGGTGGCACAGGCAGAAGCAAGGCTGGTGCAGGCCAAGCAAAATTATGCTCGTGTGAAACCGTTACTGGCGGAACAGGCCGTCAGCCAAAAAGATGTGGACGATTCGGTGGCGGAAGAATTGGCTGCCAAGGCGGCGCTGGCGGGAGCCAGGGGCGATCAAGTAAAGGCCAAGTTCGACCTCGACAACACCCTCATTGTTGCGCCTATTAGCGGCCGGATCGAGCGAAGCAGGTTTTACGAAGGACGCCTCATCTCTGCGCAAACCGATCTATTGACGACAATCCATCAATTAGACCCCATGTATGTGAATGCGAGCGCTCCGGAAACGTTTGTGCTCAAACGCCTCCGGGACCGCGCGACGAATCGCATCCAAGGCGCGACACTCTACGAACTGCGGGGAATCATCACATTTACGGACGGCAGCATCTATATCCATGAAGGCAAGTTTGATTTGCTCGAAGTCGGCGTCCGTTCGGCCACCGGCACCAGGGATTTTCGTGTGATCTTCCCTAATCCGAACAACGTTCTGTTCCCAGGGCAGTTCGTGAAGGTCCGCATTTTGGGCGCTGTGAGAACCGGCGTCGTCCTGATCCCACAGAGCGCCGTCCAGCAGGGACCCAAGGGGCCCATCGTCTTTGTCGTCGGCCTCGACAATAAGGTAGAGATCCGCCCTGTTCAGGCCACGTCCTGGCGAGGCAGCCAGTGGTCCATCGAAGATGGGTTACGCGAGGGAGAGCGGGTGATCGTCGCGGGATTCCACATGGTTGCACCGGGCGCGACGGTTAAAACCGTTCCCTATAATCAATCCAACCAATCCGCTTCCGGCCAATCGCCAGATGCGAAGCCGGAGCAGACAAAATGATCCCGCACTTTTTTATCGATCGTCCGATCTTTGCATCGGTCCTGTCCATCGTGATTGTCGTCGTGGGGCTGGTTGCCTTGCAAGGTTTGCCCATCGCCCAGTTTCCTGAAATCACGCCGCCCGTCGTCCAGATCGAGGCAGACTATCCCGGGGCGAGCGCGGAAGTGATCGCAAATTCAGTCGCGCGCCCGATCGAAGTGCAGCTTCCCGGCATCGACAAACTTCTCTACTACGACTCCACCAGCACCAATGACGGGCACATGACCATCAAGCTTACGTTCGAGATTGGGACGAATATCGACATCGCTCAAGTACAGACGCAGAACCGCCAGAAGCTGGCGGAACCCCAGTTGCCGCCTGAAGTCGTTCGTCAAGGTATTTCGGTCAAGAAAGTGTCGCCGGACCTGCTGGCGGTCGTCGCGCTCAGTTCCAGCGATCCCACGAAAGACACGGTCTTTATCTCCAACTACGCGCTTCTCAATGTGATCGACAATCTCAAACGATTGCCTGGCGTCGGAGATGCGGTGGTCTTCGGTGGACAAAATTATTCGATGCGCTTGATCCTGGATCCGACCAAGATGGCGCAACTCAGCCTCACGCCTACCGACATTGCCGGTGTCGTCCGTGAACAAAATCGGGACTTTCCGGCTGGGACGATCGGACGGGAACCGGCGCCAAGAGGCACCGAACTGACGATCCCGGTGATCACACAAGGCCGTCTCACGGACGTGAAGGATTTCGAGGAGATGATCGTCAGGGCGCTCCCCGACGGGTCGATGATCCGCTTGAAGGATGTCGCCAAGATTGAGCTGGGCGCTCAATCCTATAGTCTCGAAGGCCGGTGGAATGGCAAACCGAATGTGTTTCTCTTGACCTTCCTGTCGCCAGGCGCCAATGCCCTTGACACGGTGAAGCGAGTCAGGAAGGAAATGGACGCCGTATCGAAAGGTTTCCCACAGGGGGTCTCCTACGATATTCCGTACGATACGACCAAATTTATCGAAGTGTCCATCCAAGAAGTAGTGAAGACATTGGCGGAAGCGATGGTGCTGGTCATCCTCGTCGTGTATCTATTCCTACAAAGTTGGCGCGCGACGCTGATCCCAGGCGTGGCTGTGCCGGTCTCCCTCATCGGGACCTTTGCCGGCATGCAGGCACTCGGGTTTTCGATCAACACCCTTACCCTCTTTGGGATGGTCCTGGCCATCGGGATGGTGGTCGACGATGCCATCGTGGTGGTGGAGAACGTCGAGCGCCATATGGCAGAGGGTCTTTCGCCGAAGGACGCTGCCAAGAAGGCGATGGATGAGGTGACTGGTCCTGTGATCGCAATCGTACTGGTGCTCTGCGCCGTGTTCGTGCCGGTGGGTTTCTTGGGTGGCATCACGGGCGAGCTGTACAAACAATTTGCCATCACCATCGCGATCTCCGTCATCATTTCAGGGATCACGGCCCTCACATTGAGTCCGGCCCTCTGTTCTCTGGTGCTGAAGCCGGGCCACGGCTTGCGCAGAGGTTTCTTCGGTGTCTTCAATCGCTTCTTCGGTTGGACACAGACTCGTTATACCACCGTCGTGAGGACGATCCTCAATCGCTCGGTCTTATCCTTAGTGCTCTTCGGCATCATCGGCCTCTTTGCCGCCGGGTTATTCAGGACGATTCCCACCAGCTTCTTGCCGGAGGAGGATCAGGGCTACTTCATCACGATCGTCCAGCTGCCGGACGGTGCATCGAAGCAACGGACCGATAAGGTGCTGAGTAAAATTGAAAACTACTTCCTCTCAGTTCCCGCGATCCATTCGACCGATGCGTTGGCCGGCCAGAACTTCGTCTTCGGCACCAGAGGGCCGAACTCGGCGACGATGTTCTTGCCCTTGCATCATTGGGACGAACGGCAGGGGCCGCAGAACCATGTGAAGGCTCTGATCGGCGCCGCGTACGGAGAGTTCGCAAAAATTCCCGAGGCGCTGATTTTGGCCTTTAATGCGCCGTCTATCAGAGGTCTCGGCGCCACGGGCGGGTTTTCTCTCCAGCTTCAAGATCCTAGCAGCGGCGATTTCAATAAGTTCGCCGGTGTGGCTCAACAGTTTCTCGCCAAAGCCCGGCAGCACCCGGCGATCGGAGCGATCGGCTCCAGCTTTCGCGTGAGCGCACCACGCATCTTTGCCCATGTGGATCGAGAGCGAGCCAAATCGTTGGGCGTGCCGATCTCCGAAGTGTTCGACACACTGCAGGCCTATTTTGGCAATCTCTACATCAATGACTTCCTCAAATTCGGCCGCGTCTATCGGGTGCAGACGGAGGCCGAAGCGCAATTCAGATCCACTCCCGAGGATGTGGCAAAGATCTACGTGCGCGCTGTCAACGGACTGAAATCCACCATGATTCCACTCGACACGGTGGTGACGACGGAATTCACCAGCGGACCGGATCCCGTCACCCACTTCAATGGATATAATACGGCCCTGGTCTTGGGAGCAGCGGCTCCTGGGTATAGTTCCGGACAGGTCCTCGATGCGCTGGATCAGGTTGCCAAGGAGGTGTTGACGCCTCAAGGATATGGGATCGATTGGAGCGGCATCTCCTATCAGGAACGCATGGTCGGGCAACAATCGCTTTTTGTCTTCGGCTTCGGCCTGCTGATGGTGTTTCTCGTGCTGGCTGCGCAATATGAAAGTTGGGCCGTGCCGTTTGCCGTGATCCTCGCCGTGCCCTTTGGTGTGTTCGGAGCCTTGTGCGCCGTGTGGGTGATGGGGATGTCCAATGACATCTACTTCCAGATCGGATTGGTGACGCTGATCGGACTCTCCGCCAAAAACGCCATTCTGATCGTCGAGTTTGCAAACAAACGCTATGAAGCTGGATACTCTCTCGTTGTGGCCGCGATGGAAGCCGCCAAGATTCGGTTCCGGCCGATCGTGATGACATCGATGGCCTTTATTCTGGGCGTCGTGCCCTTAGTCCTTGCGAGCGGCGCGGGCGCAGCCAGCCGTAATTCCATCGGCACCGGCGTGTTCGGCGGCATGCTGGCCGCGACCTTCTTGGCCATCTTCTTCGTGCCGCTCTTTTTTGTTCTGGTTCGGAAACTGAGTCGGCGAGGCTCTGGTCAAGCGGCTCCCCGTCCTGGTAAAAGCTCAATTCCGTTAGAGAAAGGAGGAGGGTGATATGCGCAGCTTCATCGTTATAGTCTTTTCGTTACTCCTGCTCGCGTGCGCGATGGGACCCGACTATTCTCGTCCCGACATTCCCACCTCCAATTCCTATCGTATGGCTGAGGAGCCGAAAGATTTGCCTTCTTTGGCGAATATGCCGTGGTGGGAGCTG
>CBDDRW010000080.1:0-58742 GCA_965233175.1 uncultured bacterium
TGGCGACACCATTGTCAAACATTCCAACGGCGCCGTATTGTGGCAGGTTCGACTGAAACAAGGACTGCAGGGAACCTTCCCTGACAAGACAACATGGCCCGCTCCATAAGGACCAGTCCGAACCGCACTGGTCGGTCCGAACAAGGCCACAATCGCGGTACCCACTGCCGCTGCCACATGCATCGGGCCTGAATCATTCGTAATCAGCAGCGATGCCCTGCTGAGGAGCGCAGGGAGCAACCCTACGCTCGTGGCTCCGGCCAGATCGACGGCGGGAGTCTTCATCATCTTGTGTACTTGAGCGATATCCGCTCGTTCATCAGGACCTCCGATCATGACCACCGGACCCCAGCCTTCTTGCTGCAACTGATCTGCAACTTCGGCGAACGATGCAGGAGGCCACCGCTTCGTCTGCCACCGGGCAGACACATTCATCGCCACCCAATTCGTTCTAGGCGTCACACCGAATCGATTCAATAGACAATCGACCTCATCATAATCATTGTTCGGGATGCGGAAGCGAAATTCCGGCGCGCCGGGCTCCACCGCTCCCACAGCCTTGGCCACCAGCAGATACCGGTCAACCGCGTGCATGTCCGATTGTGGAACCGACACGCGTCTTGAATAGAACCGGGGGCTCCCCTCTCGCCCATTGGCAAATCCCACAAGCAGAGGCGACCCACTGAACCACCCGATTGCGGCGCTTCGTAACAGCCCCTGAAGATCCACGACAAGATCGAACTGCTCTGCACGAAGAGGAGAGACTTGTGAAAGCCACCCTTTGAACGTTGATGTCACCGGCCACACCCGATCGACCCCGTCGATCCGCTCGACGAGACCAGCCCACTCACGTTTGACCAGCCACGTCAGCCGAGCCTTGGGATAGGCTCGGCGAATTGCGGCACAGGTCGGCATCGCATGCACGATGTCACCCAGCGAACTCGGCTTGATCAATAAGATGTGGCGATAGTCGGACATGTCAAACCTGAGCGGTCCGCCGCCTGCCGTCAACTCGTCTCGCCCTTTCCCTCGTATTTCTACCCTGTTCCGACCGGCTGAGGAGCCTTCTTCGCGGCATCGTTCAGAATCCAGTCGACTGCTTCAGCCATAGACTTCGCGACGGCATCCGGCATCGCCTTTTCAACCTTAAGCCTGTCCAACGATTGCGCGTCTACCGGCACTGGCGTCAGGAGAATAGACTTGGCGCCTACCCTGTGCGCCAGTTGGATGTCGCGTATATGGTCCCCAATCAAATAGAAGCGACGGTAATCCAGTTGCAGCTCCGACACAGCCCGTTCCACCATTCCGACATGTGGTTTACGACACCGGCATCCATCATCAGGATGGTGCGGACAGAAATAGATCGCGTCAAGCGCGACGCCATCCTGCTCCAACAGACCTTGCAATCTGGCATGAATCGCTTCCAAATCTTTGAGAGTCAAGAATCCCCGTCCGACACCGGATTGGTTGGTCACCACCACCAATTTAGCCCCAACTTTTTTCAAGCGCGCCAACGCCGGGCCTACCCCAGCCAATAGTTTCAGATCAGCGGCAATTTTCAAATAGCCTGGATCGTAGTTCAATGTGCCATCTCGATCCAGAAACACCGTGACCCCGTCGAGTAAGTTCCTGTCGTCGGTCTTGCTGGTTTCGTGTGTGTGATCAATCCCGTCTGAGCCAGAGAGGTCAGCTTCACGCAATAAGCCAGGGATGCCAGCCACCTGTTTTGTTGCCGCCTCATAGACCTGATCGACGGTCACTCTCGTCATGCACCGATGGTCGATCGGACATTCGCGCAGTAGGCAGGGAGCGCAATCGACCGGCTGCCGAACAATGGCATGAGTGCTCCCAAACGGTGACGTGGTACGCCAATCGGTCGGGCCGAAGATCGCCACAACCGGCACGTGGAACGCAGAGGCGATATGCATCGTGCCAGTATCATTCGTCAGAAGCAGGCTGCACCGCTTCACCGCCGCCATGAGTTCCCGGATCGTCGTCGCCCCGGACAAGACCAGGACGCGAGACGACAGATGTGCGGCAATCTCTTGGCCCAAACGCTCTTCCCCTTTCGCCCCCAAAATGACCACACTAACCCGTTGTCGGGGAGATTCGTGGATCGTTCGGCAGAGTCGTTCCGTGACTTCGGCAAACCGTTCCGGCAACCAGCGTTTGGCATCGCCATAGGTTGATCCAGGGTTGATCCCAACGACGATATCCGTCATAGCTAACCCGCCCTGCGCAAATCGCCTCACCATGGCCTGTTCCTCTTCGGACAGAACGACGAGTTCCGGTGCGGGGGGATCGCCCGTGAGACCCAGCGGCTTCAACAGATCCCAATAATAGCGGACTTGATGGGCATGTACGCGATGATCCGGCACAGCGACCGGATCGGACAGCAACAGACTCCGCCCGTCTGTCGCATACCCATAGCGGCGAGGCACACGAGCCAAAAATGTCAGGAAGGCCGCCTCGAACGCATTCTGAAACAAGACCGCAAGATCGAAGCCTTGCCGCCGCAACTGCCTGGCCAATGCCCACTTTCCCGAGAGCCCCGCATGACGCCCTTTGATGTCGTAGGTCAACAGGCGCGTGACTGCCGGATGGCCCGCAAACAGATCGGCCACAGCCGGTTTGACCAAGAGTGTCACCTGCGCATCAGGAAACAATCCCCGCAATCCACGGAGTGCGGGCTCGCACATCACCGCATCGCCCAACCAGTTGGGCCCACGCACGAGAATCCTTTTGATAGTCTCTCGCCCCACAGGACCCCGATCCACGTTCGAAGTTCCAGACACTTCAGCCTTCCACCTTCAACCCCATCCCACTCACCAACCGCCGTAATCGATCTTCCCCCTCGATCACATGCGTAGTCAATCGAACGGCCCACCAGGCATCGGTCGGATGGAGCAGCGATGCCATCTTGCACGCATCTTTCTCTGTCGTCACGACTAACTCCGCCTGAAGTTCAACCGCTCTCGTACGCAGGCGCTCGACGTCCTGTCTTGTGTAGGTATGGTGATCAGCATAGGCCACTTCACCCAGAATTCTGATCCCCATTCGTTCGACAAGGGAGCGAAACGATCCAGCATGGCCCACCGCGCTGCACAGCAGCGCGGTTTTTCCCTTGGACCAAGAAAGCGACTGCACGGCGCCGGTCGTCACCGACACGAGATTCTCCGGACGAAAAACCGCCTGGATTGTGTCGGGCATCGAACCGAGTACGGCGCCTAGCTTGCGGCGCACTTCATTCACTTGAGCCAATACGTCCGCTCTCGTCACGATGATCGCGGTCGCGCGCGCCGCCGCCTTCAGCGGCTCCCTCAGCCGTCCGGCCGGTACCAAAGCTGCCAGCCCCGCCACATCCGTGGCATCGATCAATAAGAGATTCACATCTCGATAGAGCCCTCGGTGCTGAAATCCATCGTCGAGTAGGAAGCAATCGATCGGGAATCGATGCAAGACCCAGTCACCGAGTTGGTAGCGATCGGCGCCGACGGCCACGATCGCTCTGGGGCAACGCTGCGCCATCAAGAAAGGTTCATCGCCCGCCTCCTGCGGATCGACCAACAGGCGTTCGCCATTTGACACTAACAGATACTGAGCCGTATTTGTTCTTCGATAGCCCCGGCTGAGAATCGCCACGAGTTTCCCCTGCGCAAGGAGCCACTCTGCGAGCAGAATGACCATCGGCGTTTTTCCTGTCCCGCCTACGGTAAGATTCCCGACGCTGACAACCGGGACCGGCAACCTCCTCTGGTCAAACCAACCCCAGTCGTACAGGAGCGCGCGCAGGCGTGCAACCATCCCATAAGGGATTGCGGCCCACATCAGCCACCATCTAACCTTTGTCCCAGGGTTCAACACTGTGCGTTATGATCGTCCGGCCATGAGAGGAAGCGACCGGTCCGCGAGAGGAGACCCACTGATGCCTTGCGGCGGCGTCAAGAGCCTATCGATAGCGTCCAGCGTCCGTTGCAACGCGCCCTGGTTCTGTTCGACCACTTGACGAGCCGACCGGCCCATCCGCTCCCGTTCCTCGTCATTGGAAAATAGGGCGATGACGTGTTGTGTAAGCTCCTCCGACTGGAGAACCCGGCGGCCCCCTCCTGCATGGATGAGGAGATCTGCAATCTCCGCACAGTGATCGGTATAGAGCCCGAACAACACCGGTTTCGCCCACTGAGCTGGTTCCAGCAAATTATGTCCCCCGATCGGCACGAGTGTGCCTCCGACGAACGCCACCACTGCTTCTCGGTAGATCGCAGCCAATTCACCTCGCGTATCGAGCACCAGCACACGGGGGCCAGTCGACCGCAATACGCCGACCTGCCCTATGATACTCCGTCGCTGCACCGCGAGCCCACGCGTTCGAATCATCGTCTCCACTGACTCCGCGCGTTCAATATGTCGAGGAGCGATGAGCAAAACCGCTGAAGGATCGCGAGCCACGAGCGCCCGATAGCATTCCACAAGGATCTCTTCCTCACCAGGGTGAGTGCTCCCTGACACAAACAAACGTTCTGTATCTTGAAGCCCAAGATGAGCCCTGATCGCCCCTCCTTCCGCGACGACAGGTATCGGCTGGTCGAACTTGATATTTCCTGTTCGCTTGACTCGTGAGGCCTCAGCTCCCAACGCAACAATACGGTCGACATCCCGATCTGACTGCATGAGACAGAGACTGAGCGTTTGCAGCATCGTTCGATAGAACGATCGCACTGGCGCCCACTGCTGCCGGGCAAAAGACCGGGTCGAAAGCCGGCCGTTTACGAGAACAGTGGGGACTCCGTGCCGACGCAGATGCCACAAGAGATTCGGCCAGAGTTCGGTCTCGACGAACAGATAGAGGCAGGGTTGCAGTCGTTCAATGAAACGGGAAACGACCCAAGGGAAATCGAGCGGCGCATAACAATGCTCAGCCACACCGGCCAGCCGTTGCTCCACCGCTTCACGTCCAGTCTCAGTAACCGTCGAGACCACCAGGCGGTACGACGGGTGGCGGCGGTGTAGCTCGTTGACAAGGGGGGTCACCGCCACCACTTCACCAAGAGACACAGCGTGAATCCAGATAACTGGTTGTGCCGGTGTGTGAGGTGTGCCGTGTAAATCAGACCGACCGGATCGGCCTTCTTGTAATCCTAGTCGTTGAAGCAATCCGGGACGGCATCGTGGCTTGGACAACAAGACCGCCACGACAAGCGGCGAAAGAGCCAGTAACACGATATTGTAGAAGAGACGCCACATGACTACGCGTTAAACGTGAAAGGTGAAACGAAGCCCCTGGACCCTTTACGTTTCACGTTTCACGTTTTACGGCATCCTCCGCCTGATTCGTCAGCCGATTCAAGACCGACTCCAGCTCCTGACACGCCGCTGCCGCCGCATGTTCATCTGCTTCTCGCGAAACCCAGATGGGAGCGCCCCAGAGATAGAGCCCTCGGGACCATGGATATGGGACCATGAATCGATCCCAGCTCGCAAAGAGTTTTTTTTTGAGCAGCCAAAGGCCAGCGGCACAATCGGAAGCCCGGTCGCTTTTGCCAGCTGAATCACCCCGAGTTTGGCAACCTGACGAGGCCCCTTGGGTCCATCGGGAGTGACGACAAGATCGACGCCGGACCGCCCCAGGCGAATCAATTCTCGTAGCGCAAGCGCCCCCCCGCGCGTGCTCGATCCACGGACAGCCCGATGCCCGAATCGAGAGATGATGCGCGCGATCATCTCACCGTCCTGATGCTGACTGATCAGCACATTGGCCCCTGATCCGCGATAGCCTGTCGGAATCATCAGTTGCTGCGCGTGCCAAAATGCAAGGATGATATGCCGGCCCTGACGATACAAGGCATCCACCTGCTCGTGGCCTTGCGAATCCATCCGCATCGACCGCCCCAGCCCGCGAATCACCGCCGCTCCGATCGGAGGAAGGACAGAGAGCTTCAACCAATTCTCCACCCGCTTCATCGCGGGGTTACGCATCGGGAACATCCTGGAACTGCATCGCATGGAGCCGTTGATACTGCCCTCCGCGGCGCAGTAACTCATCGTGTGTCCCCACTTCGACGATCGAACCTCGAGCCAGGACCATGATCCGATCGGCCTGTTGAATCGTTGACAAACGATGGGCAATGACGACAGTCGTTCGACCCTTCATCAAATTGACAAGCGCCAGCTGGACGACCCGTTCGGACTCGGTGTCCAACGCCGACGTCGCTTCATCGAGGATGAGCAAGGGCGGGTCGCGTAAGATCGCACGGGCAATGGCCAATCGCTGCCGTTCCCCGCCGGAGAGCTTCACCCCTTTTTCTCCTACGACCGTCTGGTACCCTTCAGGAAGGCGTTCGACAAAATCATGGGCATAGGCTAATCGCGCCGCCTGAATGATCTCTTCATCGGTTGCGTCTTCCCGGCCAAAGGCGATGTTGTTACGAACGCTGTCGTCAAACAAGACGACGTCTTGTGATACCATCCCCATCTGCGACCGGATCGAACGAAGGGTATACGACTGAATATCAATCCCGTCGATGAGAATACGACCCGCCGTCGGTTCGTAAAAGCGCGGGATCAAGTTGACCAGCGTCGTCTTTCCGCTGCCGCTGCTGCCCACGAGGGCCACCATTTCTCCGGCGCGAATGGTCAGATTGATGTCATTCAGCGCCGGCACCGACTGGCTCTCGTAATGAAACGTCACATCATCGAATGTCACAGACTGCGCGATTCGCGACAACTCCAATCGTCCCGTTTCCGCTTCCTGCTCGGTCTTGAGATCCAATACACCGAAGACTCGTTCCGCCGCAGCCAGCGCCTGTTGAATCGCATTATTGGAGCCGGATAGTTTGCGAATCGGGGCATAGGCCATGAACATCGCGGTCAGAAATGAGAAAAACTCTCCCGGCGTCATCGCGCCGTTGATCACGAGGAAACCGCCATACCAAATAATCGCCGCGACCCCCACAACACCGATCACCTCCATGTGCGACGATCCGAGGGAGGAGACCTGAATCGCCTTCATCGTCGTGCTGAGGAATGAGCGGTTGCTCCGTTGAAACCGCGCCGCTTCCGACTCTTCACGTCCATAGGCCTTCACCATGCGAATGCCGGATAACGTTTCCTGAAGTGTCGACGCCATATCTCCCATCCGCTCTTGACCGCTGGCCGCTAACGCACGCAATCGCTTCCCCATCCGGACCATCGTGAACACGGCCAAGGGAATGACGATCACCGAGAGGCCCCCCAACCGCCAATTCTGATAGAAGATCACACCCATCATAGCCAAGAAGGTGAGCCCCTGTTGGAAGATATCTTTCAGCACCCCCGCCACCGCGTTGGCCATCAATGTGACATCACTCACCACACGGGACACCAATCGCCCCGACGTATTCACATCGTGATAGGGAACAGGCAGCCGAATAAGTTTTCCGAACAGTTCCTGTCGAATGTCGGTGATGACTTGGTTCCCGACATAGTTCATCAGATAATTTTGTCCGTAGTTGAAGACGCTCTTGAGCACCGCCACGGCAAAAAGCGCGAGCGGAAGGACGAGGAGCAGGCTTTCGTTCTTGTTGATAAAGATCTCGTCGAGAACCGGTTTGACGAGCCAGGCATAGGCGCCGGAGAAGGCCGCCACCAACCCTGAGCAGGCAAACGCGGCGCCCAATCGAATCCGATAAGGCTTCAGGTAGCGAACCAACCGTATGAGACGATCTAGAGTCGACATTCTGCCAATACCACTTGAGCCGCGCGATGCGACGCACCCGGTTCTCCCAACGATTGCCGAACCTGTCGAAGGTTTTTCTTCATCTCATTATACGCCGACAGATCGCGCAAGAGGTGCAAGACTTCCTGGCACAGCCGCTCCTCCGTCGCCTCGTCCTGAATCAGCTCCGGCACAATCGATCGGCCGGCTACCAAATTCACAAGCCCGATCCATTTCACATTGATCAGCCAACGCGCCAGCCGATAGGTCACCGGCGACGTCTTGTACAGCAATACCATCGGTGTTCCCACCACCGCCGCTTGCAAGGTCGCGGTCCCCGACGCGATGAATAATACATCGGACAGTGCCATCACCTCACTGGCTCGATCATGCGCGACCCGGACCGGCACAGGGCTGTGCTGCAACAGGGCCTGGATCAGATTATCGTCAATTGAGGAAGCCTGTGCCAGAATAAACTGCGTTCCCGGTTCAGCCACGACCAATTGAGCCGCTGCCTTGAGGAGCACCGGCAAGAGCATTTCAACCTCGCTCTTTCGACTTCCCGGTAACAATCCAACGACGCGAGTGGATTCCTCAAAACCGAACTCCTTCCGAAGCTCCGCACGATCATACAGCGGCGCGACAGAATCAAGCAGTGGATGGCCCACGAATGTGCACCGAACTCCTGCTCGGCGATAGAGTTCCGGCTCAAATGGGAGGATCACCACGACATGATCGACCCGGCGTTGAATCCACTTCATGCGCCCTGGCCGCCAGGCCCACACTTGCGGAGCGATATAGTAGAGCACACGCCGACCGGCAGCCTTGGCCACCCTGGCAAAATGAAAATTCAGCCCCGGATTGTCGATCAGCACGACGAGATCCCAAGCCTCTGCCTTCAGCACCCTCCGAATCGCACGCACTCGCTGAACCATTGCTCGGATAGCGGACAGCCCGATCAATCCCATGACATCCAGCTGTGGGACACCCGGCACAAGGCTTACTCCGGCAGAACGCATCCCAGCTCCACCAATGCCGACCAGCTGAGTTGTCGGATCAAGCGCCATGATCGCTTTGGCCAAATGAGCCCCGTGGAGATCACCGGAGGCCTCGCCTGTCACGATCAGAATTCGCATAGCCTCTTATGGAAGGAGCTGGGGTGGAAGAGCCCACGCATTTATCCAGCGCCTCTATCTCTGGCGATCCCGTTACCCCCTACACATCCACTCACTCTTTATCCCTGCGACCCCCTGCTTCATGACGAACCGCAAACGTCTCAATGGCTTGCAAGACTTGGTGCGCGAGACCCACTGCCGCCGCGCCATCCTCACCCGATACCACCGGCCTTGCACCTGCGCCGGCGGCGTGAAGAAACGATTCAAGTTGGAGCTTCAGCGGTTCTTCATCTCCCCCCTGCAGCTGCTCAACTTCAACGGTCGGCCGCTCCCCTGCCTTGACGTTGCGCCGGCAAATCATCCCTTGCCGGGTCTGTAAATCGATCGACAGATAATTATCTCGCTGGAAAAGACGCAACCGGCGCATTTTATTCGTCGACACGCGGCTGGAGGTCAGGTTGGCCACGCAGCCGCTCTGAAACTGAATGCGGGCGTTGGCAATATCGATCGAGGGAGACAACACCGCCACCCCCGCAGCTCGCACCTCCTCAACGGAGCCTGGATTCAACGACAACACGAGGTCCAGATCGTGAATCATCAAGTCCAACACCACATCCACGTCCGTCCCCCGTTCACTGAAACTGCTGAGCCGATGACACTCAATGAACACAGGTTGCCCGATAAAGGGTCGCATCAGCGCCATGACCGGATTGAACCGTTCACTGTGTCCCACTTGCAAACAACAGCCTCGCTGCTTAGCCAATTGCACCAACTCCTGCGCTTCTCCGAGTGTGACAGCAAGCGGCTTTTCGACGAGAACATGTTTCCCCGCATTCAGACAGGCTTGTGCGACAGTATAGTGGCCTGACGTGGGCACTGCCACACTTAGGACATCGACCTGTGACAACAATTCATCGACCGTACGAAAGACGCTCGCGCCATGCCGATCTGCGACCATCTGCGCACGCTCGATCGATTGATCCACCACGCCGATGAGCTGAGATCCGGGTAACGAAGCATAGAGACGTGCATGGTGCTGCCCGAGGTGTCCGACGCCGATGACGCCTGCCCTCAGCGGTGTCATCAGCAACTCATTTCCCGCTCGATTCAATTTTCGCGATCCCAACGATAGCGATACGGGCAGACCGGGCTTTGTCCAACGTGATCTCACGATCCAACAGGACCGTTCGGCCGGCCTCGAGCGCCAAGACGGAAGCCTTGACCGAGGCCATGACCTCAATGGTTCGAGGCCCCACGGCCGGAAGATCGAACCGCAAATCCTGCTGCGGCTTCGATCGCTTGACCACAACCGCGCCGTCTTTGGCCAAATCGCCACCGCGCTTGATGGCTCCGTCGGTCCCTTCGACGGCCTCGACCGCCACAACCACGCGATCCTTGATCACCACACATTGTCCGATATCGAGACGACCGATGTCATGGGCCACTTCCCACCCATAGCGGACATCCTCCCACTCTTTTTCCGATGGAACGCGTGCGGTCAATGTCCCTTCTTCCACAAGTATTCCCTCGAGCCCGAAGGTCGACTCACAAATGGCAATCCCTTCTCGCTCAAGTTCCTTCGCGAATTCACGTAGAATGTCGTCGTCTTTCCAAAGCGCTAACCGCGTTGCCATCGCCAACGTGCGAAAATCCGGCCGCACTGTGGTAAAGACATGGGTCTTCTTGATTCCCCCCAACATCACGGCCTGATGGACCCGATCTTCCTTGAAGGCCTTAATCAGCTTGCTCAGCTGGCCGATTTTTATCCAATGAATCCGATCCACATGGCCGGCTAACTCGGGTTCGGTCTCGCCTTCGTGCGCGACGGCCGACACATGATAGCCCAGCTTCTTTGCGTTATCCGCGAAGATGATCGGGAAGCGACCATTACCGGCGATGAGCCCAATCCGCTCGCCATCGGTGACCTGAGGCCGTGCACCCACTGTGTTACTCCTCATCCTCTTGGTCTTTACCGACCGACCGGCAAATGCCACGTTTCGTTCCTTCGAGGAATCTCACGACCGTCATGACGTCCGGTTGATCTCCAAACTCGGCTTTGGCAAGCTTGGCGGCTTCAGCCGTTCGATGCCCAGACCGGAAGAGCATGTCGTACGCCCGTTTCAGGACCGAAACCCGGTCCGTTGAAAACCCCTGCCGGCGCAATCCCACCGAGTTGAGACCATACATCCGTGCGCGGTAGCCACCCGCAGCACGCATGAACGGTGGAAGATCCTGCCCGAGCGCACAGCACCCACCGACCATGGAATACGATCCAACCCGCACATGCTGATGGATTCCTGACAGTCCGCCGATGATGGCATGGTCGCCGATGGTGATGTGACCAGCTAAACTCGCGGCATTGGCCATGATGAGGTGACTCCCGAGCCGGCAATCATGCGCCACATGAACATAGGCCATCAGAAAATTCTTTGACCCGAGCGAGGTCACCCCTCCGCCCTCCACGGTGGCACGGTTGATCGTGACATATTCGCGAAGGATATTGTCATGGCCGATGATGACCTTGGTCGGTTCTCCCTTATAGCCAAGATGCTGTGGCGGTCCACCAATCGAGGCAAATGGATGCACTTCATTCCGCTCTCCAATCTCGGTCCATCCGTCGACTGTCACATGCGACAACAGTCTGCTTCCTGTTCCAATCGTGACATGCTCACCGATCACGCAGAACGGCCCGACCTCCACATCATCGGCAAGGCTTGCCTTGGGATGAACTATCGCTGTTGAATGAATCTGCACACACACCTCCTCACCCTTCACGCCTTTTCCTCTGTCACCATAGCCGTCACTTCAGCTTCACAGACAATCTCCTCCTCAACAAACGCCTTACCTTGCATCTTCCAAAACGGCGCCCGTTTCTTGATCACGTCGATCTCAAACCGCAACTGATCACCGGGCACAACCGGTTTTCGAAACTTTGCACCATCAATACCGGTCAGATACACCACCGGACGCGAGGCGTGCCCCATCGACTTCAATGCCAGCACTGCGCCGACTTGCGCCATGGCTTCGAGGATCAACACCCCTGGCATAACCGGACGTCCGGGAAAATGGCCTTGAAAGAATGGTTCGTTGATCGTCACGTTCTTGATTCCAACGATCCGCCGGTCGGGATTCAGTTCCTGCACACGATCGACGAGAAGAAAGGGGTACCGGTGAGGCAATATAGACTGAATCTCGGCTTGTTCCATCACGGCCATCGGGAAAACCCTCCTCTGTCAGGATGCTGAAAAAGCCCGCCAGCTTCGTTCTCGGCTCATCGAAATCCTCAACGTACCCCTGAGGGTACGCCTCCGGTTTCGACTCGCCTGCGGCCTTGCTGGACGGCCTTTTTGAGCATCCTGCACTTTGTTAGCATCGACACCACTACATATGATTTAGTGGCGAACCTTCACATGCTCCTTCCAAGCTTGCTCGTTACTCTCTCAGGGATGGGGGCTGATCGATCTTCTACTGCGCGCCGCGTTCATTCTCCTCCTAATCATCCTTTTTCACCCCGGGGATCCACCGGACTGTCCTTCACTGCGCGCGTCGAACGAGCACATTCTGATCGTGCGCGTTCCGCGAGCAAGAAGGATAGTCCGGTGACTCCCTCTCACTTATTCTGTCGATCGAACTCCTTCATCACTTGATCGGTTAAATCCAATGCGGGCAGATGATACAGCACGATCTTCAATGCGGCCTCGCTCCCTTTATCGATGATCGCCACGTACCCGCTCTTTTCTCCAACGACCTGCGCAGCCGCTTGCACCTTTTTCGAATATTCCGCCACCATCTCACGCTGCTTCTGCTGAATCTCACGATTGAAGTCGGTAAGGCGTCGTTGGTAGGCATCCAACTTAACCTGAAACTGACTTTGCTTCTCTTGCCTCGTGCTGTCCGGTAGCTTCTCGTCTTGGATCGCTTGTTGCAACTCTTTCAGTTCTTGATCGTCGGCATTGATGATTTTTTGCCGGGTCATGGAGTACGCCTTAAGCTCTTCTAAGGCGTGTTTACCGGCCTTCGATTGCTCAACCACCGCTTGCTGGTTCATCACGGCAACTTTGAACGTGTCATCCGACAACGCCGGCGATACCATCGCCAACCACAAGCCCGCCACACCAATCAGTTGAAGTACTCTCAGCCGTTCCATCGAGCCCTCCTTCGCTCCTCATGAGTACGACAGTCGCACACAATATTCACGAACGTTGCCTATGGATATTCACGATTGAATTCATCGATAATCTGACCTGTGATATCGAGGCCTTCATCGCTATATAAGGTAGGACCGCCTTTCCCCTTATCGATGACGACCTGTAGTCCAAGGCGCTTCGATACTTTCCCCACCATCAGCCCAACCTTCTCACGGAACCCTTCGAGTACATCTTTTTGTTTTTCCTGAACCTCTCGATTCATTTCGTTGGCTTTCTGCTGATACTCCGTGACACGACGTCGAAACTGCTCTTCGCGCTCTCGCTTCGCGGTCGGACTCAATATACTGGCCTGCCTCCCAAAGTCTTCTTCCATACGGCGAAGCTCTTTCTCATCCATCTCGATCAGGGCCTGGCGATTCTTCGAGAATACGTTCAAGGAGTCCTTCGCCTTCTTTCCGACGTTGGTCTCGCTGAGAACCCGCGCCGCGTCAACGACTCCTATCTTCCCCTCGACTTTAGCCACGCCAGTCGCACAACCGGAGACAACAAGGAGCGCTGCGAACACACCTCCTGCGCACAACATCTTCCGTACCACACTATCGACCTTGATCACACTGCCACCTCCAACTCCCAGTCAAAGACATGCCATCTCAGAACAGCGTCCCAATCGTAAACTCAAAGACCCCTTTCCGCTCTCCCTCCCTGGGGTCTATATTGATCCCATATGCGGCACGGAGGGGGCCGAATGGCGAAATCCACCGCCCTTCTAATCCAACCGTTTTCCGCAATTTAGATGAGATCTGTTCATCGTCGTCGAAGCCTTTTCCATAGTCGAAGAAGATGACTCCATTCAGTTTGGCATCAGCGGAAATCGTAAAGATAAAATCGTTATTAAAGATCAACTGCTTGGATGCGCCGAGTAAAGAATTAGTATTGGTCACAGGACCCGCACGCCCGAAGGAGAACCCACGGATTGTATTGATGCCCCCGACGAAATATCGTTCCGTCAAAGGAATAGGCTCCCCCTCGAGGCCGACCGCGGCACCGTAGCGAGCACGGAAAGAAAACCGTGTATCGAAAGGGAGTGGAAAATATTTAATCACATCCACATAATATTTATAGAAGTTATTGGTCCCGCCCATGTATGGCGTCCCCAAGTCGAAGCCCACAGAGGCTCGCCAACCGCTGCGCGGATCCATATAGTAGTCTCTCGTGTCGCGCGCGAGTGAGGTTCGAAAGCCGGTCGACGACTGGCTTCCAAGTTGCCGACACACGAGAGGAAACCGGTCCGGACAGATGCCCGCAGCTGGATCTTTAAAATTCAACTCCTCCGCGAACAGACTGACGCTTCCGGAGGTATATTCTGAGAGATACCGGCCTAATGTCACGCTGGCACCGGTTTTCGTCTCAAAATAGGTAATATAGTTCGTCGCCGTGCGATAGACATCCAGCTGCATGGAGGTCAAGGAGTCGTTCACATACGGGTTGCGAAACGTAATCAACCCTATTTGCCGACGTTGACCCAACTGACCGCGGACTCGTCCCATCCAGCCGTTCCCGCCAAGATTTCCCTCCGTGATATCGGCGATGGCGACCACCTGGTCCAACGTGCTGAATCCGCCACCGACACTGAATTGTCCGGTCGGCTTTTCTTTCACTTTGACATTCAGATCGACCTTGTCCACCCCCACCTGCGCTGGAAGGATTTCCACCGTCTCGAAAAAGTTCAAGTTATTGAGGCGCTGAAAGCTCCGCTTCAATGCGGGGGTATCGATGACATCTTGTTCATCGACACGGATTTCACGGCGAACCACATTGTCTTTGGTCTTCTCGTTCCCACTGATATTGATTTGGCGGATCCGCATCATCTCTCCTTCTTTGATGGTCAGAATGATGCTGGCGGTCCGCTCTTCTGAGTTCGGAACCACATTTGGAGAGACATCAGCGAACGAATAGCCCTTACTCCCATACAGATCGTTCAATCGCGTAATCTCGTCACGAAGCTTCTGCCGTTGAAAAATTTCCCCTTCCTTCATCTTGAGCCCCTGACGAAGCTCTGGATCTTCGAACACCGTATTCCCGCGGAACCCGATTTCACCGATGGTGAATGGTTCCCCCTCCATGACCGCGTAGGTCACAACGAACCATTTCTTGTCCTCACTGAGTTCCACTGTCGGCAACCCGACCCGAGCATTTAAGTACCCTTTGTTGAGCAGGACTTCTTTCACCCGCTCCACGTCGTTGTTCATTTCTTCCCGCTTTAAGACACCGGCATCCGAGATCATAGACGGCAACTTCAGTTGCGTGACCAGTCCATACCAAGGAATCCATTCTCGCGTGGCCATTACCTTAAACATCTCTTCTTTCGTCGCCGCGTGCAGACCGTCGAAATTCACCGTTTTGACGCGCGCCTTGTCCCCTTCTTTGATCAGAAATGTCAGGCGCTTCCGATCTTCATCCAAGGTCTGTATGACTGGAATCACGTTGCAATTGAAATAGCCGTCCCCTTGGTAGGCCAGGCGTATCTTCTCCGCACTCTCTTTTGCCTGTAACTGATCAAGAAACGCTTGACTCTTGATCGTAATCTTCTCTTTGAGCTTATCGTCACTGAGCGCGGTATTCCCGTCGAACACGATCTCGGTAATAAACGGTTTCTCGCGAACCAGGAACGCCAAGGCAATCCCCCCTGCCCCCGATTCCGTCTCCACTTGCACCTCTTCAAAAAATCCGGTTTCGTAGAGAATCTTGATCTGTCCACGGACATTTTCAGGGGTGTAGGGATCGCCGGGCTTCAATGTCAATCGGCCGACAATCGCCGGTAACTCGATCCGTTTGTTCCCTCGAACCTCAATCGTCGTCACTTTCACTCCGACCTGCTCCGCACCGATCGCAAACACCGGCAGCATACCGCAAACCAGGGTGATGAAGACCAGAACGAAAAGCCAGCATGGCTCCGCCCAACGGCAAATTCCCCTCACTGGATCTGCATCCCATACGAACACGGAAGAAACACTATCGGCATGATAGGCAACCTTAACTTTGGCCGAACCCGTACTACTCCCCTCACCACACATTCACTGACAATGGAGATGGAACCCCTGTGCGCCGGAACAGCGGGAGTGACTGGCGTGAGCGACTCGTGCAATCAACGCACAGGTATCCCCTCACGATCACATACACGCAAAACCCCCGGATTATATTGGGCAAGTATTTGAATGTAAAGCTGATAACCCATAATTATTCCATGCCGGCTCGTGGTGCACTCTCACCTAGTAAGACATCATGTCGCTCTCAGCTCTGAACTGCTCGCCAGAAATCCGAAAACAATCTGACGATCAACCGCACACCGTACGCTCGACAGAGTCGGTCAGACTGTTGGGGCCGATTCTCAACCAAGTTGTGCGTGCACACCTTGGGCGTGCACGCCTATGAAGGAACCCGAGTCAGACGATACTCGGCATAACTGTTATGGCTGAATTTTATGGACCATATTGGAAACGGACAATCGTTTCACCCTCACCGGGTAATCTTGGAGGGCACGAGGCCTCTTTCCTTACTCGACATCAGTCATGCGACAGTACTATCACCCCCCCCTTCCTTGACATCGTCTACCTCAAAAAAATGTCAATGGCAAAGTTACCATCCGGCCAGCAGGGCGGAGCCGAAACTTCCACGACGAACTCGAAGCGGTGATGAAGGGGAGCCGATATCAATTGGATCGCCAGTCGGCCACTCTAGACGGTTACCGCTCCACGAAGGTCTGAGACAGACCCTCATTCGTGAGACGGAGAAAGATTACCGCGAAGCTGCTCTGCAACAGGTCGCTAGAGAGTTCAAACTTGTTCTGTTCTCCGAACAAAAGAACAAGTCACTCGTTGAGATCGAAGCATTAGCCAGCATCTCGAAGAAGAGAAGTCGCGTGGGCTTGGACGATTTAATGAGTCTCAAGTAGTCAACAATCTAACAACGTAGTGCAGAGATGCTTCCACTCGCAAGATGGGAGACGGCGAAGCCATGTCGCCGGTTTCAACTCTCTGGATTACTCCTTTTCAGGAGGGTGGACAGGTTGATAGTTACCGGCTTGTGAAGGGTCAGTAATAAGGCTAGAATCCAGGCACGACAAGGCCTCTCCTATGCTCCGTTATATCCATGGCAGAAACCATCACGATAGGCAATCAGTCTGACTCGCGTATCACCGCTTTCGGCGATGACAGCAAGTATCACAGGACGAATGTGTTCTCCTATGTGATTTTTGAGAACACGAATCTAGCACTGGCCCGCTCGATGCTTCATGACGTAAAGTCCCACTACAAGATACCGGATAACGTCCTCTTGCATATGCGCGTGCTCACAAACGCGAAACAACGAAAAAAGTGTTGCATCGATCACCTAACACAAGAAAGCATATTCCAGCTTGTGTCCGAAATCATAGACCGAATGAACGAGATACCATTCCTTGTCAAGGCTTCATACTATTCCGGGGACTTGCCGGAGAATGTCGTCGACCCCCAGTTCGGCATCACCTGGTCAGACAAAGCAATGCAAAGCATGCTGGCGAAAGATGCCCTGATACCATTCAAGCTTCAACAGTACAGTTATTCTGACCTAAGGATAATGATATCAAGAGACGCGACAATGACTTCGTTCATAGGATCGAAAGGCCGTCAGGCGCACAGATGGGCGCGAGGCTTTTCCAACATCGACGCCCCAGCCGGTCTTGTCTACGAATTCGACCCACCCATTGGAGAGCCGAAGGAGGAGATACTACTGCAACTAGCAGACGTAATGGTGTACGTGATCGCTCACTGCGTCGATGCCGAGAAGCCCTCGTTGCCTTTCCAGGCGGCGCTGAGCAAAGTTAGAAACATAGATGTCAAGCAATTCGGATTTATCCCAGCCAGCTAGCTAAGCATCGCCCCACCGTGTACCGTTGGAACTTCACGAATGGGCCAAAGAAAAGTGGTCAACCGTTCCCGATCTCTTCTTCCGTGCAGCAGCTTAGAAATCCTTCTTCCTCGTCCTCAGTGACTGGTTCATGGATACTCCAAAATTCTTTTATGCCCAGGCGCTCTGCTATGGGTTCCAACTTGGAACGATTGTACTGAGAAGCGGTCCTAATCGGTTCATTACACGAGCACCAAACAACCGTTTCCCAGTTCATAGCAAGGAAACTTAGAGGGTGTTCCTTCTTACATTTCAGACAGACAATTGAGCAGGTTGGCAAATCTATTGCGTTAAACATGATGGAGTCTCCTTTCCAGTTATGATGAAGTCTCCCTCTCCTTATCTCACAGCCGTTTTGAATTGTCACTTTTCGTGGGGGCTTCGTGGTTGACACGAAAAACTGCAGTGTTCAGGTGTGCCCAGCATTTCATCGGGCAACGGCGATAGAAAGGAAGGCGCGGAGATGGTAACCGACATCAGGTAGTACAACGATATTTTCTATCCGTCAATAAGCAACAGGTACAAGAGGCCTTCACGACGCTAGAGCAGGCGCAAGAGGCTGCCAAGCCTCATATACCGAGTAAGGCAGAGCTTCAGATCAAGCTATGGTCGATTCCGGTTCGCATTTGGAATTATCGATATGATGTGAGGGATTGGCGGGAAATGGCCTAGCCGTACATCTTCTCTTCAAGCCACTTCAGACCAAAATCAGTAATCGAAACAGATCCCTTCACAATCTTTATCAGCTCCCTCTGACTCATCTCTTGCAGGATGGAATCCAATCCCACGGTTTCTCGTGGGTCAAACGCAGCGTGGAGTTCCTCATAGGGTCGCTCACCGAGTTTTCTGAGATACGCCAAGACCAGCCGCTTGCACTTCAAGGCGTTTGTGTATTCCTCTTCGGGTACGTTGGTGTTCTGATTTGTCATGTTCGCGTTAGGAGATAGCCGGGAATTTCACGCTGAAGTCCAGTGAACGTAGATGCGTAGTCTGTTCAAGAACGCTTTGCTCCTCGTCCAGATCGTGCGTCTATACAGGGACCGCACCAATAGATTGATCTCATTGCATCGACATCCGGTCGATGGACCATCGGTGTAATGGGATCGCTACAGATCAGGCAATGGCGAGTAGTATGGGGAACGTGTGTATGATTCTCTGTTGTCATGAGATCCCTTTCTTATGATGATGGTGATGGATATCGAACGCCTTCTAGGGCTTCCTGCAACTCTTTAGAACTGTACGTGACCGACGCCAGATACACCCTGCTTTCGACATCATTTCCGAGCGCATGCCCTAGCAGTCTCCGCATAAGCGAGGGATGAGTTCGTTTCTTCTCCAGGGCCGTGGCGAGAGTATGTCTGAGTGAGTGAAGACTGACAGCCGGTCGCTTCACTCCCACCCCACGTAACAACCGCGTGAACCAGAGCGACGGCAACGGGCTCCCTTTAGGATGTATCAATGGGAACAACCGCGCCTGTGGTCCTTCTGTTTTTCTCTGTATGGCAACCCAATCGAGAAACCCAAGGGCAATGAGCTGCGAATGGACCGGCACGAGTCGAAGGGATGGATCGTTCTTAATCGCGTTGCCCTCTCATCGGTTGAAATCGAAACACATCACACCATCAACACTCCTCACGTCAGCATGTCGAAGCTGGAACACTTCCATACATCGTGCGCCAGAGAAGGCCAGCGCAAGGGCCGCCCACTTGAACTCTGTTCGAGGGAGATCCTCTGTAGGGAGTGCCAACAGCGCCGGGAGAATCTTCCCCATCTCCTCATCAGAAAATGCAGCCTTCCGAGTCTTCGACGCTGACACCAATCGCTTCGGGAGAGTCAGACCAGCCATAGGATTCTCTCGGAGGTATTCCCCGATCCATGCACCACTTCGTGAAGTGACACACCATCCTTAGTCTCTTATCGAGATCGAGAGTTATTGCACTGGAGACTCGCTTGTTCCTTGCTGGCGGAGTGGTCGCCTTCCCTGACATCAATGCATCACGCCAACGCTTACAAGCATCCCGCGTGATAGTCCAGATGGGTTCATGTTCGTGTAGATCGGCACCGGCAAGGAAGGACGCAACAGCTCGCTCTGATTGGTACCGAGTCATTTTCGCGCTGTATGAATGTTCTTCAGCGTAGGCAACGAGTACCTCACCGATCAGAGGAACTACCGCCTCATCTTCGTCAGGATCGTACCAAGGTTCCTCTGGCATCGGTCCGGTGGGTAGTATCACATCGGGAACGGTTCGACTGGACTGCTTGAGTTTCTTCGTGTAGACTCGTGGAGTTCGTCGGTGTAGAGGGTACCTTCGTTGGGCTTGGGCCATGATTCTTTCTACAACGGCTTCGGTGAGTTGGTCCAATGAAGGCGACATTTTTGCGACACCCCTTAGTTATCCACAATTGGAGAATATGTGAAAGGTTTCATCCGTTAGCGCTGTAAGTGTTTGAATTGTTTTCATGCTAAGGGATACCTCATCACATAGTATTGAACTATGTCACGCTTCGATGTCCGTAAAGCTGTGATCCCCGCCGCTGGCCTTGGCACGCGCTTCCTCCCCGCGACAAAAGCGTCTCCCAAAGAAATGTTGCCGCTTGTCGACAAACCACTCATTCAGTATGCCGTGGAAGAGGCGGTGGCCTCCGGAATCGAAGATATTATCATCATCACCGGAAGGGGCAAGCGTGCGATTGAGGACCATTTCGACCGGTCCGTCGAATTGGAAGAAAACCTCAAGGGCAACGGCAAAGCGCAGCTCTTGAGCCAGATGAGACATATCTCCACACTTGCAAATTTCTGTTACGTCCGTCAGTCGGAAGCCCTGGGACTTGGCCATGCGGTCCTCTGCGCCCAACGGCTGATCGGTGACGAACCCTTTGCCGTCATTCTCGGCGACGAAATCATTGATGCCCCAGTGGCCGGCCTTGCGCAACTCATTCATGCCTATAAGAAACGACACGGCGCCATCCTCGGTGTACAGGAGGTCCCCCACCATGACGTCAACCGCTATGGAATCGTGGCGCCACGAACCGTCTCACCAGGACTCCACCGAGTCGAGGGTCTAATTGAAAAGCCGGTACCGTCCGAAGCCCCGTCTAACCTGGCAGTCATCGGCCGCTACGTCCTGCCCCCGGAAATTTTCTCCATCCTGCGAAAGACACGACCCGGTAAAAATGGCGAGATCCAATTGACCGATGCGCTAGTGGAATTGGCGAAGAAGTCCCCTATGTTTGCGCTGGAGATACAGGGACAACGGTACGATGCAGGGGATAAGTTGGGATTTCTCATTGCGACTGTCGAATTTGCACTCAAAAACCACTCCCTGGGACCGGAATTCAACGAGTATCTGCAGAATCGAATGTGGCCTGCCGGCGAACGCCGCAAGACAAAATCACTAAAAACCTAGCAGGCTACAGGAAATCCTTTTTGAGCAAGGAATTGCAGGGGACTGTCCATTGAGGATCCCCCCGATCGGTCTGATTTATCGATGAGTGAGTTTCAAACCGAATACCAGACAGACGACATCACGCTCCACGTATACGTGCGACTGTTTCAGTATCCTGAAGCCATGACACGTAGCGACGATAGCACGCCTCTCTCAATCACCACTGCGCACACACTGAGACCATACTGATGAACGACCCAAACGAACAAGACTTGCAGCCGCCTCAAAATATCGAAATCCCCGACCAGCTTCCGCTCTTGCCGGTTCGCGATATCGTCATCTTTCCTTACATGGTCCTTCCCTTATTCGTCGGGAGAGAGATGTCGATCAAAGCGATTGAAGCTGCGCTCGCCGGCAATCGCATGATCTTCCTCTCGACACAAAAAGCCTTGGACGTCGAAAACCCTTCACCGGAAGATATTCATACCATCGGCACGGTAGGCATCATCATGCGGATGCTGAAACTACCCGATGAGCGCATCAAAATTCTCGTGCAAGGACTCTCGAAAGCCAAAATCTCGAGCTACATCCAGACCGAACCCTATTATTCAGTGCGCATCGACAAGCTCATCGAACACAAACCGGCGAGCGCCGACCTTGAAACCGAAGCCGCCATGCGAACCGTCAAAGAACAGATTGAACGGATCGTGAGCCTCGACAAAGTCTTGGTCCCGGACGTGATGATCGTCATCGAAAATCTCGAAGATCCAGGCCGTCTTGCCGATATGGTGGCATCCAATCTTGGCCTCAAAGTCGACATCACCCAGGCAGTCCTGGAGATCCTCGACCCCGTCAAACGCCTCCGGCATGTCAGCGAGATCCTCGGCAAGGAGATCGAAGTTCTCTCCATGCAACAGAAGATTCAGGCGCAAGCCAAAGGGGAAATGGACAAGACTCAACGCGAATATTTCTTACGCGAGCAACTCAAAGCGATTCAAAAAGAGCTTGGCGAGCTCGACGAGCGCGCGGAAGAAATTACCGAGTTTCGCAAACGGATCGCCGAACTGAAGATGCCGGAAAAGGTCTTGAAAGAAACTGAGAAGCAACTCAAGCGCCTTGAGAAGATGCACCCGGATACCGCCGAGTCTGCCACCGTCAGAACCTATATCGAATGGATCGTGGAATTACCCTGGTCCAAGAAGTCCAAAGACAACCTTGACCTCAAAGCCGCGGCCAAAGTGCTCAACGAGGACCACTACGACCTGGAAAAAGTGAAGGAACGGATCCTTGAGTATCTCGCCGTGCGCAAGCTCAAAGATAAAATGAAGGGCCCGATTCTTTGTTTCGTCGGACCACCGGGCGTGGGGAAAACCTCATTGGGAAAGTCGATCGCCCGCGCGCTCGGTCGTGAATTTGTCCGTATCAGTCTTGGCGGCATTCGCGATGAAGCGGAGATCAGGGGTCATCGACGCACCTACGTCGGCGCGCTCCCCGGACGTATTATTCAAGGCATGAAACAAGCCGGCACCAATAATCCGGTCTTCATGCTGGACGAAGTCGACAAGGTCGGCATGGATTTTCGCGGCGACCCTTCTGCCGCCTTGCTCGAAGTGCTCGACCCGGAACAGAACAACTCGTTCACCGACCACTATCTGGGCGTGCCCTTCGACCTGACCGAAGTGATGTTCATTGCGACAGCGAATTTGATCGATCCCATTTTGCCTGCCTTGCGCGATCGGATGGAAGTGATCGGGATCCCCGGCTATACCGAGGAAGAGAAATTAGGCATTGCCCAGAAATACTTGATCCCTCGGCAACTCAACGAACACGGTATCACCGAGAAACACGTCCACATCGCCGAGCCGGCGACGCGTCAAATCATCGCCAACTATACACGCGAAGCCGGAGTCAGGAACCTCGAGCGCGAGATCGCCAACGTCATGCGCAAGGTGGCAAAAAAAGTGGCGGAAGGCAAAGGCGTAGGATTCCCCGTCAATCCCGCCAATCTGCACAAATATCTCGGCGTCCCGAAGTTCGTGCCCGAAGAAGAATTGGAGATTGACGAGATAGGAGTGGCGACGGGATTGGCCTGGACGGAATCCGGCGGCGATGTGCTCTATATCGAAGCCACGGCGATGAAGGGCAAGGGACAACTCACCCTCACCGGCCAACTGGGCGACGTCATGAAGGAATCTGCGCAAGCCGCCTTGAGCTATGTCCGGTCGCGCGAGCACACCCTCGGGATCAATCCTGATGTCTTTACTACGCAAGACCTCCATATCCATGTACCGGCCGGCGCGATTCCCAAGGATGGGCCGTCGGCGGGCATTACCATGGCCATTGCCATTGCCTCAACGTTGTCGCAAATCCCTGCGCGCCGAGACCTCGCCATGACCGGCGAGATTACCCTCCGAGGCCGAGTCCTTCCCATCGGAGGATTGAAGGAAAAAATTTTGGCGGCCAAACGGGCCAAACTCACGACCGTGATTCTTCCGAAACGCAATAAGAAGGACCTCGACGAAATTCCCAAACACATCTTAAAGGGCATCCACCTCGTCTTTGCCGACACGATGGATGACGTGATGAAGGTGGCGCTCCGCCAGGGCCCAAAGCCTGCACGCCTAACCGGCAAATCCAACCAAAAGCTCCCACTCTCAAAAAAACAGACCCCGCGCGCGAAGGCCAGGCCAGCCGCTCGCTCGCTCCCGGCGCATGCGGCCAGTACGACAACACCTCCCCTAACATTTTCCTAGCAGCATGCTAAAGTAGTCGGATCGCGCCCTATAATGTTATGCGCGCTGCGGCCACGGCTGAGACGGGAAAACCAGGCGTGTGCTCATGCGCAAGGGTCACGCCGGCTTCAACTCTCACGCCGCTATCCCATAGAAGATTTTCCTCTTGCGCTCGGATATGTTAATCATTGATTGACGCATGACGTGTGACGGGATTGTTCAGGAACTTGTTAGCATGGCGCGCACGTACCGGCCGAAGATCAGCCCTACGGTTCACGAGTTCGATCTCATTCACGCGCTCCGCAGACAGCATAGCGTCCACACGCCGTCGGTGATTCGAGGAATCGGCGACGATGCCGCTGTTATCGCATCTCGGGCCGGCCAATGGACCGTGCTGACAACTGACCTCTTGACCGAAGGGGTCCACTTCGACCTCAGAACCGCCACGATGGCCGATATCGGTTTCCGTGCCGCAGCGGCGAATCTCAGCGACATCGCGGCAATGGGAGCCACCCCTCATTATCTGCTGGTGTCCTTGGCCATCCCTCGCACCGGCGTCAGCCGTCATGTCCATCAGATGTACCGTGGAATAATGGCCGCGTGCAGCCCGCACCACGTCCGGCTGATTGGCGGAGATACATCGGCTTCGAATGGCGGATGGTTTCTTAGTCTGACATTGATCGGAATCGTCTCTCCCAACAACGCCATCTTTCGGAAAGGTGCTCGGATCGGCGATTATCTCTACGTGACCGGCACCATCGGCGATTCATTGGCCGGCCTGAGACTCTTGAACGAACAGATACCCCGCGCGACACGCCATCCACGCACTGGGGTACTCTCAACCAAGGATCGGCAATTTCTGATCGGGCGGCACCTGCGTCCGACCGCGCGCATCGCGGAAGGCCGGTGGCTGAGTGCCCATCACTTGGCCTCCTCCGCGATCGATCTTTCAGACGGCCTCTCCGGCGACCTCCGCCATATCTGCGAGGAGAGCCATGTCGGGGTGGAACTGGACCTTGGCGCGCTTCCATTATCGCCGGCCTGCCGCGCCTATGCAGCCGCTCGAAAACTTGATCCGGTACATCTTGCGCTGACCGGAGGCGAGGATTATGAATTACTCTTTACCGTCTCGGCACGACAGCGATCGAGACTGGATCGATCAGCCATCGAACGAGGGTTCTCCCTAACCTGTATCGGAACAATTCATCCCCATCGTTTCGGATTACAGACCCTGTCCCCTCAGGGCACACGTCATCGATTGGCGATGACCAGTTACGAGCATTTCACGTAATCGGTGTCATCCATACTATCTATGGCCAAAATCCCTTCATTTCGTTCACTGTTGAAACAAGTCCTTCATCTCCAGGAGTCGCCGCAGAGAACGGCGCTGGCCTTCGCTGTCGGCGTCTTCATAGGATTTTCTCCGCTCTACGGATTGCACACCATCATGGTGTTCATCTGCTCCTGGGCTCTGAGACTCAATCTGCTCGCCCTCATGACAGGCGCCTTTCTCAATAATCCATGGACCATGGTCCCTATCCTCGGCGCTACCTACTGGGTCGGCGCGCTCCTGCTCGGACGATCGGATAGCCCTGCCTTCGATTGGCAGGATGTCAGTTTCAGCGCGATCTACGCGCAGGTCATGCCCTACGCCGTGCCTTTTTTTCTTGGCGGATTTGTCTTGAGCATTCTCGGCTCGGTACTCGCCTATCCACTCGCCTACTTTTTCGTGGCCAAATATCGGGAATCTCATCCCCTCGCTACGACAGAGCCGTTGCCGCCCCCTCAAGATATACGCTAGAATCATCTCTCGCCATGTCTCAATTCGGCCATCAATCCAATGCTCCCTATGATGGATCGGCGCTGATCGCCGATCCGATCCATCAGTATGTTTCCTTCACCGTACCCTTCTCGACTGCGGACCAACAGGAACGAACGGAAAAAGACCTGATCGACTCTCCTTGGGTCCAGCGCCTTCGATATATCTATCAACTCCAAAGCGCCCGATGGGTGTACCCCTCGGCAGAACATACCCGCTTCGTCCACTCGCTCGGCACCATGCATGTGGCGGGACGCTTCGCGCGGCATCTCTATCCGTTTCTCAAAAAAGCGGTCAAAGACGTCCCATCGGCTAACTATGTCGAAGAATTTCTCCGCATCACCGCACTCGTGCATGACATCGGCCACGGCCCCTTCTGTCACTTTTTCGACGACAACTTCTTACATGCCTTCGGCGCCAGTCACGAAAAACTTGGGCAGATCATCATTCGCGACCATCTAGGCCCCATCATCCGCAAGATCCGACGCAGCCCTTCCGGCCCCTTCGCCACCGGCGAGGAACTCAACCCCGATCAAATCGCACATGTCATTCTCAAGGAAAAAAGCAAGGACAACTCCCGCATGCCGCGATGGCTCAACATGCTCCAGCCGGTTATCTCCGGCAGTTATACCGCGGACAACCTCGATTATGTTCTGCGCGATTCCTATATGTGCGGCGTGGCCGTCGGCCCGGTGGATCTCTCCAGACTCATTCACTACACGATCATCACAGATAAGGGATTTACGATTCATAAAACTGGTCTTCCTGCGCTACAGATGTTCCTGAATACCCGCATGTATCTCTACTCCAACGTCTACTATCACCGGACGACGCGCGCCATCGACATCCACCTCCGTGACATCTTCGGCGACACGATGAAGCTTCTGTTTCCTCACGATCCCCGCAAGAAGATGGACGAGTACCTGACGTTGACCGACTGGTCTCTACTCGAACAGGTGAGGGGATGGAAGTTCTCGCGCCATGCCACCGAGCGGCGCTTGTGGGCAGAATGGCAGCGGATTCTGGGACGCGATGTGAAGTGGAAGATGGCCTATAGTGCCGTGCTCAAGGAAAAAGGCCAGGAACGTGGCATGGACTTTCCCAGTCATGCGCACTTCGAAGAACAGATCAGGAAGGAATTACCGACGCGGTTTAAAAAAGTTGAGTTCCGTGTCGACATGGCGCCGCTCGACCCACGGCCAGACCCGAAGGACCGGCGGGGCAATCCACTCTATGTCTACGACCCCGGCACCAAAAATATCTCTACCGACCCATTAGAAGAATTTCTCGACCTGCTACCGACTCGCTTAGTCCAATTCCGCGTCTATACCCAGGACCACGCAAACGACGAAGCGCTCTCACGCGCTACCGCAACCGTACTTAACAAGACTCCGTCGACCCTCGAGTCGAACTTTTAGCAGTATGCTGAAAAAGCCGGTTTCTCACCCGCCCAACCCGGGCAGATATTTCACCCTCCCGCCCTGGGTCTGCCCAGACAGACTCTTCACCCCGGGGACGCGCCCTTTCCCACCCTTCGTTCTCGCCTTGAAAGCATCCTCAACGTAGCCAAGAGGCTAGGCCTCCGGTGCTTTCATCGGCTGCGATCTTGCTGGACGAACTTTTTAAGCATCCTGCGCAGACTTTCCTTTTGTCCTACCGAGAGGGCCATTGAATTCCTCCCTACACAATACGTTGTTCGCGGTTTGCGAGATTAGCTGACAGCCAGCCAGCAGCCTGAGATACTGCTCTTGTTTCTGTAATCCTTGGAGGCCACCATGAAACAATATGCACGTTGGCTCATCATAATCGTAAGTCTCATTGCGGTTACTCCAGCGTGGGCCCAATCAACTGAAGGCCATTCCTCCGATAATGCTGCCGGGATCCTGAACTCGCTCCCACCGGACCTCCACAAGAAACTCCAGCAGCTCTCTCAATTGATCGATCAGAATATCAAAGCAGGCAGACTCACCGAGATGCAGGTTCAGCAGGAGCTCATGTCAGGCCGTCTCGAACAGACGATCCGCTCTCTAGGCCCAGAAGCAAATCAGCTGTTCGAAGAAATCAACACCGACATGCAGAACGGCAAAGGCCCAGGCGAAGATGCGCTTGCGCCTCTGCTCGGAGAACTGGGCGGGATGGGGAAATAAGCTCCTCTCTGGCAGTTTACTCAGCCAAAGTAACTTCTTCCGCCACTGCTCCGAAGCCTCAAAACACGCGACGATCTCATCAGATTTCCTTGCTCCACTGGTGAACGAAGGGTTGATCGCGCCTATGAGAGGAGCCTCTGGAAAGCCCATGTCTTCACCGGAACCTTGATTGATCGATTGCGCATGGTGATGGGCTACACCCGGATGATTGGCAAGCCGGAGCGTGAGGCATTTGCAGTCGGATATCGAGGGGCACATGAAGCTGGCGAAGAAGTTTTTTGAAAAGACCTTGGAAAGTTGTAAGCGGACAAACGGAACACCCCACTTTGGCCATGAGCTATAGGAAATCCTTCTACAACTCACCAGATTGGGCTATTATGAGCCATACAAGAGTACGGTGTCGCTAATGACCTGGAACTGGCCTCACTTTCACCTATGAGAGCGGCGGCCTGGACCAGGACGAAAACCGCCTCCTGCAGGAGGCGGCATGATCGTTGGCGTCGCCAGATTTCTCGCAGAAGAAGACGAAACCCGCATCACAATCGACGCTCGCAATCGGACATCAACAGGACCCTGGAAAATCGATGGAGACAGTGGACTCATGATTGAAATCTATACGGATGGCGCCTGTAGCGGCAATCCTGGGCCCGGCGGATGGGGCGCTTTGCTGCGCATCAGCCAGATCGAAACGGAGCTGTACGGAGGGGAACCCGCGACCACGAACAATCGCATGGAGTTACTCGCCGTCATTGAGGCCCTGCAGTCTCTCACAGGGCCAGTGGAAGCGCTGGTCTACACCGATTCGCAGTATGTGCAGAAGGGCATCAGCGAGTGGATACATAACTGGAAGCGACGCGGCTGGAAAACGGCAAGTAAAGAGCCCGTGAAGAATGAAGATTTATGGCGGCGCCTGGATGCGTTGGCTGCTGGCCATACCATTGAATGGCGTTGGGTCAAGGGACACGCGGGTCACCCGGACAACGAACGCGTAGACGCACTGGCTCGGGCCGGTCTAGAAGGGGTGCGCCAGGCAGCAAAGACCGTCAGCGTAGGAAACAAAGGAGGCGAGAATCTCTTCTGATCGCTCGATGTGATGCCACCAGGACCAGCCCCGTTTCGCGGCATGCAGCGGCCTTTCCTCCCCAGTCCGAACTCTATTTGTTTACGGTGACGGCGAGGCGGAACCCCAATGCGTGCAATAACGCATCGAGGCTCTTCAACTCAGGATTACCACGCTCCGCGAGCATCTTGTAAAGATGCTCGCGGTTGAGTTTCGTCTTCTCGGCGAGTTGCGTGACACCCCCTTGGGCCTCGGCCACATTTCTCAACGCCACCAAGAACAGCTCTGGGGTCCTCTTCTTCCAACGCCGCATTGAGGTACTCTTCCGCCTCGATGGGATCACGCAAGCCCTCGATCAGCTCTGCATGATAGGCTTTGCTCTTGCTCATGATCGTCTCCTTGTGCTCACTCCAAAAACGCTTTGCCTGATCAATATCTTTGGTCTGAGTGCACAACCAAAAATGTGTCAGGTCTTGTAATCATATATCCAGAGATTTCCTGGCGTGGGGATGCGGCTCAGCGCGGACGTCGCCGGAGGAACGGGTTCCCCTCGATTCTCGCTGAGATGGAAAGCAGAAACTGACCGAGTCCTCGAGGGAATTGGCTCACATAGGAAAGGCTTGCACCACCAATGTTCTCTTATGGATCTTGGGACCCTTTAATCCTGATGGATTTTGACCGCCGACAATCATGAAACCAAACATGGCTCGCATGACAATCTTGTGTGATCCACCCTTTACTTTCTCGACCCACGTAAAGGAATGTGCACCGTGGTATCCCGTGTTCAGCCCGATGTTGCTGCCAAAGGGTACGCCACGGGCGGTACCCGTGCCATCGCCCCCTTCGACGCCACTGGGTTTACAGTCGACTCCACCAGTGAGTAGATCAGCACTGGTCGGATCGAGGGTACAGAGAATAAAGACGGTTTCCAACTGGTTTTCGTTCTCGGCAGGCGAAGGAATTTCGATCTCTAGGTAATAGCTGATCGTCAGCAAGTAGGACTTTTTGGGAAGCTTCCTCGCGGGAAGTTGTATGTCCATGGTATCGATAATGTCTAAGAATTCCGATGTATCGATAAACCCACTCACCTCATTGCTGGTTTTCGTGAAGACCCAAGGGGTTCCGTTTGCTGTTTCGAGCTTGGTCGACATCGCATTTCCTCCTTGTATGAATGTGCACCTCATAGTCGTGCAATCTCTGTTCCTGAGTCGCTTGACCGAACTGAGTCATCCTGCCGGATTGTTACGAGTCGATTTCTTGAAAACACTGCTGTTCTTGGGATGAGAAAATCCTGTCATCAAAGAACGACCGACGGGATAGAACTTAGAGCTGCTGGTACTGTACCTGAAATGATCAAAACTGAACGAAATGGATACAGGCTCATGACACTCTCTCTTGCCGGTTTTTAGTCCACTCTGACTGTCTACCGTATATTTTTCTTCGCAGTTTGTTACCAAAACCGCTGAACTGCGGTTTCAAGTTTCGGAAAGCAGGGTTCCAGCTCAGGCGTTGAGGCTCTGGTCGCGACAAAGGCTTCCGGGACATGCTCCCAATGCCGCAAGTCCGGTTGGAGAGCGCCTTCGAGTACTGCCGGTGCGGTGTTCATCAGGGCCATCCCACCGATCAATGAGAGCTGGCAGAGAGACCCCTTCCCTTTAGCGGCCGCGTCCAGCACGCAGCCGCCAACCATCACGCCAGCTCCTGCAGCCAACGGCACCAAACTATAGGTCAACCCGATCGGCAATCGAACCCACGCCCGCATATTAAGGAGCGGGTGATACCCATGGCTGTGGCGAATCGCCACCTTTTCGAACCAGCTTTTCGTGGACATCCGCACACCGGTGTCGGACTGACAAGCAGGAAGAAATTCTCGACTCGCCTTCACAGAAAAATATCCATTCGTCGATCCAAAGAATTCCAGATCCCACGTGAGTTCAGGAAATCTGCGGATGCCATAGACGTGCCACGGCTCACTAATAATGTGCCCGTCATCGATTCGACTTACTTGTTGTGCGGCAAATAGCCTGGCCGCATCCTGCTGGTCTTTCCACATCACACCCAGGTCTCTCAGCCTGAGCCAATCCACGCGCGCCTCGTTCACCTCTCCGACCTGTTCCCACAACACAGCGGACAGTAATAAATTGACCGGGTCTTCGCCGTAATTGTAGAGCGGCGTAAATAGCTCGTGATCCAGTTGCCTGAGCTCGACCTTCGCCTCTTCCGGTTTCTGGACGTTCGCATAGCTTGCCGCCAGCAAGAGGCTGAGATAGCCTCGCTCGTAACTTTCCAGCACGTAATCGATGAAGTAACCCTCCGGAATGAAGACGTTGGTGGTCTCCTTGAAGAAGGAAAAGGTCTTGTGCCGGAATGCTGAACGGGCCTTCTCGCCGTGAACGATCACCGTGTCATAGCATCGCACGTCAAAGGCATCGGCTAGTCGGTTGAGAGTCCCAATCCTGTCTGAAAGATTTATGTGCTGTTCAATGACTGAACAGGGCGCCCCATGTATGGTCCGCCATCCTCCCGTCTGGCAGCCGACGAGACCGATCAACAGACCTATGACCACAGTGATCAGCCAGCGAGAATTGTGTCGTCTCATAAGCTCTCACACGTCCCGACAATCGATGCACTGCAATCGCAAGCCTCATCTTTATCGACTGACTCAAGAGAGTCAGGGCAGGGCTTACAGACGATTCTGGATTCATCAATGCGAGCGGTCAATAGATCTGTGAAATCTGGTGATCCGTCTTGAGGCATGCCACTCAATACAATTGGCATGTCCTCACTCCTCACGAGTTGCAAGGTGGGTGGCCCTCTGTCACGGTTATGCGCTGGGTCGATTCAGCCTCTTACCCTGAGAAACAGCAGCCTGTCGCTGTCTTGTTCGGGACGGTCTGCACGATAGGCCTTCGCAAATCAATAGAGTAAGGTCTGCTTCCCGTCGGAATCAGTACGCTATGAGTGAGGGTGATTGCCTGAGATGTGTTTTCCCGTGGTATCCGGCGATGGAGAAGAACTTGATCAGAACCCGACTCCGAACCCACCACCGCCACGAGATCTACCGCCGAACCCCATGCCGCCAAAGACTCCGAAAGAACCTCCCGGTTGTCGTTGGCTATAAGGCTCCTTACGCCAGACATGCAGGTGTTTCACGATCAGCGTGGGATAACGATACTCTACGTCATCGAGGTGGTCGGTCTTTGCTCCAGACACTTCCCCGACAATCGTCACCCGTGTCCCTTGAACCATCGTGGCTGGATCGAGAAATTCTTTCTGCAATGCAAGGAATCGCCCCTGTGATTGTTGGCGATCGTGGTTCGGGCTCTCTCCATTATCAAGCGGAAGGTGTAAGATTTCGATCTGCGTGCCGTCGCGGAGTCGCTTCGCTTTCAGCACCTCACCGCCAAGCACAAGTACACGCCCCCTGTAAGATTCTGGTGAGGTCAACAAGTCTCGGAACGAGACCGTTTTATCGACGAGTGGCTCCATCGACTCAGGGATGACTTGCTGAGATGAGCAGCCGAAGAGCAGGATACTTGCAACGACACAGCTAGAGAAAAAATATTGGTTTCGCATGCGCACACTATACCTTATGTACCAACGGCGCGGCGAGGGCCACGATGGCTGTGCAAGCTCTCGCCACGGCACTTCACTCTCTGCTGTTTCGCTTGATCGGCCAGCGTCCTCGTATCGAAACGTCACTCACTGTAGGGTAGCCCCTACAGTGAGTGCAGCGCGATGCTCCACCCTCCCGCCGCGCCACGTCACTAGGTGATCATTGCTTCTTAACCCCATGAGAAATGAGCCGTTCTATTCACGTGCACTTCAGAATCATTGGCATTGAGATTACTCATATTCATGATAATCCGTTCGCTCTATTCATAGGAGGAAAGACTATGCCACGAATCTCCATCGATCGAACCCTACCGCTCGGGGCTCCCACATTAGTCGTGCTGTGTATGATGGCCGTAGTGGGATGTGTGAGCAAGGGAACCCACACACAAACCCTTACCGAACTTGAGGCCGCAAAGAAGGCATCGGCCCAGTTACAACAGCAATTGAATCAGGAAGCTTCTCAGCGCAAAGCCGCTGAACGGCGGGCTGCCGAGTTAGCCAAAGAACGGGAATCGTTGGCAACTCGTTCAAGCGAATGGCAATCCCGCTTAGAAAGCCTAGAGAAGGAAAAGGGGCAATTGAACAACGAACTCAGCGATATGCAGAGTAACGCTGCCAGACTCGCGAATGAGCGTGAACAGTTGCGCCAGGAACAAGCCCGCTTAGCGGCGACGCTCGATCAAGAACGCATCGCCAAGGAAGAAGAGATCGCACGACTAACGCGGACACAGGAAGAACTCTCCAGATCGCTGCAAGACGAAATTGCCAAGGGCAATATCACCATACAGCAAGTTCGTGATCGCCTCACCATCAATATGGTGGACCGTGTCCTCTTCGACTTTGGCCAAGCACAGGTGAAACCTGCCGGCTTGAAAGTTCTGAAACAGGTCAGTGATATTTTGAAAACGGTCGCAGACAAACAGATCCGCATTGAAGGCCACACCGACAATGTGTTCATCAGTTCAAAACTGCGAGACCGCTTCAAAACGAATTGGGAACTCTCGACCGCGCGAGCCACAACCGTGGTACGCTACCTCATCGATCAAGGCAGCGTGGACCGCCGGCATCTTTCCGCAGTCGGCTACGCAGACACACAGCCCCTCGCTTCAAACGACTCCGAAGAGGGGCGGTCATCAAACCGTCGAATCGAGATTGTGCTGTATCACAAAGATCTCAAAAACATTACCAGCCAAGTCCAGGCCAACGCGGCTCCATCGAAGTAGCTATGCATACGTGGGAGGGACTCGTTTAGGCGTGCGCCTCCCACGCCAATCAGGCCTTTCCCCCTTCCTCTGCTTCGGTTATGATGCATCAGGTCATCCATGTTCGATGATCACAGCCTACAATTGGCTTCCTGTCTACACTGAGATGCCTATGTCGAAATTAGCCCTGATGGCCATACTCCTCATCATCCCTCTCGGGTTGTCCGCTTGTGACACCGTGTATATGGCCACAATGGATAAGATGGGCTACGCCAAGCGGGACATCCTGAGCAGCCGTGTCAAGTCAGCCCGTGACGCGCAGGAAGAGGCCAAGAAAGACATTCAAAACGCCTTGGAGCAATTCGGAAATGTCGTGAGCTACCAAGGTGGAGACCTGGAAGCCACCTATAAGAAACTCAACAGCGAACTGGAAAGCAGCGAAGACAGCGCCGAGACGGTGCGGAAGCGCATCAGAGATGTCGAAAGCGTGGCCGATGCGCTCTTCTCGGAATGGGAAACCGAACTCGGCCAATACTCCAGTGCGGATTTGCGCAGGAAGAGCGAAGTGAAACTCTCTCAAACCAAAGCTCGCTACAAAGAAATGCTCGGCGCCATGAACCGAGCTGAGCAGCGAATCGATCCGGTACTGAAACCACTCCGCGACCAAGTGCTCTACCTCAAACACAACCTCAACGCGCGTGCGCTGGCAGCCATAAAAGGCGAGCTGGTCAAGGTCGATGCCCAGGTCGATCGGCTGGTCCGAGACATGAACCGCTCCATTGCTGAAGCTGATAAGTTCATTCAGGCTATGGAAAAAGAACCGGCCTAATCCGCCTGCTGGCACACCGCGTCCTATCAGGAGGTCCTATGCGCTGGGAAGGACAACGAGAAAGCGGCAACGTCGAAGATCGTCGAGGAATGCGCCCGGCCAGGGTCGGCGGAGGGCTGGGCATAGGCGGCATCGTGCTGGTGCTCGCCGTCAGTTATTTCACCGGCATTAATCCATTGACCCTCCTCGAGATGCTCAATGGTGTCCAGAGCATGCCGGAATCATCTGCGCCCTCCGAGCCGGCGCCGACCGGATCGCCCAGCGACCACCTGGGAAAATTCGCCGCGGTGGTCCTCGCCGACACGGAAACCACTTGGAAACAACTGCTTGGGCCACGATATGAAGATCCTCGACTCGTACTGTTCACCGGCGCAGTCCAGTCTGCTTGCGGAACCACGTCTTCGGCTGTCGGTCCCTTCTACTGCCCCAGCGATCACAAAGTCTATCTCGATCTCTCCTTCTTCAACGTCATGGCCCAGCGACTTGGCGCATCCGGCGACTTTGCCCAGGCCTATGTGATTGCGCATGAGGTCGGCCATCACGTACAAAATCTCATGGGCACTGCAGACAAGGTCACGCATCTCCAACGCCAGGCCTCTGAACGAGAAAGGAATGCCTTGTCGGTACAAATGGAGCTTCAGGCCGATTGTTTCGCGGGCGTCTGGGGCCACCATGCGAAGCGTGGACGGAATCTGATCGAGCCAGGAGATTTTGAAGAAGGATTACGCGCCGCGTCCGCTATCGGGGACGACCAGCTTCAAAAAATGTCTCGCGGCGCGGTTCGACCGGAAAGCTGGACACACGGCTCCTCCGAGCAACGCATGACGTGGCTGAAACGCGGACTTGAGTCCGGCGATCCGAAGGCCTGCGATACCTTCGCGAACAACCGGCTCTAACCAGTATATGGACCAAGAACTAGACCAATCAGAAATCTCCTCTGCACAGGGCATCTACGCAACCTTACTGAGCGAAACTCCCTGGAATGCAAAATCCGTCATCGCCGCTGGGATTGCAACGGTCGGAGGCCTCACCGCATGGGCAGCACATTGGTCATCTCCTGCCGTGGCAGGCATTGGGGGCAGCTACCTCGCAGGTTTTTTCATCGGCTGGGCATCCAGGCGATTTCTGAGAGTGGCCGCGTTGCTCACCGGGGCGCTGCTGGCCGGCATCGCCGTATTGGAAGAGACCGGCTGGATCAATCTGGACTGGACATCCGTGGAAACACAAATCCACCATGCCATTTCGGCCGCACACCGGGAAGCTGAAGGACTCAAGCATCTCCTCTCGGGATATCTCCCATCAACGGGGGCATGGGCAGTCGGCATGTTCTTCGGATTTCGGAAAAAGTAACCGGTGCGTCGGTCAAAATGGGACAAGCCAAGCCTTGCCATCTCGCGGTATCACCGGAAGGCGAACACATCAATGCCGTACACTCTGCCCAGGCAACGCTTGATACCAGCCATTGGCTTGAGCCAATGATACCGGGCAGTCGAATACTGCGCTGAGTTTAGCTTCTGTGAGTACCGCGCGTTTCTCTCCGTCCTCAAGTATCTTTCCCTGCCTCAAGAGCACAACTCGCTCGACTTCTGGAGGGATCTCGTGAATATGATGGGTGACCAGCAGTAGAGTTTTCCCCTTGCGCATATGCCCCCGCACCAGCTCCAGATAATGAAACGTCGCCGTGAGATCGAGTCCGCTGGTGGGTTCATCCAGTACCAACACAGTCGGATCGTGCACCAGCGCACGGCCCAGCAAACAGCGCCTCTGTTCACCGGTCGACATCTCGGCGAATCGCCTGTCGATCAAGAAACTGATACCAAGGTCCTCCATCACGGCATGGGCGTGAGCGATTTGAGCATAGGTAAAGGCTTGATGCCCATAGGTCCCAATGCTCGCATGATACCCTGACAGCACGACTTTCAGCCCGGTCACCTTTTCCATATATTGGTGCTGAAGGTCATGCGACACCATGCCCAATCGTCTACGGACATCCCAGACGCTCCACCGTTCTTCGCCAAAGAGACGGATAGATGTTTCTTCATTGGGAACCGGATGAATCTCACCAGCCAGCAATTTCAGTATGGTTGATTTTCCTGCGCCATTGGGACCGAGGATGGCGACGTGTTCGCCTTCTTGAAGCGACAACGAAAAATCGGTGATGACGCAGGTGTCGCCCCGATAGACCGTCGCCCGATGGATGTCGAGAATCAGCTCCATTTTATACAGACTATCATCCGGTGATTGTTTCAGCCATCTGAACCGTGATGACCAACTCAACCGCTGGCAGCGGCGACCGCACGTCGACCAGGGGCCCCCGCGATGGTGTACTTGAATCCCGAAGTCATGTGCAGCGGAGGAATCGTCTCGTATCGGCATCGTCCCAGCGATCTCTCGCGCGCGCCGATCAGAATGAAGGCTAAACTCGAAACACTCGCACAACGGTAAGAGTTTTCCGGCACGTCGTCAGAAGGTAGACGGCTATGCGGAATTCATCAACCAGGTCTTCTTCCACCCAGAATTTGCCATAAAAAAGAATGCCTACATCAACGATGGGAATACTGAGAGCTGCTCTATTGGGAGCGAAATGAAACCGAACCGGCTCGTCATCTTCGATGAGCGCATGTTTCATTCGCAACACATCCCGCTCACCCAGCTCCAGGGCTGGCTTCGCATGAATCGGATTCTCTACTGGCAGGGGTACGATTAGAGCGAGTCGTACGCCGCTTCAGGCTGGCTAAGGAAAGCGCTAGGCTTCAGAGGGATCGAGATTCATCTTCGAAGCAGGTTTCTTCTTTCCAGGCACAATGGTTCGCTTCACCAGGCCCGCAATTTTCGGGGTTTTTGTCGTCACGTCGGCATTCTGCGCGCGGTGGAGCAAGGCATGGTCCATCAGCACCAGCGCCATCATGGCTTCGGCAATCGGCGTCGCTCGGATACCGACGCAGGGATCGTGCCGCCCGTTCGTTTCAACGGTCACAGGCTGGCCTAGTTTATCGATAGACCGGCGGGGCACGCGGATACTTGACGTCGGCTTAATCCCGATCGTGACAACAATATCCTGGCCTGTTGAAATCCCACCGAGAATACCGCCGGCATGATTGGTCACAAAACCATCCGACGTCAGCTCGTCTCCATGCTCAGATCCGCGCTGCGTGACGGAGCCAAACCCTGAACCGATCTCCACGGCCTTGACCGCGTTGATACTCATCATCGCGCCAGCCAAATCGGCATCGAGCTTCGCATAGATAGGTCCGCCCCATCCCACCGGCACCGACTCAGCGACCGTGGTGATCTTCGCTCCGACCGAATCGCCTGCTTTACGCAATTCATCCATGAAGGATTCAAGCTTCGACACGATCTCGGAATTCGCGGAAAAAAATGGATTCTTGCCGACCTCGGCCCAATTCTTAAACGGCGCGCCTATCGGACCAAGTTGGCTCAAATACCCACGAATCACAACACCATACTTTTCCCTGAGCCATTTCCTGGCGATCGCTGCGGCAGCCACTCTCACGGCTGTTTCACGCGCTGAGGCGCGCCCACCGCCACGGTGATCGCGAATGCCATATTTCTGCCAATAGGTATAGTCCGCGTGACCGGGACGGAACGTATCGATGAGATTGCCATAATCCCTGCTGCGGGCATCTTCGTTCCGGATGAGAAGGGCGATGGGAGTGCCGGTGGTCTTACCTTCAAAGACACCGGAGAGGACTTCGACGGTGTCGGATTCCTGCCGCTGCGTAACGTGGCGGGAGGTGCCTGGTTTGCGACGATCGAGATCGTGCTGGATGTCTTCGACAGAAAGAGCCAGACCTGGCGGGCAGCCATCCACGACACAACCAATCGCAGGTCCATGGCTTTCCCCGAATGACGTAATGGTAAAGATGCGACCGAACGTATTGCCAGCCATGGGGCAGAGTCTCCCTATCGCAGGATGTTCAAAAAGGCCGTCCAGCGAGGCCGCAGCGAGCGAAGACCGGAAGCGTACCCTCTGGGGTACGTTGAGGATCTAAGCGATGTGAGAACGAAGCTGGTGGACTTTTTCAACATCCTGCTACTCAACGAGATCGAGCTTGATGCGCAGCTCTTTTAGTTGATCGGCGCTCACGGCAGACGGCGCATCGGTCAGCGGACATTGTGCCCGTTGCGTTTTGGGGAACGCGATCACGTCACGAATCGAGTCAGCCGCCCCCAATAACATAATAAGCCGATCGAGCCCGAACGCAATGCCGCCGTGAGGGGGCGCGCCGTATTCCAGCGCATCGAGCAAGAACCCGAACTTCGCCTGGGCTTGTTCCTTGTTGATGCCGAGCAGATCGAGAATGCGCAGTTGTATATCGCTCCGATGGTTGCGGATACTCCCGCCGCCGATCTCGCTTCCATTCAACACCATATCATAGGCCTTCGCCCGCACTTTGAGCGGCTCCGAATCCAGGAACGCGACATCTTCGTCCATCGGCGCGGCAAAGGGATTGTGCATAAAGATGTACCGTTTCTCTTCGGACGAATAATCCAGCAAAGGAAACTCAATGACCCACAGAGGCTTCCAGGCAGTCGTATCGATCAACTTCAGCTCTTCACCCAGCATGAGCCTGATGCGGCCTAACACGTCATGGACCACAGTGGCTTTGTCGGCGCCGAAGAGGACTAAGTCGCCTGGCTGGGCCTCTGGCAGAGCCGATGCGAAGGCTTTCGCATCTAGGAACTTGGCGATCACAGATTCCAGTTGCCCTTCTGGTGTGATTTTCAACCAGGCAAGCCCCTTTGCGCCAAAACTCTTCGCCGTCTCACCGAGCGCGTCGATCCGGCTTCGCGGTGTGGTGGCTCCGCCTTTGACGATCAACGCCTTCACGATCCCGCCCTTGGTTGCCGCCTCCTTGAACACCTTGAACTCGCTGGCGGCCGCAAATGCAGTCACGTTATGCAACGGCATATCGAAGCGCAGATCCGGCTTATCCGATCCGTAGCGGCCCACCGCCTCGGCATAGGTCATACGCGTAAAGGGAGTCGGCAACTGAACGCCGGCCGCCTCACGAAACACCGTGACGATCATCCTCTCCATCACACTCATGACGTGCTCGCGGTCTGCAAAGGACAGTTCCGCGTCGATCTGCGTAAATTCCGGCTGCCGGTCGTTGCGTAGATCTTCATCGCGGAAGCACCGCGCGATTTGATAATAACGATCGACCCCACTGACCATCAGCACCTGCTTGAAGAGCTGCGGCGACTGAGGCAGCGCAAAGAATTGGCCGGGGTTCACCCGGCTCGGCACCAAATAGTCCCGCGCGCCTTCCGGCGTGCTCTTGGTCAAAATCGGCGTTTCCACTTCAAGGAAGCGTTCTGCGTTCAGAAATCCACGGACAGCCTGCATAACGTCATGCCGGAGACTCAGGATCCGCTGCATCTTTGGGCGCCGGAGATCCAGGTAACGGTATTTCAATCGAATCGACTCCGTCACTTCGGCCTCGTCTTCGATCACGAACGGCGGTGTCTTCGACTCGTTGAGAATCTCGACCGCATCGACAAATATTTCAATCTCACCCGTGGGCAGATTGGGGTTCTTCGACTCTTCGGGACGAGCCATCACTTGACCCGTCACAGACACGACACATTCGCTCCGCAAAGCGTGGGAGGCTTGATGCATCGCTGCATTGCGCTCGACGTTAAATACCACCTGCGTGATTCCGGTTCGATCCCGCAGATCGATAAACATGACCATGCCGTGGTCGCGCCGCCGTTGAACCCAGCCATTCAACACAACGGTCTGCCCAACCTCAGCTTTTGTAAGCTCCCCGCACCGATGAGTTCTGAACTTCATACCACCTTCACTTTCTTAGCCCGCATTATTCATGACGGTTCGTCTCGAAATCGCTGAGCTGCGTCGCGAGACCGGCGCGCGGAGTCGTGAGGACCCGATGCATACTCGTGCAGTACGGTGAGGGTCCGAGGGGCGAGCCCGTCGGCCGAAGGCTCGTCGTAGCAGCGGCTCGGCGATTGTAGCAGAAGCGCTCATGATTAATGCGGCTTAGAACGGGCCCACCCCACCCGGCTGACTCGTCTCTTTGACTTTGGAGCCTGTCGCTCTCTGTCCTCTGCTGAAACCAGCTTCTGGTCGGCAAGTTCGCGCAATGCATTCGCCTCACGGTCAGTCAGGTACCTGAACTCGCCGGACTCAAGATCGCCCAACGAGAGCGGGCCCATCTTAATCCTAGTCAGCTTCAAAACCGGGTGCCCCACCGCCTCCATCATCCGCTTTACTTGATGCTGGCGCCCTTCGCGGATCGTAATTTCGAGCCACGAGTTTAGTTTGGCCTTCTTAACCTTCTTCACAATAGCCGGGCTGGTCAAGCCGTCCTCCAACTGCACACCCTGCTCTAACTGCCGAATATGGTCGTCCGTCAACACTTGCTTCACCTTGATGAGGTAGGTCTTCGGCACATGATAACGTGGATGGAGCAACGTCTGAGCCAAGTCGCCATGATTCGTCAAAAGCATTAACCCTTCGCTGTCGAAGTCTAATCGGCCGACGGGAAACACCCGCACTGAAATTCCTCTGAGATAGTCCTTCACCGTCGGCCTGCCTCCAGGATCGTCCAATGTCGACATCACATTCTTCGGCTTGTTCAGCAATAGATAGACGTAGGGCTGAGGAGAACTGATATGTTTGCCATCCACCTTAATGTGGACACGGTCCGGATCGACCTTGGTGCCGAGTTCCGTCACCACCTTGCCGTTCACCGTCACACGCCCGGACGCGATCCACTCCTCGGCCTTCCGCCGCGAAGCCAATCCAGTTCCCGCAATGACTTTCTGCAATCTCACTTCCATACTTCTCCGTTACACCCTTCCTCGGGGGAGTGGCTTGGCTGGCTCCAATTGCGCGCATCGAACGAGCAGCGTTTCTATAATGCTCCCTCCAAGCTCGCTCGTTACTTCTTCAGGGATGGGGGCTGATTGATCTTCCATTGCGCGCGACTTTCTCACCCACCCACCCACTGGCACGCCGAGACGTGCCACTAGCCCAAGCGAGGGCCTTTTTAATCATTCTCATTTCTCGTTAAGGGAGTGGCCATGTTGCCCTTTACTGCGCGCATCGAACGAGCACATTCTTATCGTGCGCGTTCTGCGAGCAAGAAGGGCACCTGGCTATTCCCTTCCATCTTTCTGAGGCCGCGCGTTGCGCGAGCACAGAAGATCATCAGGCTCCATCCCCTCCTATTCTGCGAACACGGGAGCCAGCAAGCCGCTCCCCCCTTATTCCCATTCTATCGTGGCTGGCGGTTTCGAACTGATGTCGTAGACTACTCGATTCACGCCTTTCACTTCGTTGATGATCCGGTTCGACATCTTGCCCAACACGTTATTGGGAATCTTGGCCCAATCGGCCGTCATGCCGTCTAAACTCGTGACGGCCCGAAGCGCAATGACATGTTCATAGGTCCGCTGATCGCCCATGACGCCCACGGTCCTGATCGGCAACAACACGGCGAGTGACTGCCAAATCTCTCGATACAAACCGGCAGCGCGAATTTCCTGATCGAGAATGGACTCTGCCGCTCGCAGAATAGCCAGTCGCTCTTTGGTGATCGCTCCCAACACCCGAATGGCAAGGCCAGGGCCTGGGAACGGCTGCCGCCATACAATTTCGTCGGGCAGACCGAGCTCCTGACCCAACACCCGCACTTCATCTTTGAAGAGCTCACGCAGGGGCTCGATCAACTTCAGCCTCATGCGAGCCGGCAGACCACCCACATTATGATGCGTCTTGATCGTGGCCGACGGGCCCTTGAAGCTCACACTCTCAATCACATCGGGATACAGCGTCCCCTGGACTAGAAACGTTGCGCCGCCTGATTTCTTCTTCGCTTCAGCCTCGAATTGTTCGATGAACTGCTTCCCGATAATTTTCCGTTTACGCTCGGGGTCGATCACTCCTTTGAGTTTGGCAACAAACGAATCGGAGGCGTCGAGGATCCGCAAGTTCAGATGAAGTTGTTGGGCAAACGTCTGTTTGACTTGTTCTTTCTCTCCGCTGCGAAGCAGCCCGTTGTCGACGAAGATACAAGTCAGCTGGTCGCCAATGGCCCGATGGGTGAGCGCCGCCGCCACCGACGAATCCACCCCGCCGCTCAGCGCGCAGATGACTCGTTCCTTGCCGACTTGGTCGCGAATTTGCCGCACCGCCGCATCCACATACGACTGCATCGTCCAGGTTGGTTTGCAGCCGCAAATGTCGTAGATGAAATTGCGGAGTAGCGTCGTCCCTTCCGGTGTATGCACAACTTCCGGGTGGAACTGAAGACAGTAGATTCGTCGCTTGTGGTCGTCGCGCTTCATCGCGGCAATCGGCGAATTGGCGGTGTGCGCAATGGAATGGAAACCTGGCGGCATCCGCTCGATGCGGTCTCCATGCGACATCCAGACGACGGTCGATCCATCGTTGCCGATGTCCTTGAAGAGATTGCTGCGGTCGTCGATTATGAGGTCAGCCCGGCCATACTCTCTATGCTTGGACTTGGCCACCTCCCCACCCGAGAGATGCGTCACGAGCTGCATGCCGTAGCAAATACCGAGAATGGGGATCCCTTGGTCGAAGAGCTCCTTCGGCACCGCCGGCGCTTTCTTCTCATAGACGCTGGAGGGGCCGCCCGACAGCACGATGCCTTGTGGGCGATAGGCCAGAATAGTCGCCAAAGAGACCGTGCAAGGGAGAATCTGCGAATAGACGTGGGCCTCGCGAATGCGACGGGCAATCAGTTGGGTGTATTGCGATCCGAAGTCGAGGACCAGAATTCTATTGTGCCAGAGTTCCATGAAAGCGTGAGACGTGAAACGTTAGACGTTAAACGAGGGAGATGACAGAAGCAGGAAACACCATTTCACGTTTCACCTTTTACCTTTCACGTCAGCTATTCCCAATCCATCCGGTAGTTCGGCGCTTCTTTTGTGATGATCACATCGTGCACGTGGCTTTCACGGAGGCCAGCGACCGTTTGCCGGATGAATGTGGCCTTCTGCTGTAAATCCGAGATCGTCTTACATCCACAATAGCCCATACCGGACTTCACGCCGCCGATCAATTGATAGATGACGGCCGAGAGTTTCCCCTTATAGGGCACGCGACCTTCGATGCCCTCCGGCACCAGCTTCTGCATCGGACGTCCACCTTGCCCGTACCGATCTCCACCACCGCGTTCCATCGCACCGATCGAGCCCATCCCGCGGTACACCTTATAGGTCCTGGCTTGGTACAGTTCGGTTTCCCCTGGCGATTCCTCCGTGCCCGCCAAAAGCCCGCCGAGCATCACCGAGGAGGCGCCTGCTGCCAAGGCTTTCGTGATATCGCCTGAATGCTTGATCCCGCCGTCTGCAATAATCGGAACCCCGCTACCCGCGAGGACTTTTGCGCAATCGGCAATCGCCGTCAATTGCGGCATTCCAGCTCCGGACACAATACGGGTGGTGCAAATTGAACCGGGACCCACACCCACTTTTACGGCATCAACACCGGCCCTCAGCAGATCTTTCGCCGCTTCGGCTGTAGCGATATTCCCGGCTATCAGTTCGAGGTCCGGATGACGTTTCTTGATCATCTTGACCGTATCCAGCACCGCTTGAGAATGCCCGTGGGCGGTATCGACCACGATCACGTCCACTCCGACCTTCTTGAGCCGCGCCACGCGATCTTCCGTCTCGGGCCCTACACCGACAGCCGCACCGACGCACAGCCGGCCATGCCCGTCCTTGCAGGCGTTGGGATACATGATGCGTTTCTCGATATCCTTGATGGTAATCAGTCCTTTGAGCTCGAAATGCTTGTTCACAACCGGCAGCTTCTCGATCCGATGCTCGTGCAATACCTCACGAGCCTTTTCAAGACTCGTTCCTTCGGGCGCCGTGATCAGCTTGTCTCGCTTCATGATCTGCGAGACTTTCAAGTCCATCCTGGTTTCAAACCGCAGATCGCGATTCGTGAGAATACCGACCAACTTCTTGTCTTTGGTCACGGGAATCCCCGAGATTCGGTATTTCTCCATCAACGCATGGGCATCGCGAATCGTTTGATCGGGCGAGATCGTGATTGGGTCGAGAATCATGCCGCTCTCGGACTTCTTGACCCGGTCCACTTCAGTCGCTTGATCCTCCGGCGTCAAGACGCGGTGAATAATCCCAAGGCCGCCTTCGCGGGCGATGGCAACAGCCAAACGGGACTCCGTGACAGTATCCATGGCCGAGCTGATGATGGGAATGTTGGTCTTGATGTGGCGCGTCAGTCTCGTACGCATGTCGACTTCACTCGGCAAGATCTGAGATTTGGCAGGAACCAACACCACGTCGTCGTAGGTCAGTCCTAAGCGTGGTTCTTTATCGAGCATTTCTCCCCTCCACTAGATTTTCGTCGCTACTTATGCCCGTGAGGTACCTTGCGGGTTCTCAATCTCTGCCACCGACTCGGCATCCTCCTGAAGCCGCTCGCTCCCTTCGTCCGCCGGCATGAACTGTTCGACCCGAGTGTTCCCGCTGTCGACAACGAACACGCTTCCTTTGACATCGACTGCGATGCCGTACGGAAAATTGAATTGCCCCTTACCGTTCCCGAATCCGCCCCACTGGGTGATGAAATTACCTTCTTTATCGAACTTCTCGACACGGTGATTGCCGGTATCTGTGACGAAGACATCGCCGGCTCCATCGACCGTAATGCCCCAAGGCGATCGCAGCTGACCTGCCTCCTGCGCGAGAGGACTGCTGGCGTGGCCCGGCTCAGCACTACCGCCCCACTTGGCCAGCAACTGGGGGAGCACATTGGTGCTCGTGTCGAATTTCTGAATCCGGTGATTACCCATATCGACGATGTACACAAACCCATCTGTCTGATCTACGGCTACGCCACGCGGGAAGTAGAATTGGCCGTCTCCATTCCCAAAGCTGCCCCAGGACATGATGAACTCACCGTTCATGTCGAACTTCTGCACGCGGAAGTTGGCGCTGTCTACCACATACACATACCCGCGCACCCGATCGACTGCAATGCCCCAGGGTGAGTTGAACTGCCCTTCGCCGTTTCCACGCGACCCGAATTTCATAAGATAGCCGCCGAGCTTCCCGTCGAATTTCTGTACGCGATGGTTATTCGTATCGACCACCCAGACATCGCCCTTGCCATCGCACGCAACTCCGGTGGGGTTATGGAAGTTTGAATTCGCTGAACCAAAATTCCCCCACAGGATGATGAAGTTGCCGGCATTATCGAATTTCTGCACTCGATTGTTTCCATTATCGACGACGAACAGCGAGCCTTGTTGATCGACGCAGAGTCCGTAGATCGGAGCCATGAACTCGCCACCATGCAGCAACGATGCGCCGCGGCCTGTCCGTCCCCACTCGGACACGCAGAGGTACCCCGACGTGTTGACCAGAATCGTGGCGCTCGCAGGGGTGGAGACGTTCCCCCCCACATCCTTAAACCAGACGTAAATCGATTTCTGCCCATCCCCCAGCGACAAAATAAACGGGATCGTCGCGCCGAACTTGGTGGCCGGCGTCACCTCCACCCATCCCGGTGTCCCCGCCATAGGAGTCATCGGCGCTTCGGAGACAAAGTAGGCTGCCACTCCGGTATCGACATCGTTGGCTGAAACCGTGACGATCACTTCCGGCGTGTTCGTCATGAAAGCGCCATGATTGATGACGGCATAGGGATTTTGCGGCGCCGTGATATCGATGAGCACCGGCATCGCCATCACTTCATTCGACAATGCACTTTCGATACCGGTCTCGAATACAGCGGTCACGGCATAGTGATAGGGGGTATCGTTCGAGAGGCCGGTATGCGTGTAGGGATTTGTCACACCCTCGATTTTCGTCGCAGTCTGGGCCGTGAGCTTCGGGATGGTGTTGAAATATAAGTTGTAGGACTGGGCTCCAGGAACTTCCATCCAACTCAGGAAGGCTTCCGTATCCCCGGCTTTCACCGCCACGCTGTGAGGCGCCGGGGTCTCGGTCGGCGCCTGAGTGGTTGAAGTCTCATCCTTCCCGCGATTGAGCTCTTCGTCCGTCGGCACGTACTTGAGAATACGGCCATTGCCGCTGTCGACCACATACACCGCGCCTTCTTTGTCGACGGCGACCCCGTAAGGGAAATTGAGCTGCCCCTCTGTCTTTCCGCGGTTTCCCCAGGCACAGAGGAACGTACCGTTACCGTCAAACTTTTGAATACGGTGATTGCCGGTATCGACGACGTACACATTACCGAGCGCATCACAGGCGATCCCCCAGGGAGACTTGAATTGGCCTGGTCCAGCCCCCTCTCGTCCCCACTTGGCCAGGAAACTCCCACGGGCATCGAACTTCTGAATACGATTGTTACTTTCATCAGCAATAAATATATTGCCCACAAAATCGACGGCCACGCCGCGGGGAAAGAAGAACGCACCGTCGAAGCTTCCATCGCGGCCCCACTTGAGCAAGGGTTGCCCATCAGACGTGAACTTCTGAATACGCGCGTTGCTCGTGTCGGACACGTAGAGATTTCCTTCCCCATCCGTCGCCAATCCCCAGGGCACATCGAACTTGCCCAGATCGGCCCCGCGCCAGGCAAATCCGAACTTGCCCCAGGCCTGCATGGGATTGCCGTTGAGGTCGAATTTCTGAATGCGGTTATTGCCGCTGTCCGCAATGTAGAGCACCTCGTTCGGCCCCACGGACAATCCACGCGGATAGTAGAAGCTCCCTTCCTGCGAAGAAGGATCGCCGCCCCACCGCGCGACAAACCTTCCGGACTTGTCGAGCTTTTGGATCGAATGATTATCGGTATCGGCCACATAGATATTGCCGTCCTTGTCGAGCGTGATCCCCGTAGGCGAGCTGAACTCCCCGTCGTCCACCCCTTCCCGGCCGATACACATGGCCAACAGATAGGGCGAGGGAATCGCCATGACCTCTTGAGACTCAAGACTCTCCCCCTTTTGCGTGACCACCGTCACGACATAGTGATAGCACATCCCGTTGGCCAGATCGTCGTGAACAAACGGACTCTGGACGCCCTCCAAGCAGGTGCCTTTGTCTTTTTTCACTCCAATGACGGCTTTGAAATCCTCGTCGCCGGCAATCGGACGCGTGAGATCGGAGAACTTGATCATCACGCCCTTGGTGGTTTGGAAATAGAGGTTGTAGTACATGGCATCGGGAACGGGATCCCAGGTGATGGTGGCCCGGCCATTCCCGGATTTAGCAGCTACGTTCGCCGGAGGCGATGGAAGTTCTTCTTCCGCGGCAATCGAATCGCCCGTACCCCATTCTTCGCCCAGGGCTCCATCGATAGTCAGATGCGTTCGATCACAACGAAACATCTCGTCGAGCAGCCAAGCTTTGATCATGTGTACATCCTGTCTAAGGCCGCCAAGTTAAAGGAAACAAGGGGACTTTCAATGACTTGGAATAAGATTTTTGAGTCTAACAAAGCCGCGGAAAGAGAGTCAACGGGGACGGGGATGGAGCCTGATGATCTTCTGTGCTCGCGGAACGCGCACGATAAGAATGTGCTCGCTCGACGACCGCAGTTGGACCACTACGGATGCCATTCCCAAGAGAGGAGGCGAGCGAGCTTGGAATGATTATTTCATTTAGATGGATGACAGTCGCTCGATGCGCGCCGCGAAAAGCGTCGAGGAGCCCCGTTTTAGGGAGAATAGAGGGAAGAGATGGTGCATGGATGAAACGGGGGCGGCCACGCGCGCATTCGAGGATCGACCACGCCACGCTTTGACCTCAGGCGCGGGACACGCGAGGAGGTTTCAGGCTTCTACCTTCAGACAAATGGACTGGATAGTGCCTGAAGAGTAGCCTGGCATAGATTCCTTTGTACGTCGTGAATCTTGAAAACAAGAAACTTGGAGAAATCATGCATGTTTTTCCCCGTCGCTCAAGAACTTATTGAGTTCCTCCAACAACTTATTGAATTTCATTTCTAGTGAGGTGAATCCATACTTGCGAAACAGAACAATTCCATCTTCTAGTGCGAGCTTCATCTGCAGCAAGTTGGTCGACCGATCGATGTCATACCGAGCAAGTTCTTGATACGATACTGCCAAATTGTATTGAGCATCCGCATACTTTGCCAAGAGGTTAAGTTGTTTATAATGAGCGGTGGCTACTTTCAGAGCAGAGATTGCCCTCATCATGTTTCCGTTAAATTCATTTCCTTTTTGAGCTGCCTCAATATGTGTCCCTGCTATTTGTACGTGTTGATCTGCATATTGTCCCCAAGATTTATGTTCCTGAAAGATCGAGACAACCTCCTCACGGGCCGCAATGCTCTTGGTAAGGTTTGATTTTATATCAACTCCAAAACGAACCATTCTGGCGTAAGCTTCAGCTAGGCCATTTTCTCCCGCTAGGTAGGTACTCCAAGGAGAACGTATCTTTTCATGTTCAGTGGCATTCAAGAAGTGCACTATCGCTTCCTTAAGGCCTGTTGAGGTAGCACTTGTATCCGATATTTTTATATATAAGTATCCAAGGTTTACCTCACTGCTGGCATATCCTCCGATATCACCGAGTTTCTTCAAAGCGATTGTCACTTTCTCAAGGACTCCTACCGCAAGGTCAATATTTTTTTGTATATCAATGCCTTTCGCTACCCTGGCCTTGGTCAAGTAGTTTGCCCCTAAATTCCCTTGGGCCGACCAATATCCTTTCTCGTCCCCTTCTTCCTTCCAAAGCCTAGATGCCTCTTCCAATTGCTTTTCAGCTTCTTCGAATGAGCCAGACCAGGTGTAAATTATGCCCAACATATTCAAGATAGCCGGGTAACTGCTGCCCTTTTCAATGTTCGCAGAAGATGGCAGTGCACTCAGGAAATGGTTCTTAGCTTTTACGAGAGAATTCTTCCGATCTCCCGGGAAACTAAGATACCAGTTTGAATATCCTGCAAAGATATGGAGATCACGATCGTGGATGTTCTGCGAGCTGCCTTCTTGGATCAATGCTTCGAAATGGTCCGTTGCGTGAGCCCAATCTCCCTTCTTATAATATTGAGTTGCCATGACATAGCGGACAAGCCTAATTGGTTCACGAACCCGTTCAGGCGCAGCACTAAGTGTAAATGGCTGAGGGGTTCGGTATTCTTGAATTCGTGATATTTCAGTTACCGGCTCCAGTCTGATCGTGGAGTCAACTCCCTTTACCGTTCCCACAATTGTTATCTTCGGGAAAAACTCATCTTTATGTAGAAGACCAGCGATTTCACCCCATATCACGATTGCTGCGTTAACCTTTTGACCAAGTTGTTTTGCCTGTATTTCCCCTTCGGGTTCAGGAGCCCCTGTGACTTCTTGTGCTAGCTCTCGGACATCCATGAGGTTTTTCAGCGCGGACTCTTTCCCGAGGTAGAACCTAAGTTTCTGAACTAACTCTCGTTGAGCAGAGTATTGATCGTCATCACCTCGGATCCTCGCAACCCATATGCCTGTCCTGTCCCCTTGGGTAGGCGTTTGATCCATCCCACTGATTCGATTCTTCGTGCTTTTGAGCTCTGGCAATATCCTGTGTAAGATTGCCTTGTATTCATCTTCTGTCAGGATTTCATTTCCATATGCGGCACAACTTCTGTATTCGATTACTTCGAACGCGCGCACATCGCTTGGTAATTCTCTGACGATGCTCTCTGCATCAAATTGGAGTCCTCCTGACCCCTTGACCCCTTTGGCGATACCAATAATCCGCTCTGCAGTAGCCTCTAATTTTATATGGACATCTTTGGTGATGGCTTCAGACGGAGGTTCGGGACATGAAACCTCCTTCTTATCGGTTGACCTTATAAACTTTTGAACATGACGGTCGGATGAAGGATTCGTAAGGTAAAAATAGACTAAAATTCCTATTGAAGCGAAAAGTATTGCGCCTGTGACAATAAAAGGGATCGACCGATTCTGTCGCATCAATGTTCCTTTGTTCTCAATGATTCGGAATGATGACCAGAAGAACGAGAAAGGTCAAATAGGCTAGCAGGGAAAGAAAATAGGGTCGCTACTACCCTTCCAAGGAGAAGTACAAGAATCAGAAGGCCTTCTCTGCTCGAACAGAATTCAAGCAGCCACTCAAACCACTGTCACGGAATGGTGCGGGAATAAAGAGACTGACGACCGCAGCGAACTGTCACTTTGTTAGGGGTGGATGGGGTATCCCAATTGCACACGTCTTCCCGATTCCCTATTACATTTTCAAGGGGTGGCTGGGATGATCCTAACTGCGCGCGTCCAACGAGGGCCTTCCGAGGCCGCGCGTTGCGCGAGCACGGGAATTGTCCCAGCTACCCCGCTCTTTTTTCAGCAGCCGACTAAGACTGTTCGACCGGTTCGTCGATCAACTCCCCATTGCTCTCTGCCTCGAAGGCCATTTTGGTCTCGCCTTCGGCAAGATCACTCGTGATAGGGAGTTCTCCGGAGTAGGATAGTTCGGAGGACTCGACTCCCTCCGGTGACTCATCTTCGATCGGCAGGAGGGCCTGTTCGGATTCGCCAAGTTCTTTGAATTCACGCAACGGCGGGAGTTGGCTCAAATCCTGTAACCCGAAATGTTCGAGGAAGAACTTGGTCGTCCCATACATGATCGGCCGGCCAGGCACGTCTTTTCGCCCGACAATCCGCACCAGCTTACGCTCACACAATGTGCGCAAGACACCGGACGTTTCGACGCCACGAATCTCTTCGATCTCAGCCCGCACGAGCGGCTGTTTGTATGCGATGATGGCGAGGGATTCGAGCGCGGAGCGAGAAAGCTTTTGTGTCGCCTTGGCTTTCTCCATTCGTTTCAGCCAAGGCCCATACTCCTGCTTCGTCACCAATCGATACCCACCTGCGACCTGCACGAGCTGAATCCCTCGCCCATGCTGATCTAGATCGTGTCTGAGAATCTCCAGGGCCTGAACCACGTCGGCTTTTGAGACCGTCCCTACGATGGACATCAGCCGAGCGACCGGGACCGGTTCGGGGGATACGAATAAGACCGCTTCGAGAATGGCTTTGAGTTCTCGCGTATCGATGGCCGCGGCTTGGCTATTCAGCGCCTCGACGACGGCAGCTTTTGCTGCATCGTCCGGCACGCTGTCTCCCTCCATTGCTGACTCGGTCTCTGCGAGAACGATGTCGTCTGTTTCTTGTTCCACTGCTAAACTCATGCTCCCCTCCATTCAGCATCATCCAATTCTGCCGGGTCCGGTACAAGCGAAAAGGCGCGCGACACCAGAATCGGCCCAAAATGTTCCATCTGAAACACCCGAGCCGTTCGAAGCCGCATCAGTTCCAGCAATGCTAGGAATGTGACAATGATGACGAGTCGATGGCAGGCCGGCTCGAAGAGCTCGACAAAATTCACCGACTCCTGCTTTTCCAACATTTCCAAAATCGCGTTCATCCGTTCCCGAACAGTCACATTGTCAGGGAGGACCTCCATGAACTTCTTGCCGGGATTGCGATCGAGAATTCCCTGCAACACATCCACCAGTTCGAATAGGCTGACGTTGTCCAGCAGCGTCTCATCCGCTCCCAATTCGACCGCCGGGCTCTGCGTGCGACTGTAAATTTCCCGCCATAACCGCTCATGCTCGTCCAACTGCCGAGCCGCTTCTTTGAACTGCTTATATTCCAGCAGACGCCGCACCAACTCCTCGCGCGGGTCGGGTCCGTCCTCCTCATCAGTCACCGTCTCATCGGCGGGAAGCAGCATCTTAGATTTGATCTGGAGCAAGGTGGCTGCCATCACAAGAAACTCTCCCGCGACAGTCAGATTCAGCTCTTCCATCGCCTCGATATAGGTAAGGTATTGTTGGGCGATCAGATGAATAGGAATGTCGTAGATGTTGATCTCGCTCTTCTTAATAAGATGGAGCAAAAGATCGAGAGGCCCCTCAAAGTTCTCGATGCGAACCTGATAGGGCAATTCGGTTTGTTCGTCAGCGTCAAGCCGGTTATCCACAGGCCGACTTATACCAGACTTAGGGAGGCGGAGCAAGCTTTCATCTATTAGTAGTGGTGAGTGAGGAGGGAGGTATAGCAGGCTGCTGAAAACGATGTCGAGGATACAGGCATACAAAAGTCCAGAATATCATGGCTGACGAAAGATCCACAGGGTGTTCAAAAAGGCCGTCCATCAAGGCCGCAGCGAGCGAAGAGGGCGAGGCGTACGCTTGGGTACGTTGAGTCTCTGAGAGAAGCGAGGACGCGCTGGCGGACTTTTCAACACCCTGCTAGGCTTTTCCGCGGCGAATCCGGTAGACGATCAGTAGGACGCCGAGCGTCAGAAATATGGCGATCACAGCATATTGGATCAACTCGTTCTTACTGCTTGAAGGTGCCTGTGCAGGCACCGAACTGTTGGCGCTGGTAAACTGCGACCCCTTTTCAAAGGAAGCATTGGTGAAATTATCTCGCCCCTTGAACTGAGCATTGGAAAAATCCGCTGTCGATCGGAATGTGGCTCCGTGAAAGTCTGCATCTCCCGCGAACTGTGTAAAGGTAAAAAACGCCTGACCATCAAAGGAGGCTTCAGAAAAATCCGCCAGACCATGAAATTGGCTCCCGGAAAATCCAGTTCCCAATTTGAAATAGGCGCCGGACAGATTCACGTCCTTCTCGAAACCCACCTCCAAAAACTCCGCCATCCCGTTGAACTTCGACTGTTGGAATGTCACCGGCCCCTTGAAAACCGATCGATGGAATCTCGTGTGCGGGCCGAACGATGTTTTTTCAGCAACGACCTCACGCAAAAACCGGCCCTGCACAAAATAACTTTCTTTCGAAAACACCGCCCCAGACAATATCACCGGCTGTAGAAAGACCGATCGAGAGAGATCCACCAGCTGTTGAAACTTCGTTCCGCTGAACGTTACAGGCCCTCTCACTACCAGCAGCCCTTGTACTGATCGCTGCTTGATTGTTCCTCGCACAACCGAATCGACGATCATCATGGAGCCGGATACTACACGTATTTCACGGCTCTGCAGCTCCTTCATTTCTTCTAGCTCAGACGGTAACGAACCAACAGGCAATAGATCCAACATCAGATCGCCGCGCACGATGACCCCTGAGAGGTCAATCCCTTTCCCTTCCCTGAAGGCTTGCAGTAGCTGCGCCGCATCCACCGCTCGCGCTTCCCGCTCTTGCTCTGTACAGCCGGCGCTCAGATGACGTGTAAACGCTGTTTCTGTCCCTGACGTGGGTGTGTCCACCTGACAGTTCGAAGCCATGGAGCCAAGCGGAAGCCAGAGAAGAGCCAACCCGCCTATGACGATCCAGGAACATATCCGATTCATCATGCTGGCCTTATACGGAATGCCATAGCCTAACGCAAGACAAAGACCGCCAAATCGCTTTACTGCCCATCTGCATTTGCTACACTTTCACGAGCAAACCTATAACCCACACACACCATCTTTACTCTGTGTTCCTTTAGGAACTCATATGCCTCGTCATCTTGCTATGATCTCTCTACTGATTACCATCCTCCTATGTGGAGCCCCAGTCTCAACCTTGGCGGACACGGCGATCGAACTCCCAGTCCTGGCGGCCATTCACCAGAACAATCTGGGGGTGTTCGAAATCCTGATGATGTGGTGGGACAAGAAACCGGAGCCGAATCCTGTTCGATTGCAATGGCTCCTCGCCGGCGTGCGACTAGGGAACGCTCATCTGGGAGCCATGGCGCAGGCCTTTGCCTATGCGGTCGAACGCACACCGTCTGTTCAACATAGCGGAACCGTTTCTGTGCAAGGGGTGGCCTATCAACCTACAGGCAGTGACGGCCCAAGCGCCGGTGCAGCTATGGCTGTGGGGTTCATTGCCCTATTCAAGGGCGACCATGTTCAGCGGGGCGTTGCCCTGACAGGAACCATTGAACCAGGGGGACAAATCGGCCCTGTGGGCAGCATTCCGGATAAAATTCGTGCCGCTGTCAGAGAGGGCTATCGTACGGTGTTAGTTCCAAGCGGACAGATGCATGACCCGCGGTGGAACCTGATCGAACTGGGATTTCAGCTCAACGTGACGGTGAAGGAAGTCGAGACCATCGACGAGGCCTATATACTCATGACGGGCCAACGAATTTAGGGCAGAATGCTGAAAAATCCCGCCAGCTTCGTTCTCGCATCGTTTAGAGGCTCAACGTACCGAAGCGTACGCCTCGCCTCTTCACTCGCTGCGGCCTTGCTGAACGGGCTTTTTGAGCATCCTGCTATATTGTCTCTCCCGTAGCTCCCTGCATGATCGCGGCATATTCGGTTTGTGTCAGTCGATGCATTCCTAGTCTCAATCGTCGAGTGAGTTCGGCTTGATCGGTTATCTGAAGCACATTGAGCAACAACGAGTGACTCGCAGCAGGCGAGCAAACTATCCGGCGTACCCTGTGGATTCGCACAAAGCCAAATCGTGCTTCGGTCCTTAACTCGTCACTAATGAATGCGTCCAAAGCTGAAAATTCCAATACAGGCGGCACAAGCTGAAACTCCGCACAAAGCCCAGTCTTCAACACATACACCAGGCCATGGGACTCCGGGCCGAGATAGGCGCCTACATTCTTCCTGATCAGCTCAGTGCAGAGTCCCCAGAGGCCATGCCCGAGTTGCAGCTCGGCGCTTTCCTCAGAGGTCCGTTCTCGCAGAGCCCCGGCCACAAACAGAAAATGGTCCATTGGACATTCGCTGGAGAGAATTCACGGGAGGGTAAAACATATGAGGGACACACACCATGCTACCGGAACAGTCCAGATGGTCATCCACCTGGACGACTCGAGCCGAGCCGTCCGGGATGGCATCCAGGTCATATCAGGGCGTATGATAATCGTCTGAATCGTCTATCAAAGTTTCTCGTTTGTCAGTGAAATTGTCATCTTCATCGTCTCCGTCCAACGTGAGCTCTTCTTCCACATCCTCGTCATCAGCCTCGACGGCGAGATCCACATCCTCATCGCCCAGCTCGTCGTCAAGGTCTGCATCTTTAAGCATCGGTGCCCCCCCCGGCTGCGAGAACAAAGACTTCTGGGACTCTTCACCCGCGAATGACTTCACAGATTTCTTGTCTGGGGAGGTAGGCTTGGACGAAATGGGTGAACCCTTTGTTATCACAGGCTTCTTTTGAACCGCCTTGGAGGCCGCGGCTGCAGGCTTCTTCGCGAGTTTCTTGGCAGCAGTCTTTGCCGCGGGCTTCTTGGCGACTTTCTTGACAGGCTTCCTGATAGCCTTCTTTGCCGCGGGTTTCTTGGCTGCCTTTTTCACTGCAGGCTTTGCTTTGGCTTTGGTTTTAGCTTTAGCCTTCGCAGGTGTCTTCTTCGACGGTTTCTTCTTATTTTTCGCCATCGATATTCTCCTCTCTCATCCATAGGACGTCTGACGTGGTCTCCATCTAGCATAACTTATTGGATCTTGCAACTCAGACTGTGACAACCTCTCGCAAGAGAGCAAAAATTTCTTTTCTTCTTACTCCGCTACCCACACATGGTCCATCACCGTGAGCGCACGGAGAGACCATACACACAAAGAGAGCGGCAACGCTTATTGGCCTGCCGCATCGATGCCTTGAATTGATTTTAACGGATGGGAGAATCCTACAAACACACCACGAGGTCAAGAGGGAGAACCAAGAATCTTTCTGGATTGATACCACTTCACACGTTGACGAACATGGTACAATGCAATGACTTTGTAGGAACGATCATGAAAACACTGATGATCATCGCCGTTGTATCGCTAGGACTCCCCGCAGCCTGGCCGACCACTGCCACACCACCATACACCGCCATCGTCATCGATAGCGGGTCACCCTATTTTGTCCCAAAGTCGGCCACCGTATCCAGTGGAGCCCCCATCAGATGGGACAACCCCACGGCCACCGATCATACGATCACGCATGTGAGTTGTATGCAAGATGGGAACGCCTGTGCATTCGATTCCGGAATTGTCCGTCCAAACGGCAACTTCACACTGCAGGAATTGCCTCCCGGCCACTACCCCTATTTCTGCCGGCTTCATCCCATCATGCATGGAGTCGTGATCGTCGAAGACACATTCGTCCCTTCCCAGCTATAAGAATCGTTACTCGTTTACAAAGTACTCTTCACCCCTTTTCAGACCTTGCGAGAATCCCAGCCCACCGTGTAGGCTGCGGCGCGTAACCAGATCACACCGATTATGAAGCCAGCTGCCGCCGCTCACGAACCGCTCAGCCTCACCGGAGAGATGCTCAACCTCCTGACGTGGCGCATCCCCGATCTCATCGTCTATCAGCACCACAGCGACGAATGGTGGGTCGCCCCTCTCGATGACAACCTGCCGATCGTGCGGCTGAATCGTACCGGTCTTGAGCTGTTACAGGCGATGACCGGCCACACAACCGTGGGGGCACTGGTGGAAAAATACGGCACAAAAGTTTGCGGGCCAGACGGACAGCCAGGACAATGGCATTTGGAACATTGGGCCTTGCCCACCTACTCTTTTTGTTACTACGGCATAGAGCCTCCCGGCGGTCACCGCCACAAGGCCAAGTGGGATCTACTCCTCCAACAGGTTCGAAAAAGCTGGTCGGGGCAGGAAGGGTTTGAAGGCGAAGCACATCTCGAAGACTTTCATCACCACGAACTCAGCGACAGCGGTGAAGACGACGGCCACTTCGACCTAATCGAAACTACGGTCTCGCATCTCTTCCGGGAACCAAACGACGCGCTCAACGGCTTGACCTATGGCCGGCTGCTCATGCGGCAATTGCGCAAGCTGGGCTGGTTCACACCCAAGCCCCGCGTCATCGTGGAAGTGGGCGGCGGACTTGGCTACCTCGCTCGCGAGCTCGGCAAGGAACTCTTGCCTTTTGAAAAACAATCCATCCGGTACATCTCCCTCGACATCACTCAACCCTTCCTTTCGCTACAAATCACACGCGCCAAAGCCGGAGGGTGGAGCGGCATCGGCACCCGCGCTAATGCTGAATGGTTTCCCTTCAAGAACAACTCCATCGACCTCATTGTCGACAACGAAAACATGGCCGACATGACACCGGTGAAGTTGATGAGAGAAGAACTCCTCACTGGAACAGGGGTTACCCCGCAACATCAAGAAGCCTTGGACTGGATCCGGCGCGTGCGGCTGCCGCTGGGTCAGGACCTGCCAGAGGACGTGATCTTCAACCTCGGCCCCTTTCGATTCGTGGCAGAATTATGGCGGGTGTTGAAACCAGGGGGCAGGGCTTTTCTCACTGAATTTGGGATCGAAGAAGGTTGGCCGGCGCCGGTTAAACTTCCGGGCCATACAGAGTACGAAGTCCAGTACAGCCACCTGCGTCAGGCTGTTCGCTGGCTGGGCTTTCAAGAGCGCTATCTCTCGCTGCCCCAGTTCCTCGCCATCAAACCAGACACCAAAGTGCTCTGCACCGGCGCGGCCTATAGCATCCAACGATTCTGCCAAGCCATGAACACACCATTCATTGTGCGAGCTTACACCGAGAAGGAACTTCAGAATGCCCTGGGCGACCTACTCCCAAAACTCCACGGCTGTCACTACCACGACGTGGCAGATCCTGCCTGGTTTGGCCTCCTCGACTTCAAAGTCTTACTTCTCGAAAAACCAGGCGGGGCTCCGAAGGCCAGCTTCTCAGAGAGCCAAGGCTATCGGTGGTACTCGCAGAGGTAACTCGCGAGATGTGAACGCTACCCGATCTTCCGCCTTATCGATATCGTAGGATGGTCGCAACGTAGGAAGAATCATCGCGGGGTTTAGAGCGACTGCCCACCAGCTCATAAAATTAAGCCGAAAGTGATACTCTGATGAATAGCTTATCCCATTTCTTGTGCTTGCCAGAAGTGACAGACCGGCCACCGGAGAATTGCTTGTCCAAGATCTTGAGCTGTTTGATCTCTGCGATGCGAATTAATCGCCAATCCGGCAGTTTCATGGATCGACTCTGTCCGGCGACTTGATACACGAGCAGGTGTTCAGCCCCATTGAGTATCCCGTAATCATGCGGCTCCGCAACACGCCGCAGATTGTGATAGGTGAATTCTATCAGGCGTT
>CBDDRW010000081.1:0-49859 GCA_965233175.1 uncultured bacterium
AAAGGATGTGTCTTGCTGAATGTTTCGGAGATAGGTCATGGCATCTCCGCGCCAAAGTTGTGAGGGAAGGCACGCTTCTGCAGCGTGTGCCACGGCGCGTCGAGCACAGACTCGCGCCTTCCCATCATTGCCTCTCTGCTGCGCGGCTTGGGCGGTGGCCAGTTCTTGTTCAATCCGCGTTGCCGGTATCATCAGGCGATACCCTTTCGATCTCTGAGTTTTGCCAGAAAGCTTCTGGCCATTGTGATCAATCAGGGCTAAAATCCACACGCTGTCGGCTGCACACCCAAGAGAAGGTGTGGCTGACCCGATAGCATAACAGGTCCTCAAGCTAACTGAGTAAGATGGGCTGAGTTCGAGCGGGAAGTATGAGGGATGTGCTCATCTGAACTAAACCATATTCGAGTCTGGCGTCGGCAAATCATTTTCAACATTCTGCAGAGGGGTCACATCGTGAGAGGAGTGTAAAGAAGACATGGCAGATCGTGTGATGAAAGTGCAACGATCGATTGCAGCAGCGAAGAAGAAAACTACGCCGGTGCGTCGGAGGAAGAAGTCCAAGTCGATATCCGCCATGGTCTTGGTCTTGCACGGCTCCTCCGCACTCCGTCGAAGGAAGTCTGCTGAGAGATTGGCCGAATCCCTGCAGGTCGAGTTGTTTAGGGTAGATGTGTCAGCGATTATAGGCCGATACATCGGCGAGACGGAAAAGAATCTGGACAACGTATTCGACAAAGCAGAGAGCAGTGGTTCGATTCTGTTCTTCGATGAAGCAGACGCACTCTTTGGAGCCCGCCATGTCGTTGAGGATGCCCATGATCGATTCGCGAATGTGGAGACGGACTATTTTCTCCAACGCATTGAGAATCATCACGGAATCGTTATCTTGACAACCAATGGAAAGCGGCGAATTGAACAGGCTTTTTTGCCTCAGAAGCGGGTGGTGGTCATGGTAGGGGCAGCGGGGACTGTGCGTAAGAGGACGCTATAGTGGATGACCAAGGAGGCGGCGCGCGGAATGGTACCGTCGGCTGTCCCGAACTTTTGAAGCACTCATGAAGACCGGATTCGGCGCCGGTGACTTCTAAATGCCAACCATCCGCCGGCAGTTGCGCCAAATATGATGCTCAGCATGTCCAGAATGTGTTTGTACCAGCCATCAGGACTGAGGCCGGGTTCCGAAGTCGCTGCTTGAAACAAGATGAAACTCAGGAGGCCTACAGCGGCGATGGAGACAACAGAAGCGGCAATGATCGCGACCTGCTTACGATAGCTTGGTACGAGGTAGATGATTGCACCCACAAAGGACGCAGCGGCAATCGTCCGCGTGACAAAGATAATGTATGTGCCGATGAGAAGGACCCCATCCATATCCGGCGCTTCCCAAAACTCCTCGACTCGGTCAAAACCATGGATAATGCCGAACGCCGTTCCAATAGCATGGTTGGCCGCGAACCACAGTATGATACCTGCCGGTACTGCAATGGCCCATCGGAGGACATTCATTGCTGGTTTATTGCGCATAGGTTGAAGCGGATTATGTATTGGCTCCCCTCATAGCGGTGCGCCCGCTAGCTCTCTATCATATAGCTGGTACAAACCGAGAACGCAATCAGAACCATGCACGTTATGGGGTTAACCATTATACGGGGCTGAAATTCTATGAAATCAATGAGGTCAATCACACGGGCCATGTGATGTCGTCAGGTACTCTCGGGTTCCTCGAATGCGGATATGCCATGGTTGAAAAGGAGCCATATGTATTTGGAAGGAGAGGGGAGTTATATGCACCTATTCCTCGCAGATCTTCGACGACGAAGATGCTAGCATAATATTTCCTTCTCATTCGGCGATGAATGGTGCGTCGTGAGGCTTATTCAGGTCATCAAGATCCAGAAACCGTGAACCGTGCAAACTTGAACGGATTGTCAGATGAGGGAACGACTGATCTCACACCCGGAAGATTATAGAGGACACATGACAAGTCATCGTACGGATCTCAGAAGTATCGCTCGTCGTGCCATGGTCGAACGAGGCCTCTTGCCTGAGTTTTCTCCCGCGGCGATGGCCGAGCTTGCCCGCGTACAAGCTGCAGCCTCAGACCGGGATGCGAGCATCCGTGACTTAACGGGGTTACTTTGGTCATCGATCGACAACGACGACTCCCGAGACCTCGACCAACTCACCGTGGCTGAACCAGGTGCTGGCCGGTCGGTGAAGATCCTGGTTGCGATTGCCGACGTGGATGCGCTGGTTAAGAAAGAGTCTGCTCTGGATGCGCATGCCAAGCATAATACGACGTCTGTCTATACGGCCGGCGGTATGTTCCCCATGCTGCCGGAAAAACTGTCGACCGATTTGACGTCTCTCGGTGAAGGGCAAGACCGCCTCGCAATTGTGGTGGAGATGGTGATTGCGGAGGATGGGGCGGTCCTCAGCTCGACTCTTTTCCGGGCGCTAGTCCGCAACCATGCGAAGCTGGCCTATAACAACATCGCAGCCTGGCTTGCAGGGGAGGCGTCTGCGCCTGATCGGGTCACGGCCTTCTCCGGCCTTGATGCGCAGCTTCGCCTCCAAGACAAGGTCGCGCAGCGGCTTAAGGCTCGACGACACGAACAGGGGGCGCTGAGTCTTGAAACCATCGAACCACGAGCTGTGTTTGAGGGGGAGGTGCTGACCGACCTCAGGGTCGAGCAGAAGAATCGCGCGAAGGAACTGATTGAAGATTTTATGATCGCGGCCAATCAGGCGACGGCGTCCTATCTGAATGGAAAGGGCATGCCTTCCTTCCGCCGCATCCTACGCTCTCCCGAACGCTGGCAGCGGATTGTCGAGGTGGCTGCACGCTGGGGTGAACGCTTACCTTCGGCACCTGACGCGCGTGCGCTCGAAGTGTTCCTCATCGCACGTCGGAAGGCCGACCCCCTCAGATTTCCCGATCTCTCCCTGTCCATCGTCAAGCTCATCGGCAGAGGCGAGTACGTGCTGGATCAGTCGAAGGATGGCGCTCCCGAACATTTTGGGCTTGCCGTGAAGGGGTACACCCATTCCACTGCGCCCAACCGACGCTTTCCTGATCTCATCACTCAGCGGCTGATCAAAGCGGCGCTGGCCGGCGCGGCAACCCCATACCGTTCGGAGGAATTGAAATATCTGGCCGACCACTGTACCGAGAAAGAGGATAGTGCAGAAAAGGTCGAGCGGCAGCTCCGCAAATCCGCCGCCGCCTTATTGCTTGAATCGCGAATCGGTAAGCGTTTTGACGCGATCGTGACAGGCGCTTCGGACAGAGGGACCTGGGTCCGACTTCTTGAGCTGCCGGTTGAAGGGAGATTGGTGACGGGCGAGCGGAGCCTCGATGTCGGAGACAAGGTATGGGTAGAGCTTCTCAGCACAGACATTGAGCGAGGTTACATCGACTTTGCCAGAGTTGGATTGTGAGCGAGTGATTATTATCCGGTACGTCTGCATCAGGGAGCGATGAACCCAGCCGGTCCACTCACACGCGTACTATCGGTGAGGGTTTTTCTGCCTGCCTATCCGGCGTCTCCAAGCTGGTGCGCCCGAGTGTGCCTTCGCGATAGTCCGACAAGAGTATCCTCGCCGCTTTGTCTCGGTCTATTCCGCCTCCGCTCCTGGTCAGCAGGCAGCCGCGCTTTTTGCCGATCGCGTCGATCACACCGGTGCTTGTTAGGCCCTCTACCGCAAAGCCGTAGCGGGTCCTGAGCCGGGCAGGATAGCGCGCAAGCAGGATGGCGGCGAGAAACTCGGCGACGGCTTCGTCATCGACGACCTTGTGCCCTATGGCGTTGACCGTGGCGAGCAGGAGGCCTACATGAGGGTCTTTGATGGTTCCCCACAAGAGCCCGGGTGAATCGGTAATAGCCATGTGGTCGTTCAGTTTGTGACGCTGCTGGACTTTGGTCACAGCCGGCTCATCGCCCACGCGAGCGATGCGGCGTTTGAGGAGCATGTTCATCAGGGTCGATTTGCCGACGTTAGGGATTCCCATAATCAGCATACGCAGCGGCTTTGCGCTGCTGTTGCGATGCAGGGCGAGTGGCTGACAGAGCTGGGGCACCTTCGCGGCATCGCCCGCATGATGACAAGAAAGGGCGACGGCGCTGACGCCTGGTTGTTGGTTATAGAGATCGAGCCACGCTTGAGTGACGACAGGATCAGCGAGATCAGCTTTGTTGAGGATTTTCAGGCTGGGGCGCTGGCGCGCTAGACGCAACTCTTCGATCAGTGGATTGCAGCTGGCATCTGGTATGCGCGCATCCAGTACTTCGACGACAACATCGATCACCTCCATCGTCTTGGCCGCTTCTTTGCGCGCCGTATTCATATGACCGGGGAACCACTGGATAGACATAGGAGGACAGGCTTTCAGAAAAATGAGCTGTACTCTACCAGGATGTTAAAAGGGCTGCCAGAGTTGGTCTGATCTATCTCGTTGGTGTGGGTATATTAGCAAGGCGTTCGCGGCCATGGGGGGCCGTGAGATCTTGGTCGGGGCCAAGAGGGACAATACGGGTTGGATTGATGTCGTCGTGGGTTATGTAGTAGTGCCGCTTGATGTGATCGAAGTTCACGGTGTCGGCGATGCCGTCTGTCTGATAGAGGTCTTTAAGGTAGCCGAAGAGGTTGGGGTAGTCAATGATCCGTCTGAAGTTGCATTTGAAATGGCCGTGGTAGACGGCGTCGAAGCGTATGAGCGTGACGAACAAGCGCCAATCGGTTTCGACGAACTGTGAGCCGAAGAGATAGCGTTGACGCATCAATCTGGCCTCAAGTTGATCGAGCGCGTCGAAGAGGCGCAACACGGCCCGCTCATAGGCCTGCTGTGATGTGGCAAATCCTGCGCGATAGACCCCGTCGTTCACGTTTTCGTAGATGAAGGTATTGAGGTCATCGATTTCTTTCCTGATGCCGTCCTGATACAAGTCGATCTTGCTCTCGGTGAAGCGATTGAATTCGCCGTTGAACATGCGCATGAGGTCGTCGTCTGAGTTGGTGACGATGCGTTGTGTCGCCGTATCCCACAACACAGGGACAGTGAATCGCCCCCGATAATTCGGATCGGTGGCCTTGTAGGCTTGGCTGAGAAATTGGAAGTTGTTGATGGGATCGAGCGAATGCCCCGGCCCTTCGCGGAACGCCCAGCCTCGCTCGTCGCGGATTGGATCCACAACCGTCATGCCGATGACATCTCCGAGTTTCTTGAGCTTTCGCACAATGATGGTCCGATGCGCCCAGGGACAGGCCCAGGAAACATAGAGATGGTAGCGTCCGCTCGCCGCAGGGTAGCCGGAACTCCCATTGGCAGTGACCCAGCTTTGAAAGGCATCCGGTTGCCTAATGAATGCGCCTTCACCGCTCTGCTCGTCTGGAAATTGTGCCTGACTGGTCATTGTCGAACCCCTACGCTCCTGTACCGTACCATATTGGGGAGTGAGGGGGGAGGGGATGGAGACTGATGATCTTCTGTGCTCGCGCAACGCGCGGCCTCAGAAGGATAGGGAGGGGAGCGGCCAGGTGCTTTTCTTGCTCGCAGAACGCGCACGGTGAAACTGTGCTCGTTCGATGCGCGCAGCAAAAGGCAACCTGGGCCACTCCCTAAAGGGGAAATAAGGACTCGGAGGCCCTCGCTCGGGCTGATGGCACGTCACGGGAATCGATTGCAAAGCAATCGGAGGGAAGGGCGGGTGAAAATATCTGCCAGTGGGTGGGTGAGAAAGTCGCGCGCAGTGGAAGATCAATCAGCCCCCATCCCAGAAGAGATAACAAACGAGCGTGGAAGGATTAATAATGCGAAGGGTCCCCAAATGTAAATAGGTGCGGATTGACTGAGACGATTCTGAAACGTAGAATATTCCACATTCCCTACCGGAGACTGATAATCAAACAAGTTGATATCCGGCAGAGGGTGGCAGAGCAGTATTCATTCAGTTGGTTCAAACAAGGAGGTTGTCGTGATGCATGGGATGGGACGTATCGGGTTCATGGGATTGGGGATCGCGTTGGCGGGAAGTCTTGCCGTGGCGACAGTCTTTGCAGGGGATAAACCGGCTAAAGCGCCAGTCGAGGATGGATCGAAGGTGATGATTATGTCTCCCAAGGACGGGGAGAAGGTCAGCGACAGTTTTGAGCTGAAGTACGACTTGACCAAGGGCTCTCAAGCGACACATGTCCACGCGTATGTGGACGATGTGTATCAAAAAGGTTTTTCCGGAGAACTGAAGAGTCTGAGCAAGGGGACGCATAAGGTTACTGTGACCGGCGCGACAAAAGATCACGATCCTGTCACGGCCACCCATAGCATCACCGTCGACGTGCAATAAGACCGGCCATCTTCGCGGCCACCAGGGTCTCTCATGAAGGGACTCTGGTGCGCCGATTTCCCAACCGGGTTCCACCCTTCACTAACCTAGCATGCTCCGGAAAACTCGATTTATATACAAAATGCCGTTGGAATCTTTCTTTATGGCGCCGATGTCAAAACAGGTTCAGGATGCTCAAAAAGGCCAGGCGTCTCACCCACCCGACCCAGGCGGTCATTTCACCCTCCCGCCCTGTGTTTGCCAAGACAGACTCTTTGCCCTGGGACGCGCCTTGTCCCAAGCTAGGCCGCAGCGAGCGAAGAGGCGAGGAGGTGCATACCGCACTTTGTGTGGACCGTTCGCCCTGTATCATAGATCTTGGCGAACGTACCCCCTCAGTATTTCCGATCTCCGAGAAGCTCCTCCTCAAGGTTGAGTCTCTGAGCGATGCGAGAACGCCGACCGGGGAACGGCGCGCCGAGGTGAGCGGGTGAGAAGAGAGACTTTTTCAGCATCCTGCTAGACCTACCACAAGAACTGGCAACCCAGGAGAGATCTACGGCACCGGCTTGGGAGGCGACTGCGGATTGGGCTGAGGAACTCCGATCTTCAACATTCGCGTCAGTAACGGAATCGCTGTCCCCTGCATGACGACGGACGTGAGCGCGATAAAAAACACCAAATGAAAGATCATGTCTGCCTTCTCGATCCCGGCTACTATGGGAAATGTGGCCAAGATAATCGGCACGGCCCCTCGGAGCCCCGCCCAGGCCACAAGCGTCTGCTCTCGAAATGACATCGGCGACAACGCCAGCGCCGCGTGGACACTCGCAGGGCGGGCGATGAAGATGAGGAAAAGGGAAATCAGGATGCCTGCACCGGCGATTGGCACGAGCCTTGCGGGAAATACTTGAAGCCCTAACGTTAAGAACATGGTGACCTGCATGAGCCAGGCGAGCCCGTCGTGAAAACGCAAGACACTCTGCTGGTGAGTAAACGGTTTTCGCGCCATGACAAGCCCCGCCAGGTACACGGCAAGAAAACCACTTCCTTCCAGGTAGTCGGTCAGGCCATAGGTCAGCAGCGCCAGCGCCAGCGACAGCACTGGATAAATGCCCTCCAACTCCAAGTCGAGCGCGTTGAACGCTCGCCGCATGATCTCGCCCATCGCAATGCCAATCACGGTTCCCACGCCCATTTGCATCACAAAGAATACGACAAGTTCCACGAAGGAGGTCGATGGTTCCGTCAACAGTCTGATCAGCGCGATCGTCAGCACGACGGCCATTGGATCGTTACTGCCTGACTCAAATTCGAGCAATTGGATCAACCGCCTGGGGATCTTGGTTTTTCGCGCCCGTAGCACCATGAAGACGGCTGCAGCATCGGTAGACGATACAATTGCGCCGAGCAAGAGGCCTTCTAGGAATGAGAACCCCTGGACCCAGGCGACAAACACCCCCATCAGTAGGGCAGTTACGAGAACCCCGATGGTCGAGAGCGACAATCCCTGCCACACGATGGGCCGCACTGCTGACCATTCCGTGTCCAATCCACCAGAAAACAGAATCAAAATGAGTGAGGTGATACCCAGCGAGCGCACCAGCGACGGATTGTCGAATGTGAGGACGCCGAGTCCGTCGGACCCTGCCAACATGCCGATGGCGAGGAACAAGACCAGTGAGGGGATGCCAAATCGATTCGAGAGCTTGATCGTCAAAATGCTCAGAATGATGAGGGTAGAGAAAATGATGAAGATCAGATCAATGGAAGCTGGCATGCTGGCATCTTTCAGAGGTTGTTCGACGAGACCCGATGCGGTCTATAGCACAGACGACTGAATCACGCTAGAGCAATATGAGAAGAAGGGCTGTCACCTAGGGAAATAGAGCGGTAGGGAATGGACGTACCATTAAAGGTGGAAGGGGTAGAACGACACTCTCGTTTCCTAAGCAGAGGATGGGGTGGAGGTTGATGATCTTCTGTGCTCGCGCAACGCGCGGCTGCTATGCCTACGGCTGTTCTGTTTAGTCTAAACAGCGCTTTTTCGTGCAAAACAAGTCTGCCGTGTTACATTTTTACAGTAGTATCGTGTGCATTGGGGTGGAGATGTAAGATTCGAAGCCATGAAAGATCCCACACTGCGACGACTTCAGGATATCAGCGCTCTGTTGAATTCTAGCCTCGATCACGCGACCATCCGCAAGCGCGCCATCGAAGCGGCTACTTTATTGATGAATGCCGAAGCCGGCTCACTGCTCTTATTAGAGGAAGCGACCGGCGAACTGTATTTCGATGTGGCCCATGGCGAAAAGGGGGAGGCGGTTCGCCAGGCTCGTCTTCGGCGCGGGCAAGGTATTGCGGGATACGTCGCTCGAACCGGGGAGCCTATTATCGTCAACGACGTTCAGCGCGATGCCCGTTTCTTCCGCCATGTGGATCAAACCAGCGGATTCGTCACACGCAATATGGTCTGTGTGCCCATCACAGCTCATGGCCGCCTTCTGGGAGTGCTCCAAGCCATCAACCACAAGCATGGGGATGCTTTCGGAGAGGACGATCTTCAGAATTTCGTGGCGCTCGGCCATCAGGTCGGCATCGCCATCGAGAATGCCAATCTCTATGAGGAAATTCATCTCTTGTTCGAAGGGTTTATTTCCGCCAGTGTACAAGCCATTGAGAGCCGGGATCCCACCACCAGCGGGCACAGCCAACGTGTGGCCACCCTCACCTGTCGGCTGGCTGAGGCGGTCTCTCACACCGATTCCGGTCTCTATGCAGACGTTCGATTCAACCTGGAACAACTCAAGGAACTTCGCTACGCCGCTGTGCTCCACGACTTCGGCAAGGTCGGGGTTCGCGAGCACGTCCTCCTCAAAGCACGGAAGCTGTATCAGCTCCAGCAGGAACTCGTAAAGTCACGGTTCGATTTTATCAAGAGGACTCTGGAAGTCGATACGTTACGTCGCAAGCTGGAGGTCCATGAAGCCAGAATGGGAGGGAAAAAGCAGATGTTGTTGGCGCAACTAGACCGACAACTGGCCCAGCAGACGCGAGAGGTGGACGAAATGTTCTCATTTATCCTGAAATGCAATCAACCGAGTCCTCAATCCGCTGCCGAAGTTGTGAAGTTGAAGGAGATTGCGCAGCTGGAATACCGGTCATACGACGGGCCCCGTCCTTTTCTTACGGAGGAGGAAGTCTGCGCGCTCTCGGTGCTCCAGGGCACTCTCACCCAGTTCGAACGGAAAGAGATCGAGCGGCATGTCGCGCATACGTTTGAATTCCTGTCAAAAATCCCCTGGTCGAGATCGCTCAAAAACGTGCCGTCGATCGCGTGGAGCCACCATGAAAAGTTGGATGGCAGCGGCTATCCCCGTGGGCTCCTGCACAATCAGATTCCGCTACAGGCGCGCATGATGGCGATCTGCGATATCTATGACGCCTTAACTGCATCGGACCGGCCATACAAAGCGGCTATTGCTTCCGACACGGCGCTCAGCTATCTCGAAAGCCAGAGCAAGGAGGGAAAACTAGACTCGGAACTCGTGGATGTCTTTGTCAAAGAAAGAGTCTATCAAGTTACTCAGCCTCGTTCGAAAATCCGCAAGATCGCCTGACCCGCGTTCTTCTCATCAGCCTGCGCTGGCTTCACGTTTCGCATGCCGCGCACTCTCAGTCTCAGATTCCACTGTGTAGGCTCCCACTGGGGCTTGCCGGCCTTTGACGGTGACCACTTGAAGCTTTCGGATCTGAATATGGTTGAGTTCACCCCGTTCCGCATCCTGCATGCTTCGACCCAAGTCCAATGTGAGCTTTGATACCGTGAACTCGGTCAACAGAATCGGATGGCCCAGCATTCTGGTCAGTCCCTGGAAGCGCGCGGCCAGATTCACCTGATCGCCGATCATGGTGTAATCCATTTTTTTCCCCTCCGCGCCGATATTCCCTACCAGAGCCACGCCTGTGTTGATGCCGATCCCATTCTCGAGGATGGGCTTCCCTTCCATCTTCCACTTGGACTGCAAGTCCATCAGCTTCGCCTGCATCTCCAACGCGCATTGTACGGCCAGTTCGGCATGGTCCGGTTGGTCCAGCGGTGCCCCCCAGAAGACGACAATTTCATCTCCGACGAATTTGTCCAACGTCCCGTTCCACCGAAAAATCACGTCGGTCATGGCGCCGAGATATTCATTGAGCTGATCAACCACGTCTTCTGCCGGACGATGTTCACTGAACGTGGTGAACCCGACCAGATCGGAAAACAGCATGGTCAGTTCTCTACGCTGTCCCCCTAACGTCGCCTTCGAAGGAGATTTCATCAATTCCTGCACGATTCGAGGACTGACGTAACTGGCAAACATGGAATGAATTTCTCGAGCCTGGCGTTCCTTGAATACATAGTTGAGGACTGTGGTCACAACGAAGACCGATCCGATGCTCAGGGTCGGCATCACGACGGGCAGACAGATTCCCTTTACAACAAATAGCGCTTGCACAATACCCGTGTACCCAATCCAGGTCACTGCTGTCAGACACGTTCCATGCACGGCACGCACCCGTGGCAGGACATAAGTCAACATGAATCCGAAGAGCAGGACCAGGCCGAATTCAACGGGACCGGTCCAGAGCCCTGCGGTCAGAACCCGTTCGCGGAGAATATTCTCGATCACGGTGGCATTTTTCTCGACTCCAGAAAAATTGGCCGAGAAGGGTGTACTGAGCTGATCGTATGTTCCCAACGCAGCGGTTCCGACGAGGACGGCCTTCCCTCGGAAGAAATCCGACGGGATTCGATGGTGGATCACATCGGTCGCGGACACCCAGGGAAACCGCAGTTCCCGGCCCGCATAATTAATAAGCATTCGGAGCTTCTGATCCGTCGGTACGAGCGTCGTGCCCAGTTTCACTCCGTCCCCAAGCAGGAGTGTCATGTGTTCTCTGGTCCGGCCGAGATAGAGCCGCGCGACTTCCAGGGCAAAAGATGGATAGTAGGCATCTTCGTGGCGCAGGGCGAGAACTTCACGACGGGTGACGCCATCGTGGTCGGGCAATCGATAGACATGCCCGATGCCTTTCGCCTGTTGTGCGAAGGTGTCGAGCGGAGGAAGCAAGGCCGTCGCCTCGTAAGGGTGAGATTCTTGAGCAGACTTCGTCTGCTTAACGAGCATGAACTCGCTTCGCTTGAGGAGTTCGGGAACCGTCAGGCTTGTGTCAATCAACGAGTCGGTCGTCTGACTCTCCAGCACGAAAAAGGGCATGGCTAGCACGATCTTGCCTGCTCGTGCCAAGCTCTCGGCAAATTGCTGATCCGTGTCTAAGGCGTGGAGTCGGGCTTCCAACCGTTCGAGCAACTTGTTGGATAACGGTTCCTTTTGTTGTGCTGAGGCCAACCATGACTTGATCTCACGGATCGCGTCGGATTCTTCCGGTTCGGCGTAGATGATATCGAGGCCGAGCACTGCAGGTTCGCCCGCGTGAATCTGATCAACGAGCAGCGCTTGTTTATCCCGAGGCCAAGGCCATCGTCCAACCTCTTTGAGGCTTTTCTCGTCGACCAACACGAGCACAACTTCCTGGCCAGGACTTCGTTCACCCCGCAGGCGGAACTGAAAATCCAAGGCGGTATTGTCCAGACGCACAACGATGTTGGGGGCCAGCCATGTCAAGAATGCCAACCCGATCGTGACTGCTACGCCCAACCCGATTCCAAGTGGAAATCCGGCTCCTGAGTTGTTGTTTGTTGTGGACTTCATGTGATGCTATTCGCCGTTCAGGGATTTTGATCGGTTTGCCGCGCAACGGATACTATTCTGCCTGGTTGTATTGGAGAGACAAGACAATTTACACAGTGCGCACCGTCTTATAGCGATCACTGGACAAAAAAACTGCGGCCCTTGGCTTATGTTAGCCAAGGGCCGCAGAAACGGGCGGTGTCGTCTAAGAATGTTATGGCGTCAGTAAACCCAAGACCCCGCTGATTACCGGAGGAGGAGTTGCGAGAATCGTTGTAACAATTGGGGTCACGGGGGCGACAACCGGTGCGATGATTGGCACGACCGGGGTCACAACAGCCGAGATCACGGGTGTCATAGGCGCCACGACCGTTGAAATTAGCGATGTCACCGGAGTGACAACGGTTGAGACGACGGTGGTCAAGGGAGCGACAACTGTGGATCCAACAGATATGGACCCCACGGAAACAGTTCCTCCAGAAGGTGATGTCGATCCCACAGAGACTGATCCTACAGTCAAAGTTCCGGTCGCGATCGTTCCCGTCGCTACAGCCGTCGTTCCTTCGCTGTTTCTAACAAGAGATCCGGTGGTCCGACTGGTCAAGGTTGTCAGCGCCTTCATCAACCGTGCATCAAGGTTCAGGGCCTGGAGCACTTGGGCCGGTAACTCAACGAGAGGCGCCTCGCGCAGTGTCGTAAGCTCAACGGCTGTCAATGCCCGAGTGAGTCCAGCCGGAGAAGATGTCAGAGTCAGCGCGATCTTCTCGAGCGGACGAATAACATTCTGATCTTGATAGGGAATTGCGCCGTGGGTTGAAGCCGTCTGCCCAGTAGTATTCATCGTCGATCCCGTCTGGGCATTGTTTCTCATGCCAAGGTTATGTGGTAGGGGAGCCGATGGGGCTTGGCCTTCGTGGGCGATCGAGAAGAAACCGGGATCGACAGCGACCGTCGTTCCCCCCGACGTAAAATCAACGCGTCCCTTCTCACCAATGTTGATAATGCCGGACTGACCATTCTCGACCCACACGGTGAAATAGGTTCCTCTCGCCGCCGCGACAGCCGAGGGAGTGTGGATCTCGAATCTTGACCCATTCGCCTTGAACGCTTTATTCACCAGAGCCCGCACCTGGCCTTGTATGAGTTTCACAACAGCCTGGCGGACATTCTTTTCCGGGTTGTAGATATACTCATCGATCTCTACCCGGCTGTTCTCTCCAACCGTCAGCATGCTGTCATCGTGAAATAACGCCTTTGTGCGCGATTCGCTTTGAGTCTGAATTACATCTTTGAAGAGCACCTCGTCATGGAGCTTGACTGGAAGGATTCGGTCCTCACCGGGATGGGTGACACTGGATTGGCCCGACACTGCCGTGTAGAACCCGATCCCGTCCTTACTTCCCTCCGCCCCCATCGCAAGAGGCGGTCCAAAGGCCAAGGGAATTGCGAAGAGGCTTAGCAGGAGTCGTTGAGCAATCATTGTTATCCCTCCCAGTCGACAAAGAGAGGCCAGTCGACTATGAACTATCTGCCCTTTGTGTGAGCACGAACTGTACCACGACAGGCGGTTTGTGACCGAGACCAGATCTCTTAGTAAGCCATTGATAAGACAAGTATTTTCAGAGACAGACTTGTGAGGGCCTCGCTCGAAATGGATAGTTCTTTCGTGGTGTCATCAACGAGTTGGGTGACGTATTACGTCATGTAGTATGGCAATTTGCGTCATGGAACAAGGAGACGGTGGACGGAGGCTTAGAAACGGCTACTGAGGGTGAACGAGAAAATATTGCGGGCGTAGCTGAATACCGGGATGTTGGACTGATCCCTCGTGTAGTTGTATTCCGCTGCAATCGAGAGCCAATCGGTGAGGGGCCGGGCAATCGTGGCGGTGAAGAACATGATGTTATCTCGACGAACGGTTGTACCCCCGGCAGAAAAGGAATTCGGGTTGTCGTAGCTCATGTGGTAGTAGTCAAATGCAAAGTTCGATTTCAGCGTCCAGAAGTCCGGCACGCCCAAGCCGACTGATAGGCGATGTGCGTTGTAGTTCCAATCGGCATTGGTTTGCACGCCTGGCGTTGCCACCGACGGACTTCCGCCACCGGTGCGATCGGTGTCGAACGTATAGCCCAGCCGTACATGCCCTGTTCCATTGGCGAAGTAGGCATACTGCGTGACACCCGCCAACCAGTTTTTCCCGTCCCTGAAGGAATTTCCAGCAAAGCGATCATCCTGGAAGTCTTTGCTCTGATACCGGAACTGTAGCTGAGTGAACAGACTGTTGGTCTCGGCGATCGTGAGGATCGGTTGCACGGCATTCGAGAGCAAAAACGGGTCTTGGCCGACGCGCACATAGTCGAAGGCATATTGGAGCCGTGCCGTCACTCTGCCTATTTGATGTTGAACAAATGCCGATGGCGCATGGTCTTGGATGTCAAATGCTGTCAGTGTCTGGTGCAAACTCTGATAAAAACCGTACGTGACTCCAGCCGTCCACCCAGCAGCCTGAATCGGTCGATATTCGCCTCGTGCATAAAATGTGGTGCGGAAGTCGTCCTTCTGCGAAATACTCGACGTTCCGCCTGGAGGTTGGGTTCCGATGGGAAGCAACACGACATTGGTATCGTACTGGCCACTCACGCTCAGATTCAGATCCCACGGCTTGGGGCCCTTAGGCACCGCGGTTCGTTGCTGCAGTACCTCCCGAGCGATTCGAGCGAGTTCGGACTCCGGTTCGCCAGAGGCAATTGCGGCTTCGATTTCTTTTTGACCCTGATCAATCATTCCACGCTCATAGTACGACATCCCTGTGTAATATCGGGCGGTTGGTGTGAGATCTGGGCTGAGAGCCATGGCTCGTGAAAACAAGGCAGACGATTGGTTGAAGGATTTCAATTCATGCGAGACGACTCCCTGATAAAAATAGACGAGTGGATTCTTTGGATCGAGTTGGTGGGCCTGATCAAGCGCGTCCAGCGCCTCGCGATATTTCCCGAGGTGACTTTGCGAGATGGCGAGTCCCAGCCAGGCTTGCGGACGAGCCGGCTGTTTCATTGTCAGATCGTGAAAAAGATGTTCCGCTTCCTGATGCTTTTTCAGGCGCAACAGCGTCTGTCCCAGGTAGTCGATCGCTTCCGGGGCATTCGGTAGGGCTTGTCGGGCTTGTTCGAAGTGATCGGCGGCTTGCGTATAGTGTCCCCGACCAAACTCCACGATCCCTTTCGAAATGTTGAAATCATAGGTCTCATTCGGAGCCTGCGCCCACGCGACGTGGTCGAGCGCAAGCCCGATGACGCAGAGACAGAGCGCATAGTACCAATTGCTCAACCCGTGCCGTTGGCGCATGGTGATCGTCTTAGGTAGGGGAAATAGGCAAATGTTCGTGAACAGCTTTATGTACCAGGCAGCGTAACAAAGCGTACGAATCAGTCAATGAATTGCAGGAATCCTTGCAATGTTTCTGATCTCTCCCATGCCCCGAAGTCTGGCTGCACCGCGCCTAACGAGGATGAAGGAAAGCCTGTTGCTTTGATTGAGACAGATCCAATCGTCTTTATCGAGAGCGGTCGTGCTGACTACGTGGCGGCTTCCCTAGCGAGTCCGCTGAATCTGTAGTGGTGGACGCTGATCGTGGAAGAGTTGCTGCAGATGAACCGAGAGACGCTGTAGGTAATGGGACAGGTTGTTGGCGAAGACCACCACGTGTACGTGCCGGTCCCAGGATCAGATGACTTGAAAGGGGTCACGAGTATTCGCTGCAACCAATTCACCACAAGCCGTACAGTGATAGTTGTCCGTCAAATAATCGTTGTTGTTGTGTTCCAATTCCAGATGCAAATGCCGACAAGGTGGATTGTCTCCATCTGCCCACTTCTCGCGTAATGCAGCAGCTTGCGATTTGGTCATGATAGTCACCCCCTCTGTTGTCTGATATAGTTGTTCAACTCAGTATCATCTAACAAGTTGGTCAACGAGATCAACTGGATATTGTCCCTTGCCCCAATTAAATTCTTGGCTATCTCTTCAATATTGTACACCATCGTTCCGCAAAGAATTCAGTCTGCTTGAGTTTCAACTTCTTAGGGAACATTCAGTCTGCCAGAAGGAGGCTCGTTGCAGTCGCGAATCCGCGATCTACAGAAGCGCTCATGAATAATGCAGGCTAGCTGGTAAGGTGAAGATCGTACGCATCCAGCTGAACTCCGCCAGTAGACCTGCTCCATAAACCAGAGAAAAAAATTATGTGTGAGGCCTTGCACTCCAACATGGTCGGCGAAGAAAACGCTTTAGCCTACATCTCCCATCTCGCGGCATCTTTTCTCAGGAGTGTTGACGGGGTTTCCCGGCTTGCGGTATGGTGATGACCAGAATTCTGGTCATTCATGCTGTGAGGTGTGAGATGGCGAAAACGTTGTCCTTATCCGAAGTGAAGACACGATTGCCTGAACTCGTCACTGGCGTACAAGAGCGAGAGGAGGAGGTTGTGGTGACGAAAAATGGACGACCTGCTGCAGTGCTGATCAATGTCGAGGAGTATACGCGGCTGAAAGAGACGCTGGATGTGCTGAGCGATCCTGTCTTGATGAAACAGATCGGTCGAAGCAAGTCATTCTATGGGGCTGGTAAAAAAGGTCTCACCTTCGAGGATGTCTTTGGTGAGCCGTTGACCCCTGTGAAAAAACGTCGTACTGCGTGACTCCTTTCCGTCCCGATATCCCTTCCCATGTGGCTGAAGTGATCCGTTCTCTCCATCCTGACCTGAAACGTTCCATTAAGGCTGCAATTCGTGGCATTGCGACCGATCCAGAGTGTGGGGAACCGCTTCTGCGCGAACTTGATGGATTGTGGAAATATCGCGTACGCCGCTTCCGGATTGTGTATGCCGTTGATCGCAAGAGGCACGTGATCCGGCTGATGGCCGTCGGCCATCGCAGGTATGTGTATGAGGAATTGACTGTTCGACTGACGCGAAAGATGTAATCGAATCGTGTGAGGCCCCGTCGCGGCGCGCTATGTCCCATCTCTGACACCCACACCAAGAAGTTTGAGCGCAACTGTGGATAGTGACTCGATCCGTTCCGGCTGTGGTCTGACGACAAGGGAGGACCTCATGTTGCGGGTTATCGCTGGGGTCTGAGCGAAAGCAACGACTTCTTATGTTGGAACGAACGTGAGCCGCAACGCATAACTGTCCAGTAAACTTCAAATTCTCGTTGTTATTCGCCGTGATCGATGCACCGCTCCAAATTAAGTTCCAGTACCGTATCGCATAAACCGATAAGTAACGAGGCGAAGTTCGGGGATACGACTCGTGGGCTTAGAGGGGAGAAAAAGTCCCGCGCATAGAAAGATTTTGCGAGCGTATCTCACGAGGTTCGGCTAGAGTCACAATTAGGTGAGGAAATGACAGTAGCATCCGTTTCGCAGCGCGCGGTGTCAGATCTTTACACATTGACACGTTCCTCAGAAACGGAGCGATCTTGGATTCCCTTTCATGCCTCATAAGCAAGTGGTCATCATTGGGGGTGGTTTCGGAGGCCTGACGGCCGCGCAATCGTTGCGTGATGTCGAAGTGGTGCTCATCGACCGCACCAATCATCATCTGTTCCAACCATTGCTCTATCAGGTGGCCACGTCTGCGCTGTCTCCCGGGGATATCGCGTGGCCATTGCGCACGATCTTTCGGCGGTATCCGCATGTTCGTGTGGTCATGGATGAAGTCTTATCCATCGATCGAACGGCGCGTCTTATTCGGTTGCGTGACAGTAGGCCGATTGCATTCGACGTTCTTATCATGGCGCCTGGATCGAGGCATTCCTATTTCGGACACGACGCATGGGAGGAGTCTGCTCCAGGGCTCAAAACCCTCGCTGATGCCGTGTATCTTCGCGAGAAGATGTTGCTGGCATTTGAGGAAGCCGAACGCCGGCGCATAGCTATCGGCACCGGAGAGCGACTTACCTTCGTGATCGTGGGGGGAGGACCTACCGGTGTGGAATTGGCGGGCTCGCTGGCGGAGATTGGACGGAAGGCCATGGGGCCTGACTTTCCGAACTTGCGCCTCGATGATCTTGCTATTCTGCTCGTGGAAGGAGGCTCCCGCATTCTGTCGGGGTTTAGTTCTGACCTATCGGCGAAAGCAGCTGCGGCACTCGAACGCAAGGGCGTGACGATCAAGGTCAACAGCCGGGTGAGTGAGATTCGTGCCGATGGCCTCATGGTCGGGAGTGAATTCATTCGATCCACACATATCGTCTGGGCGGCAGGCAATAAGGCGTCGCCGCTGCTGACTTCGTTCGGACTTCCCCTGGACGGATCCGGTCGTATCAAGGTTCAACAGGATCTGACGATTCCAGAAGACCCTTGGATTTTTGTCATCGGCGATGCCGCGCATTGTGCCGATCCAGACGGGAACCCACTACCGGCAATCGCTCCCGTCGCTGTGCAGCAAGGCCGCTATGTTGCGAGGCTGATTCGTCAGGAGACTGCGCATGATCAGCGTCGGCCGTTTGTCTACAGGGATCGAGGCATGCTGGCGACCATCGGCCGCGCGCAAGCTGTGGCGCAGATGGGTTTCATGCGCCTATCCGGATTGCCTGCTTGGTTGCTGTGGTGTGTTGTGCATGTCTTTTTACTCATCGAGTTACGCAGTCGCGTGCGGGTGATGTCGGAATGGATCTGGTACTACCTCACATTCAAGCCGGGCGCAAGAATCATCTATATGAAAACACGTCAGGCTAGTGAAGAAGCGGAACGTCGCAGTCGTACTCCGCGTGGTCTGACTCGAAAGACTGATGTGGTCCAGACGGAAAAGATTGAGAAACGGGCTATGTAACTCAAGATTTCTCGGCCACCGCGCCACACCTCTCCGTTTCACTTCTTCACCACAGCTCCATTGCTTTATAGAATTTCGCCTGCAGAGTAATGTAAGCCAACCGTGATGTCGCAGAAGCAGGCCATCGAAATTCTGTTTTGCCGAAATCGTTCTTCCGCACCCTTCTAGACGAGCCATTGATCTCTCACGGGAATCCTCTTACCCTAGAGTCGTTTCGACTGGTGAGATGGTTATTATCTGTGAGCCTGTGATCGAACTCACGCCAATCACGTCTAGCATTGTCGGTAATGCAATGCATGATTTTGCGAGCAAAAAATCGTTCACCTTGGAGACCACAGCATGGCTTTGACCACCTATAATGATAGGCCGGTTCCTTCGTTCATGTATGGCACGGCATGGAAAAAAGAAGCGACGATCCAACTGGTGCAGCAGGCCGTGGGGGCAGGCTTCACCGCCATCGACACGGCCAACCAACTGATCCATTACCAGGAAGCATTGGTGGGGGAAGCATTACTGGCCCTCGCGAAGCAAGGGGTTGCGCGCGATCGTCTCTTTCTTCAAACCAAGTTTACCCCGACGAATGGCCAGGACCATCGCACCCCCTACGATGCGTCGGCTACTCTCGCCACCCAAGTGACTCAGTCCTTCGACAGCTCGTTGACCCACTTGCACACCGACTATCTTGACTCGTATGTCTTACATGGCCCCTATCAGCGGCGAGGATTAGGAGACGAGGACTGGGAGGTATGGGCGGCCATCGAAGGACTCTATCGATCTGGGAAAGCGAACATGATCGGGATCAGCAATGTCACGGCTGAACAGCTCACCCTGCTCTGTGCCCAGGCGGCGGTGAAACCGATGATGGTGCAAAACCGATGTTATGCCGCATTCGGATGGGATAAGGAGGTGCGGGAGATTTGCCGAGACCATGGCATCATTTATCAAGGTTTTTCACTGCTGACTGCCAATCGAGAAGTCTTCGCCGAGCCAGGCATTCGGACCATCGCCCAACGATTAGGGGTTGGTCTGGCACAGGTTGTATTTCGGTTTGCGATGCAGGTAGGCATGCTTCCATTGACTGGCACGACGAACCCACAACATATGAAAGAGGATCTCGAAGCTGAACAGCTCACTCTCACCGCTGAAGATATGCGGGTGATCGAAACGATCGGGATGTGAACATGCTGGTCATCTGTTTTCCAGCCACGAGACGGCGTGTCTCCCCCATAGGATTGCGCATGGTGCGGGCGTGTTCGTACACTTCTAACAGTGGACTGTACGGGGTACAAGCCGGCGATGGTCCATCGATCCACGGTCCAGAACCGGTCGTGCCAGGCTCACTCTCACAGGACTCCTGCCAGTCGATTGAGGCTCAGAATAGCTTGGCCAAAGAACAGATGGAACGACTGGAGGTCATGGGGTGATATCTGGCTGGAATGAGGGCCACGGTCGCCATAGAGGAGCCCGATCGGTCGGTTGCCGATGCGGATGGGGGCCAGGACCGCAGACGAAGTTTGCCAAGTCGAGATAAACACCGGGTGAAGGGAATGACGTTCCTCGGTGGAGACATTTGAGACCAACAGTGGATCATGCCGTTTGAGTATCTGTAAGAATAGCGGGTGGTCGGTAGTGAGCGATCCGGTGAAGCTGGACAGGTACTGAGTTGGTGCGTCTGCCCCGACACCGACGAAGACTCGGCCGAGCAATTGGTCTGTATCGCCGGGATTCAATAGCGCCAGCGCCACCCGGGTGAAACCGCCGTAGTCATGTAGTGCGTTGACCAGGGTCGAGAGCAGACTGTTGAGGTCTTTCGCCGCCAGCAACGAGGTCTGAAACTTTTCCAGGGTTTCGAACGGATGTGCCTGGATCGGCGGAATAGTCTGGCTAACTGGTTGATCGTGAGGCGGCTGGACCTGGATCTTGGGTGTCGAAATGGCGGGAGTCAATGCAGGAACAGAGGCCGATGCCTGGGCCAGGACAACCTCCATAATCCCGACGGAACGGGAGAGTTGACGGCCCTTATCGAAGGCGCGAGTTAAGGCCTCCTGCAAGCTGCGCTCAGGCAGAGAAGTGCCGTGCTGGAGGGTGCGACGAATCCGGTCGGCAACGGCGGGCTTCGATGAATCAGCCATGGCGGACACGAGATCGTTCGCGCCCGCGACAAGTCCCATAAATATCTGCTGAGGGGTCTGCCATCGGGTTTCCATGACCGACGTTGGTGCACCGATGAGGTCTACCAAGCCTGTCGGCAGGATCCATGTCCGTGCCAAGGCCGTCGCAAAGCGGGCTTTCGGGACACCAAGAATGGCGGCTTCGGCGGCCGGTGTCCGTGCCTCAGCGAGTTGTTCAAATAGATCGGGCGTTTGATACGCGATGACCAAGTCGGCGAACGAGTACAACAGAGCGGCGCTGAATAGCTGTCCCGGTTGAGGATAATTTATGGCTGTGCCGAGTTCGGCAGCGTGCGTCGATGCAAAGAGGGCCTTGGCGATCAATCGACTCAAGAGCGGGCGACGATCCGGTTCTTGCTTCAAATGCTCCATCAATTGGGCCGTGGCGACGAGCGTGCGGACGGTGTCCAGCCCGAGCCAGGTCACTGCGTGGGTCACGGAGGTAATGGTCTGCTGTGGGCTGTAAGCAATCCCATTGGCGACCTGGAGTACTTTACAGGTCAACCCGGGATCGCGACTAATGACCTGCGCGAGCGAGTCGGGGCTCGATGTGTCGCCGGTCATATTGAGAATTTTCTGACAGGTAGCCTGCAAGGCCGGGAGCGCATGAGCCTGCGGGTCGAAGAGCTGGCGTAGCGGAGGGGGCACGAGTGCGTAAATGTCGCTATTGGCATCTGAGTTCACGACCGGGGTACTGGCTTGCGTCATTCTGTCTCCTGGGCAGTGCGTGAGCAGGACGTGTGCACAGTCCGCCGGTTTTTACACGTAACACCGTGCATGGATGAGTGCCTTGTGCGAGTTACGTAGGGCGACCTCGTATCCGGGAACCTGTCGTGGTCCCTTTATCGGTCGAATGGGGGATGAAATTTAGCCGAAACGGAGAATCATGGAGTTGGCCCAGTGCGATTTGCAAAATCTCCCGCCGTTCAGTTGCTGTGGTGAATGTTGAGACTTACGAAGGAAGTTCGACGAGGCGCAGGGTGTAGAGGTACTGATACAGTCCCTTTTGGTTCATCAATTCGGCATGGGTGCCGGTTTCCACGAGGTGCCCTTTGTTGAGGACAAGAATCCGATCAGCCCGTTGGATGGTCGTCAAGCGGTGAGCAATGACAAAGGTCGTTCGCCCTTTCATGAGTTGTTCCAGTGCCTCCTGGACGAGTCGTTCAGACTCACTGTCGAGTGCAGAGGTGGCTTCATCCAATAATAAGATCCGTGGATTTTTCACGATGGCTCTGGCGATGGCTATGCGCTGCCGCTGCCCGCCCGACACATTGATTCCTTTTTCCCCCACAATGGTCTGATACTGGTCCGGGAAACTCATGATGAAGTCGTGGGCATGCGCGGCACGGCTCGCTTCGACCACCTCTTCTTGAGTGGCCTTTTCGTTTCCGTAGCGGATGTTGTCGAGAATCGTCCCGCCGAACAAGATTGTCTCTTGCGGAACCAGTGCGATCTGTCGATACCAACTATCCATCGTAACGTGGCGGAGATCCTGCCCATCAATGGTGATATATCCATTGGTTGGATCGTAGAAGCGATGGAGCAGGTTCATGACGGTTGTCTTTCCGGCCCCTGTAGGACCGACGATGGCGACCAGTTCGCCGGGCTTGGCCTCGAACGACACATCCATCAAGACTGGTTGGCGTGGATCGTACGCAAAACCGATATGATTAGCCCGGATATGCCCTGAGACGGCGGACAGACTTGTGGCAGTAGAGGAATCGCTCACCTCGGCGTGTGTGTCAAGAATTTCGAACACTCGTTGGGTGGCGCCTTGCGCCTCTCTGACCTGTGCGAACACGCGGGCAGCGGAGCTGAAGGGGCCGATCAGGATTCCGGCAAAGAGGACGAATGCAAAGAGGTCGCCGGGCGACACGCTCCCATCAATGACCTGTCGTCCTCCGTACCACAACACCGCCGCTGCCGCGGAGAAGGTGAGGAGGCTGATGACGGGAATGAACACTGCCATGACGCCAGCTTTTCGCATCGTCAGCGCCAAGGTCTGTTCAACTTGCGAGGCAAACCTGGTCTCTTCGCGCTGTGTTTGGACGAAGGACTTCACAATGCGGATGCCGGAGATCACCTCCTCGATCAGGGTACTCATGGCAGCGGTGTGATCCTGAATCGAGGTCGAGAGGGATTTCAGTTTTCGTCCGAAGAGTTTGGCTACAAGAACCAGCAATGGGAGCAGAACGAGGATTAAGAGACACAGCTGCCAATTCATGATCAACAAGAACGTGATGCCTCCCACAAAAGTCACGAGCTGTTTTGCCCCGTCGATCGGTGTTTCAGTGACGACTGATTGAATGACCGTGACGTCGTTCATGAGCCGTGAAAGGAGCTCACCTGTTCTCCGACGGGCAAAGAAGCTCACCGATAACGTGTGCAGATGCCCAAAGAGATGCCGGCGAAAGTCGGCAATGATGCGCTGCGAAATCCACGCAGTCAGATAGCTATGGCCCATTGAACAGAGCCCCTGCAGAATGACGAGCCCAAGAAGGATGAGGATCATGTCTGTCATTTTGGGCTGATTGCGCTGCACGGTAATAATGTCCCACAAGGTGCCGGCCAGCCGCAGTAGGGTCAGATTGACGGCAGCGACGCCCATGACCAGCACGCCGGCCAGGACCATGCGGGACAGGTAAGGCTTCAGGAATGGGAGAAATCGTGAAAAGGTGGACATGATGAAGGGCGATCTTAGCAGACCGGGAATGAACTATGTTGACGCAGTCGAATTTCGATGGAGCAGATAGGTGTACCCTCTGAAGTGCCTTGAGCGTTTGCCCAGTGCGAGAATGCTGCTGGTAGGATAGTTCGCATTCTGCTGGAGGAGGTCGCTACGGAATGCCAAGGGAGACTAACAGAGGGGGCACGAGCTGGAGACCTTGTCGACGGCTACAGTTCTACGACTGACTCGATCAAGTTCTTGTTGATGGCCACGAAATCAGAGCGATCCTTATCATTGATCACCACATCGGTGAGGCTGATAAAGAGGCGTTGTTCTTCGTTAATCGCATCAGACACGCGATTACGCATGGGAGGAATGAGAAAGTCTCCGACGTAGACGCAGTTCACAGTTCGGACGCAGATGCGAACTTTCTTGCCTTCGGGCACGAACCCCTCCTCCCCCGTCTCGGGTGAAGTTTAGCTTTTACGACGTTCAAACTTTTGACGCCGGCGCAGCTTTTTATACTTGTGCTTGCGCATTTTTTTACGGCGTTTTTTCAGCACACTGGACATGCGATGTCTCTCCTGCAAAGGGGCAAGTGTAGAATTTTTCATGGCAAATTGCAAGCTCGTCCGCGGAGCACGCACATCATGACTCTGTCGAGGCCGAACATCTGATGGCGTGCGACATGGCATGTGTCGGCTCACGCACTGCTTGACCTGCTTGATACTCGTTTCTATACTGCGACCAGCATGTTCCCATACACATTTTCACGGTTTCCCGTCTTACTTCTTCTCGGCGCGATATTCTTGATCGGCGTCGGGTGTGGGGGCAAGACGATTCAACATCCTGAAGATCATGAACGATATCTCCGTATCGATCGGGCGGTGGAATCGCTTCGCCAGGCGTATGTGAAGAAAGATCCGTCGGATCTGGCTTCACTCATGATGCCGACTGACCAGCTCGAGCTGCTAAAGGAAGAAGCCCAGGGAGATTTCGAAGCGTTTACTGCCATCGTGTTGGATTTTGCAATTGAACGCATCATGATCGAAGGGGACAACGTCGATGTATTTGTGCATTGGCAGGGGCTGTGGAAAAAAGATCCGGACGATCCAGGACTCCGGCAGCGGGGCCATACGAAATTGCAGTGGGTCGGTACACAGTCGATTCTCTTGCGCGGAGTTCAGGGCGATGCTCCATTCGGTATGAAAGCGCGGCAGGCCACAGTCGATCCCGCACGTTCTCCTAAGAAGAAGTAATCCATGCCATCTCGCCGATCTCGTGCGCCGGTACAGGCCGATTTTCTTGTCATTGGCAGTGGTGTCGCGGGTCTTCGCGCGGCGTTGGAGTTAAGCCGTGCCGGCCGTGTCATCGTGCTGACGAAAGGACATCCGCTTCAAAGTAGTTCGATCCATGCACAGGGCGGGGTGGCGGTGGCGATGAGCGAAGAAGACGACGTGGCTATACATTTAACCGACACACTCAAAGCAGGGCATGGGCTCTGCCGAAAAGAAGCCGTGCGTGTCCTTGTGGAAGAAGGACCCGATCGGATTCAAGAATTGATCGGGTGGGGAGCCAAGTTCGACAAAGTCGGCGGCAAGTTTGCGTTCGCTCGAGAGGCTGCCCACAGCAGAAGCCGGATCCTGCGCGCCCGGGGGGATGCGACGGGTAACGAAATGGTGCGCGTGCTAATCTCCGAGGTGAACCGGCAGGAGCGTATTCAGCGATTGGATCATCATTTTACGGTGGATCTCATTGTTGACGCCGGACGCTGCTGCGGGGCCGTCGTTTTGGATGAAGGATCAGGCCGCCAATTCGTGTTGCCTGCTCAGGCCGTTGTCTTGACGACCGGCGGGGCCGGTCAAATCTACGCGCGGACGACGAATCCCTCGAGTGCGACCGGCGATGGGATGGCGATGGCGCTACGGGCAGGCGCGGTGCTTCAAGATATGGAGTTCGTTCAATTCCACCCTACCGCGTTGTACTTGCCGTCGAGTCCGCCATTTTTGCTGTCGGAAGCGATGCGAGGTGAGGGGGCGCAGCTGCGCAACAATAAAGGGGCTCTGTTCATGCAGCGATACCACCCTATGGGAGCGTTAGCGCCGAGAGATATTGTGTCACGAGCGATCTTGGCAGAGATGGCGGCAACGAAAGCGCGCCATGTCTATCTTGATGTCACCCATTTGGGGGCGGAATTCGTGAAGCGGCGTTTTCCGACTATTTACGCGACCTGTCTTCGCTATGACATCGACATCACGGAGGAATGGATCCCTGTGTCTCCCAGTGCGCACTATATGATGGGCGGGGTCTGGACTGATCTCAATGGCGCGACGACGGTTCCAGGGCTTTTTGCTGCCGGGGAGGTGGCGTGCAGTGGTGTGCATGGAGCGAATCGCCTGGCGAGCAATTCCTTGCTTGAAGGATTGGTATTCGGTGCGCGCGCGGCCTCGGCAGCTGTGGCCTGTACGGGGCGACAGAAGCCTCCCATACTCTCGTCCCAAGAGGCGACGCTCCAGGCAGGCCAATTCGGCACCTTGGAGGATGCAGAAAAATTGCGAAGTTCCCTGAGGCGAACGATGTGGGGACAGGTCGGCGTCATTCGCTCTGGAGAATCGTTGATCCGTGCTTGTGCGCAACTTTCACGGTGGGCCCAACTTATCACCCAGCCGTTTGAAACCCGAGCCGCGCTGGAAGTGAAAAACATGGTGCAGGTGGCGCAATGCGTGGCGGAAGCGGCGTTGTGGCGGGAGAATAGTGTCGGAGCCCATTACCGGTCTGATTTTCCAGAGGCCAAGCGGGCAGGGTGGCAACAACACAGCCGTCTAGCAAGTGGGGAGGTGACTACTGGGAGAACCTCTCAGAAATCGCGGGGGCTGCTGTTGTCTCTGGGAGGCCGTATCGGCTGACCGGGCGTTCCACGATGACGCCGTCACGAACGAGGAACGTGCGATAGTATCGCAGAACCTTCCGGACGTACTGTCTGGTTTCATTGAACGGGGGCAGCGCTTGATAATGGTCAACGGCATTCTCTCCGGCATTGTAGGCCGCGAGGGCCAGTGGTAAATTTCCATGAAAGCGGTCGAGCAGTTGGCGTAAGTATTTCGTCCCTCCGCCCACATTATCATCCGGATCATACATATCTCGCACATCCAGGCGCACGGCGGTTTGGGGCATCAGTTGCATCAGGCCGATCGCGCCAGCGCGGGACACTGCCCGTGAATCAAAGTTCGATTCAGCCTTGATGACAGCTCGGATCAACGCAGGATGGAGTCGGTGTTGGGAAGAATACCGGCGGATGACAGGTTCGAGTTCTTGCTCGGACAAGGTGGAGGTGAATCGGCTGGATTCGATCTCGATTTTTCTGTAGCGAGAATCGGAAGGAACATTGGTGAGTGAGATCGAGCCGTTGGGGCTGATAAATTGATAAATTTCTGCCGCAGTGGTTGGTATGGAGAAAGCCAGCGATCCGATTCCTACGATGACCGTTGTGGTGAGTCCAATGGCTGTGTGCCGTCGGACGGATAACATAATAAGAGAAAGAGTGTTGCGCATGGTTGCAACGATACCAGTCTGTTACGTGATGTCAAGAAACTGCAGATCTTATGCCTTGAGGTCGGCAATGAATAGTCCCGGGAAAACAATAGGTTTGTAATGAATGCGTGTGCTAGGGTTCGAGAAAGTGCACTCGGTTGGCTCTAAATAGGCTGTGGATCTGCAGGGTAATAGGTCCCGGGGCTCCCTTCCCTACCGGATGCCCGTCTACCATAGTGACCGGCATGACCTCCATGCTCGTGTTGGTAAGAAAGCACTCATCCGCTCTATAGATGTGCTCGACCCCAAAGCAACCTTCATCTATGGGGATTTTCAATTCTTGCGCGAGGCTGAGCACAATGCCTCGGGTGATCCCGTCCAACAGGCCACACGCAAGTGCTGGAGTGCAGAGCGTGCCTGCTCGGACGAAAAAGAGATTGCTGACGGTGCATTCCGTCAGATGCGATTCCCAATTAAGGAGAATGCTATCAAAGACACCTGCTGCGATGGCTTCCCGTTTGGCCAGAATATTGTTCAAAAAGTTTGTCGCTTTGATTTGAGGGGAAAGAGCGCTGGGCAGGTTCCGTCTCGTTTGGGCGACGATGACATTGACGCCGTCACGGTACTGTTCGAATGAGGGGGGCCGAAGCGGTTTGGCCATGATTACCACCGTGGGGGTTGGACACAGGGCTGGATCGAGGCCGATGTCGCCAGCCCCTCGGGAGATGGTGATGCGAAGGTATGCATCGGTGTGCTCGTGGCCTACGTTATTTCGCGTCATCGCCTCGTGGAGGAGTGCTGGCCATTTGTGTTCAGGGATAGGGATCGTCAGGCCGATTGCATCTGCAGACCGGCGAAGCCGAACAAGATGTTGGTCCGGCATGAAGATCCGGTTCCCATAGGAGCGAATCGTTTCATAGACGCCGTCCCCATAGAGAAAGCCATGATCGAAGACGGAAACGACGGCCTCCTCTTCTCTCACAAACCGATCGTTGAGATAAATCCACATCGTTAGCCCACATTATTCATGAGCGGTCGTCGAGAAATCGCTGAGCCGCGTCGCGAGACCGGCGCGCGGAGCCGTGAGGACCCGATGCGTACTCGTGCAGTACGTTGAGGGTTCGAGGGGCGAGCCCGCTGGCCGAAGGCTCGTCGCAGCAGCGGATCGGTGATTGTAGCAGAAGCGCTCATGAGTCATGCGGGCTATTGCTGTTGCAGTGCGCTGAAGAAGGCTTGAGCTTTCTGGAGTGTCTCCTTGTATTCCTTGGCCGGATCGGAGTCGGCGACAATTCCTGCCCCAACCTGTAAGTATCCCTTCCCCGCACACCATACCAACGTTCGAATCACGATGTTGAGGTCGAGGTCGCCATTCCAGCCAATGTATCCGAACGATCCGGTGTAGGGGCCACGGCGTACCGGCTCTAGTTCCTCGATAATCTCCATGCAGCGGATCTTGGGGACGCCTGTGATAGTGCCCCCTGGGAATAGCGCACGAATCAGATCGAAAGGTGTCGCATCCGGCTTCAGGACGCCGCTGATATGAGACACGATATGGCTCACGTGGGAATACTGCTCGATCGTCATGAATTCGTCAACCTGCACGCTGCCGAATCGGCAGACGCGGCCCAGGTCATTTCGTTCGAGATCGACGAGCATGAGGTGTTCCGCCCGTTCTTTTTCATTTGCAAGCAGTTCACTGACGAGGCGTTGATCGTCTCGAGGGTCAAGTCCGCGTGGTCTGGTTCCAGCAATAGGACGTGTGTCAACCTGTCTGTTCTGCAAACGAACAAGCCGTTCTGGTGAAGAGCTTATCAGTGTGACTTCATCGAAGTGGATCAGCCCTGAGAAAGGCGAGGGGTTGACGGCTTGGAGACGCTGATAGAGTGTCTGCTCATAGGGTTGTCGATCTATTCCGTCGTCGAAGAGGTGAGGGGGATCCAAGGTGAACCGGTGCGACAAGTTGGCTTGGTAGATGTCCCCGGCAGCAATATACTCTTGGCAGCGCCGGACTTGATTGAGGTATGCATCCCGTGTTTGATCGGGATGAAAGGTCTTCTGATCGAAGGGAGGGAGATTTTTGAGAGGAGTAAGCCTTCCGCTCAACCTGGCTTCCCACTCGGCCACCCGATCTAAGCCTTCGCGATAGAGTTTTTCACGAGGCTCTCTCAAAAACCGTTCCATGGGCGGGCAAAAGATAATCTGCATACGATCGGTTTGATGATCGACGACCGTGACGATGTCATACAAACCAAATTGCAGGTAGGGCAGCTGAAGATCGTCTTTGGTCAAGGACGGAAGTATTTCGAATTCACGCACGAGATCGTAACTCAAGTAGCCGACTGCTCCACCCCAAAAAGGGGGCAAGTCAGGAAAAGGCTCTATCTGGGGGTGAGTGAGGAGGCGGCTGAGATTTCCAAAGGGATCGTGTGAGACGTATTCATCTCGTTCGTTCGTGCGGAGAATAGTCTGTCCATGCCGCCCAATCAGCAATGTATATGGGTCACTCCCCAGAAATGAATAGTCGCGTCCTCGATTTGACCGCTTCCCGCTATCGAGGAGGAATGATGGCTGAGAGGGAGATGCAATCAGACGGTATAACTCAAAAGGTGTCCTGCCATGGCGATCCAGTGTGAAGACCAGAGGCTGTGGAGCCCCATCAAGGAACGATGGTTGAGAAAAATGGGACATGGATGAACGTATGTGCTCTATGTGCTCCGTCTCCGAGTCACTATACTCTACTGCACTGGTTCCATCACAGTGCATGATCGGCTTGACAATTTCACATTGATTCTGCTTGAATTGCGTGCCCGCCATCGGCAGAGTCTTTGCGTCATCGACTGCATTGCGCTCTCCTCCGTGGGTACGACATGCCTCCTTCACAAGACCCATTGTACGCGGGGCTTGGCCAAGCGGTCAGGATCGCAGCAGATCTGCTCGCTGCGCTGATTGCCGGAGGAGGGCTGGGATGGCTGTGCGACACATATCTCTTTGATTCCACCCCCTGGGGGATGGTCGGAGGTCTGGTGTTGGGCGTCGTGACTGGGATCAGGAATGCGTACCGGTCGGCGCAACGGTGGCCGAAGACATAGCGCCGTTTAATAGGGAAAGAACGAAGTCGCCATGGAAGAAAGTCCGCTGCATCCGTTTGAACTTCATGACTGGATTCCGATTTCCCTCGGCGGATTGGATATTTCCATCAATAAGGCCGTTGTCATGATGTGGGTCGTCGTTTCCATCGTGACGGTACTGATGGTGATGGCAGGATCGTCGCGCAAGCTGGTGCCCGGCAAGTTGCAAAGCATGGCGGAAATGATGGTGGACTTCATTCGCGCCATCATCTTGGATACGATAGGCAAAGAGGGGATGCGATTTTTCCCTCTCATCGCCACCCTCTTTCTCTTTATTCTCTTTTGCAATCTGATCGGATTGATCCCCGGCAGTTACACCGTAACAAGTCAAATTATCGTGACGGCTGTGTTTGCCTGTTCGGTATATGTGCTCAGCCTCGTCATCGGATTTTTTTTACATGGAGTGAAGTTCCTGGGAATTCTTGTTCCGCCCGGTACGCCCGGGTGGCTGGTGCCATTGATGATACCGATCGAGCTGATGAGTCAGTTGGCACGGCCGATTTCACTGGCTGTCCGGTTGTTCGCGAACATGACGGCGGGCCATGTGCTTCTTGGGGTCTTGTTCGGCATGGCGATCAGTGGCGGATTATTGATCGGGTGGTTGCCCTTTGCCTTCACGGTTGCGATCAATGTATTGGAAGTCGGTATCGCGTTCATTCAAGCCTATATTTTCACCATATTGACCTGCGTTTACATAGGGGACGCGTTCCATTTACATGGCCATGATGAGCACGCGCACTGACGGGCTGCAGAAAAAGACTCTCCAGCAGCGTGCGCAATCGCGCCCATTCTTCGACCTACTCAAATAGTACGGTTTCATAGGGTGTCGCTCTCTGCGGTCTGCAGAGGACATGTTGAGCAGTCTGTACGGGTTGTATTGAGTTTTCATTAAAGGAGGATTGACAAACAATGGATTCAGCAGCAGCAGGGTTGATAGGTATGGGGTGCGCCGCGGCAGGGTTTGCCGGAGCGGGTGTAGGGATCGGCTATATTTTCGGGAAGATGATTGAAGTGGTGGCGCGCCAGCCGGAAGCAGAAGGCCGCGTCACGAAGTACATGTGGATCGGGTTTGCGCTGGTGGAAGCCATTGCACTCTACGGCTTGGTCATTGCGTTCATTATCATGGGCTTTCGCAAATAGGAGCAGGCTTAGGTCTAGTCAAGGCGGAGGGAAGCATCTCTCCCTCAGTCTCTACCTCGGCCTTTCTGATGTGAATTATGCCGCAATTTGAATCTCACTTTTTTTCTTCCCTGATTTTTTGGGAAATCCTGTCCTTCGCGATTCTCTTCTTCGTCCTCTATAAATATGCCTTTCCGGGCATCTTGAGTGCATTGGAGGAACGAGAAAAGAAAATTAAGGACAGCCTCGATGAAGCCGAGCGTCACCGGTCAGAGGCCGAACAGAAACTCAAGGAGTATGAGGCTAAGTTGAACACGGCTGCGAAAGAAGCGGAAGGAATTCTGGCTGCCTCAAAGGAACGGGCGCAGCGGCTCATGGAGGAGAATGAGCAGCGGATGACAACTGAAGCCGAGCGGATCAGAGGCGATGCGACGCGTGAAATCGATCATGAGCGTCGTAAAGCGATTCAGGATATTCGTGCCCAAACGACCGATATGGCACTGATGGTGGCGGAGAAAGTCGTGCAGCGAAGTCTGAATGAGGCGGATCACCGAAAATTTGCAGATGAGGCGCTTGAGGCACTGTCAAAGTCCTACCAGCGATAATTCTCAGACCGGGAGGGTCAACCCAAGCTGACCCCTCCCGGTCTGTATCCTTCCAAATCCACACAGACGAAGCGAAATCCAATCTTGCGCAGGCGGGCGCTGATGTGTGTGCGCAAGGCCGGGTGATTGAGCCGGGAAAAATCCTCCGCTCCGACCTCGATTCGCGCGACCTCTCCATGCTCCCGTACGCGCATATGGTGAAAGCCTTCAGCATGCAGAATATCTTCGGCCTCTTCGACCCGGCGGAGCTTTTCGATCGTGATCGGAATGCCGCGGGGGATTCTGGAAGAAAGACAGGCGGCTGCGGGCTTATTCCAATTTGAGAGTCCCAGCGTTTGGGCCAGCGCCCGCACATCGGACTTGGAGAGGGAGGCTTCGACGAGAGGGCTTCGAATCCCCCACTCTCGCGCCGCTTTGATTCCTGGCCGATCGTCTCCAAGATCATCGAGGTTTGTCCCATCCGCAATCCATTTGCTTGCGCGCGGTTCCCGCAGTCCGTCCAACAATTGATAGAGATCGGTCTTGCAATGGAAGCAGCGCGCCGCATCGTTCTGCACAAAGGCGGGGATCTCGAGTTGATCGGTGTGGACCAGTTCATGACGCGCACCGATCTCTAACGCCACCTGTTTCGCGCCGTCGAGTTCGATTGTCGGAAATGTCGGTGAAACAGCGGTGACACCCAGCGCCTGTTCCCCGAGTTGTTCATGGGCGATCTTCAAGACGACGGTGCTGTCGATCCCGCCGGAATAGGCGACCAGGACGGACTGCATGTCCGAAATGATTTGGCGGAGCGTCGTGAGTTTGTCTTGGAGAGATTCGATCATCATGGATTTCTGCCTTGAACATTGCACCTAGCAGGCTACGGAAAGACTCTGTAAGCACGCGAACAGGTCACTGATCTGCACGTCTGGAATAACAAGAGAATACCACGTAGGATGCTCAAAAATCCCGTCATCTCACCCGCCCAACCCAAGCGCGCCAAGACGCGCCTTGTCCCTGGCAAGGCCGCAGCGAGTGAAGAGGCGAGCAGGTGTACGCTTCGGTACGTTAAGCCCTCTGAGCGATGCGAGAACGACGCTGGCGAGCTTTTTCAGCACCCTGCTAGTATTTGACTTTCGCTTTGGCAATGTCGCCTACCACCACTAAGGCGTATCGTTTAGGGTCTAGGTATTGCCTGGCAACGCGTTGGACATCTTCTTTCGTGACCCGGTCTATCCATTTGGGGTAGTCCGAAAAATATTCGAATCCCAAGCCATAGAGTTCCACTTGAGCGAGCACGTGCGCGAGTTTAGCCGTGGAATCAAATCGTAGCGGGAAGCTGCCCACTAGAAATGATTTCGCTTCGGCCAACTCCTGGTCGGAGACGGGTGTATCACGAATGGATTTGATCTCGGAGAGGACACTGGTGATAGCTTGATTCGTCGTCTCCGTCTTGGTTTGAAGGTTGACCCAGAATGAACCTGGCATCAGCCGAGCGTCGAAATGGCTCATGATCCCATACGCCAACCCCTGTTTGTCGCGAATCGAATCCATTAAGCGTGAGGAAAATCCCCCGGCCCCTAGGATGTAATTCATCACCGTCACGGAATAATAATCCGGATGCATGCGCGGAATGCCTTCATGGCCAAGCACAATGGTGGATTGGGTGAGATCTTTCTCGATAAGTTGGACCGTCTTCCGTTCGACCGGCGAGGGCTTTTTCGTGTTCCGAGCTGTCGCGGCCACTTTCTTCCAAGCGCCAAAATGGGTCTGCACGAGTGCAACGGCCTGGTCAAGCGTGATGTCGCCGACGATGGTGAGGATGACTTGGGAAGGGGAATATTCCTTCCCGTAAAAGGTTTGCACGTCGGCCAGGGTGGCTTTGTCGAGTGTCTCCTCTGTGCCATTGACCGGCCACCGGTAGGGGTGACCGTGGAACACAAGCTGATTGAATGCTTTCATGGCGATATAGCTTGGGTCGTCATTGTCGCTCGCCATCTCACCCAGGAGCTGGGTGCGGACTCGTTCGAATTCCTGCTTATGAAACGCGGGGTGTTGCAGCATGTCAGCGAGCAGAGTGAAACCAAGTTCGATGTCTTTCTTGAGTACGCGGGCGGATGCCGTGGTGAAATCTTCTGAGGCCTTGGTTTCCAAGGCTCCGCCGACAAAATCGATTTGCTCTGCTTGCTGTTTCGATGTGCGCGTGGTTGTCCCTTCGTCTAGGAGACTGGCGACGAGGTTCGCGAGTCCTGCTTTGTCGGGAGGGTCTTGTGCCGAGCCGGCTTTGATGAGCGCGTGGATTTCAACGATGGGGAGGAAATGTTGTTCAAGGACGAGCACCGTGATGCCGTTTGTCGTAATAAATTTTGTCGGTGCGATCTCCGCTGCCTCACTGGAACCGTTAGCCAAGAGCAACGCACACAGTCCCACCGCGAAGATCAGAGCCGGCTGTCGTTTAGGCGCGGGCCGGGGTCTTGCCGTCGATATCATTATGGCCTTCCCTGTTGCGCGGCGGTGGAGGGGGTCTCTGGTTGTTTGGGAGGCAGGGGTATCAATGTGCCGACAGTTCGATTGTCTTCTGTTAAATACTGACGAGCGACACGTTGAATATCTTTAGGCGTCACCGCTCGGATCTGTTCGACAAATTGGTCTATTTTCCGCCAACCGGCACCGACAGATTCAGCTTGCCCGAGCAGCATCGCATGCCGGAAGTTGGAGTCCTGTTCAAAGACATGGGTGGCTTCCACCTGGTTCTTTGCTCGTTGCAGCTCTTGCTCTGTCGGCAGATCGGTCTGGAGACGTTTGATTTCTTGGTGAAGGGCATCCTCGACCGATTCCGGCTTCTGGCCTGGGCTGACGAGAGCATAGAAGTAGAAAAGGCCGGGATCGGCCTGTAGCAAGCTGTACTCTGACCCAACGGCCAACGCCGACTTTTGCTCGTAGACAAGACTCTGATACAACCGCGCACTTTTCCCATGCGAGAGAATGGAATCGAGAATGTCGAGTGCATACGAATCTTCACTCGTGAAATTGGGTACACGATACCCGATCATGACGAAGGGGACTTGTGCCTCTCGCTTCAGGAGAAAGCGGCGTTCACCTTTTTGCTCCGGCTCCATGGTGGTGATTGATTTAGGCTCCGGTCCCCGCGGGATCGGTTCGAAGAGCTGTTTGATCGTGGGGAGCAAGCGGTCGGCATTGATGTCGCCTACCACGACGAGGGTGGCGTTATTGGGGGAGTAGTAGGTATCGTAGTGCCGTTGCAAGTCATCGAGAGTCATCGCCTCTAAGTCGCCGAACCAGCCGATCACCGGCCAATGGTAGGGGTGACTGAAATAGGCCTGCGCGAAGAGCGCTTCGACCAGTGCGCCTTGTGGATCGTCTTCGGTGCGAAGGCGTCGTTCTTCCTTCACAACTTCTCGTTCTGTCGTCAATTCAGGTCTGTCGAGCACGAGTCCTTGCATGCGATCAGCTTCAAGTTCCAGTGCCAGATCGACGCGGTCTGCCGCAAGATTTTCGAAGTACGCGGTGAAATCTTGGCTTGTGAACGCGTTGTCCGTCCCCCCGTTCTTGCGAATCAATCTTGAAAATTCACCTTTTGGGTATTTGCCGGTGCCTTTGAACATCATATGTTCCAGCATGTGGGAGAGGCCTGCGCGGCCCATCACTTCGTTGCGTGAACCGACTTTGTACCAGACCTGGACAGTCGCAACCGGAGCTTTGGGGACTTCGACTAAGAGGACTTTCATCCCGTTGGAAAGGATAAATTCGTGAGGTTCCCCTGCAAAAGCAGGCGATGTGACGAAGAAGACAAGACTACCGGCGGCAGCCAACCATGATAATCGCATGATGGATTGAAAATACAGCCAGATCATGTTTGGGCGGTGCGCACTCTGTATGCTAGCAACGAGATTCGATTTGTGTCAAGGCATGTGCTGTGTATGTGGGGGAGAGGTTCCCTAATTGACCGCAGGCGCCGAGAACGTCGCGCCCTCGGCTTTTGCGCACGAACACGTCGAGGCCTGCCTGCCGCAGGATGATTTGAAAGGCAGAAATATCGTGTTCAGATGGGCGGCGGAAGGGACTTCCTGGGAATTCATTGAACGGGATTACATTGATTTTGCATGCGATCCCCCGCACGAGTTTAGTGAGGCGGCGAGCGTCGTCGCCATGATCGTTCACCCCGGCTAGCAGGACATACTCAAACGTGAGTCGCCGGGTCGGCGGTAAGGGGTAGCGGCGACAGGCGGCGAGCAACGTTTTAAGCGAAGCGATCCCATTGGCGGCCGGCATCAGGCGCGCGCGCTGATCGTCCGTGGTGGCATTCAGCGAAATGGCGAGGTTGACACCGAGTGGCGCGATATCTTTCAATCGCGAGGCAAGGCCGGCAGTGGAGACCGTCATGCGTCTCGGCGACCATCCGAGCCCCCATGGTTTGTTGGTGAGTCGCCGGATGGCCTCTGACAAGGCCTCCATATTAGCCAAAGGCTCTCCCATTCCCATAAAGACGAGGTTGGTAATCCGCTCATCATGGTCGAGATGATCTTGGGCTGTCAGCACTTGCTCCATGATTTCATGTGCCTTCAAGTTGCGCTTCAATCCCATCGTGCCAGTTAGGCAGAATCCACAATCCAATGTACAGCCGACCTGCGTCGACACACAGAGGGTTAAGCGGTCTTCATCGGGAATCAGCACGGTTTCGACGGTGAGCCCATCGCTGAGCGTGAGGACGAGTTTTCTCGTGTGATCAGTCGAACGGAAGACGCTGCACCCTGCGGCGCGCTGAATCGTGGCATGTGAAGCCATGGCGATTCGCTCCGACTGGCCAAGGTCTGTCATCTGGTTGATGTCTGTGGCTCGACGTTGATAGAGCCAGCGCAGAATCTGGCCGGTTCGGTAGCGAGGCCATCCGAACTGATGTACCAATTGGCCTAGCCCTTCTTCATCAAGGGCCAGAAGGTTTGTGAACGTGGGGGCCGATGGGAGTGTGTCTTTGTTGTGCCGCACGAGCGTAGCCTACCACAGCCTCAAAAAGTGGAACAAGGGAAAGGATTTAGGCGGCTTTGCTGGTAACAAGGAAGGCACACTGTTATATATGTAAGATCAAAAGGGAGACGAACGGTGCGTAACACTCGACATCAACGGACCAGCCGGCGCGTGCTTTGCGTTCTGTCTATTGGTCTCTGTTGGATCGCTGTGCTTTGCGGCAAGGCGTTCGCCGATTCTTCCTCTTCGCCTCATTCGAGTGGCAACGATGTGTGTGAGCGGGCGGAAGATTGCTTTCAGGCCGCTGCATTGCCGAAGGGGCGGATCGGTAAAACCCTCAATAAGGAACAAGTCTTGTTGCTCAAGCTCGATCGGCTGCGACGTCTGATGGAGCGATTCCCCGCCACAGTGTGGGCCAAACGTGCCGGGTTACTGTCCGGCGTGTTGTCCCTCGAACGAAATCCTGCTGTGGCGATTCAATTTCTTCGCGCGGCACAGCAAGACTTTCCAATCTTGGATGACTATATCCGACTTTGGATAGGGGAAGCGCTGTTGAACCTTGGCGACCCCAAGCAGGCGGCAGGCATGTTCGAGAGCATTCGGCAAGCGGTGCCGGACTCTTACTTATTGACGAAGTCTGCGTATCGAGCAGGGGAAGCATGGTATCAGGCATCGAGCTGTCCTGAAGCGGCAGCCTGGTTTGCTAAAGCGGTGGAGTCGAACGATAAGGAGCCGGAGACTTCCTTGGCGCTTCTTCGACGGGGCGCGTGCCAACTGCGGGATAACAACATACGGGAAGGCCGTGAAACGTTGATGCGGCTTTGGGTTCGGTTTGCGTACAGTGCGGAAGCAAAAGAAGCAGAAGCGTTATTGGCCTCGAATCTTGGTGGGGAGCCATGGGTGGTTCAGTCAGGTGAACGGCTTGCCCGAGCCCAAGCGTATCTTGGACAATCGTTCCATGCCGAAGCCATCGAGGAGCTCAGAAAGTTTTTTGCAACTGACCCAAAGTCGCCTAGGCGCGCCGAGGCCAAACTGAAGCTCGGGATTGCGCAGGTACGCTTGAAACGGTATGACGAAGCCCGAGAGACGTTCCGTGCATTGGTGAAAGACGGAGGGGTGGAATCTCACGAAGCCTCGGTCTGGTTGGCTCGTGTCTATCTTCGACAAGGACAGGGAGACAAGTTGCTGGATCTTGCTAAGACGTTGCCGACCACGTCACTCTCTGCGGAGCAGAAGGGCCAGATCGCCTTGTTTGCCGGAATGTGGTTCGAGGATCAGGGACGTTTTGACGACGCGATTCTATGGTATCGGCAAGTGGCAAAAATTGGAGAGCCGTTGTCCCAGCGTGCCGAAGCACGCTGGCGCGTGGGCTGGGTATTCTACCGTACGGCGCGCTACCGTGAGGCGGGTGACGAGCTTCGGCCGCTTGTCGATCAGCATGACTATGATTTTGAGCCACAGGCCCTCTATTGGATGGGGCGTGCAGCCGAATTGAGCCAGCAGCCTCATGCTCGTGATCTGTACGCACAACTTTGCGAACGATATGTCCATACCTATTATTGCCAATTGGCTCGCGAGCGGGTCGATCTCACGCTATCGGAGCCTCATGCGGCAGAACCGATTGCGGTAACTCCCTTGGCGAATGGTGGCACGCCAGTGAATGGTGAGGCTACTCGTTCGGTGACTGCGAGGGCCGAAATCGGGCAGCAGCCGGCATACCGTCGAGCGCTTGAGCTCAAGACGCTAGGATTGGACTCGGATGCGACGCGTGAGTTGGTCGGGTTGACTGATCGCTATAACCTAGATCCCGATGTCCTCATGGTGCTTGCCACGATGTTGAACGAAGTGGGTGCCTACCATCATGCGCTCCGACTCGCCAGGGCGAGGTTCCGTGATAAATTGGAGCGAACCAACGGCATGGTCGATTCGTCGCTGTGGAAGGTGGCCTATCCTACCGGGCTTCTGCCCACCATAAAGAGTCAGGCTGTCAAGAGTGTTGATCCTTATCTGGTGGCGGCGATCATTCGAGAAGAAAGTCAGTACGATTGGCAAGCTGTGTCGCGTGTTGGTGCGATTGGGCTGATGCAGGTGATGCCTGGAACCGCACATACTGTTGCGCAACGGCTTGGACTTCCTGCCGTTGGACGAGATGACCTTTTCGATCAAGAGACCAATATTCAGATTGGGGTCCACTACGTCGAGCAGTTACTTGAGCAATTTTCTGGAGATGTCGCACTGACCATTGCTTCATACAATGCAGGGCCACTCGTTGTTGGAAGCTGGGTTGCGCTGCATCCAGGACGAAGTCAGGATGAGTTCATCGAATTAATTCCGTATCAAGAAACACGGCAATATGTGAAGCGTGTCCTCCGAAGTTACCGAGAATATATTCGGCTTGACAAAGCCTCCTGATGGCTTAAACACAGACTCAGATCCCGGCGCGGCCCCCACACTTTCCCCATATCTTTCGGGGCGTTCGCGACTTTGCGTTGCAACGTATCGTCTTCGGCCTGTCGTCCATCGGACAATCCATAGGACAAAAGCGCGGTATGGAGGAGCGTCACGGCCTCCCGAAGCTGTTGATTCCAGCCATAGCCCCCGTGTGAGTATCGGCTCGTCATCGCTTCTCCGCCGAGCTGATCGGTCCCGGTGCTGCCAAGCCGATGTCCCAACAAGGTGGCGCGAACTTCGAGTGGGACGCCGAGGTTCTGCAGGCAGGTGGCGAAGGTATGGCGGAGATCGTGGAAGTGGAGATCGGTCACTTTTGCCTCGCGGCTCAACCGGTGCCAGAACGTGCTGAACGCGGCGGCGCTCCATTGCTTGAAGATTCGACCGTCCACATGGGCAATGTCGCTTCTGAGGGCCTCGTAGGCGGCCGGATTGAGGGGGATTTCCCGGGGCGTCTGTTTGAAGCGACTACGTGACGGGGGGAGGATCAACCACCAGCCGTCATCACGACTCCGCATCCAGGTCCGATCAATTTCCAAAATCTTGCCCTCTCGGAGGCCGGTATTGAGGGCCACAGTGACAATCCGCCAGCATTCTGCTGGATCGTACTCATGTTGTCCGATCTTCTTCAGCCGACGCTTGTGTAATTCCTGCTTAATCGACAGTAACTCTTCCTTGGTCGCGACACGTTGCCGGTTCGCCACGTCGGGCAGTTCCACCCGTTTCAACCGATTCTTGTCCAGCTTGTCGAAGTCGACGGCCAGATTCAGGATCCGCATGAGGACGGTCCACTCCCGTCGAATCGTCCATGGCGCGGCATTCGCTTCCAGCCGAGCCGTGATGTACGCCAGTCCATCTTCAGCGGTGAACGAATCCAGCCGACGAGCTGCGTACCGAGGGAGGAGGTGCGTCTCAATGATGCTTTCTGGTCGGACCAGGTCAAACCGCTTCTTGACCCGCATAGTGTCCCAGTAGAAGGGGAGGAAGTCCCTGAATGTGGGAGAGGTAGAGGAAGGCGGGGCTGTCTGCTCGTTGCGCTGAATTTTGGCGATCATGGTGATCGCTCGTTGGTCGGCTTCCTCCTGCGTCAGGTTATAACCCAAGAGAGGACGGTACCGTTTTCCTTTCCAACGGACATAGAGATCGAAGGCGAGTCCTTTGTTCGTGGAACGAGTGGTGATTGAATAGTTCATAGCTGGGCGTGACTTACCGTATAGCAGCGCCATCGCTTCGCAACCGTTTCAATTCGACTGTGAGCCATTCCGCGCTCGAAATGGGCCCGTGCCCATTGCATTTCACTTGATAAGGTTTCCCCGTGGTGCTGCTCGTCGACGCCACTCGATCAATGAAGTCTTCTGTCGTTACCCTCAGTTCACTTTCGTTGAGATAGCGATATTTCTTCTCGAGATGAGCACGCGCCTCTTTCGCGCTGTGCGGTGTCCCATTCCGGTAAACCGTACACCCTGACTGCTCGATATACGTCAGCAGATGTTCAATTTCTACGGCTACGACCGATCCCCCCGTAGCCTGAGACGCGATTGCTGAAAATATCATCATCATAAGCAAGGCCGCCATTGGTGCGCCAATCCTCACGATTCTCATAGGCCACCAGGTCATGGAACTAACGATTTCTGGTTCATGCTATATCACTCATCTCATACCGGCTTCACCGATAACGCTCGTTGCGATGATAGACCGGTCCGGAAGAAATATCCACGACACTCATTCCTGTCTCGTGAGCCCGGGGTGATGCCATAGCTGCCGACATCTCCAGAGCTGATGCCTCACATACATCAATCCGTCCACCCTTCAGCCACTCCTCAAGCTCATCCTGATCGAACAGCATGACCCGCGAGCCTGGTCGACGATACCGCGGGATGTCCTTCCGCTGGTAGAGACTGGAGCGGGACATCCGGAGAAATTGGGCGGCTTCGGCGAGTGTGAGCGGTTTCATTGTGGATCGATCCTCATCCGGCTATCCTGTCCATGTCTTCAAATCGTGCGAAGCGGCCCACAAACCTCAATTGCCGATCCCCGAGCGGGCCGTTACGTTGTTTGCTCACGAGAATGTCAGCGATGCCTTTCCGTTCGGACTTCTGGTCATACACCTCTTCGCGATAGATGAACATGACAACGTCGGCATCCTGCTCGATCGCGCCGCTGTCTCGAAGATCGGAGAGCATCGGGCGCTTACTCGGCCTGTCCTCAAGCTTACGGCTAAGTTGGGAGAGCGCGATGACAGGGACCTGAAGGTCCATCGCAAGGAGCTTCAGCGAGCGAGAAATGTCTGACACCTCTTGTTGTCTGTTATCGCCACGGCCTCGAGGCCCTTCCAACAATTGAATGTAGTCGACAACCATCAGGTCTAAGCGTTTCATCGTCTTTAATCGCCTGGCCTGGGCATGAATCTGTGCCATCGTTCGAACAGCACCATCATTGATATGAATCATGCCGTCTCCAATCACTTGTGCCGCTTCGGCCAGTCTTGCCCACTCCACCCGAGTCAATTGCCCAGTCTTCAAGGAATGTATATCGACACTGGCTTGGGCACCAAGCAGGCGCATCCCAAGTTGCTTCCGGCTCATTTCTAGACTGAAGAATCCGACCGAATACCCGGACCTGGAGGCCGTCGCCGCCATGCTCAAGGATAACGCCGTCTTCCCCATTGAAGGACGAGCCGCGATCACAATCAGCTCTCCGTCCTGCAGTCCACCGGTTAGCTGATCGAGTTCCTTGAATCCTGTGGGAATCCCAGAGATCCCATTCGAGGTTGTGACTTGTTGCTGGATAGCTGTCATGGTTTCGACATAGACCCTCGGCAATTCGACGAACCCATCGCCCGTGGATCCTTGAGCAAGTTCGCATATTCCATGACTGATCTCATCGATAAGCTCCGTGGCCGTATTCGCGGGGTTTTCAATCCGACGCACGGTCGCAATGCAGAGGTCCCGAATCCTCCGTCGGCGCGCCGCTTCTTTCACCAACTCCGCATGATGTTTGATATTGGAGGCCGATGCGACATCTGCGACAAGGTCCCCCAGATAGGCGGCACCTCCCACCTTCTCAAGAACTCCCTCCATCCTCAGACGGTCGGCGAGAGTCAGATTGTCGACGGGATGCCCAGCAGCAGAAAGGGTCTCCATGGCTTTGAAAATAGCTTGGTGCTTGGGTTGGTAAAACATCCAGGAATCGAAGTCTTCGGACAATTCGGCACGGACATTAGGTTCAAGCAAGAGGGCGCCGAGAATGGCACGCTCCGCCTCAGCGTCGTTTGGGGGGACTTGTGGGTCTACGAAGGACGAAGGTATTTCGGCCTGGGTTCTCATCGCCTGCCACTCCCATTCAGGGGACCTGTGATCTTTTCGATTATTTCTTGTTGATGCGTCAGAGGAGGCAAATAACTACGAGGATGGTCGCTAGTAGTCTTGGGATCCGAATACGACGCAGTCGTCGATTTAGGTTCTGATTCTGTTTCTATCTCTGCTTCTGATTCTGAGGAGGAGTTTGTCCGGCGTGACTTCGGAGTATGTCCGGACTTTTTTGAGTACTCATCACGGTATTTCAAGAGGTTCGGCACGCTAACCCTATAGCGTCTCTCAATGCACTCAAGGTCCACTAAGCCGGCACCCTGCATTGACCCCAGGTACTTCTTGACCTGGTTAGGGTGGGAGTCGAGGAGACGTGACCACCGGGTGAGCGAATGTTCGACTGAGCATCGCGGGTCATCTTTTCCCATCTCTCCCGCGATGATTTCGAGTACCAGCCACCATGCGCCGTAGCCGGCCAATCCAGAGGAATCAAGGAGCCGAGAGAGTTTTTCGTCCAAGTGACTTGCCGTCATGTGTTTGAACCATCTCACGCGTGAGACCCTGTCGTGACTAGTGACGTAGGATGCCAATACCGGATAGCTGTTATGTCGAGTGTCCGTATCATGCCGGTTCCTTTTTCCGGGCTTCACGTTGGGCCTTGAATTGAAGAACATCATTGCGGAGGAAGATGCGGACGCCTTTAGGTGTCCGCCTGGATGGCAGAAGTCCGGTTTCAGTGAGCTGTCGTGTCCTTTGTGTTGACAGCTCTAGGATATGCGCCGCTTCACCAATCATGAGAATATCGTCAAGCATGACCAGACTGTACACTGATGAAGGCAGCAGCAAGAAGAGGATATGAAACGTTTTTAATTTATCGGGGGGATAAAAACGGAGAGTTATTTATCTTTGTATAAGGACGGGAAGGCAATTGTTTCAATGTAGCGGGGAGCTGATAAGGGTTTCCCTAGTGAGATCAACGCGTCGCAAATCCTGACATAACAACGTATCGCGTCCTCTTCCTTTGTTGTCGGCTTAATACCGCTGCCAGCTCGTTCTTTAGCGGAGGAGCTGACAATCCAGAAGGTAAAAAACGCTCGGTGTACGTAATTTGGATCATGGCGAGCGAGCCACACCCAGTCGGACACAGTATGAGCCTCATATACGTCAAGAATTGTCAGCCTATAAAGTTTTGCATATTTCCTTCTGGTATCCTCATCCAATTCAGATATCCCCGGCCCCAATATTCTCACCCTGGTTTCCCTATCCAAGTTGGATATCCACCGCTTCAATATTCTTTCAAGGTCGCCTTGGGTGGGCTTGCCCGCTCGTCCAATTTCTTTATTCTCTAGCCCTCTCGCGATGGCAGTGATCGCTGGTAGCTTTACGGATTTGCGTCCCCGATTCTCACGATCTTCTGGCGGGCGTAACGAGTGAGTCATCTTCCATAGCTCTCGCAGAAGCGTTCCCCCCTTCTCGGCAAAAACTTTCTCGCTTGAACTGTCAGATAGTAGGGGAAGAAGCCGACTCTCGAGAAACGCGAGTCGGCTACCCTGAAGTTCGGGCGGATCGATGACTGGTTCAGGACCAAAATCGATGGTCTTACTGGAATGTTTTTTCTTGCTTAGCATCTTCCCTCCTCATGGGCCCCGCGTGTGGAAGGAAGGGCAATCAGCGCGAGGTCGCCGACGTTCGCGCCAAGAGGATCAGTCCGCGCTAGCCCTTCCGAAACGATAACCTATTTCCGCTCGTCCTGCTTCACCTCTCCCGCCTTCGGCGCCGTGCGAATCGTCTTCATCTCAATCCGCGTCACGCCGCCAGCCCACCCGACAATGACAATCTGCCCGGTGAATTCCGCCGGCAACAGTTCAATCTCCTGCTGAACCCACAGCGGCAAGTTCATGCTGTCCCTGACTAGGCCGTTCTGTCGACTTGATAGTACGTAGCCAATACGGCCAATAGCTCTCCTGCTGAATGTCTGTTAGCCTGAGGATCCTTTCTCTTCCTCCACCCTTTTCCCATCTATGGAGCACCCGCACCATGATTCCTATTGGAAAAGAGGCCACTGATTACGTGCGTGCCTGCGAAGCCATTCATGGCCGATTAGCCGCCGGACCCCTACCTTCTGACGATCATGACCTGATAGAGTTCAGCTGCAATCAGTTGCTGGACAAACTGAGGCCGACCTAGCATCTTCATCAATCTCGCCTTCTATTGGGTGGCGGTGAGTTCCTGTGTCACATTGATGACAGACAGACAAGCATGTGAATTTGTAAGATGCGCCGCGCGCATCCCCGGCTCATGTGGGAATGAATACCTCCCTGAGTTTCGCGCATCTGGTGGCTAGGTTCCGCCGTCCTTGTGATGATCTCGTAAGGAGCGTTCCCCATGAGTCCTATTAGCAAAGAGGTCCTGAATTTCGTTCGCGCCTGCGAGGGCATTCACGGCCGGTTGGCACTCGGGGAGCCGTTCACGCCTGAGGAGCGAGACATCATCGAGGCCAGCGGCAGTGAACTGCTGAGTAAATTGAATACGGCCTAGCTTCGTCACTCTTTCGTTCCTCATTTGTAGATCATTCTCGTGGTCTTTCTCCTCCTATCGCGGCGAGTTGAAGGTCTTGCGTCACTACCGGGAGCACGTCAATCCCTGACTAGCCCGGCCACTCTGTTTGGTAGACCTCGGACGGTAGCGTCCTTGCGATTGGCGCGGACGGTTGCACCGGTTCTGAGACGAGAACCCTGACCGGCCCTAGCATGCGCTCGGCATGGTCATCGAGTGCTAGGCGGCGAACTACCCCCTTCCAGTAAAGGAGTGGCTTGTTCGATCAATCCCGGATTCGAGAGCACATGAGAGAACCGATCCGCCTGGGCCTGCAACGCGCGAGCGACCGCTCTCGTATTCAGTCGAGCATAGACGGCCGTGGGACCCAGACTGCGATGATTCAAGACGTGCTGAATCGTGGGGAGATTCTCTCCGGCAATCGCAAGATAACTGGCGCAGGTGCGCCGGAGATCATGGAGCGTCACATCGTCCAGGTTGAGTCGGTGCCGGAAGAGGCCCCACTGCTTCGTGATTGAGGCCTTCGCCCACGGTTTCCCATTCATTCCGGGGAACACGTACTCCGTCGTCTTCGGCAGCTCGCGTAAGGATTCGAGTGCCTGCGTGGCGAGCGGCGTCACTTGTCCCCATCCATTTTTGGTGCGCGCTTTGCGCCAGAGGCGTAGGGCCCAATCGAGTTCGGTCCATCGAAGTGTCCGTGCTTCGCCGGAGCGGCAGCCGGTATAGAGCAGCAGCCGGACAAAGGCCCGCAGCTTCGGCGGCGCCTCGACCAATCCCTCCAGAAGCCATTTGGTTTCTTCCACCGTGAGAAACCGCTCGCGAGATCGGCGTGGATACATAGGAATTCGCTCGGTGGGATTGGAGCAGTCGACGAGCTCATATTGTGCGCCCCAGTTGTAAAGCCGACGCAGGAACGTGAGGGCATGATTCCCGTGCGCCGGCGTCTTTGACAGGCCCATGAACCAGGCCACGACCATTTTGCGCGAGATGCTTGCCACGGGCCGATCGGCCCAGGTGTGCCAAAACTGCCGGTAACAGCGGTCGAAGAATTGCCGACTTGGCCGGGATCCCAAACACTGCGTCGCATAGAGCTGCGCTAATTCGCCAATCGTCACTGGCTGAAGGGTCCGATCGCGCTCCATCACCGCGAGGATCTCCCCCGGTTTTGGGGCAAGGAAAGGCGACGCTGGGGACTCCAACGGTTGCGCGCGTGTGCCCGCGAGGTCCAGCGAGGCCCGATACCTCCGGGCAAAGCGTTTATCCGAGACCCGCAGACCGTGTTGAATGGCCGAGAGAGGCACCCCCCGTTGGACCAGTCGTGCCCCGCAGGTGTGTCGAAGATCCTTCCATGTCAGGTGCGGCACTTGAGCCGCGACAATGGCCGGCTCCCAGATCCGCAGACAGAACGTGCGGAAATCCATTGGCTGGCGCGCATTGTAGGGATTCGGGAAGACCCAGAGCCCCTCGTTAGTCGCGCGCCATTGCCTTAACAGGTGGACGGCTTCTGGGGGCAGTGTGAAGGTCACGACGGTGCGGGTCGAGGTCTGGGTGAGGAAGAGAGTCCCTTGTGTCAGATCGACATCCGCCCACCGGAGCGGAAACTGCTCAGAGGGCCGCAGACCAGTGAGGAGGGCGAATCGCATCCACTCTTTGGCTGGAGCGCCCAGCGCCAGTCCAACTCGCTCTTCTTCCGCGTCTGTCAGGATTCGAAAGGCTCCCGGGTCTCCTGGGTACTCCTTCGGCAACGGAAATCCCTCGCAGGGATTGTGTAAGAGGTGCCCGACGGTCACACCCCAGGCGCAGGCCTTACGAAGGAACCGCAGATAATGCCGCATGGTGGTTTCTCGGTTCCCTTGCCGCATGACGACTTCGCCCATGGTGGCAATCGCGGCGTGCGTCAGCGTCTCGACCTGTGCACTTCCCCAATGACTCACCCACCACCGCGCGATGCACTCCTGCTCCAGCTTCACCTTACGGCGAGCAAGAGGATGCGTCGCGAGATACTGCTCACAGAGAGTCTGCACCGTGATCGAATCGCCAACGCGGATCATTGTGCACCGTCCTTTCCTTGCATGCGCGCCCCTGAGAGCAATCGTTCCAGCCGATCTAAGCTGATGGCCTGCTGCCCGATCTTCGACATCAGCCGCAAGCCACGCCCGCCAACGATCCGCCCGTTCACTCGTGCGGTCCGAGCATGCCCGTTAGCCGGCTGTCGGAATTGTTTGAAGTTCATGCCGTGCCTCCTGGTTGCGTTCCTGCTGTATTAAATAAACAGCTGAAAGGTATCCAGTCGTCGCCTTCATGCAGTTGCATCTTTGCTTCTGCCATCAGGGCTTGCCAATCCTGGACGGACCGTCGATCGTCAGCCGAAGGCAGGTATTGACCTCGGCAGACTTCGACCACATAGGCGATCTGCGCATTCCACGTCCGATCCGCTTGCTCCGCTGCGCCCTCAAGCATGTTGACGATGTCCGGAGGGATACGAAGGTCGACACGACCCGTCTCATTCGGTTCGCAGTAAATATCGCAGCAATCAGCCCGGTTCCGTGGCGCACGCACACGACCTTCTTTTGTGGCGGCTTCATCCGTTCGCATCACTTCTCCTTTCTGTTGTGGCTGTCGCGGCGATTATGCCGCCTTCTTGCCCTTGAAATGCTGCTCGAGTAAATGACGGATCAGGCCGCTCGCTGTCGTGCCCTGGCGCCGTTCGGCGTCCAGCTTAGCTTTTAACGTAAGGGGGAGGGAGATATTTAGGCGAATGGTTCTCATCGACATCCTCCAATGTTGCAACGTTACATTAGTGTAACGTATGACACACTAGTGTGTCAAGTTGTGTTGCCCTGTCTGTCCAGTCCTTGTTACACTCCCGACCCATGGCGCGAAAGCCTTCTGCCAAAACCGTTGGGGCGCTTAATATTCGTGGCGTACCCAAGGATTTCCTCCATCGCGTAAAACTGGCGGCTACGGTCGAACGGCGCAGCGTCAAGGGTTTTCTCTTGGCTCTCGTTGAGGCACGGCTTCAAGAGATGGAAAAAAACGGCTTACTTCCGAAGGAAAAATGATCGGGAGGACCTATGGAGAACCTGGATGAGCTACCTCAAGGCGAAGTTCTTAGGTCAATATCGGTTTACCAACTTCTTCAACCTGGGACACGGGTGGATTTGCAAGGCAACATCTCGAGTTTGATAACTCATATCGAGATTAGAGTTTTCAAGTATCTCAACGGAGAACGAGTAGGAACTTTCCTGGCACAGCCCTTCATGGCATTTACATATGGCGCAGATGAGTTTGCTGCCCGCGGTGATACCGAGCAAGAGGCCTTGTATGCCATGCTGGACAAGATAAAAGGTGTTCCATTTGAGAAAATTTTTCCAAAGGAACAATTCGAAGTATAAAAACCTGTTAAACCCCACGTCTGCAACTCCTTCTTTAAGAAATGGAAAAGAAGGGGCTGCTGCCGAAGGGGAAGTGATAAAAAGAAGAATGGCGAATGAGGCTGAATAGCGTCTAACTCGGTCTCGATACGGTCAACGCCCGATGAGTCGTGACTGCTGATGCCCAAAGTAAGAAACAATGAACCGGCAAGTGCGGGCGTAGCGTTACAATCCGCGGATGCATTTCGAAGTTTAGCCCTCCCTTTCCTCGACTTGATGGGCACTGATATTGACGATCCAACCAATCCCGTCATAGAGAACTTGGGGGGCCTGAGTGCCTCCGCCACGTTATTATCTCTCTCGGTGGAATTGTACCTAAAAGCTCTTCGACTTTTAGAAGGCCTAGATGCACTGTATACGCATGATCTTTCTCTTCTGTTCGAAGGATTATCTGAGTCAACTAGGGCTTCAGTAGTTAAGGTTTACGATTCGATTCCCATTCCACCAACTAGAACCCCAACAAGTTTTATCTTGGAGTTATCCCTTGGGGAATTTGATAACACCCAACCTTCTCCTTCTAAGATCCTCGCGGACAACTCTCTGATTTCAGTTCTCAAACGGAGCAAGGATGCCTTCCAGACCTGGAGATACCTTTACGAAAAAGGGAAGCGCGGTCGGACCATAACGTTCATATATGAATATAGAAATTTGGATAGAGCTGCAGAAGCAGTTCGCCAACATGTGGCGCCGGCGGTCCAAGTCTCCAACCATTTAACACTACCACCAGCTTCCTCATGTTTTACCCAATTTCCACACGAATTTCACAACTCACTTTCATCTTTTTATGAGGTGAAACGTGGTGAGTGAAGCATGACTTTTACGACACGAGAGAGAAAGCGGAAGTGAATGCTGTCCCGGCAGAACGACGGGAAGCTGTGACGCGCATTAGAGTAGAAGGGTGCAGCAGAAATGGGACAATAGCCCGTGAGGAGAGTGAAGAAAAAGGAGGGGCAAGTTCCCCATGTGATCTCCTGCCGAGGGTGTGAGCGGAATTTGATCGTTGCGAAACATTTGGCGTTTCCGGAGAGCACTA
>CBDDRW010000082.1:0-74249 GCA_965233175.1 uncultured bacterium
TGTTTCCGCTGCCAAGCGAAATAGTCTGCGTCGGATGTGAACCGCTGAAGGCCCCACCAGGCCAAGTGGGTTTCTAACGCGTGAAGCGTCGTTCGTATCTCGTCTCTCGTATCACGATGCACACATCCCTCTCGACGACCTTCGCTTCACGTGTCACGTTTCATGCCTCAGGGCCTCTTAAGCATGATTGCATCAAAATATGCCTCTGGAACGGGATGTGGATAGCGTAGTTGGCCTGAGCCAAAGGCGACATATTTTTCACAGGTTAATTGTTCAAGGCCGATCGGCCCCTTGGCATGTAGCCGTGAGCCACTGAGCCCGATATCGGCCCCCATCCCGTAGCTGTCACCGGCATTGAGTCGAGACGACGCATTGACGAACACTGCGCTGGCATCCACTTCCCGCGTAAACCGCAGAGCCGATTCATAACTTGTGGTCGCAATGACGGCGGTGAGACATGGGCCATGCGCGACAATGTGCGCCAGCGCTTCATCGAGATCCGCCACCATTTTGACGGCCAACACAGGCGACTGAAACTGGGTATCCCAGTCCTCCTCCCTCGCTGGACTAATCGAAGCATGTCCGGTCATCGCCATTTGTCCCATGAGAGCCATGGTCTTCGGACAGGCCCGAACCTCGACCTTAAATTCTTCGAGCATACGGTTCACCAGCGGCGGCAAAAATTGCCGACCAATCACCTGTTGCACCAGCAGCGTGTCGAGCGAGTTGGATGCCACAGCCTTCTGTACCTTGGAATTGATCGCCACATTCTGAGCCATCGGCATATCCGTGTCGGCATCCACATACATCTGTGTGAGCCCCCCGTCGTAGCAGAGCACCGGCATTTTCGCCTGCTCCACAACGGATTTTCTGAGGCCGGGTCCGCCGCGCGGGATAATCGCATCAAGGCACTTTCCCGACCGAATCAGCTCGACTGCCACCTCTTTTTCAGGACGCTCGATGATGATCCATGCGCCTCCCGGCACCCCACTGTGCTCCGCGGCTTCGCGTAGCCCGGTTGCAATAGCCGCCTGCGTCAGCCCCCACTCCGGAGCGCCACGAAAGACACATAGGTTACCGGCCTTAAAGCACAGTGCGATCGACTCCACAGTAATGAGCGGACTCAGCTCCGATACCACACCGATCACCCCGATCGGAACACGGACACGACTCACTTGCAATCCGTCGGGCCGTTCGGCTCGCGAGTTGACTGTACCAACTGGATCCGGCAAATCTGCGATCAGGCGAAGACGATCCACCATCTCCTTAATATCGCTCGCTGTCAGACGCAAGCGAGCCACAGCGGCCTTCATTCGATCCTTCATGACGTCAGTCTCGAAAGATTTCCCGACAGCATCCACATCTCTCTCGTTCGCCGCCAGAATCTTCTCTTCGTCGGTCGCTAAACGATCTGCCATCGCACGTAACGCTTTCTCTTTGACCGGACCAGATAAAAGCGCGAGTACATTCGCCGTACTTCTACATTCTTTCAGTAGCTTATCGATATAAATCTTCACTGGAACTTCATGCATTGTACACCTCGTAAACATGAGCCTGCGCAGTCACCACACACGATCGGCTTCGGACTATAGCACACGGGTTTTTTTCTCGTAAAGCAAGAGATAGGATGGCCGGAGGCTTCACAACTACCCACACCAGACGAGCATCATTTGTCACGACACTCATTCCACGCTTGTGTGTCTCTCTGAAGAAGACACCCTTGCAGATCCTACTACGGCCGTCGAGCAAGCGGCGTCCGGTTCTATTTTGATCACCGATGGGCGCACGTCACGAAGACTCCCCTCCGCACCATACCCTCCGAGAGCAATTCTCCCTCCCATGAAGAAAATTTGCTAGAATGCCCCTACTCACAATCTTGTGGTAGGCTCACGAACGCTTGATGATCGACCTGCGCAGCGATACGGTCACGAAACCCACTGACGCCATGCGACACGCGATGGCGCGTGCAGACGTGGGAGACGACGTCTACGGTGAGGATCCCACCGTCAATCGCCTTCAAGAGATGGCGGCCGCAATGTTTGGGAAAAAGGCCGCGTTGTTCGTGCCGTCCGGCACGATGGGCAATCAACTTGCCATTCGCCTCCACACGCAACCAGGCCAAGAAGTCATTGTCGAAAGTACGGCGCATATCGTCCGATATGAACAAGGCGCGGCCGGAGCGCTGGCAGGGGTGCAACTTCACTGGGTCGCGGGGAATCGCGGCCTCATTTCATCCGAACAAGTTGAGGCGGCCATCCGCCCTAAAGAACCGCACACCATTCAAACGGCGCTGATCTGCCTGGAGAATACCCATAACAGCGGCGGTGGGACAATTTATCCCCTCGCGACGATTGAACGGATTCGAACAGTGGCGTCCACTCATGACATCCCCATGCATTTGGACGGCGCCCGTCTATTCAATGCCATCGCGGCCACCACACTACCACCGGCCTCGTATGCCCAGCACTTTGACACCCTGTCGGTCTGCCTCTCGAAAGGACTGGGAGCCCCGGCCGGTTCACTCCTCTTGATGAATGATCTCACCCTGCTTGACAAAGCCAAGCGACTGAGGCGTATGTACGGCGGTGCCATGCGGCAGTCCGGTGTCCTCGCAGCAGCCGGTATCTATGCGCTCGAGCACCATCTTGGACGACTGAAAGAGGATCATGACCATGCCAAGCGGCTGGCGCGACAGCTACAGCAGATTCCCACGGTCAAGGTCAATCCTCAAGATGTCGACACGAACATTGTCATGTTTGGAGTGATCGGCCACCGCCTGAGCTCCTCAGCCATCGTGGCCGCATTAAAACAAGAAGGACTCTTAATCAATACCATTGGCAGCAACAGTTTTCGTGCTGTCACACACTTGGATATCTCCAGTGCCATGATCGAGGAAGCCGGCGCAATCTTTACCCGTGTATTGAGGAGCTAGCAGGCTATTGAAAAAAGATGTCGAGGCGATGGGCACACAAGAGTCCAGAATGTTATGGGCTGACGGAAAGCCCACAGGGTGTTCAAAAAGGCCGTCCAGCAAGGCCGCAGCGAGCGAAGAGGCGAGGCGTACGCTTCGGTACGTTGAGTCTCTGAGCGGCGCGAGAACGCCGCTGGCGGATTTTTTTCAACACCCTGCTAGCCTCCGGCCCCGTGTTTCCTTCCCTTGACTATCAGCCATGGAAGGAGAACCGCTCATGATCACGAAGGAAGGACATCCGCTCATTGACACTGCTTGCACTGAAATCTAGAATGCCGCCCAATGGAGCCTCAATGCCGCTCGACGTTGTCCCGTTCACATATATCAATCGAATCCTTGGGGTCACCGACTCGCTTGGGCTGAATCGCGAGTGGGTCGAAATCCCCTTGTCCCCAGAGAGGCCAGGTGTCGTCAGGCGATTACCCAATGGTAAAGTGGAAATCATCGTTGATGCAGACCAACCGTTCGAGGACTGGCTTGAATCACTTCCGAAACTCATTCAGCGCATACAGGGAACCTAAACATGGATAGCCCCACCGCCCACCCTACCCCGACATCGGAAGAATTGCAGGCAGAGCTCCTGGCAGTACCAGAACCGCCTGAACAGCCGGACCCTATCGAAGAACCGGGGTTCGAAGAGCTTGTCGCAGTGGCCTTGCGCCATGTTCGTGGTCGTCGCGGAGGCGATCTCGTCAGTGTCATTCTGGTGGGGTCCAGCGTTCGGCGGGCGATTACGATGCACAGCGACATCGACTTGATTGCGCTTGTGAAAGGCCAGGCCGACGGCCACGAAATCGTCCGTGTTGCCGACCGCCTAGCCGACATACGCTATCGCGGGCACCAGGAATTTGAGGAGGATCTTCCCTACTCGCCGCGCCTCCCTTCTCTCTTGCGGAAAGCCCGTATCCTCTTCGATCACGACAACATCGGAGCCAGGCTTATCGAACGCGCGAACCAACGATTCCGACAAGGGCTGCCTCCTGTCAGCATTAATGAACAGATTCGGATGAAAGCGGAATGTTTCCATGTATTGGGAAAGGCGAGAGACCTCGCCGACAAGCCGGCAACTGCGCAGTATCTTCTCTCGATCTTCTTCGATGACATTATCACCGCGTTCTTCCGGCTACGGGGCTTCTGGTTGACCGCACCAAGTGACGCGCCAAAGTTCATCGCCTCACGTGATGCGGGGATGGGTGACCTCGCTGGACGGTTTTTGACTGCAACCACTTTACCGGAACGACTCAACTTTGGCCGTGATCTTGCCGATACTCTTTTTAAGGACGTACCGAATCCTGCCAGAATCGACTGATGGGATTCCTGGGTCTGTGATCTGACTACTGTCACATGAAGCTTGTCAGCCATTCATCCTTCGGGTATGAATAGAGAACAGATGCCTCACCTGATCTGTATTCCCTGCGATACGTGAACAGAGCCTCTACTTCTACAGTAGGCTGAAATTGAGGGTATAGGGAAGCGAAGATCGGACTCATTGATTGACTAATCTGAGCCTTGCAGAACACCGCCAAATCTTTTCAGTATTCTGAAAGGAAGGAGACACTATGGAAATCGGGTTTATCGGACTTGGGAAGATGGGCATGAACATGGTCACTCGATTACAGCGTGACCGGCATCGGGTGGTGGTCTATGATCGATCGGCAGATCTGATCAAGCAGGCCGAAAGCGTTGGCTGCATCGGAGCTTCTTCGTTAGCCGACCTCATCGGCCAGCTCAAGGCCCCACGTGCAGTGTGGATTATGGTCCCATCCGGCACACCGACAGAGGAAACCGTTCAGACCGTTGCCTCACTGCTCCATCCAGGCGACACCGTGATCGACGGTGGCAATACCAGATTTCATGATGATGTTCGACGGGCCGGGGACCTCAAGAAGAAACAACTGCACTATGTCGATGCCGGAACCAGCGGAGGTATTTGGGGGTTGAAGATCGGTTACTGCCTGATGGTTGGTGGCGACAAGGCCCCAGTAGAACAACTCGCACCAATCTTCACGACGCTGGCGCCTGAACAAGGCTGGGCTCACGTCGGTGGAGTCGGCGCAGGGCATTATGTAAAAATGGTGCATAATGGAATCGAATACAGCATGATGCAGGGCTATGCGGAAGGCTTCGAGCTGATGGCGAAGAGTGAGTACCAGCTGAACCTCGCAAAAATCGCAGACCTTTGGATGCACGGCAGCGTCGTCCGCTCCTGGCTCTTGGAACTGGCGGCTGGCGCCTTGAAAGAGGATCCGCGACTGGAACAGTTGAAGGGCTATGTACAGGATTCCGGTGAGGGTCGTTGGATGATCGCCGATGCGATCGAGAAGGATGTACCTGTTCCGACACTCACGACGGCACTATTCACTCGATTCCGATCGAGACAGAGCGAATCCTTTGCGGAAAAGATGCTGGCCGCGTTGCGAAATGCTTTTGGCGGCCACGCGGTTCGCCGGTAACGCCGGAGCCTTATGCCACCGAATAGCTCACGTATCGATATCAGCCCCTCGCAGGAAACGATCCCCCCAGTCGAGCCCTGCACGCTCGTCATCTTCGGTGGCTCCGGCGATCTGGCGCGCCGGCGTCTGATTCCTGCCCTTTACAATTTACTCCTCGATGGGCTCCTTCCGCCGAAATACGCCGTGATTGGGTTAGGCCGCACAGCGATGACCGACGAGGAGTTCCGCGCAACAGTTCGCGACGGCGTCATCGCACATTCTCGGCAAGCCTTGGAAGAGGACAAATGGAAGGACTTTGCACCACACCTCTTTTATGTGTCGGGAGGAAACGATGACCCCGACACCTACGCCAGGCTGAAGGCCCGAGCAGAAGACATAGAACGGAGTTTTCAGTTACCCGGCAACCGGATTTTCTATTTGAGCATCCCTCCCAGTTCCGTAGCATCCGTGTGCGAGGGACTTGAGCAGGCCGGATTGGTCACGAAGCCGGAGGCGCATACGCCCTATGCCCGTATTATCGTCGAAAAACCGGTCGGCCGTGATTTGGCCTCTGCCCAAGCCATCAACCAAATCACGGGACGCGTGTTCGACGAATCGCAGATTTTCCGGATTGATCACTATCTGGGAAAAGAGACAGTTCAGAATTTGATGGTTGTCCGGTTCGCCAACAGCATCTTCGAGCCGATTTGGAACCACATGTACATCGATCATGTGCAGATCACCGTCAGCGAAGCGGAAGGCGTGGGGACCAGAGCTAGCTACTACGAAGAAGCCGGCGCGTTGCGCGACATGGTGCAAAACCACATGCTGCAGCTGCTGTGCTTGGTCGCAATGGAGCCTCCCTATTCGCTCGACCCCGATGTGGTGCGCAACGCGAAAATGGAAGTCCTCCGCTGTCTCAGACCTATTACTGGTCAGGATGTCGAACACGTCACCGCCCGCGCCCAGTATAGTCAAGGCACAGCCCATGGTGTGCCCATCCCTGGCTATCGTCGTGAGAAAGGGATTCACCCCGACTCCACAACGGAGACCTATGTCGCACTCAAATGCTTCGTGGAAAACTGGCGCTGGTCTGGCGTGCCCTTTTATCTACGGACCGGGAAAGCGCTCCCTCATCGCGCCAGCGAGGTCGCCGTGCAATTCAAGGACATCCCGCACATCCTGTTCAATGCCAATACGCAGCAGCCCCAACCGCCAAACGTGTTGGCGTTGCGCATCCAACCAGAGGAAGGACTCTCTCTCCGCATCGTTTCGCGCGTGCCGGGCACCCGCGCGCAGACACACCCGGTAGAAATGGATTTTCAGTACAGCGATGTCTTTGGCCGCCCTTCGCCGGAAGCCTATGAGCGGTTGCTGCTGGACGTGATGGCCGGTGATGCCTCTCGGTTCATGCGGCGCGACGCCGTTGAAGCGTCCTGGGCCTGGATTACCAAGATTCTGGAAGGATGGCAGCAGCAAGGATTGCGATGGTTACCTGAATACCAAGCAGGATCCAGTGGGCCGGTCGAGGCCGATCGCCTCATCGAGAAGGATGGACGGACCTGGCGAACCTTGTAACGATTCACTTCAGATTCAGCTGCTTGAGAATTTCCTCTCTGGTTCCCAGCCCACCGATAAACCGCTCGAATGCTCCTTGGCAATAGAGAGCAAGCGCCGGCAATGATCGAACTTCCAGCTCTGCTGGAATCTGGAAATTCTCTTCGACATTCATTTTCAGGATCAGGATTTTTCCGGCTACATCATGTTCAAGCTTCTCAAGTTCACGCAACAGCGCTCGGCAATTCCCGCATCCAGGCTTCCAAAACTCCACCAATACCGGCATCGTCGACTGTTCAACCATTTCATCAAAGCCTCGATCGGTCACATCGAGAATCATCGGTTCATTCCTGGGGTTTTGATACTACCTTGGCGAACACCTGGTCGTAGAGCAACTGTGCGAACAGCCGATATCCGGCAGTGTTCAAATGCAGCCCGTCGCTTGAACACGGGGCCGCAAGTTGTTGCGTCGCAGACTCCGCAGTCGCAGTGAAAAGATCAACGGCTACCAATCCCTTCAATTCAGCGTAGCCGAGGATCATCCCGTTGAGCTGGCGCCGTCGATCAAGATGCTGAGCAAACCATCGACGCCCCTCGTCATTGTGCAGATCGTCCCCCATTCTCATCGAGGGAACCGTTACCAGCACTGGCGTAATCCCAGCTGCCATAGCCAGTTCATACATCTTCAAGAGATTCCGCATAATGTCTGACGGCGCAGCATTCCATCCAAGATCGTTCGTCCCGCCGAGTATCACCACATAGGACGGTTGGTGAGCAAGAACGGCAGACCGAAACCGGATCGCCATTTCACCGGTCAGTTCGCCACAGATTCCACTTATCGACACCCGCACGGAAGGCCCTGTCAATTCTTGCAGAAACTGGCCATAGGGAGTCTCGGCACCCTGAGGATTACCTACCGTGGGCGATTGAAACCCAGCCGTGAGACTATCCCCAAAACACACGATGTGGGGCAAGACGATCATGACGATAAAGCGGATTCTACCGGGCTCACGATGAAGGCACAATGCCCTCCCGCCGGCAACCTGATCCAGAAAGAATCCCTGGGTAATTTCTCGATAGTCATCAGGTTGAGAGAGGCTATTTCCTTGACGATTAAGCACCCTCCACGGTACGACTAAAGCCATGGACGAACTTACGACAGAGAGCAGTGCTCTGCCGCTCTCTCCCGCAAAAGCGCCACCGAATCCGGAATTGACCTCCGTCAAACGACTTCTCACACTCTTGGATAGAACGGCAAAGTCCAGCCGCACATACGGAGCCACGAACCCGGTCGCGCAGACGTTTTTTCAGCAATTATTCGAAGGCCTCACGGCTCACCTCGCCACCTATTCCAAATTGGCCTTTCTTGTTCAACGCACTGAGCTGTACTTCGGCGGGGAAGTGGTCTATCAATCCGACCAGGAATCGAGCAATGAAAGCGTGGCGTTTAAGCTCTACTCTGACGGTATTCGAGAACTCACATTCCTCGAAGGTCTTCCGGCTGAAGATCTCTCTTACCTGCTTGACTCGCTGTGGGACAGCCTCGATCCGAATAAAGAAGATGATGATGACATTGTCACTCGTTTATGGTCGAAGAACCTTTCCACAATCACCCTGGTCACCGCCGAAGAAATTTCGAAGGTATCAACCGTCGGAGACGTGTTCGCCCTGCCTGCGGCCGGAACGATGGAAGCATTACCATCAAGTCTGCGGGATCTTCTTGATCGGGAACGAGCCAAAGCTAGAAAGGAGAGAGAGCTTGGACCCGAGGGCAGCAGTTCCACAGCTCACAAGGCTTCTGATGGGAGGGCAGGCAGATTCCAATCCGGTCACATAGGCTATGACGTCACTGAAGAGGAACTCGCCGCGCTGGCAAAAGAGATCGAGACTGAGAGCGCCAGAGACAACACGATATACCTATTGGATATGCTGACCGCGATCTTGGCCTCAGAAAAATCTCCGGCGATCCTCGCCAAGTTGATTGACCTCTGGGGAAATATCATCGACTCATTAACAGCCCAAGGGAAATGGTCCTTGCTCGACAGCATCCTTGGATTGTTACGCGCCACCGCTGAGATCAGGCCGGATCTCAGCGATAGTCACAAGGTACAACTGGCAGCCCTGCTCGACAACCTGGATCGACCTGAACGCATGAAGATGATTGAGACCTATTTGAATAGGACTCCCGGTGCGAGCACGGAAGGATTGTCGCCCGTGTTGCTGGCCCTGACTCCAAGGGCCGTTCCAGCCCTCTGCGCTCTCTTAGCCACTCTGGAAGCGACACCCCATCAGGCGATTGTGATGGAAGCTCTGGAGATACTCGCGAAAGATCAACCGGATCACGTACTACGTGGTTTGTCAGACCGCCGCCCTCGGTATGTGAAAAATCTGCTTGCAATCCTCCTCAAATGGAACAATCCACGATTTGTGGAATCTATAGAAAAACTGGTGCGTTACCCTGACGTACAGGTACGGAAGGAGGTCGTGCGAGCGATCGGTATACTCCGCCCCAACGGCAATGGGGTGAAACTGGTTTCGTTCGTGAATGACGCTGAGGAGCCAGTACGGTTGGCAGCACTCAAGCTGCTCATGAGCGGTCAATATAAGGTGCCCTACGCCACCTGGCCGCCCCTCGTATCAACGGATATTTTTATGGATCGGGCCCTCAGTGAAAAACGCGCGGTATTTCTCGCGATGCGCGCGACCAGCGGCGATGAAGTCATTCCACACTTTGAAAGCTTGTTGACGGAACGGTCATGGACCAACAGGAAAAAAAAAGAAGAACTCGCCATGCTCGCGGCCGAAGTATTGGGTAAACTTGCCACCCCTGCAGGCCTCGCCACCCTTGAGATGGGTCAAAAAAAGGGTGGCACCGCCGTCCGCCAAGCCTGTTCAGCTGCGCTTGCTCACGCCCAACGGCAACAGCTCAAACAGGCAGCATCATGAGTAAGGATGTATTCCTGTGAGTGACTTCAAAATTAAAGAGGCCACGGTTGTGAACGAGCACGCTCAGCCGATCCTCACCCACGAAAAATCCCTCTCACAAAAGATTGCTCGAGGGTCAGAAGCCGGCGACATTCTCGACCAGCAGATGATCATGCTGGGCATTCAATTGGTCACACAACTGAACGTCCTCATCAAGACCTCTCGCATCTACGACCGCACCAACGCGGCACTGGACAAGCCTGTTGATACGATGCTGACTCTGATTAAGACCATGGCTCACGACCGCCCGGTTACCCTCCGGCTACAGGACGATTTCCTGTTTCTCGGGGAAAACCATCTAAAAGTCACTGCCCAGCAGATGGCCGTAGTGACGAGCTTTATCGATGCCTTGAACGTGTGGAAAATCGGCGGCGTGTCGTTCTCATATACCACGGAATCGAAGGAGCTTCGTGAATTTGCCGCGCTCTTTGTCACCCTTGATCCTGACAATAACTCCATCGACGACTTGAGAAAGGAACTTACGGGCCGAGGGGTCAATAGTATTGAGTTGGAAGAACAACGTGAGGTGCACATCAACGAGGGGGCCGAATCAGGAGACAACAAGGAATCCGGAACAGCGGAAAATAAGGTCCCAGGCGACACAGGAAACGCCGATCCAAACGCACAACGGAAAGGGAACGCGAAGAACGGCTATGCAAAAGTGGCGGGATCCGTCGGAACTCTCACGCAGTCAATCCGTGAGAGAGGAACAGTGAGTTTTAAGCAGGCGAAACGCGCAATCCAAAACATCGTCGACCTCATGATGGACGATGAGGCCACGGTCCTCGGGCTCACCACCCTTCGTTGCCACGATCAATACACACATAATCATTCTGTCAATGTCTCGCTGCTGTCCATTGCACTGGCCAATCGTGCGGGCTACCCCAAGGCAGAGCTGGCTGACCTAGGGCTTGCTGCGCTGTTTCATGACGTGGGCAAATCTACCATCCCAATCGAAGTGCTGAACAAGCCCGGGGAGTTTACCGATGACGACTGGATAGCCATGCGCAATCATCCCACAGAGGGAGTGCTGGCTCTTTCAAAGTTGAGAGGCATCACGAATCTGCCTGGCCGCATGGCGGCAGCCTCCTTCGAACACCACATGAACCTGGACTTCTCTGGTTATCCGAAGTTGACTGTGCCATGGACATCCTCACTCACCGGTCGCATCCTCACGATTGCAGATTGTTACGACGCCATGACCTCCTCCCGTGTCTATCGTCGGGAACCCATGTCGCCATCAAAAGTGTTGAACATGATGTTTTCCAAGTCTGGCAAGGCCTTCGACTCGGTCCTGCTTAAGCTGTTCGTGAACTGCGTCGGCATCATTCCCATCGGCAGCTTGGTGATGCTGGAAACGGGCGAGCTAGCAGTCGTGGTCAAACCAGCGTTAGACAAGATGAACGCCGAACGACCGTTCGTCAAAGTCATCACCGACTCACAGGGGAACCCAGTCGATCAGGGGCGCGAGATAGGCTTGGCCGAAAAAGATGAGACTGGGAGTTTCCGCGATAACATTATTCGTTTGATCGATAACACCGAGTATAAGTTCGACACCAGCCGATACTTCGTCTAACCTTCGCACGACACAATCCCTTGACAGACCCTAGTCTCACGGCTATCCTCGCACCAGTTTCGTTGTGGGGTTATTTATCAATAAGGAGCGCGTGTTATGGTAAGAATGGGAATTTTCTTAAGGCGGATCACTCTCCTCTTGGTCGCAGCAGGCATCGTATGTCTCGGATCTCTTCCTGCTGCACACGCCGCCGAAGCCTTCAAGATGGGCGTCGTCGATCCTCAAGCTGTATTGGAGAAATCAAAAGCAGGCAAAAAAGCCTTGGATGGGCTCAAAGAATATGTGACCACCAGACAGAAGTTGTTGTCCGGTGATGAAGAGGAACTGCGCAACACGGAGAAAACGCTCAAGGAGCAAATTGCAAAGTTAAGCGACACCGAAAAAAAAGAAAAAGAGACCCAGTTCCGCACCAAGGTCCAGGAGTATCAGAAACGCGCGCAGGAGTTTAATCAGGAACTGCAGGGAAAGCAGAAGGAATTAGTCGACGAGTACATGAAGAAAATTTCTTTAGCCACAAAGACCGTGGCGGAAAAAAGCGGGTTTGCCCTTGTCGTTGATAAAGGCAGTGAGCAAACGGTCAAAATTGTCATCTACAACAAGGACACCGTGGATTTAACCGATCAGGTGATCAAAGAGTTCGATCGAGCCAACAGCAAATAACCTCCTCGGCCATATCCATATATGGGGCCTCAGCCTCTCTGAGGTCCCATCAAGACTCCATCGGATAGCCTGCATCCCGCCAACCTTTGATTCCCCCATCCATCGACACCACATTTGTGTAGCCCATGCGCTGAAGCACATCTGCGGCTAAAATTGACCGGTAGCCACCTCCGCAATACAGCAAGATCGCCTCATTTTTATCGGGGATAAGCGTTTCCACGTCGCGTTCGATAATTCCTTTTCCTAGATGACGGGCGCCTTTCGCATGATCCTTCGCAAATTCCTGATCCTCTCGCACATCGAGAAAGTGCAGCGCCTCACCACTACCGAGGCGAGCTTTCGCCTGTGCCACCGTACACTCCTTGACACGCCTTCTTGTCTCATTGACCAACTTGAGGAACCCAGGATTATGTTTCATTCTCGCCCCCTTCTCTGTATTCCTCAAAATAACGCTATTTGTGCAAATCCTGGCCTGCGAAACGTATTGGGAACCGCCACGTCGTGCACCGCCGACAATCCAGCCTTGCATCGGGAGACTTCGAACAATTGTTCGATCATGGCCCAATAGGGGCCGACGCCCCGATGGCGTTCGAAGAAGGCACTCTCGCTGATCCCTCCGCCCCGCACATCCCGAATCCGATTCGTGATTTTGGCGATTCGATCTGGAAAGGCCGCAGCCATTCGCTCCATAAACACCGTCTCCACAGGGCCAGATAGACGCAATAGCGTCGCCACCGCCTCCACTGCCCCAGCTTGTTTCGCTCGGGCCAATAGGTCAGGTACATCCTCATCATTGAGACCTGGAATAATAGGAGACAACGAGAGGCCGGTGGAAATCCCCGCGTTCGCCAATGTCGCCATCGCTTCAAAGCGTTTGCGGCTAGAAGGCGCATGGGGTTCAACCTTGCGCGCAACCTCATCATCCGAAAACGGAATGCTGAAATACACGTGGACCGACGCCTCTTCCTGCAACCGGCGTAATACATCCACATCGCGCAGCACCAACACCCCCTTAGTAATGATCCCAACTGGATTCCGGTATTCAGCACAGACTTCTAGACAGCTCCGCGTCAGTGCTAGTGAGGCTTCCAGGGGTTGGTAACAATCGGTGTTCCCTGAAAATAGAATCAATTCGCCTTTCCACGAGGACTTCTCGAATATTCGACGGAGCAAGACTGCGGCCTGTCGCTTGACGATGATCTTCGACTCAAAATCCGTCCCGGCACCGAACCCCCAATACTCATGAGTCGGTCTCGCATAACAATAGGCGCACGCGTGGAAACAGCCACGATAGGGGTTGAGGCTCCATCGAAACGGCAGATCAGGACTGTCATTCCGGCTAAGAATGTCACGCGTCGTATCTTCAAACATGTGCAGTTGCACATGGGGGGCAGGCTCTAAGAGATCTCGATGTTGTGACTCGAATGGGTTAGGTGGATTCATCACCGTGAGCATGTGAATATGGTCCTCGATTCACCTGCTTCTGTCAACGGTAAATCCCTGCATGCCAGAGGGAATGTCATGGCTTGATTGATTGACTAACCCCTATCTCGATGCTAGATTCCAGCCGCTTTCTGGAACACACGACTATGTATGACCTCCGCTATTTACGAGACGATTTAGACGGCCTGAGAGCTCAACTCGGTCCACGCGGAGCCGACATTGCGTGGGATGACCTTCGAAAATTTATTGAGGAACGTCGCACCCTCACAATGAAACTCGAGCAGGAACGCCATGAGATAAGAAAGGTTTCAGAGGAAGTTGGCCGCCTTATGCGGGAGAATAAAGCTGAAGAAGCCATGAAGTTGCCTGAGGCTCAGGGGATATCGACACGGCGGCTTGAAATCGCAAGGCAAGAAGAGGCATTACGTTCTATTGAGCAAAAAGTTATCGACTTAAATCTTCGCATCCCAAATCTTCCACATGTGTCGGTGCCGATAGGGAAAGACTCGGGCGACAATAAGGAGACGCGCAAGTGGGGATCCCCCCCCGCATTGCGCACACCGGCCAAGAGCCATTGGGAGATCGGCGAAACCCTCGGCATTCTGGATTTCGACCGCGCGGCAAAAATCTCAGGCGCGCGATTTGCCATTATGACGGGGGCCGGCGCGCGACTCGAACGGGCGCTCATCAACTATATGCTCGACCTTCACACCATACAGCACGGCTATCGGGAGGTCCTGCCGCCATTCCTGGTCAATCGATCAAGCATGACCGCGACCGGCCAGTTACCCAAGTTCGAAGAGGATAGCTTTCGCCTGCGGGACGAGGACTATTTTTTGATCCCAACAGCAGAGGTGCCGGTGACGAATCTCCACCGTGACGAGATGCTCACGGAGAGTGCGCTACCGATTAGATATACGGCCTATACCCCCTGTTTTCGACGCGAGGCAGGTTCTTATGGAAAAGATACCAGAGGGCTCATTCGCCTTCATCAGTTCAACAAAGTGGAGTTAGTTACGTTTACACTACCAGAACAGTCGTACGAGGAGCTGGAACGCTTGACGCACCATGCCGAAGCTATCTTGCAGGGGCTAGGACTTCATTACCGAGTTGTCACCCTCTGCACTGGCGATATGGGATTTTCAGCGGCGAAGACCTACGATATCGAAGTCTGGCTTCCTTCCCAGAACCACTATCGGGAGGTTTCCTCCTGCAGCAACTTTGAAGCATTTCAAGCCAGACGGGCCGGCATTCGCTATAAGGACGCAGCTGGGAAGAAGGGGCAGAAAACAGAGTTTGTTCATACACTTAATGGGTCTGGACTGGCCGTCGGCCGCACGCTCGTGGCCATCCTCGAAAACTACCAGCAACCGGATGGGTCGGTGTTGATCCCTGAGGTGCTGCGTCCCTATATGGGAGGCCTAAAGCAAATCACAAAGTCTTGAGAGAAGAACATCAATGTCATATTCGACGATTGTGGAATTGTTCTTCTTGTACACTTGACGTTTAATCATTGACGTCCGATGATTATTCGGCATGGAGGAGGGGTGACGGAGCGGCCGAACGTGCCAGTCTTGAAAACTGGAGACCTCGCAAGGGGTCCGCGAGTTCAAATCTCGCCCCCTCCGCCAAATATGCTTTTATTACAATAACTTAAATGCAAGTATCTTTCTAGCTTCACGTCCCAGCCCCACAAAAAGCCAACCATGGGACACAGGAAGCATATATGCCCACACTTCATGATCTTTTATCCAATTCTAAATCTATTCTGACGCTGGACCCCGAAGAGCTCGCGGGGCTCGCGCTCGAATTGATCAAGTCCCCGGAGCGAACGCACCATCGCACTTGCATCGTAATAGCTTTACTAGCGCGGAAACGTTGGGCCCCTTTGCACCGGCAGAGATGGAAGAGATTAGCTACGCCATGGCGGAAAGCTGGAGCTGGCTGATTCGAGAAGGAATGATCGCACCAATACCGGGAGACACCTTTGGATGGCATTTCCTCACTCGACGGGGCAAGCAACTCAAGGAATCGTGAAGAACTAGCTGCATACGTCAAATTCGGTTCTTTTGGCACGCGCCATTCTCCATCCATCGTCAAAGTGTTTTGGTCGGCTTTCATGCGCGGCGACTATGACAATTCAGTATTCCTGGCCTTCAAGGAGCTAGAGGTTGCGATCCGAGAAGCAGGAAAATTCACGGCCGAAGACTATGGTGTGGATCTCGCACGAAAGGCATTCCACGAAAGTACTGGTCCGCTCACCGACCAAGCAAAGCCGGTGTCGGAACGCTCTGCTCTATCGCACCTCATGGCAGGGTGCTTTAGGTTCGTACAAAAACCCTCATAGCCATAGGAAGATTCAGCTAGCGGCTGAGGAAGCATGCGAGATGATCGTGCAGGTAGCCACCTGCTAAAGATCGTCGATTCCAGACGATAGATGATCGTCGCTCTCCCCCACTCCTGTTGTCGCCATTTCATCAAAATTACCACTCATTTCACAACGGATTTCACAACACTTTTTCCTGGCGCCGTCTCCTCTTATAAGGCCGTGAAGCGATCCACCTACTTCTGCGGCACCCTTACGAGCACATGGCAGACAGATCATGGTTGCGCGACAATGCTGGGCAAAAAGTAAGCGGGACGATAATGAAAGACGCAACGAGTACAATCGGAGAAGTACGATCCGTCAGCTCACAGGAAGGACGGCGGGACGTTGACGGCGTGGCGGCTTTCTTCAGATTCCTGAAGAAGTCGGCGCCTTTTGGGATATATCTGGATGCGCCTTTTGATGTTTCCTGAATCAGTGTGGCTGTTACGAGAGGCGCGAAGGATTGCTCATCCCGTTACGTCGGTTGATACAACAACTCGCCGGCTGTGCTCGTTCCATCGTCATACAACGCTACGAGATCTTCGGGGATACGGGTCAAGTCCGTACCACGGAGATAGTCTCGCATGGTCGTTCCCGTGCATGCTTCGTCCACAATCGGAGCACCCTTCTTTTCCTTCACATCGTCCAGATGAACTACCCGAAAATCGATGCTAAATCTTGTCTTGCCCGATGTGTTCGGGACGCTAGAATGTAGCTGGGCGCCAGAAAAGAGGATGATCCCGCCCGGCGGAACAATCAGTCGGATTTGTGGGTCGAGATCGATGGGCTGAGTTGGTTTCGGAAGTGGACGCGGGTCTTCCTTGAGGTACTGTCCGACGTGACCGCCCCGATATTTCTGATTCCACTCATAGTAGTTGTAGCCCTTCGAGCTGTTCTTTACAGGCTGATTCCAATAGCGAGGATGGAACGCCAGCGCATTATCCGACTGAAAGTCATAGATGGGAATCCACCAATTGATCTGGCAAGACGGAGCGGAATACCACGTGTCCCGGTGAGGATGCCAGGCATAAGCGATTCCTGTCGTCAAATAATTGTCGCTGGTCGAGCTGCGCATCTTTGGGACGTCGAAATAGGTCTTGTTCAGATCACAGCCCATGTCACGCAAGAGAGCCTGGAGATATGCTTTGGACTCTGGGTGATGAATGAAGTTCGGCTTGAGCTTGGTTAATAATCCAGCATACTCTTCAACCGGCATGTCGAATTGCGCCTTCTCCGGGTCGTGTGGCCCGAACGCCTCCATGGTCAACTTACGCACAAACTCAATAAAGGCGAGTGAACTTTTTGTAGGTGAATAGACACATAACTGTCCGTCGAAGAGGGCCGCACGCCGTTCATCGTCGGTCATCTGCGCATCATAGTATACGGTATTGTTCATGAAGCCGTCTCTTGGGTTAGCTGTGGGTCATTTGAGTTTCTTGTAACAATCCAGCCTCAACCGCGATGGATTCGTATTTGATGCCGAACATGCCAAGTTACGAGAGAAATGGAGCCAGCTTAGGGATCTCTTTCCCTGTGACGATCTGAATCAGGAGTTGGAAAGCACCGCCAGGGGGTTATTTAGCTGGTATCTACTACTGTATTGCATGCGGTGAGTCAATGCCCCACCTTAATTTCCTTCCAGGCTGAACCTGAACCATCTCTCTTAGCCCGTCAGGTCCTGACGGCTCGTGTCGGATCGCTTCCGGAAGAATAACCGGAAGACTGCCCAAACAGCCTCGCACTATTCACTTCGACACCAACCTGCATCGCTTCACATTCAATTCTTGGTTTCCAGATCATAGGATTCTTTATAGCCGAACACTGAAGATATTCATTAAATCATCAACTTTTAAGGATAACGAATTGAAACATAACTATTTTACTGACTCGCATATCGAGGTTTTTCTACTCGATATTTACCCCCACTTTAGTTCGGCCGTACCTACCTCTTCGGTATTTTCAAAGTTTCCGCCCTGACCCAATATCACGCTCAAGAGTGTGCTATGTGAGTATTATGTTTGGAAGGACAAACCGATGCACAAACAGATCGGAAAAATCGGCGCCATTCGTCGAGAGCTAGACGGTAAAGCCTGTCCCTCTTGCGGAAGCCATAAGTACCAGCTCGTGCTTCGTGGGAATATACACCCGCAAGCTGGCGGACTCTTCGCTCGCTGTTCTCAGTGCCAGCGCCCCCGCGGACTCGACGAAGACCTCGGTCGATTACTTTGGATGTGAACAATTCCATCTTTCGTCATCAGAGGAGGAAAACACAATGCACGCTTTCTCTTCCCCCATCCAATATATCAAGTTGCGCAGAGCACACAGGAAACAGAAGCAAACCGCGTTACACATGTTATCAGTCAGTGGAGTGGTCAGACTCAGCCATGTTGAACTCCGTTATTCGACACCCGTCGCCAACACGACCTCCTTCCGCAGACAAGCGGCTGCATTGGAGCAGCAAACTCACCCCCTCCCGTTACCGTCATGGAACCATAACACCACACCCAACATGAAGCAGGCAGGCCAATGGGCACGTATCCTCTCCTCCTCTCTCGTTCAGATTGCGAAAAAACCCATCGTGTTTCCATGGACTAAGCCGTTAGGTCTGTGAGTCTTTCCTGTCTTCTGGAAAGTTTTCTTGATCTACCTTGAAACCGCTTGTACCTCCCACCTAGCCTAGGGTAAGATTGTAGTTCGTTTGCAGGCCTTCCTATGGTCATCGACCCACGTTGCAGATGATTGGGAACCCCGCATAGAACAGAGACTAGGGGAGAGGTGGCCGAGTGGCCGAAGGCAACGGTTTGCTAAACCGTCGTAGGGGCAAAACCTCTACCGAGGGTTCAAATCCCTCCCTCTCCGCCAAATATCGGTAAGGTCTTCTTGGATGAACCTGTTGTTTCCATCCAAGGAAGATCGTGTCTACGGTTTTGCCTCTCAAGAATCGCCCCCGCTCTATAATCGAACCATCATCCCCCAGAAACTTCGACCGTATTTTAATTGTCAAGTCAAAATCTTCCGGAGCTTGCTGACCACGGATAAGGAGGTGGACTTCCTAGACTTGTGCAGACACCTTTAAGTCCGTTTCTACACGGCTTCAACCGCCTCCGAACTTACACCGCAAAGATGGTGGTGTCGACGGGTGCGATTATCGAACATCACGATGTGCTCGTAGAAGGGGTACGTTAAAGCCTGGGAAATCCGGAGTGGGCGCCAGCACCCTTCGCCCATTTACACAAGTAGCCTGACATGACCTAGAAAAGTGACACGTTCGCTATACCAGCCGGTCTGTGTTAAACTACGTTCAGATGTAGCTGGGTCACGACCATATCCCTCGCGCCTTCACTCCCTCCCACTCAATCTCTGCGCGATCGATGCTCTAGTTTCAGCTCTGTTCCGCACACACGGTTCTGCTGGACATCATTCAACCGTGCTCCGTTTGCCTGCCCTATAGGTAGAATCGGTAGACAGTGAAGCCCATGCAGCCATTGATACGTCAACACGCCGGGTAGAGTGTCAGCTTACGGTCGCAGTACCAGTTCATGAGGATGATGAAGAAGATACATGTCTCGTCGGTTTTCTCTTCAATGGCGTTTTCTCCTCGCCAGTGTCGGACGTACATTCGCCGTATTGAATTCGACGTTTTTTATCAACTCCATCTGTCATCTGTGGGGACGGCAGCCGCACGGCACATCAGACTCAAGTCGGGATAGCTGGCTCGTATCGCTTGTGAAATTCGGCGAGGGGTACCATAACTACCATCATATGTACCCAACCGATTACCGAAATGGTCCCTGCTGGTACCATTTCGATCCCTCAAATGGGTCGTCCATAGTCTCTACTCATTGGGTCTTGCCACATCATTGCGGACTGGATCGTATGTCGAAGACTCGCTGACTCGAACGAACTGATACATGACAAAGGACATCACGATGGGAAAACGAGTCCTATATGTGGGAGGACTTCCAGACAGGGTTTCGGACTGCGAGTTACGCGGCCTCTTCATCACTTACGGTCTCGTTGCCAGAGCGTATGTAGTCAGATTTAAACATACAGGAATGTCTGCCGGATATGGATTCGTGGAAATGGGGTCCGGTGAACAGGCCTTACACGCTGTCGTCGCCCTTGAAGGAACCGAATGGGATGGACACCTCCTCAGACTGTATGTCACCCCATACGCAAGCCAAGCTATATGAAGTCAAACACGTGATGGAAGGAACATATCTATGAGCCGTACCAACGTGGATCCCATCATCACGTTTCCAGACGGATCGCACCTCTTGATCAGCACAGCCTGCTCAAAAGAAGGAAGTTTTTCTTGTGCCCTCTACATGGCAACCATCGCAGCAGATGACCGCGGAACCTTCCGCATCATCTCCAACCACCTCGATGCAACCACGTGCCTCGTTGCACAAGAAGACGCCTACAGTTATGCCCAACGTCTCTACCCACAATCAGCGAAGACGATGAAGAGGCCGCCGTATCTCATTTGGCCTGGCCCCGGCCCCACCGGCAATGCGGACGTATAAGTCGGTCTTCCGCCTCTCTCGCCCCACATGACAATCTCAATCCTTGCCCTCGTATACAATCCGTCCTTCGTCGGGCAGACACTTCACAATGTAAAAAACCAATGTCTATAGCTTTTCACCTGTGTCTCTGTTAGGATGTCCTCGTTTCACGCGGCGGGTCTCGCATGAAACAGCGAATGGAACGGCCCATCACCGATGTTGTTGTTACCGAGAATCTGACCGGAAGCTCGATCCAAGTCGCTGCACTGTTCGCGCCTTCGGCCCGTCCCTTCCCCTCGTATATGTGTTCTCGAGTCTCAATCAATATCAATTTCAGAAGGAGGAACCCCCATGGGTTCAAAACTTTATGTCGGCGGGTTGCCCTATGCGGCAACTGAATCACAACTCACCACCCTCTTCGCGGCGCACGGCACCGTCGAGTCTGCGCGTGTGATCACGGACAAGTTCACCGGGCAATCACGAGGCTTCGGCTTCGTCGAGATGGCCACACAGGAAGAAGCCAAAGCCGCGATTACCGCGTTGAACGGCTCACAAATGGATGGACGTCCTTTGACTGTCAATGAAGCCAAGCCACAGGAACCCCGCACTGGCGGTGGTGGTGGCGGTGGTGGTCGTTTCGGTGGTGGCGGCGGTGGCGATCGCGGCGGACGCGGTCGCTTCTAACACAGCGCCAACAAGCTGTCGAAGGGGCGCTTCAATCGAAGCGCCCCTTCTTGCTTTATCACACTCTCCCATCTCACATTCACTATACTCTAGCGAACGACTCTCAGTCTGTCGCAGCCTCAGACACCTTACACCCACGCTTCTTGACTGTCTTTCCCCTGCACGAACACTGTTTCAACCACCGTGTTACCAGAGAAAATTCTAGATTCCTGTAAGCCACACGACACGTCACGCGCGGCGTACAGGCTGTGTACTATAATAAATGAGAATTCTTGGAGGAATCGGTGAATCGTGTCACACTAATTTTCGATCACACAGAGACCGCATATGCGATGTCGCCAACGAATACGCTTTCTGCATCTGATCATGATCCTCGGATTCACCACAGCATTATGCGCAACACCCAGCTTTGCAGGAGACGTTAGCCTCTTGAGCATAGGCCCTCGTATTGGCTTCGGTGAAAAAATCCCCTTCATGGGGAAAGAGCAAAAATACTATTTCCACCTATACGACGTCGCAGCGCTCATCAAACTCCCCTGGTCCTGGCCGCTCAGTGGAAGGACATGGGATCTGGAGACGAGACTGATCGCAAGCGCGGGGCTACTAACAGGGGCCAATGAGAGCGGTCTGATCGTGACAGCCGTGCCTGTGCTTGCGCTTAGCGGCTGGAAGGGGCTTGTTACCTTCGACGCCGGGGTAGGCGCAGGACTCTTCAGCAACCATACGTTCGGTGTGCAAGATTTGGGAGGCCCTGCTCAAATTGTCGCAACCTTAGGGGCTCAAGTCAGTCCATTTTCACGCGCCTCTGCCGGTCTTCGTATCCAACACTTCTCAGATGCCGGACTGTACGGAACGTCAAGTCTCGGCGTGGACATGTATATCGTAGAACTCGGATACCGGTTTTAACCAAGACGTCGCTGAACTGACAATTCCTTTGCAGGTATACAACCAGCCATTGCCTGCCGCCCTAGAGTTTTCACCCTGACAACACACATCGCTGCGCAATGAGCGGCGTGAAGCTTGCTATATCTCGGAGACCCTTATCATTACCTCATCCGCCCAGTCCCTGATCCTCAAAACATTCGTACACATCCATCGAGAAAACCACCCCCGGAGCAGCGGATGATGGAGAAATGCCTGCCCAGCGCCGGCCGCCACCTCCAACGGATACTCAGCTAGAGCAATACGCGAGAGATAAAGCCGATCCAGCCATCCTCGAGCGTCTGCGGCGGACGGACGTTCGGCAAGGTAGGCTTCCAACCGACGACATTCCGCCGAGAGGCCACCACCCGCCATCTCCTTATCGATCCGCCAAAGTGAATCGAACGTACCGAGTGAAGGAACGGTCAGCACCAGTTGGCCTCCCAGCTTGAGATGTTCCACCATCCCTGAACAGCTTCGAACCGGTTCGGGCGGAAAAACATAACAAAGAGATTACTAGTGACGCAGTCAAAACAGGGCACGTGCTCAGGCAATGCGCGCATATCCAGGGATTCGAACCGGAGCATACGTGCGATTGTGAGGCGGCTATGACGCTATGACGACGAAAAAAAGGAGTAACGGAAGTGCGGGCCTCATCCTTTAAACTCACATCCCCAGAGTTTTCACCTGCCGTTCAGCCTCTAACCAATTGTCCAAATCGTCGCCGTGTCGAAATCCTCTTTCTTCATAGAGCAGGAAGGCACGCTCGGCAATTCTCCGATGCAGGTCTGACTCGAGGCCACTCCCATTCGTTGAATCAGACAAGGCATAGGGATTGGCACGTTCCCAATTGGGAAACTGCTGCGATTCAGACGGTCCCTCTGGAAGGATATCCTCACGCGACGCGGTAGAGCGCTCCGGACCATTTCCGTCTACCGCCTTGGTTTTTTTGGCTTTGGATGTCGAACGCGCCATGGCTTCCTCCTCTCTATTTTCAAGACGCCGCATATCTCTAACCTCGCCGCCGGGCCATTGCCCATAGGCTTATCCAGCTATGGAAAACCCTTCTCCGTGAATCTTGCCGATGATGACATCTGGACCGCCCATCATTCCATTGAAAGACTTCGATTTATTCAGCCCGCTTGCTGTCTCTTTTGCTTCGCACTCTCCCCTGTCCACAACCCCGTCATAATCTATCTGTCCTGTCGACCTACTGGGGCATGCTACGTGGATAACTCCAGCAACTATACGAACGAATCGTATCATCCCTTTCAATCGTCTGGTCTTAAGCCGCTTCACATGATCCTCATTGAAACTTGATTGTGAACAGTTTTGTTGGGGGGGTCGCTTGTCTCTTTCGAGTTCGACGTCATCTTGCCTCTATTTGTATTGGCCGGAGTAGATCGTCTTTCAGAAAGAATGAGTATTTACTTTCCGATATGGGGGGGAACGATTGCCCTCAGCAAGCACGTTCAACATGCACAACCTGTTCAATACGCTCCGTACTAAAATGCCCATGAATGAAGAGATCGTACCACTAGGGAGAGCCCTAGATGGTAGACATCTGCTAGGTGGTTGCCTAGGTACCGACCGCACAAACCTTGTGTACATTCCTTCAAAGACATGCGCGAAGATGGGGAAAAAGATGAGCGGTCAATGTAGTTGTGTAGCGGAGGATGGTCGTGTGAGATGTGCTCCCGCGCCAAGGTAAAACTTCAACATATCCGATCATCAACTTGCGGTCCCTCCACTGGGGTTGTTCACAATTCATTCAGCGCCACTTCCCATCAAATTAAAGCGTCAATGAGAGAGAGGATAGCCGCGCCGATGTCTCGCTGATTGGCCTATCCTGTTACAGGATCGGGCAACTCTTACGGCGGCTGGGTTACGTACCTGGAGGAGGACTATGAAAATCGCACAACTCGCACCGCTCTGGGAAAGTGTTTCTCCTCAGTCTTATGGCGAAACCGAACGCATCGTATCGTACCTCACGGAAGAACTCGTACGTCTAGGCCACGACGTCACCCTGTTCGCTAGCGGCGACTCTGCGACGGATGCCCGTCTAATGGCCATGTGTGACAAGGCGTTGCGCATGGCTCCCGACGTGCTCTGTCGCGAGGCGCCGTTTTTTATGATGCTCGAACGAGCTTTTGGGACCTGCGCGGACCAATTCGACATTATTCATTCTCATTTGGATCTCATGGGGCTTCCTCTGTCCCGGCGATGCAATACTCCCGTCCTGACCACACTGCACTGCCGCCTCGATCCACCGGAACTGGTTCCGGTCTTCCGCGAATTCGCAGAGCTGCCGCTCGTGTCAATATCTCACGCCCAGCGCCTATCACTTCCTTGGGCCAATTGGCAGTCCACCATCCATCTTGGCCTGCCTCCCGCCCTTTACAGCTTCCATCCCGAACGAGGCAAGTATCTCGCTTTCTTGGGCCGCATCTCTCCGGAGAAGGGCCCTGATCTCGCAATCGAAATCGCGAAATGTGTCGGCATGCCTATCCGAATCGCCGCTAAAGTCGACCCGGCGGATCAAGAATATTTCAACTCGCGCATCAAGCCGCTGCTGGACCATCCGCTCGTGGAATTTCTCGGCGAAATCATGGAAAAGGAAAAGAGTGATTTCTTAGGTAGCGCCTTGGCGTTAGTCTGTCCATATGATTGGCCTGAACCTTTTGGGTTAGCATTCATCGAAGCCCTAGCCTGTGGAACACCAGTTCTCGCCTATCGACGGGGATCCGTGCCAGAGATCCTCGCTCATGAACAGACAGGGTTCATCTGCGAGACAGTGGAAGAGATGGCCGATGCCGTAACACACATATCTAAAGTGGATCGACGTCGTTGTCGGGAGGTCTTCGAAGATCGATTCACCGTTGGACGCATGACGCAAGCGTATCTTTCCTTGTATGAACGACTCACCAGAACTACAGAGCAACACGCAGTGGAACAGGGCTTATTGCCGAGCTCTTTTGCCGTTGGAAAGACTCGGGGAGCTTTGTCGCCTAGCGTTCAATCATCAGGAACGTGATCCCGGACGTGATGCTCTCCTACCGGCATCATCGAATCCGTCGAGAAGAGCCTCCGGTGATATGCTATACCACTTCGCGGATCTTGTTCTCGAAGACTGTCTTAAGGATTTCCAGCCGGTCCTTCTGTCCTCTTGCTAAAGCCTTCGTGAACTGCCAGGCCTGATCGGTTGTAATCTTGCCTGGCAACGGAGGTTCATGAGGGTCAACAGTCGCTTCCACCACTGCCGGGCCCGGATGGGCAAACGCTTCACGAAGTACTGAGCCGACGAGGGCTGGATCGCTGACGGAATAGCCTGCAGCCCCGCAGGCTCTAGCAAACGCGGCAAAGTCGATCGGATGCAGATCGACGCCATACTGAGGATTGCCTTCGAACGCGATCTGCTCCCATTTGATCATGCCTAACGAATTATTTTTGATGATAATGATCTTGATCGGCAGGCGATATTTCACGATGGTGGCCAACTCACCCATCAGCATTGTAAATCCGCCGTCGCCGGCGAAGCAGACGATCTGCCTTCCCGGATGCGCCATCGCAGCTCCAATGCTGTATGGCATTCCGTTGCCCATGGTGGCCAGTGTCCCCGAGACGGAAAACTGCATGGTGCCTCGGATTTTGATGTGCCGCGCCGCCCATGTCGTCACAGTCCCTGTGTCGCAGCAAATGATGGCATCGTCCGCCAGTACCTCGTTAAGTTGGTGCGCCACCACCTGAGGTTTCAACGGGGTATCAGACCTCGTACCCTGCTCTTCCAATAGTTGGTTCCATTGTGTCATGTGCATGCGGGCTCGTTCAAGAAAACTGCGATCGCGTTGAGTATGAATCAACGGGAGCAATGCACGGAGGACGTCCCAACATTGTCCTACCAGCCCGATGTCGACCGGATAGCGAAGCCCGATTCGGGCCGAGTCGATGTCGATCTGCACAGCTTTGGCTTGCCCTGGTTTGGGATAGAATTCCAAATATGGAAAGCTGCTGCCGGCGATGATAAGGGTGTCGCATTCCTCTATCACGTCCTGTGAGGGAGCGGTGCCCAGCAGTCCTATTCCACCGGTGGTATAGGGATGATCATCCGGCACGACTGCTTTACCAAGCAGAGGTTTGACGATCGGCGCACCGAGTTTTTCCGCCAACTGCACAATCTCGTTTCGTGCCGAAAGACAACCTCGGCCAGCGAGGATGGCAACTTTGGATCCCGCGTTGATCAAGGCAGCGGCGCGCTCAAGCTGCGCCTTTCCTGGAAGCGGCAATGCATCGCTATACACATCGCCACTATGTTCCGGGATGTTCGCTTTGGACCGCGTTCCATGAGCGGACCAATCTTGGATATCTTTGGGGATGGTTATGTGCGAGACCGTTCGTTTAGAGAGAGCCGACTTCACGGCTTCGTCCACGATGTTGTAGACGTGCGCTGGACCCATGACTCGTTCACTGAATGGTGCAACGTCGCTGAACACACGGTCAAGATTTACGTCTTGCTGGTAATGAGTCCCGATGAGATCGTGATACGTGTGTCCGGTGATCGCCAGGACCGGCTGTCCGTCGAATTTCGCATCATACAATCCGTTGAGCAAATGAATTCCCCCCGGGCCAGACGTTGCCAAACATACTCCCAGCTTGCGTGCGAACTTTGCGTATCCACAGGCCGCGAGCGCGGCAGCTTCTTCGTGCCGTACTTGAATCAACCGAATAGCCTCACGATGAATCCGCAGCGATTCATAGATGCCATTGATCCCGTCTCCCGGGAAAGCAAATATCGTATCGACCTTCCAGTCAATTAATCGCTCCACCAGCAAATCTGCAACCGTCTGAGCCATACGTACTTCCTTTATTTCCCACGATGAGTGGCCGCTCGCCTTCCTGATGACACACCGGAACGATGATCAATTGCGCAATCTTCAGCGATATTTACCGCGTAGCTTCGCACGTAAAAAGCACAAGATGAGAGGCAAGAACAGCAGGTAAAAATAACAGATCTGCTACCAAGCCATTTTGAGATTGTGACGTTTCACGCCACCCGTGCCCATAGGCAGTGGAGGCGATGAAGAATTGGAGATGGCCAACATCGCCTCTACAGCAAGGTCACAGCGCATACGTGTCTGCCTGTGCTTTACCGATAGTTCGGCGTTCGGCAAAGGCTCACGCCCTTTACACCAATGAGGACACCGCCATGGAGCGTTATGCCACTGGCGGTCGTCTCCCCATAACAAGATTGACGACAGCAATGATCAGAAACACGACGAACAACACATAAGCAATTTGAGTCGCCGCCCCCGCAATTCCTGACAAACCCACGATCCCCGCAATGATCGCTACGACAAAGAATGTAAGAGCCCAACTCAGCATGATTGTCTCCTTTCAGTGGAATTATTGGGATACGGTTGCATCGGCATGAAGTTGCTGCTCGATTTCCTGCGCTTCTCGATCCCTGTTGGTGTTCCTCAAAATAGCGACAAACACTTCCAGGGTTCCTACCATTTGTGGGTCCTCTTGTTTAACCTGTGTCACCTCCAATATGGTGAGGGAAGCCCTGATCAAGCGTTCCGCTTGCGCCATTTGACCCTGCATGGCATAGAGACTAGCCAAGGATTTGAGTGTCTGCGCCGTGCGTGTATGGGTGAAGCCGAATCGTTTCAGATTGATCTCCAATGCGTGGTTGAATAGCTGTTCGGCGGCCCAATATTTATGCTCCATCGCATAAAGAATCCCCAGATTTTGCATAGTCGCGCCTACGGTAGGATGCTCTAGATCAAATCTCTTTATACCAATGGCTAACGACCGGCGAAATAAAAGCTCTGCTTCCGTTATTTTGCCTGCCGTCGCATAGACGATGGCCAGATCATTGGCGGTATCGGCCACCCTCGCATCGTCTGGTCCAAACTTTTCCGCCTGTTCCATCGCGGCAATGAGCAGATGCTCGGCAATATCAAGCCGACCTTCTTCCCACGCGTGAAGTCCGGCGTCGCGCCATGTTTTCCATAACGTGCCGTCCGCAGGCAGTGTGACGGTTGGTAGTGCAACGGTAAAGAAAACCGCAACGCCTACTATCGTGAGCGCTCGATTGAGGGCCCGTCGAATAATCGTACGCATATGATCCTCTCAACCGTTCAAGAACTCGAATCCAGCCCGTCTTTACAGTCAAACCCCATTTATAAAAATCTTCCCGCATGTTATAAAACCTTCCCGCATAGTTCCTGTTCCACATAGTCAGCCTACTCCCTAATATGCTTAAACCGACTAGGTCTTATCCTAGGTTCTGATCGCAGACATCTTAAAGACTGGACATCGAGTAGGTGGGGATAAGAACGAATGTGGATTTTTTTGAGGGTCGGTATGTTCGACTAAAAATATAAATGCACGCCAATGCCGTACCAATTGGTTCGTTGGACGTAGAACTGTCCATCCGGTGACGGTCCTGCGTAATATTCCGCAAGGAGTTGGACCTGACGATCGCCGATGCGGGCGTTTTCAAACTGAATTCCGGCATAGACGGACCGCCCGATCTCCCAGTTCGTCCGCTCATTGCATTGGAAATCCGCGTAACCGACAGGACGTATTCGTCCTCCCCAATAGGTCCGGGTGCTCGTCAATTCGACACCCCATTGAGTCGTGCCACGCCCCAAGTCCGCTGGTTGGCGATCGAAGATGAAGCCACCGCCCCCATACAACCGCATCCACGTGAAGACTTCGTAGGATAATTTGACGTCGATTTCCTCATAGCTGAGATTGACCCTGGTCACTTGAGGGTTGTTCAAAAGAAACTCATCACCCAAATGGGAACTTTGATGTTGCACACGAAAGAGGGTCGAAAACCGACCGACTCGATAGCTGCTCAAAAATCCGACTCGATAATCGGCATTGACCAAATCAATGGAAGCAGAACCGACGTCGAAAATACTAAAGACTCCCGCTTGAACACCAAAATCCCACTCTCCGCCGAACGGCCCCTTATTTCTGTAAATGGAGAACGTTTCCCCGAAATTCCCGGCAAACACTTTTGAGAGGTTGAGGCCTTGCGTGAACCCACGATAGCTTGCCCCAAAATGTGGCCACCGTGGATCAGCGTGCAGCGGAGAAAAGAGAAGAGTGCGTGGCAGCCATTTCGGTTGCGGTTCCTGAATATTGGTTTGAACTGCAGGAAGAACCAGTCGCGCTGCTCCAGGATCACCCTCACGGATCTCGACTTGCGTCACGCCAGGGATCTGGAGGAGCGCCGACTCGACTTTGCCTCGATCGACTTTCCCAAGTGTCTTGGTCGTAACGAGTACTCTCCCCTGCCGAATCTCGACCGAGGCGTCGGTGACACTGAACTCGTGTTCCAAAATTGCGGATGCGTACCCCGCTATAAAATCATCCGATGTGCCGGCTGATGACAGGGAGGAGAGGAAGACCATCCAGAATATCAAGGCACTGACACGTGTTACTTGTAGACCTACATACCATGGTCTCACCATATGTCATGCCTGCCCCTCAGTGTCGGATTAAAAGACTGACAAGATCATCCGCATATTCCTCTTCTTTGGCGGTCGCTTTTTTTCTAGAATACGGCCGTGTCGTTGAATCATCGGCTCGGATGTACTCGATCATTTGACGGAGCCTACATAAAAACTTGCGCATCATACGGATTCAGGCGCCTGAACAGTGGACTGTCGCATCTTTGTCAGCCAAGCCGCCGCAGCATCGGGTGTAAGGGCTCCTACCGCATCCACAAGCGAAAGCACTCCCACGAGATCACCCTCTGCATCGATCACTGGAACATGACGAGCGTGATGGTCCATCATCGCACTGATTGCATCCGCTAGGATCGCATCCTCGCGACATCTGATCGGTTCCCGCTTCTTCGTAATCTCATGAAGAGTGGCGGGACTGGAGCCATTACCGGGAGCAGTTCCACTGATCACCATATCGTATTCTGTGAGCGCTAAGACCGGCTCATCTCCCCGGCACACAATCAGGATGGAAAGGTCCTGATTTCTCATGGCCTGAGTCGCCTCCTTCACGGAAGCCGAGGCATCGACGGTGGTCACTTCACGGCTCATCACGTCCTTCACCAGTCGATCTTCACCTGGACGCACCCCCAACGCCTCAGCATTGGTCGATTCCAAATACACACCGGAACGTGAACGAGGGCCGATGGTAATCATGGAGTACATCCGTACCGATTGTACTGGGAAAAGGATACTAGGAGGATCCCTAGTATCTGATAAGTGAGTAATGGTTTATGGATGACACAGGTGTAGCGTTTTCATACTGAGACATTGTAGACTTAGCGAATGTGTGCGTTGTATGGGAGGCGATAATTATGTTTGGAGCGAGGGTATTTATCGTCGACGATCATCCGCTGATCGTGGAGAGTTTGCGGCAGTTGATCGAACCCACTTTCACTGTCGTAGGCTCTTCCCATGACGCGAATGAATTGCTATGCCGTGCAAGAGATCTGAACCCCGATGTCGTCCTGCTGGATGCATCATTACCGGAGATGAGCGGATTCGAAGCTGCCCGCCGGCTGAAGGTCCTCATGCCGGCGGTCAAAATCATCATGGTCACGATGCTCACAGAGGCGATTTCTGTGAGTGAAGCCTTTAAAGCTGGGGTAAGCGGCTATGTGTTGAAACATTCGGCGTCTGACGAGCTGCGCGAAGCGATCGAGAGTGTGATGATAAATAAGCGATACATTTCGCGAAGTATCGATTCAGAGGTCCGAGAATCGATAGAGCACACATGGGTTCGTCCTGAAGGCTATACCAGCGATCTCACCACTCGGCAGCGGGAGATTCTCGTCCTTATTGCTGACGGGCGGCCGACGAAGGATATCGCTCAGACTCTCAAGATTTCAATGAAGACAGTCGAGTTTCACAAAGCGAACATCACGCGAAAACTGGGCGTGCACACGACGTCCGATCTCATCAAGTTCGCCTTGGCGCAGGGAATTACTTCTCTCTGATACCGTGGTGAGTGGTTGGTTCCTGAGTGTTTCAACCCAACTCAGAACTCACATCTGATTGCTAATAGTGTGTTCATTATTGATATGTCTCTTTGCCATCAACCGCAAGGTTTGATTATGCAGCATGCTCAAAAAGGTCGTCCAGCAAGGCCGCAGCGAGTGAAGGACCGGAGGCGTACCCTCTGGGGTACGTTGAGGATCTGAACGATGCGAGAACGACGCTGGCGGGCTTTTTCAGCATGCTGCTAGTGTATCGAGGTCAATCCCGCCGAAATCGCATACTTGGTGAGTTCTGCGGCACTTCTCAAGCCCAGCTCTTTCATGATTCGTGTTTTGTGAAATTCCACAGTCTTGATTGACACATCAAGAATCCAAGCGATCTCCTTCGTCGCCTTGCCCTCTGCCACCAACTGCAGAACTTCTCGCTGGCGTGCGCTCAGCGATTGAGGAAGTGTATCGCCTTTCGCTGGTGATGCAGAACTCGCCGGTTTGACTGCTGGAGCGACCACACTTTGGGTGACCAGCGGAGATATAAATGTGTTCCCCTTCAATACTTCGTGAATCGCCTGAACAAGCTCCGATCCCACCGATTGTTTTAATACGTAGCCCGACACTCCGACACGAAACGCTTGCTCCACGAAGGTAGGTTCTGAATGCATTGTCAGCACAATGATCTTGACGTCTGGATGTTCTTTTTTGATGTGTCGCGACGCATCCAGGCCGTTTAACAACGGCAGCGAAATGTCGACGATGGCAATGTCGGGCTGCAGCTTCGTGACCGCCGCCACGAGCGAGCGGCCATCCGCCACAATGCCGACGAATTCAAATTCCGGCTCAAGAAGTTTCTGAATCCCTTCCGCGATGAGGAGGTGATCATCCGCCAATAAGACACGACATGTGTTGTTCATGGTAGTTCCTCATCTGTTGGTGGGTGGTGGAACTCGCGCGCGAACGCGTTCCTCGTGTGAAGTGTACTGATTCCTTTTCATTGACTGCAAGTCTGTTGGATTGAGCCGATCTGTATCCCTCCCAGGGGTTTCCCTAGTTGTATCAGATCGTCTATCCGGATGGTTGAATGGACCACCGTTGTTTTCTCTCAAACCTCCGACTCTAGGTCTGTAAAATGTCGGAATTGTTCCTCTTTTGTTTGACTTCGGCTTCGATGGCACAACACAAGGTATCCGCCGCGCTTTCTTTCGTCAGATAGACGGTCACGCCGGCCGCTTTCATCCTGTGCGCCATATCGGCCGATTCGTTGACCGACAGACCTATGATGATGACCTCCGGCCTGTTCGCCTTAATGCGTTTCGTCGCTTCGATTCCGTCCATACGAGGCATGTGAATGTCCATCACGATGACCTCAGGGCGGAGTCGCTCGGCGAGTTCAACGGCTTCCTCTCCGTCACCCGCTTCGCCGACTACCTCAAAATGATTGTAGGCCGACACGATGCTCAGCAGGCCTTGCCTGAGAAGAGTATGGTCGTCCACCAACAAAACACGAATCCTTTTCGTGCCATGTTGGTGGAATTGAGAGTTTTGAGTTCTGGGTTCTGAGTCACTTGAACGAGAACCGATGGATGATGGTGGAACGTTCCACTCAGAACTCGGCACTCTTGGGCTGCTTAAAGGCAGCACGAGGGTTGCCGTCGTGCCCTCCCCCGGAGCAGACTGAATGTCGAACCGTCCGCCGAGGGCCTTCATCCGTTCCCGGATACTGAAGAGCCCGAACTTCGAGGAGAGTGGTGAGGTCTTCGTAGCAGCGGCAGCACCAGCAAGATCAAAGCCATTCTCATCGCGCACGACAATGCACAGGCTCCTATCTTCAGAGGTCATGCACACAGTCGCCTCCTTGACGACCCCATGTTTGGCCACGTTGATCAGTAACTCCCGCACCGATTGGAACAGCAATACGGCACAATCTTTTGGCAACGGCAGGTCGAGAGCTTCGGGAAGCACAACCGTCACCGCCAGACCCTGCCGTTTTAAGTGGTCACATAACCAGAGGAGCCCGGCCGGCAAGCCCTGCTCTTGCACTACCGGCGGACTCAACTCGGCCATTAACGTCCGGCAATAGGTCAATGCCTTGTCCAGGCTCTCCTCCGTTTCTTTGATAAAGTTTTCGCCGCGGGGAGACAGTTCGGTCTTCTTGGCTTGCGCGAGCGTCATCCGACAAAACACCAGCAGTTGCGCCAAATAATCGTGTAACTCGCCTGCCAACCGTGTCCGTTCGCGCTGCTCAGCCAGGTTCAGTTCCTTGGCCAGCGTTCGAAGACGACTCTCCGATTGAACCAACTCCGCAGTGCGCTCCACTACCCGCTGCTCCAATTCAGTCGCAAACTGCGTGAGCCGTGTTTCCGTTCGCTTGCGCTCGGTATTATCGCGCGCAATTTTTGACGCACCCACGATCTGGCCCTGCCTGTCTACGAGGGGCGACACCGTCAGGGAAATATCGAGCAACGTCCCGTCCTTTCGGCGGCGCACCGTCTCGTAATGTTGGATGAATTCTCCATGACGGATGCGCTTGAGGATACCCGGCTCTTCGTCGAAGCGGTTAGGTGGAATGAGCATCGTAATGGGCTGGCCGATGGCTTCCTGTGCCGTATAGCCGAAGAGCCGTTCCGCTCCATTGTTCCAACTGAGGATGACACCATTGAGGTCTTTGCTGATAATGGCATCATCAGACGATTCGACAATGGTCGCCAATAAAGCGGCAGACCTTTCGGCCTGTTTGTGTTCGGTGATGTCACGCGTGAAACAGCGTGTATGAACAAATTTGTCGTCCTCGAAGAGGGCATTGGAACTGATGAGGACCTGACGAATCGAACCGTTTTTGTGACGCAGGCGGGCTTCATATTCATGCAACGTCTCACCGCTGATCAAACGGGCAAGAATGTCTTCTATCACCGTCGCATCGGCATGAAACTCGGTGATGTGATGACCGATGTATTCTTCGCGTTGGTAACCGAGCAGGTCGAGTTCTGTTTGATTGGCCCAGAGGATCATCCCATCCGGTCCCACCCAGTGAAGTCCGACGGATGCATTTTCAACAAGGTCACGGAGGTTGGATTCGCTGCGGCGCAAGGCTTTTTCGGCCTTCTTGCGCTCCGTAATATCCACCAACATGTTGATGCCGCCGACGATTTTTCCTTGGAGATCCCGCAATGGCGTCGGATAAGGCGTGAACCAGACACGCTTACCATCGGGTCGCTCTGCGACGGCTTCGACTTCTCGTAGCACGCGGCCTTCCTTAAGCGCAACGGCCATCGGACATTCATCGTGCGGCATCGGCCTGCCATCCGCATGGTACAGTTTCCAACTCACACACCAATGATCGGTGCCTAACTCCGGCTTGCGTCCGGAGAACTCTACGGCGGCAGGGTTGAAGTGCGTCAGGCGACCCTCCGCATCGGTGGTATAGATAGCCGCCGGGAGCGCGTCGATCATTTCACGGAAGCGTCGATCATTTTCGCGGAGTGCATGTTCCACCTGCTTGCGCTCGATGGCGTCGGCCAGTTTTTTCTGTTTGTTCGTCTCGTTGAGCATCAGCTCTGCCTGTTGAAGGGAGCTGACATCCGTCACCGCCAAGCGTACTTGCGGCCCCTCGTCATCGGTTGTGATGGTACACGCATCGATCAACACGGTCTTCGCGACACCCCCGACACGAAGAGTGAAGTCCGACCGGTGAGACCCCTGCAATTTGAGCATTGCGCGGTACTCAAGCGTGAATCGCAACACATCTTCATCAGCCACAAACATTGCGAACGGCTGTCCTCTGACCGTCTGCCGATCGACTGCGAGCAATGCTTCAGTGGCCCTATTCATCTCACGAATTCGGCCATCTTGGTCCAGTGAGCAATAGGCCACGGGGGCTGATTCAAACAAATCTCGATACCGGTCGCGACTGTCTTCAGCCTCCAGTCGCGCCTGCTCTAGTTCGATATTCTGTACCTCCAGTTCGATTTGATGAAACTGTAATTCGTTCACCAAGGCTTTCACCTCTTTGTTATCCAGACGTGGCACCGCTTTCTCGATCACCTGCCTCAGATGTACCTCCGCTCTCTGCCGAAGCTCGCTCGAAGGGTGCACGCGTGTTTGGGGTTTCATACGGCGCGTATTGGCATTGTTCACACCGTGCTGAGGCCGGCCATCATCGACCAGCTCGCTAACCGGCTTCAGATTCGCGGACACCGGGTCTCCGTGAAACTCATTGCCACTTGCCATCTCGCGCGAGGTTTCTTCGCTCATGACATCATCCCTTTTCAAAACGGGATTGGAGCACGGCACTCGGACATGGTCGTGGTTGATTCCCGCAGTTCAAGCGCGTGACATGGGAAAGATTTGTCATGGTCAGCGTAGGACATCCATGGTGCTGGTGATGAGTACGCAGGTACAACCAGTCTCGCTCCAGACTCGCTCGTCGCCCTCGCCAGGCGCACCGTAGTTGTAGTCGCCCGGGAAGAGTTTGCGCTCGTTGATCCATAGCTCACCGTCAAGGAGATGCAGCTCTTCGACGCCCGCATGCGTATGTCCTGGGTACCGCGCGCCGGGCGCGAGGCGCACCAGCATGCTCACACGGTGCCGTTCCACGTCGGTCGCGAGCAACTTGCATTCGATTCCAGGCACGATCTGTTCCCACTCCGGCTCGGACCATCGCCGGGCTGGCGGCAGCACTGGTGGCTTGCCGGTCTCCTCGGCGATACGAAACGCAAGGCGCGCCTCCAGCGATGTCGTTGGACGCAGTATATCGGTGGGCCAGGAGACGAACCAATTGACCACCGGGCGGAGGCTCTCCAACTCGCGCTGGCAATCCGGACAGGCGGCGATGTGGACTTCGAACGCGGGCATTTCGCACGCAGGCAGGACCTGCATGGCATAAGCGCACGTCAGCTCGACCTTTTCGCAATGGTTCAGGTTTGGGCTCGGGCTCATTGGTTTGAACCTACCGACCGGATGTCCGAATGGCCGCAAGCGGGGGAGCGACGGCGGTCTGCAGCAATCTTAACGAGGTCATTCCATCGGTGGACCGAGGTCGGGGAATGTGAACTTTTCATACCCTTTAAAACGTCAAACACGAGCTTTTGGATTGGTCCCGAAGTGCGGGGGAACGTGGCCCTCAGCTAGCCGGCGGCGTGCACGGGTTCGAGGGTGCTCAGTGCGTTCTATGCGCGGACATACATGTCGATGCCCGGCGGCGCACATATGTGGTAGCTGTATGGGCGCAGCATGCGCCAGAGGCGCTTCAGCGGAGGGTATCGTTGGTGCTGGTGATGAGCACACAGGTGCAGCCGGTCTCGCTCCAGACGCGGTCGTCGCCCTCGCCAGGCGCACCATAGTTGTAGTCGCCCGGGAAAAGTTTGCGCTCGTCGATCCACAGCTCACCGTCGAGGAGATGCAGTTCTTCTATGCCCGCATGCGTATGCCCTGGGTACCTCGCGCCAGGCGCGAGGCGCACCAGCATGCTCACTCGATGCCGTTCCGTATCGGTCGCGAGCAGCTTGCATTCGATCCCGGGTGCGACCTGTTCCCATTCCGGCTCGAACCACCGCCGGGCTGGCGGCAGCAGTGGCGGCTTGCCGGTCACCTCGGCGATACGAAGCGCAAGGCGTGCTTGCAGCGATGTCGTTGGACGCAGTACGTCGGTAGGCCAGGAGACGAACCGATTGATCACGGGGCGGAGGCTCTCCAACTCGCGCTGGCAATCCGGGCACGCGGCGATGTGGGCTTCGGCCGCCGTAGCTTCGCTCGCCGTTAACGCCTGAGCGGCATACGCGCACGTGACGTCGATCTGTTCACAGCAGCCCCGATCAGACGTACTCATGGTTCCCCGCTTCCGTGGTCAACCTCTGCCGCAGCTTGTGCAGTCCTGAACGAATGCGGGTCTTAATCGTGCCGAGCGGCTGGTTCAACCGCGCCGCGGCTTCGGCATGCGTAAGCCCGGCGAAAAACGTCATTTCGATCGCCTGGCGCTCGTCCGATGTCAGCGCTGCCAATGCTGCGCGCAGCGACTCGCCCTGCTCGCGCTGCTCGATTTCGTGGCTTGGATCGGCAGCCACCTCGACCGGCGGCGGCATATCACCATCATGGGTCCGCTTCTTTCGGCTTTCGAAGCGCAAGCGGTCGATCGCCCGCGAGCGTGCCTGATTCATGATCCACCCAAGCACCGTGCCGTTCGCGGGGTCGTAGCGCGCCGCGCGCTGCCAAATGTCGTGGAAAACATCGATGGTGAGCTCTTCAGCGGTTTCCCGGTTGGCCACAATTCGCATGGTCAACGTGAAGACGAGGCGATGAGCCATCTCGTAGAGTTCATGCAGCGCAAGCTGGTCGCCCGCGGCAATCGATTGGACGAGCGTCGCCCAGTCCTGCTCCGGCACCGGAGCCTTGGACTTTGCATAGAGCACGTCGCCGAGTGTTGTCGACCTCCTATCTGGACCTTCCTTGGACATGACAGAATCCCTCACTCACCGCACGATGGCGCCAGTCTCCCCCATCTTCTGTCGACCGTGCTGGGATTGAGCTTCCCACGATTCATAGATGATCCGGTGCAATTGATCGGCCGCTGTTTCCTTCGTAAGAACCGCCGTGGCCCCGGCTTCCTTCATCGCTTTCATGACCTGGACTGCGCTGTGCACGGTGAGACCGATGACGATCACGGAGGGAAACTCCTGCGTGATGATTCGGGTGGCCTCGATGCCATCCATGACGGGCATCGTAACGTCCATCACGAGGACTTCCGGCCGCAGCGATCGTGCAAGTTCGACCGCATCTGCTCCATTCGACCCCTCTCCCACGATGTCGACTGTCGGATAATCCAGGAGCATCGCCTTCAATCCGGCGCGGATCATGGCATGATCATCCACGAGGAGCACACGAATGCGATGCGTCTCGAGAGGCGCTGGTTGCTGGCTGGTGTGTGCTGTGTGATCAGCAGGATGGCCGGCCGTTTCTTTAGAACTCGACACTTCCAACTCAGAACGTTCTGCATTGGCGCTGATCGGTAGCGTCAGGGTCGCGGTCGTGCCCTGACCAGGCTCCGATAAGAGAATAAACCGACCGCCCAGCGCCTCCATACGCTCTTGAATGCTGAACAGGCCAAATTGCGTGAATACCTGTACGGTGCTCGCGTCGAACCCGCAACCTTGATCTTCTACCACGAGGCGTATGAGGCCGTCCGATCGAAAGAGACTGATCGTGGCCGATTCCGTCTGCGCATGCTTGACGGCGTTCATCAGCAATTCACGGACGGATTGAAACAGCAACACCTCTTGCTCATCCGACAGCGGAAGCCGCTCTTCCTCTTTCGCATGCAGGACCACGTGCATGTCGTGCTGTTGCATCTGCTCTGCCAGCCACTTCAACGCCACTGCGAGTCCAAATTCCTTCAGTACCGGTGGGGACAGCTGCCCCACCAGCGATCTCGTATAGGCGAGCGCTTGAGTGAGGATCGATTCCGTATCCGTGATGAAACCTGCGCTGGACGCCTGCAGCCCGGCTTGTTTGGCCTGGCCCAGTTTGATCCGTCCGAGCACCAGCAGTTGCGCCAGATAATCATGCAACTCCGTGGCGAGTCGGCGCCGCTCCCGCTGCTCAGTGAGATTGAGATCGTTCGAGAGCGCGCGCAGTCGGCCTTCGGATTTCACCAGTTCCTTCGTCCGATCGGCCACTCGCTGTTCCAGTTTGCTGGTCAGCTCACGCAATGCATCCTCCATCTCCCGGCTTCGCGTGATATCTTGGAGGAGACCGATCATGCGAATGGGTCGTTTCTGTTCGTCCCGAAAAACTTCTCCCCACCATTCCAGCCAATGAATGCTTTGGTCAGGCCACCGAACGCGAAATTCACTGGCGTAGGGGGTGCCGTCATCCAATGCACGCTGCATGGCGATGCCGACCCGTTCGCGGTCTTCCTCGTGGACCATCGCAAGGAACGCGTCATAGGTGTCCCCAAAGGCATCCGTATTTTGGCCGAACAGTTCGCCATAATGTCCAGCCCACGTCGCCTGTTCGCTTTGGACATTCCAGTCCCACAACGCCATTCGTGCCGCATCGATGGCGAAGCGCAATCGCTCTTCCTTCTCGCGCAGCCTCTCCTCGACACGATACCGATAGACCGCCATTTCGATATGGGTTTCAAGCTCACGCTCACTGAACGGTTTTAACAGATAGCCGAACGGTCCCGTCGCCTTGGCCCGCGCCAGGGTTTCCGAATCGGAATGGGCTGTGAGAAAGATGATCGGCACATTGTAGATTTGGCAGATACGGTCGGCTGCCTCGATCCCATCCATCTTGCCGGCGAGGACAATATCCATCAACACCAGTGCCGGCCGCTCGGCCGAAGCGATCCTCACCGCTTCTTCTCCCGTCCTGGCTGTCCCGATGACGTGGTAACCCAGATAGGTGAGCTTGTCCTTTAAATCGGCCGCCACAATGGTTTCGTCTTCTATGACCAGGATTCTCACGTCCGCGCCCATCATCAACCTCCTCCGGATTGAGTCCCATCCTGTCCCGACGACCCGGCATGCGGCTGTACCAAGTGAGATGGCGCGCCCGATTCCACATCCATCTCTTTATTCTTCACCTTCGAAAATCGTCCGAAACTCAACTGAAAGGTGGTTCCCGGACCATTGGACATGTCGATCGTGCCGTGCAATTGTTCGGTGAGCATGTGCACGAGTTGGAGACCGAGCGTCTCCGCCTTGCGCCAGTCTAGGCCTGCGGCAAAGCCGCATCCGTCGTCAGAGAACGTGATGCGCACCAGCTCCTCCGACTCCTCCGACTCCACCTGAAGCTGGACGGTGATCCTCCCGGATGGACGATCGTCGAACGCATGCTTGATTGCATTGGTGGTCAATTCATTCAGGATCAGCCCGCAAGGGATCGCAATATCCACCGGCAGGAATACCGGCATTAAGTCTAGTATCAATCGAATTTTTGAAGCCGCCGCGCCATTGACAAGAAACAGGTCCGTCATCAGTTGGCGCGCGTATTCGGCCATTTCCACTCGCCCCAAATCTTTCGACTGATACAGTTTTTCGTGTACCAGCGCCATGGATTTGACCCGGTCCCTGGTATCCTGAAACAACCGCTTCTGCATGGGATCGGTGATCTTGTTCGACTGCAGACTGATCAGGCTGGAGATGATCTGCAAATTGTTTTTGACCCGATGATGGATCTCTTTCAACAGCGTATCCTTCTCCGAAAGAGACGCCTTGAGTTGTTCCAATTGGGACGCGATTTCACTTTCCATGGCGAGATTCAGTTTGGCAAGCGCGCGTGTCTTCCTGAATAAATCGACGAAGACGGCCACTTTCGACTTGAGGATCAATGGATTGACTGGCTTGCTGAGGTAATCGACCGCTCCGGCGCCATATCCTTGCAGCACGTCTTTATCTTCCTGGTAATAGGCGGTCAGAAAAATAATGGGGACATGACTGGTTTTCTTCCGTTGTTTGATGATCTGTGCCAACTCAAAACCGCCGATCTCCGGCATACGGACATCCAGAATGATCACGGCAAACTCATAGGTGATGAGGGCGAGCAACGCCTCGTTCGCCGTGCGGGCACGAAAAAGGCTGAAGTCTTGCAAGACGAGTATGCTCTCCAGCACATCGAGATTCCTGGGATCATCATCCACGAGCAAAATATTGACTTTCTCGTCCATTTGTCAGTCTCTTTTTTTTCTGGCCCGGTGACTTGTGCAGGTTATTATGACTATCCGGTCTCCGATAACAGGATATACACGATAACGTGTTTCAGAGTGAGAAATATCCTGGCATTACCGATATAACCACACGCGCAGCATCGACAAGAGTTGTTCCGTGTTCACGGGTTTCGCCACATAGTCTGACGCCCCGGCTTCGAGGCATTTTTCCCTGTCGCCTTTCATGGCCTTTGCGGTCAACGCCAGGATGGGCAGCGCACGCAGCGTGGGATTCTTTCGAATCTCGCGCATCGTCGCATAGCCATCCATTTCCGGCATCATGATGTCCATCAATACCACGCTGATATCCTTCGTGCTCTGAATCAGATCGATCGCCTGCCGGCCGTTGGTGGCGCTGATGATCTCCATATCCTGGTTTTCCAGCACGCTGCTCAGCGCGAAGATGTTGCGGACATCGTCATCGACAATGAGGACTTTCCTGCCTCGCAGGGCTTCGTTGGAGTTGTGAATACGCGCCAACATCTGTTGTTTGGCGGGAGGCAGATCGTCGACGACTCGATGGAGGAATAACGCGGTTTCATCCAGCAAGCGCTCTGGTGACTGCACATCCTTCAGCACGATACTCTTGGCAACCGCTTTGAGCTCTCGCTCCTCCATTGCGTTTAAATCCTTGCCTGTAAACACGACGATCGGCACGTGGATCGTGGCCGGATCGTTTTTGATCTGATCGAGCAACGTGAACCCACTCATGTCCGGCAAGCGCAAATCCAGAACGCAGCAGTCGAACGTCTCCTCATGGAGCGCTTTCAAGGCAGCCTGGCCGGTTCCGACGCTCACGATTTCGATATCGTCGTGGGACAGCAATTCCCGAATGCTTTGACTCTCTATGTCATTATCCTCCACCACCAGCAGGCGTTTGACATGCGGAGTGATAAAGGCGCGCATGCGGTCGAAACAGGCTTCCAGTCCTTCGGTCGTGACCGGCTTGACCAAATAGGAAAATGCCCCGTGAGAGAGTCCGTGCTGCTGTTCCTCTTCAAGGGAAATGATTTGGACGGGAATATGCCTGGTCTTCGGATCGAGCTTCAGATTGTTCAGCACAGTCCAGCCCAGCATGTCCGGCAGGAAGATGTCGAGAGTGATGCAGGACGGGAGATATTCCAACGCCAGCTCCAAGGCCTGCTTGCCTCGCTGCGCCACTAGGCCTTTGAAACCTTTATCGCGCGCCAAGCCCAAGAGAATCCGCGCATAATGCGGATCGTCATCGACGATAAGCATCGAGAGGTCGCCCGGTTGGATACGATCCCGGTCGTCCGGGATCTTTTCTTCACTTGCCTTCGGAAGGATCGGCAACGTTACGACAGGCGCCGGAGGAACTGCGGTGCGCGAACGGATGTCTGCCGAGGCAGGGCCGGTATAGACCAACGGCAGATATAAGGTGAACGTGCTGCCGACTCTTGGCTCGCTGGAGAGACGAATTTCTCCTCCGAGCAAGATGGCCAGTTCCCGGCTGATTGCGAGGCCCAATCCCGTCCCCCCATACTTGCGGCTGGTTCCGGCATCCGCCTGCTGAAACGCTTCGAAAATCAATTTTTGTTTTTCTGGAGCGATACCGATGCCGGTGTCGGAGATGGACAGGGCCATGACCGAGTGGGCATGCTTCAGTACGGGATGATCGACTGTCCATCCCTCTTCTGCGATCCGCACTTTCATCCTCACATGCCCGTGGCTCGTAAATTTAAAGGCATTGGATAACAAATTTTTCAAGATCTGCTGTAGCCGCTTGGGGTCGGTCGTACAGGTCCGCGGCAAGGCTTCGAATTCCAAATGGAAAGGCAGATTCTTCACTTCGGCAATGTGGCGGAAATTCCGCTCCACGGTCTCCTTCAGGCCCGCGAACGTCATTTCTTCAGCCTCCACCGTAACCGTGCCGGACTCGATCTTCGACAGGTCGAGAATGTCATTGATGAGGTTGAGCAGATCCGATCCGGCACTGTGAATATTCTTGGCGAACTCGACCTGTTTGCCCGACAAATTGCCGGAGGTATTGTCGCCCAGTTGCTGGCCGAGAATAAGGATACTGTTCAGCGGGGTACGCAACTCGTGCGACATGTTGGCCAAAAACTCCGATTTGTATTTTGACGTCAGGGCCAGCTCGGCGGCTTTTTCTTCCAATGCTCGGCGGGCCTGCTCCACTTCCTTGTTCTTCCGTTCCACCTCGGTATTTCGTTCGGCAAGCTGCTTGGCCTTCCGTTCCAATTCTTCGTTGGTCTGCTGGAGTTCTTTCTGCTGCGTCTGGAGATCGGAGGTCAACTGCTGCGACTGCTGCAGCAATCCCTCCGTCCGCATGGTAGCTTCGATGGTGTTCAGCACGACACCGATGCTAAGAGTCAACTGCTCAAGAAACGCCAAGTGTGTCGCGGTAAAGTTACGCAACGAGGCGAGTTCGATGACGGCTTTCGTCTGCCCTTCGAACAATACGGGTAATACGAGGATCGTCACCGGCATCGTTTTCCCCAAGCTGGACTGGATTTTGGCGTACCCTTTCGGCACATTCGTCAAGAGTATGCGCTGTTTGCTCAGCGCGCACTGCCCGACCAGGCCCTCGCCGATCGCGAGCTTCATCGACTGGCCCGCAGGTACGGCGAAGCCGGCCAGCAGCCGCAAGTGTCGCTCGCTCTTCTCGGCACCTACCACCATGTACATGCTCCCTTGCTGCGCATCGATGAGCGGGGCCAGTTCGGACAGCAACATCTGAGCGACCGTCACGAGATCTCGCTGGCCTTGCAACATGCCGGTGAATTTCGCCACGTTCGTCTTCAACCAATCCTGTTCTTGATTGCTCTCCGTCGTGACGCGAAGATTGTCGATCATCGTATTGATGTTGTCTTTGAGCTCAGCCACCTCCCCGCGCGTTTCGACCTGAATCGAACGCGTCAAGTCACCCTTGGTGACCGCCGTCGCGACCTCGGCGATGGCGCGCACCTGGGTCGTCAAATTGGCCGCTAACAGGTTGACGTTGCCGGTCAAATCCTTCCACGTTCCATCCGCGCCTGGCACGTTCGCTTGGCCGCCGAGACGGCCTTCGACGCCGACTTCACGCGCGACATTGGTCACCTGCTCGGCAAACGTCGCGAGCGTATCCGTCATGTTGTTGATGGTATCGCCTAACGCCGCCACTTCTCCCTTGGCTTCCACAGTCAGCTTCTGACGAAGATTGCCGTTGGCCACGGAGGTCACCACCTTGACGATCCCGCGCACCTGATCGGTCAAATTTGTCGCCATGATGTTCACGGAGTCGGTCAGATCCTTCCACGTGCCGCCGACACCGGGGACCAGGGCCTGGCCGCCCAGCTTCCCTTCTGTTCCAACCTCACGCGCCACGCGCGTGACTTCAGCCGCGAACCCATTGAGCTGATCCACCATCGTGTTGATCGTGTTTTTGAGCTCAAGGAGTTCACCTTTGACGTCCACCGTGATCTTTCTGGACAAGTCACCACGGGCCACGGCCGTTGTCACCTCGGCGATGTTGCGGACTTGGGACGTCAAATTGCCGCCCATGGCATTCACCGAGTCAGTGAGGTCCTTCCAGGTGCCGGCCACGCCCGGCACGACCGCCTGGCCGCCTAGCCGCCCTTCCGTTCCAACCTCTCTGGCGACACGTGTCACCTCTGAGGCGAACGACCGTAACTGCTCCACCATCGTATTGATGGCTTCCTTCAATTGCAAAATTTCTCCGCGGACGTCCACGCCAATCTTTTTTGAGAGGTCGCCGTTCGCGACGGCGATGGTGACTTCGGCGATGTTCCGCACCTGTCCGGTCAAATTCGACGCCATCGAGTTCACGTTGTCGGTCAGGTCCTTCCAGGTGCCGGCCACGCCCGGCACGACCGCCTGGCCTCCCAGTTTCCCTTCAGTCCCGACTTCGCGCGCGACGCGCGTGACTTCCGACGCGAAGGAGCGCAGCTGCTCCACCATCGTGTTGATCGTTTCTTTCAACTGGAGGATTTCCCCCCGCACGTCCACGCCGATCTTTTTCGACAGGTCGCCGTTCGCGACGGCGATGGTGACTTCGGCAATGTTCCGCACCTGGGCGGTGAGATTGCCGGCCATCTGGTTGACGGAGTCAGTCAGCTCTTTCCAGACACCGCTCACGCCTTTGACCTGCGCCTGGCCGCCGAGCTTGCCTTCCGTTCCGACCTCGACCGCCACGCGTGTCACCTCCGCTGCAAACGACCGCAACTGCTCGACCATCGTATTGACGGCTTCCTTCAACTGTAGGATTTCACCACGCACGTCCACGATGATTTTCTTCGATAAGTCGCCGTTCGCCACGGCGACCGTCACTTCGGCGATGTTTCGCACCTGCGCCGTAAGATTTCCTGCCATTTCATTGACGCTTTCGGTCAACTCTCTCCAGACGCCGCTCACACCCTCCACCTGAGCCTGGCCGCCGAGCTTGCCGTCGGTGCCGACCTCGCGCGCGACGCGCGTGACTTCCGACGAGAAGGAGCGCAGTTGTTCCACCATCGTGTTGATCGTTTCTTTCAACTGGAGGATTTCCCCGCTGACATCGACGGTAATCTTTCTAGACAAGTCTCCACGAGCTACGGCCGTGGTCACCTCAGCAATGTTGCGGACTTGCGCGGTCAAATTGGCGCCCATCGCATTCACTGAGTCCGTCAGGTCCTTCCACGTGCCGCCGACACCGGGCACGACCGCCTGCCCACCGAGCTTCCCTTCCGTCCCGACCTCACGCGCCACGCGTGTGACTTCCGAGGCGAAGGAACGCAGCTGTTCCACCATCGTGTTGATCGTTTCTTTCAACTGGAGGATTTCCCCCCGCACGTCCACGGTGATTTTCTTGGAGAGATCCCCCCGCGCGACCGCCGTCGCGACTTCGGCAATACTCCGAACCTGCGCCGTCAAGTTGGCGCCCATGGCGTTCACCGAGTCCGTCAGATCCTTCCACGTGCCGCCGACACCGGGCACGACCGCTTGCACACCCAGCTTCCCTTCGGTCCCGACGTCGCGCGCCACGCGTGTCACCTCAGCTGCGAAGGCGTTCAGCTGGTCCACCATTGTATTGATGGTGTTCTTCAATTCGAAGATCTCGCCCTTCACGTCGACTGTAATTTTTCGCGACAGGTCCCCACGGGCGACGGCGGTCGTGACTTCGGCGATGTTCCGGACTTGGGCCGTCAAATTGTTCGCCATCGCATTCACCGAGTCGGTCAGGTCTTTCCAGGTCCCACCCACGCCCGGCACGTCCGCATTGACACCGAGCTTCCCTTCGGTGCCGACCTCGCGCGCCACGCGCGTGACCTCCGACGCGAAGGAGCGCAGTTGTTCGACCATCGTATTGATCGTTTCTTTCAACTGGAGGATTTCCCCGCGCACGTCCACGGTAATTTTGCGTGACAGATCCCCGCGCGCCACGGCGATCGTCACGTCGACGATGTTGCGAACCTGTGCGGTGAGGTTGGATGCCATGGAGTTCACATTGTCGGTCAAATCCTTCCACGTGCCTGCCACGCCTGGGACCACAGCCTGGCCGCCCAGCTTCCCTTCCGTGCCGACTTCGCGCGCGACCCGTGTGACTTCCGACGCAAAGGAGCGCAGCTGCTCGACCATCGTATTGATGGCTTCCTTCAACTGCAAAATTTCACCGCGCACGTCTACAGTGATCTTTTTCGACAGGTCGCCGTTCGCGACGGCGATGGTGACTTCGGCGATATTGCGGACCTGAGCCGTGAGATTACCGGCCATTTGATTGACGGAATCGGTCAGCTCCTTCCAAACTCCGCTCACCCCTTTGACCTGCGCCTGCCCTCCCAGCTTCCCTTCTGTCCCGACTTCGCGCGCGACGCGTGTGACTTCCGAGGTGAACACAGAGAGCTGCTCGATCATTTTATTGACGAGTTTGGCGCTGCGGAGAAATTCCCCTTCCAGTGGGCGGCCGTCCTTTTCGAGCGCCATGGCCTGGCCCAAATCGCCTTTTGCCACGGCTCCCACTGCGCGCGTGACTTCAGTCGTCGGCGAGACGAGGTCATCGATTAAGGTATTGAAAGACTGAATTTCATTGGCCCAGCCGCCGGTGACGCCGGGGACGGACAACCGCTGTTTCAGCTTGCCCTCCTGGCCCACCACTCTGCACACGCGAGTAATTTCTTCCGCGCGTTGCTCGCTCATGGTCAGAATATCGTTCATGCTGTCGGCCATTTTTCCCATGACGCCGGTCCAGGTGGACGGCAGCCGACCGCTGAATTGTCCCTTCTTATAATCCATGAGGACGGTCAACATCAGACCCAATCGCTCATCAACCAGGGACGCCTCATTTCCATTGCCCTGCACGTGCTGTATGGAGCCTTGCAGCGCAGAGGTTTCTGCGATATTCGTCGAACTCATGCCCCCTCCTTCGTACCGGACAATGCGTCCTGTATATGATCTCCCAAAGGCTTATGAAACCGGGATAGTGTAAAGAGCTTTGCCTGAATTGCCCACTAGGGAGACCCCTAGGTTCTCCCAATCTCTTTTACGGTGCATCCGTGAGGTCGGTACGGCGAAATGTGATGAAGAACAAGATCGTGTACTGGTCATGGCCCGTTCGATCACATGCAGTGAATACCTGATAAAGCCATTCTGAGAAAGACTCTGATACAGTGTGAGCTGCGGCAGCGAGAAAGGGATGATGACGCTTTGGACCGGCGGTAACCCAAAAAATGAGGACGCTTGATTGGTCCCGAACGATTGCACGACTACTCGGACAAGATAGACCGCTTCCTCTCCATCCTTCAACACGCGATAACCTATAGAACCCAATCGTGCCGCGACAAGATCCTTGATGAAGATGAGATCCAAGGATGGAATGATGACATCAGTACGTACTGACGGGCATTAAATCCGGACGAGGCGGGTAATCCTAACGGGGCGAACATCGCCGGCTGGAGACCGGTCACCTCCATGAAAAGCGAGGCTTCTAGTGGAACGGGAATCGCGATATCGCGGAGGCTGCGATCAATGGCTTCGCCCAACAGCAATTGCTCGATCGCGCTTCGCGGGGTCTTCGTGACCTCTCGTGGCAATGCGCAACTGGCGGTGCATCCGAGCATCACTATGAGAACGAGGAACCGGAGGCGTCGCAATACGGACGCTCCGTTCTTATTGAGGAGGCGGGGGCGGTTCATGCACTTCTGCTGGAAGCGCTTTGATAACTTTGAGAGCCTGGCCCTCATTGTCGATCTGCATCGTGACACGGTCGCCTATCGACAGATGTCCGAAGAGGCTAGGCTGACCGATTTTGAAAAAGATCGGCTTATTCAGATCGGTTTTCAGCGTACCTTTACCAGCAGATATATCAAGCACCGTCAGTATACCGGTTACAGTGTGAGGCGACTCAAGGGTTTCGATCGAAGCTTCGGCACTCTGCTCCAATAATTCCGCCCCTGCACACTGAATATCAAGCAGACCAGCGCAGAAGAGCAATGCGACCACAGTGACTTGAGACCTGAACAAGAGTCGCCCCATTACACATTCACCAATAGTCGTTCCTCTGACTGCTGCTGCGCCGTTTCCAGAGGAAGGCTCATTGCGTACAGACCAGGGCCTCTAAAAAACAATCGTAGTTCCCCAGTTCGGCTCATACGATCCACCTCTAAGAATACTTGGTTCCAGGTATAGGATGGGAAGAAGTCATTTACTAATTCTTCTAGATCATATTCATGCATGCGATTGAGAGCATCAAGAATCTGGCGCCCGAGATCCGATTGGTGATCGTCATAATAGAGTGATGGGTTTTTGTGGACTTCCAGGTTGTTGGTCATCTTCACCTACCCTCCTTTTTGTCATCTCACTTCTCTATCTCCAACCGGTGCTCGTTATCGAGCGGCAGCCAGTCGTAACATAGGAGGACGGGAAAAGACCGGCTACTAGGAACAACCCTAGTCAAAGTGGGACCCTGGTTGAATCTGTATTTTTATACGGACTTCTCTTATGGACGAGGCATAACGGGAAACCGCCCATATTCAGCTAGGGCTTACCCCAGTGTGTCCGCCAGCGTCGTTGACCTATTCTTGAGACAACACTGTGATGAGATGAAGGGAGGCGTACCATGCGGGAAATGGAATTGCCGAATATGCCTGACTTGATCCCGCGGCTCCTAAGCAACGGCGCATTACGCCGTGCCGACTCGGATCGAGAACCGACTGTTGAAAGGAAACGGGTAGAATGGGTGTCATCCATCTACCTCACTCGCTTGCTTGATTCACGTGTGCGCGATTCAAATATTGAACAGCCTGATGACCTTTCGGTCTGATCCCTCCGTTAAGATGAACATCAGGACTCTCACTCCCGAGATCAAAACGGCGAGAGAGGTATTTCTCCGCTCGCCCTTCGTGACGTGGAGGTGATGTTCCACACCTCGCTCCAATGCTTCAACCGATACATTGATTGGATCCGAGAGGGTCGTGCCGGATGACACCACCCCGCGATAACAATCCGGTCCCCGAGCAAGACCTGGTCTGGCAAGCCCGCATGTGGGTCGTTGAGCGGATCGGATGGGGGGCGATGCTGATCGTGCTGATCTGTGCGTCAGCAGGTCTATTTGGTCATGGGCCACTCAGCATCGCTGTGGTCGAACAGCCCTCCCTCCATGCGGAGTATGAGCGCTTTGCTCGTTATCGAGCGCCGATGAACCTCCGCCTCTTTCTTGCACCGACTGTCCAGAAACAGGAACTCCTGACCGTGTGGTTGTCGAACGAGTATCTCAGGCATGTGGAGGTGGTAGGCACCCAGCCAGCAGCAAAACGGACAGATCTCTCCTCCGACGGTCTTCGTTTCATTTTTTCAGCGGAAGAAGAGTCGTCCACCAGAACGATCATCTTCCATGTAAGGCCCGACAGGGTCGGCGCGATTGTCGGATCACTCGCTATCGATGATGAGCCAGCGATCACCTTTGCGCACTTTATTTATCCATAATCACTGGAGGATAGCATGGACGCCGTGTACCGAGGTGCGATCGTCTATGTGTTGATACTGTTCATTTTTCGCCTGGCGGGTCGCCGGACGCTGGCCCAAATGACCACCTTCGACCTCGTCCTCCTACTCATCATCAGCGAGGCAACGCAAAATGCCATGATCGGAGACGACCCCTCCATCACCAACGCCATGCTGGTGATCATCAGCCTGGTGAGTCTGGATATCGCCCTATCGCTCGTTAAACGATGGTCTCCTCTGGCAGAACGATGGTTAGAGGGGAAGCCGATGATAGTGGTAGAGCACGGGCGTTTGCTGACGGATCTCATGAAAAAAGCCCGCATCGATGAGGCCGATGTCATGACCGCCGCGCGGGATAAGCACGGTTTGGAACGGATGAATCAGATCAAATATGCGGTGCTGGAAACAAACGGGCAGATATCCATTATTCCTGAACGCACGGATTTTTCCGGTCATTGATCGGACAATATTTAGATGCCCGTCGCCGGCAAGGTATAGCGTTCCTCAATGGCATCAGCAATGCGCTGCCGGCTGTCTTGCGCCGACAAGGAAAACTCCTGTTCGACCTTGCGCACCGCTTCCGCCAAAAGTTGATCTTTGATGGCTGTCTCCATCCAGCGGGAATAGTCGCCTTCCCGCAAATGATAGAGCCAGGTGGCGTCGTCCACACCCTCAGCCACTTGTCGAAACAGAATAAGGTTTTGTGCGCGAAGATTCAGTTGGGCGGCAGGACCACGAAAATAGAAACTGCGATCCAGGGGCAGCTCACCTTCCGCATACTTCCGGCGGTGACGGCGCCGATCCCCTTCTGTCGGGGCGATCCGCATGATTTCTGGTCCAGCGTTGGTTGCAGGTTTCCAGACCAAGGCATCGCCCGCCTTCAGTCCCGACATTCTGTTCGACTCCTCTGGAAACGCGGTACCCACTCGATCGGCATAAGACTGCAATGTCCGTTCAGGTGCGTCACCCAGCGCGACAGCCACGTCGATCGTCTGCAGGACTCTCGTGGACACCTGATCAGGATGCACGGTGATGAACACCATGCCATTGAGTTTTTCCGCCCAGACTATGGGAGTTGGCTGCCATTCAGGCGGCAATAGATGGTGTGCCTCATCTACGAAAATGCGATGTGGCCGTCCGGTCATGGCCCGCCATTCCTGCAATCGAGGTAGTAATTGCAGAAAAAAAGCGGGCCGATCCTTCAAGGACAATCCGACAAGATTGACGACGATCTGCGCGTACGGATTCTCGAGCGCCGTGAGTACCTCGCTCACGGCTGGACCGCGCTGCGCATTGCCGAACACGATGGCATTGTCGAACGACTCGTAATCTCCTTCCGGATCGATCACGCAATATTGGTATCGTTGATGAGCGAGTCGCTCGAGAAAGCCGCTGGCTAATGTGGATTTTCCGCTGCCAGACGATCCGGCTATCAATAGATTGTCGTTCATCGGAGAAATTGACACTGTCGCCCCGCTCTCAAGCGAACCCAACACAATATGACGCCGTGTGGAGGATGCCGAAACCGCGGCAAAATCATCGGCGATCAATTCCGCCATCAATTCGGCTGCCCCCTCTCCATCCTCGCCTCTCGTCACTCGATCGACAATTGATTTCACCATCGGCACGGCATTAGCCACTGCTACGGCATACTCGCAGGCCTGGAGCAGCGCGTGGTCATTCTCGGAATCCCCTATTCCCACGACATTGTGCGGAGACAGTTGCAATTCCAGTAGGGCGGCCTTAAGTCCTGTCCCTTTATCGACGCCGGGAGGAAGCACCATCACGGCTTCCCGATTAAAGACAATGTGGTGCTCCATACCGAGATCTCGGATCGTTTCAAGAACCGCCACCTCATGCGGTTTGACCGTTGCGAGAATGGATGCCCCGACTTCCAGAGGGACACCTTTCTTCTTGAGCGACTCCGCGAGTGATTCGGGAGGAGGCGCGCCTAAGAGCTTGTGACTCCGCGTGTCCGGCTGATAGAGGACCGCTCCGTTTTCCGCGACAATCCTACTGCACAACACGGCCTCAGGAAACACCAACAAGAGGTCAGGAAGTTTCCGTCCGGTCACTAGTATAAGTTTTCGCCCTGATGCGATCAGATTCTTGATGGCCGTAATCGTATCTTCCGAAACACGGCCGTCCTTTGCTATGGTACCGTCGAAATCGGTCGCTAAAGCCATTATGTGCAAGGCAGCCTCATATCGAAGGGTGGCGATAGTTGGTCGTTCATTTCTTTTTTCCTTCTCCCTCATATCCGGGTGCTTCGCCGGGAGGAGCTCCTCGAGGGCCCAAATCTCCCGCCGCCTTTTCTTCGCCCGAATCTCCCGTCGAGGGTTCTGGACGGTTTGTACCGCGTCCATCCCCAGGACCTACCTTCGGTTTGTGTTCCGCGCGCTTTGTTTCCACATCGTGCATGACCCCCGCCAAATCTGGGGACATATCTTTGCCATCTTTATGGCTGACGCTGGGTAATAGCTCATCTTTACTTCCATTCCACACAAGTTTGTCTCCGCGTTCCTCGAACCGACTCCATAACATTGGACGGGCATGCTGCGAGTTGGCGATCTCAAGCACGATATACTCAATCTTTTGAGTCTTTTCGTCTCTCAACACCTTAGTCACCTTTCCCACTTTCTCTCCCTGTTTATTAGTCACCGATTGATTGAGCCACTTACTGTCCTTCACTTCGGTCAAGGAACCTTGACGGACCGGCGTGTTGGCATATTCATCCGGAACGCCTTGCTGTCCTCCGGTGAGATCCGTGCGCTTATCCTTTGGCACATTGTCAGGTGAAGGCATTCCCCCTCCTCCTGTAGGTGGTGGGGCGTTGGATCCCTCGGCAAAAGCGGAACCATTCACAATGAGCAAGACTGACGCGGCCACGACAATACACATCGTTTTGTTTTTCATAGGTCCTCCTGGTGATGTAAGAACTCTCGCCGTGTTCCAATCATGGACGCCACCTTAAAAGTTGTCATCTGGGGTTTCCCCTGGCTGACTCCCTAGTACTTTTGCCGTTCAGATGCGTACAGAAGAACCTTTCCCTTGTCTTTTTTACTCGTTACTCGCTCACGAAGGATCTCACTCGGCATGGCGTTCTCTGAATGTATATTTTGAATAGATGAAGGAGGGCAAATGGAACCAATTGGAAGGAAACGTTGGGCCATAGCGGAAGGTTATATTCCTCCGACGAGCACAGGTCCGCATCCGCAGATGACGAGCCATGAAACGGTCTGTGTATTGAATGCCGGGTCGTGTGACGCCCATGTGGAAATCACCGTGTTTTATACGGATCGCGGGCCGGTCGGTCCCTACAAGCTGGTCGTGCCTGCTGAACGAACGAGGCACGTGCGGTTCAATGATCTGACAGACCCGGCCCCGATCCCTGCTGACACAGACTTCGCCAGCCTGATTGAATCTGATGTGCCCATCGTCGTCCAACACACCAGATTAGATTCACGCCAGGCAGAAAATGCATTACTCAGTACAATCGCGTTTGCGGGGAACGAATAGAAAATAAGGAGCAAGCATTTCCGGGTGACCACTTGGCTGACCGTTTCGTGTTTACTGATTCGGTCACCCAGCTTGTTCCTTATTCATGACTAGGGCCTTCCCCAGGCTTGCAATGAGAATGTCACTGTTACCATTACTTCCAAATGCTGATTGAATCGCCGCGACCAAATGTGGGACAGATTGCTCATGATGCAGAAAACATTTCTCGAAAAAATATCTGACGAACGGACGGATCATGTTAGGACTGAGGTATCTAAAACCGTCTACTTCTCTGTCCATACCATCCTCTCGCACTTTGCCATACCGTGCCTGAAGCTTTTACACAAGGGAGGCGTTATGCCGACCCCAACAACACGTCGCCGCGTTCAGACAGCCACACGTCAGGGGAAAGCTCCCTCAACTCAAGCCGGTGAATATGTGCGAGAAGAAATGCACAAGACCAAGAAAGGAAGGACGGGGGTAAAATTCAGAAAGCAGACCATCGCCATAGGCCTCTCCAAAGCTCGACAGGATGGGGTCAAGGTGCGACGGAAAACACGCGCAGCCTGAACGGACACACTTCCAACCGCTTTTTTATGGAGTCAGCAATGCGGACTTTTCATCTTCCGCACATCTTTATGGAGGCCACCATGCATCAGGACGATCGCACCATGGGTCAAGCCATGCAGCAATGTATTGAGTCGTGCTTCTTGTGCGTTTCCATCTGCAATCGTTGCGCAGACGAGATGATCGGTATGGACGCAGACAGTCATATGGACCATAAAGACAAGGATATACGGCAAGTTTGTATCAGGCTTTGCCAGGATTGTGCCGACATCTGCGCGCTTTCAGCGCAATGGATGAGTCGACTTTCATCTTCCGCGGACATGCTGCACCGGGTGTGCGCCGATATTTGCGACCGTTGCGCAGACATCTGCGAACGCCATGCGGCCCACCATGCTCTATGCAGCGACTGCGCCGCAGCATGCCGCCGTTGCGCCGGACTTTGCCGCGAAATGGTGGGCGCCGCCGCTTAAAAGAGCATGAACGTGATGAGATCTCTCCATACCATAGGAGATATGATGAGCTTCTTATTGAGCGTCGTCGTGGTAGGAGCCCTCGCTGGTACCATTCCGACTGCGATCGAGGTGACTGGTGAACCGCCGAATCCCGGTCCTGGCCCGACTTTTCCTAATCCGCAACCTCCCCAGCCATCTCCCGTGCCTCCGATTCAGTCGCCGCGCCCATCACCGGCTCCATCACCGACTCCGACACCTGTACCAACTCCAGGCAGTCCGCCATGAGGCAGGCGAAAGGACGAGAATGCAGCCCCGTTATTGGGAAACGCTGAGGATTGGATGGCGAATCCTGTGGCAGGGAGTCGGCAGTTTTATGGCCCTGTTGTTCATCCTCAATCTGTTATTGCTCACACTGTTGCCGGAACTACCGCGCACGACACCGTCACTCTGGGCATGGTCTCTGCCGTTACTTGTCGTCTCCGTCATAGCCTTATTCGTCTTCATGCCGTTAGTTGTGCGAGCGTTGCTGACAAAACCATTTCGAGGATTTCGATTGCGCATCATTCGGGAATCCGCCGACCCATTGAGAACACAAGACCCTGACCATCAACCATCATCGCTCGAGCAGTCCCCTTATTCATCCGCTTCGAGCCGCCACGCACCGCGTCTCCCAAAGGCTGGCCCAATCGTCAACGGATAGACCAGGCATCTTCAAGGAGGAAATATCATGGCCGAAGACAAGCCAAAGGCACCCTCTAGCCGCATCTTAATCGGAGCGGCCATGCAACGCGGGTACCAGCCTGTAGCGTGATGCATCGGAATCATGCGACTCTTTCATCAGATTGCTTGCTCGACGCCAGCACAGGTTCTACCGGCACGATGAGGGCCATACTCGTCGCGAGACGCACCATCTGACTCGCATATCCCCATTCATTATCGTACCAACTCATTATTTTTAATAGATTGCCTCCGACGACCTGTGTCATTTCTCGATCGATGATCGACGCTCTTGAGTCCTGAATGATATCAGACGACACGACCGGATCTTCTGTCACCCCGACCACTCCGCTGTATCGATCGCTGCGGGCTTCTTCAAGAAACAGCGCATTGACCTCTTCAGTCGTCGTGTCTCGTTCCGTCACCATCACGATATCCGAAATCGAGCACACTGGGACAGGAGCCCGCACTGCCGTGCCGTCAAATTTCCCCTTCAGTTGAGGCAGCGCCTTCGTTGCTGCGTGAGCAGCACCGGTGGTAGCAGGAACCAAATTCGCTGCTCCCGCACGACCGCGACGCATCTTCTTATTGGCACTATCGACAATCGCCTGGCTTGCTGTATACGCATGGATGGTATTCATCACCGCTTTCTGCAATCCCAGGCGCCTGCCGATAATCTCGACGACAGGTGCGACGCAGTTAGTCGTGCAACTCGCGCATGACATGACCGGTCCATCATGCTCGTCATAGACGTTTACGCCGTACACGACTGTCGGAATATCCTCGTCTTTAGCAGGTGCTGAGAGCATGACACGCTTCGCACCCGCACTCAGATGCTTGGAGAGTTCCTCGCGCCGATTGAACGCGCCGGTGCATTCGAAAACGAGATCCACTCCCAGTTCACTCCAGGGTAAACGGGCTGGATCACGTTCAGCGAACAGCGGATAGGATTGATTCGCCATCGTCAATCTTCCCCCATCTGTTTCCACCCGAAGCGAATGGCGTCCATACACCGTATCGTGATTGAGGAGATACGCAAGATTGTCGGCCGGGGTCAAATCGTTGATGGCGACGATCTCCAGCGTCGGCGCTGTCGCTAAAATTTTGAATACTGCCCGCCCGATTCTCCCTAAACCATTAATCACGACTTTCATGGAAAAATCCTTTCAACGTGGTGAGTCCTCAATCTTGATGTTGAGCTTCGATGAAAGAATTACGTGCCCATCCAGCTCATCACTCATCAGCAGAACTCCGCACGCGTGAGAGCTGTTAAGAGGGCTCCTGTTTCTATCGCTCATGTAAAAACGAAAATATAAACTATCCTAATCACGCAGGGTTTGGGACTGGGGCTACCCCCAGCCGCTATAGGGGAATGAGGTGCAAGGGATTCTTCCAGTAGCCGACTCGTTTCAGTCGTGTAAGATGATCTATATAAACTTAGGAGGTTTGAGCTATGCGATATCTTATTCTCTGGCTCCTGGGCGTTCCCGCGAGCATTCTCTTGGTCTTGTACTTCTTCGGTATTATGTAGCTCCGCGAGGAGCATTCGTCATCATGAAGCGTCGCTGTTAGACGCTCTGTCGGCAGCCAAGAACATCGAGCTACAGTCAATCTTCGTCGCAGTAACCAGCGAAGCGCCAGGGCTTGCGAGCCAACACGGGTCGTCTACAGCACTGCGGTCTTGCCCGAATTTGCACCTTCGTACACCTTGGCCGCCAGATCCGCGCCATGATCGGTAAAAACCGGCCATATCACGTCCGAGTCCGATGGCTCATTACTTTATCCAATGCATCCTGAATCGCCCGATGGAGTTCATCTACCGCGGCTTCTTTAGTCAGCAGCGTGGCGGCACCGGCATTCCTCATCGCCATCTCATTTTCTCCGCCGACGTTCACCGACAAGCCGATGACGATGACCTCTGGATGGCGTGCCTTAATGTGAGTGGTCGCCTCAATCCCGTTCATCTTGGGCATGTTGATGTCCATAACGACGACGGACGGACGCAACCGATCGGTCCCAGCCACCGCCTCTTGACCGTCCCAGGCCTCCCCAACCACCTCAATGTCGGTATAACTGTCCAACACACTCCGCAATCCCTGCCGTACCATGGCGTGGTCATCCACCAGCAGGATCCTGATTTTCTGGTCCGGCCGATGCAGTTGTGAGTTTTGAGCTTTGAGTTCTACGCTTGTCCCACACTCAGAACTCGGCGCCCTCGCATTGAGAATCGGTTGCACGAGCGATGTCGTCGTGCCTTTTCCAATGGCAGATTGCAGACCGAGCCATCTGCCGAGAGCCTTCATATGTGAACGAATACTGAAGAGTCCGAACTTGGAGATTATCGCGGCAAGATCGAAGCCAACGCTGTCTTCCCGTACCACAATGTCTCCCCAGCCCTCGCACTGTTGTGTCGAGTCGGCATATTTCAGCGCATTCATCAGCAACTCCCTCACCGACTGAAAACAGCAAGACCGCACAATCGGTAAGCCGCAATACGTCGACGCCATCACCGGTCTTGACCGTCACTTCACCCAAAACGAACACGCAGTTCCCGCACGGGAAGGATACAGCCCACGATTGGCGTTCGATGACGTCCATACAGGGACTGTTCACGACGATAATGTAAATTACTATATACAGTACCGCTCTCCTCCTAGTGAGACCCCTAGGAGGAATGAACCGTCTGACCGTGTGAATGCTCGTTATTGAATTGGAGTCACGGAGGAAAACTGGAAGTATCTGCTCACAAGCGACACGCGCTATGTCTGTCGTTTCGACTCATGCAGGCTCTACCCTTCCAACTTCTTTACTCGCTTCCCGTCAACAGGCACGCGTCTGGTTCATGCGCTCGGTGGGAGGCCCTGATTGCTATGCGTCGAGGTCATCGGCTCCCCGACTCAGAAACAAAGGACGTCGTCTCCTTAGCGACATTGACGACGGTGTACTTTCTTATGTCGGGCATGGCGGATCTCCAAGGGACTGAGTGGCGCATTGTGCATCGTCCAACATCGGTCGAATTGCTCGGTACACTTCATCGACCGCGGCTTCCTTAGTCAGCAACATGGCCGCGCCGGCATGTATCATCGCCCTCTCATTGGCACCACCGGCCTGCACCGACAAGCCGATGACGACGATCTCCGGATGGCGCTCCTTGATCAAGGCCGTTGCCTCAATCCCGTTCATCTTGGGCATGCTGATGTCCATCAGCACGACGGCGGGGCGAAGTGTGTCAACAGCCGCTACCGCCACTTCCCCGTTCCAAGCTTCTCCCACGACCTCAATATCTGCATAACTGTCCAGCACGCTCCGCAATCCCTGCCTCACCATGGTATGGTCATCCACCAGCAGAACGCGAATCTTTGCGTCCTGCTGGTGAAATGGTGAAGGGTGAGTTGTGGGTTCTGCGTTCATCGCCAGCTCAGCGCTCTGAACCTCTAACTCACTCTGCGCCATCGTGTTAGATAACGGCAACACGAGGGTCGCCGTTGTCCCCTGCATCGGCGCCGAGTGTAAATCGAACCAACCGCCCAACGCAGTCATTCGTTCTCGAATACTGAACAGGCCGAACTTAGAAGACATGGGGGACGCGTGATCGATGTCACCAGCAACAGTGGGATCGAAACCAACCCCTTCATCATGCACCTCGATGCGTAGTGTGCCTTCCCTCTTGTCCAACCTGACTGTCACCGAGTTGGACTGGGCATGCTTCAACGCATTCATCAGCAGCTCGCGGACCGATTGGTACAGCAACACCATGATATCGTCGGAGAGCGACCAGTCGGCGTCGATGACATCCACTTTCACCAATAATCCATGGCGCTGCATCTGTTCTCCCAACCACTTGAGACCGGTCCCGAGTCCATGTTCATGTAAGACGGTCGGACTCAACTCTGCCATCACGGTGCGGGTGTAATTCAACGCTTGCCCCAATACCTCTTCGGTCTCTTGGACCCTCGCTTCCGCTTTCGAGGGTATACCGTCGCGCCGGACCTGTCCGAGCTTTAAGCAACACAGCACGAGCAATTGCGCCAAATAGTCATGCAGTTCTCCAGCCAGCCGTTTGCGTTCCCGTTGCTCGGCAAGATTCAGCTCCGTCGCCAAAGCCCGCAAGCGTCTCTGCGACTGCAGGAGTTCCTGCGTACGTTCATTCACAACTTGCTCCAAGTGTCCGGCAAGGGAACGGAGCCGCTCCTCACTTTCATGCAACTTCTCTTGCAGCTTTTGACTGCGCAGGTCTGTGACAACCACACACACGTTCGACAGGGTGCTCATGCCACGGGCAGACATCTGCACAGGAATCGTCGTACCTGAGGCGTGGAGAAGAAACAGTTCGGCGCGGCGGCAACCCGCGTGGATCAGTTCATCGCACAGCGGAAGATCGGCGGAACGGATGAATCGCCGCACATTCGAGCCTAATGTGTGTTCGAGCGGGAGGCCGATCATATCGGCCAACACCTGATTGCAGTAAAGGATCGTACCGTCGGTCGATATCGTCATCGCCCCTTCGTTCATGGTTTCGACGAAGATACGGTAGGGATGATCGGCACCCTCCAAGGTGTAAATTTTCTCTCCGTCCGGCCCTTCTATCGCAAGCGCATCGACCCGGCCTGAACGAATAGCCGCGAGTACCTCTTGTGCCTCCTCCAGCTGGGCGCGCAGGTCATCTATTTCCCGCTCGCCATCTTCGGATGACTGAATATCTTTTTTCATGGATCAGTCCCTCTTCACAGAGATACCGAGGCGACGCAGGGCCTCTTCGGTATCGGACAAATCTCCTATCAGACGGCGAGCAGGATCCGGGAGCGTCTTGAGCAACGTCGGCGTGGCGATCACTTGATGTTTCGCAGCCAGTTCAGGCTGTTGATAGAGATCAATGACCTCCAGAGAATAATTCCCCTGAAGATGCTCCTCGCAGATACGTTTGATGTTCTCAAGCGCCTTGCGGGAGCGGAAGCTCATCCCACTGATGCACAGCCGTAAAATATAAACTTGCTTCTTTTGGTCATCCTGCGATTGTACAGACTCAAACGCTTTCCCGGCTGATCGATCAGGACTGTTTCTTGTTGTGCGTCTTACAGGCTGTCGTTTGGCCATGACATTGTTCTCCAACACTGACCGACCGGCGCTGCCGGTACTCGATTACGTCTGTACGCGGCTCCTGAGATCCAACCCCACCAGCACCCGCTCGGTATTGGACAAATCGCCGATAATTTTGCGAACGGGCTGGGGAAGTTTCCGCACGAGCGTCGGAATGGCCAAAATTTGATCGCCTTTTGCCAGTTGTGGATGTTCCAGTAAATCGACTATCTCGATGACATACTGCCCGGCCATGTGCTCCTCACACAGTCGCTTCAAGTTTGCAAACGCCGCCAAACATTTCGGCGTTTGCCCGGCCACATACAACCGGAGTTGCCACTGTTTACTTCCCTTCGATCCAGGCTTGTTCTTTTCTCTTAGCACGGTCGATGCGACCATTGGGGGTTCCTTTCTGATTGCCCGTGAGAGGCTTGGACGCCTCATGGCGTAATGTCTTGATGACCGTTCGCTGATTCGCGAGCAGTGAATCGGCGGAATGTGCTTCGCCAATCGCGGCTTCCAGCTCTGCCGACTCACTTTCGAACGCGATGCGCAGGGAGGCGATTTGCGCTTTTAATGAGAGGCGTTTTCTTTTCAACTCCCGGCGTTTCTGTTCGATCTCATTTCGACGCGCCACGTGCGCTGCCTGATCCCTGGCCTCTTGCGTTGCGCGAGCCGTGCCGGTCAACACACCGGCTTGCCCTGTATAGACGTCGATCAATTTTGCCCCCTGGTCACTCAGCGTAAACTCGCGGATTTGATTGGAATGGGCCATACCACGGGACTTCAAGACATAGAGCCCGCGATTGCGTTCCCCATTGGCTTCTAGATTGCGGAGAAGCAGCCACGTGTCCATGAGAGATGAAATGCCGACTTCCGTGTTTTCAGGATTTCTTGAATCAGACGTCAGGCTGGTAAACAAGGCAGTGATGCGGCGCGATTTCAGAAAATCGACCAGACGGGTGAGCATGGCCCTCGCCTCCGTCTGAGTGCCGATCTCAGTCAAATTGGATACCGGGTCGATGGCGACGACGCGAGGGTCGAACTCGGCCACCTCCCGGTGTATCAGCGCAAGATGCATTTCCAACCCCTGTAGATGCGGTCTGGCTGCGTGGAACTTCAACAACCCGCGATCCAGCCACCGTCCTAGATGAAGTCCGATGGACTGCATATTGCGGATGATCTGCTTCGGAGATTCTTCAAATGGAAAATAGAGACACCGTTCGCCGCGCTCACATGCCGCATTGATCACATGGGCGGCAATGGAGCTTTTCCCCGACCCCGGTGTGCCGGACACAAGCATGCTGCCACCCCGATACAGACCACGGCCGCCGAGCATCTCGTCCAGCCGGGCGATGCCGGTCATCATACGTTCAGTCGGCGCCTCATGGTTGAGGCTCAGCGACGTAATCGGAAGCACCGAGAAGCCCGTCCGATCGATCAGGAACGGATATTCATTGGCGCCATGGTGAGACCCGCGGTATTTCACCACCCGTAGCCGTCGGGTGGAAATTTGATCGCTGACCCGATTGTCTAGTGCGATCACACAATCCGATACATACTCTTCGATGCCATGCCTGGTGAGCGTACCCTCGCCTGCTTCAGCTGTAATAATTGCGGTGATGCCGCGGTCCTTCAGCCAGCGAAACAGCCGCCGTAGCTCTGCACGAATGATCGCCTGATTCGGCAGCGAGACGAATACGGCTTCGATCGTGTCCAGCACGATACGCTTGGCCTTGATCTGATCGATCGCATGTCCCAGCCGGACAAACAATCCTTCCAGATCGTAATCGCCGGTTTCATAGATTTCGCTTTGTTCTACTCGCACGAAATCAACGGCCAATAGGCGTTTCTTGGCGAGATCGGCCAGATTGAAGCCAAGCGATGCGACGTTCTGAGACAATTCTTCTGCCTGCTCTTCGAACGAGACAAAAACGCCTGGCTCTCGGTACTGAGTGGCCCCACGCACGAGGAATTCCATCCCGAGGAGGGTTTTCCCGCAACCAGCTCCCCCCGTCACCAACGTGGGTCTACCACGCGGCAGGCCACCGTCGGTAATTTCATCAAGTCCTTCAATGCCGGAAGGCGCCTTTGGAAGTGCCGGCGTGTCTTGTCTATTAGGACTCCGTCGGGTTTGCTTCACCATACCTCGCTCTCCTTCTCGCACGCTGACACAACCCTCGAGTATCTGAATCCTTCGTCAACAGCACTGTGCTGAATCTGCAAAGCCTTACAATCGATCCCGCTTACCGCTACCCTTCCCTTTACCTATCACAACTCTCTCATTGAGCACCATGTGATCGTCTGATACAGTTCATCCACTGCGGCTTCCTTGGTCAGGAGCAGCGCGGCGCCCACCTGTTTCATGGCTCTTTCATTTTCTCCACCAACTTGCACCGACAAGCCGATGACGACGATGTCCGGATGTCGCTCCTTGATCACGCGAGTGGCTTCAATCCCATTCATCTTGGGCATATTGATGTCCATGATGACGACGGCGGGACGCAACCGATCGGTCCCTGCCACGGCCTCTTGACCATTCCAGGCTTCCCCCACCACCTCAATGTCGGGATAACTGTCCAGCACAGTTCGCAAACCCTGCCGCACCATGGCATGATCATCCACCAGCAACACGCGAATGATATGTGAGGCATGAGCGATACGGTCTGAAGCGTCGCCGGTCAAACCATTGGCGGATTCTCTCGTGCCCCCTGACCCTTCAGACCCCTTACCCCTCACCCTTCACCTCTTCCCTCGGAGAGTGCAGCACCAACGACGCCGTCGTCGCGGAAACCCTTAGTTTTCTTCCTCATGCAGAAGCATTGTTTCTTCAGAACCGCTCGTGGCAGCGGCGGCAAGCGGCAGTGATAAGGTGACCGTCGTTCCCTGGCCGACAACGCTTTTCACGCTGAGGTATCCGTTCATCGCCTCCATGCGTTCTCGAACACTTAACAGACCGAAGTGCTCGCCGGTCTTCGTGTTCAAGGTCGTCGTATCGAACCCCCGCCCATGATCTTCTACCTCGATACATAGGCGATTCCGTTCCTCGACGCGCAACGTCACGATGGCTCGGTCGGTATCCGCATGCTTGGCAATGTTCATCAAGAGCTCACGAACTGATTGAAACAGCAGAATGGCTTGGTCTTCAGGCAACGACACCTGGTCACACTCCAAACACACTTCCACGTTGAGACCATGCAGCCGTGTCTGCTCGGCCAGCCAAGTCAGCGCCGTGGGTAAACCCAATTCATCCAATACAGGGGGGGTCAATTTGGCCATCAAAGAACGGGTATAGGTCAACGCCTTGTCAAAGACGCCATCGATCTCACGAGCCAACGGCATGGCAGCCGGAGCAGCATCAAGCGTCTGACGGAGCTGACCCATCTTTATACGCCCCAGCGCCAGCATCTGCGCTAGATAGTCGTGCAGTTCCGCAGCGAGTCGCTTACGCTCCCGCTGTTCGGTCAAGGTCAACTCCGAAGCCAGCGCCCTCAATTGACGATGCGACGCGACGACATCGCGCGTGCGCTCCTCCACTCGTTGCTCCAACTCGGAATTCAGACGGTACAGCGCGTCCTCGGCTCGCTTCCGCTGTTCGAGCTCGAGTTCCAAGTTCGTATTCACAGCCTGCAATTCGACGGTACGCTCGTCGATGCGACGTTCAAGATCCGCGTTGAGCACCACGATGGCTTGCTGGGCTTCGTCGTGTTCCTTCTGCAAGCGCCGCTGTTCCAGTGCCTGGCGAACCGCTTCTCCCAATCGGCCCAATCGATCTTTCATCAGATAGTCGGCCGCACCGCTCCGCAGCAAACTGACGGCTTCTTCCTCGCCGATGGCTTGCGAGACGACGATAAATGGAATATCCAGTCCGCTCTTTCGCACATGCCGTAGCGCCTCCCATGAACCGAATTGCGGTATGGCATGGTCCGAAATGATCAGGTCGGGCCGGTTCTCCGCCAGCTGGGTTTCGAATGCCGCGGAAGTGTCCACCCGCTCCCATGCCGGATCGTAACCGCTTTTCCTCAGTTCCCGGACGATAAGCTCAGCGTCCGAGGGCTGATCCTCGACGATCAACAGGCGCAAGGGAACCATGGGTTTACTCCTCCGTCCCTGCAGGGGCAAACTTCGATGGTAATTGATTCAACACCATCCAATACAATCCAAGCTGCCTGACCGCTTCGGTGAAATGAGAAAAATCGACTGGTTTGACGAGGTAGCTGTTGACGCCCAAATTGTAACTCTGAACCACGTCGCACTCTTCGCGGGAAGATGTCAGGACCACAATGGGGATGGTCTTCGTGCGGGGATCGGCTTTGCATTTCTGTAACACTTCCAGTCCGTCGACTTTCGGCAACTTCAGATCCAATAAAATCAAACGGGGTTTCTCTCGGGCATTGGACCCAGCATAACGGCCCATCCCGAACAGGCATTCCAGCGCTTCCTCGCCGTCGCGCACGACATGAACCTTGTTCGTCAAGTGATGTTTCTGAAACGCCCGTAATGTGATTTCCACGTCCTCTGGATTGTCTTCGACCAGGAGGATTTCCACGTCGCTCATCATATTGGAGTTGCCTTTCGTAACGAAAAATAGAATGTCGCGCCGCCGTCGACCTTGCCTTCAGCCCACACCCGCCCCCCGTGCCGGTGAACGATGCGCTGGACGATGGCCAGACCCACTCCGGTTCCTTCGAAGTCTTCCTGCCGGTGCAATCGTTGAAAGACGGCGAACAATTTGTGCACGTATTTCATGTCGAACCCGACGCCGTTGTCCTTGATTGAGTAAACATGTGCGTCCGGCCCGCGGTCGTCCGGTATCCAGCCGATTTCGATCTGCGCTTCCTCCCGATTCTTGGTGTACTTGAAGGCATTCGAAAGCAGATTGATCCAGACGAGCTTCAAGAGCCGGTGATCCCCCAGGCAAGGAGGCAAGTCCGCAAGGATGAGGTGGATCTTCCTGCCCTCCTTCACGGTTCTCAATTCCTGTGCCGCCTCTCGCACCAGTTCCGCCATCTGAACCGAACGGACATCCATGCCTTGACGTCCGAGCCTGGAAAATTCCAGCAGGTCGTCGATGAGCTCACCGGCTTGGCCGGCAGCCTTGCGGACCAGCTGCAAACAGCGCTGCGCCTCAGTATTCAACTGGGAGCCAGACTCTTCCTCCACGATGCGGCTGAAGGCATCAATGGTGCGCAGCGGTGCCCGCAAGTCGTGCGAGACCGAATAGGAAAAACCTTCCAGCTCCTTGTTCGCTTCGGCCAACGCTTCTGTCTGTTTCTTCAGTGTCTCGTTGGCCACCGTCAACGCACGATCGCGGTCCAGTAGCCATTCCTCAGCCTGCTTGCGATCGGTAATCTCGTGCGACACCGACAGCAGGCGAACAACCGAGTCCCCCTGTGTCGCGCGGACCGGGCTGACGGTCACCTCCCACCATTTTGGTGTCCCTTTGGCGGTCGGGCAGAAGGCCTCGAATGAATTCGTCTCACCGGCGCGTGCCCGCTCGACCGAGCGACGGACCGTCTCACACGCCTCTTGAGGCCAGAGTGCCCACCAGTCCTTCCCGCAGGAGAGGCTAAAATCGTCGATTTCCATCTGGCGCATGCCGGGCGCATTCATAAGCAGGAGTCGACCATTGAGGTCCAACACCGTCACGCAGTCGGCGGCGCCGTCCATGAGACTTCGGTTGAACTCATCGCTCTCTTGAAGATTCCTTTGCGCCACCCTCACACGTTCGTCCGCCGCGTGTGTGCGGTAGAGGCCGATGGTCATGATCCAGAAAAGGACGGCACCCATCATCCGATTGCCCGCGTCTATGATGAGTGAGATTCCTGGAGGCGACAAAAGATATCCAACGACGATCAAGGCAGTGCAGGTGAGGGTAACTGACGGCAGGACTGCCCCATTGAGCGAGAAGCGAGACAGATACCAAATCGGCAAGATATATCCCACCCACACCGTAAAACCGAGTGGGGTGAACACATCTAGAACAAACACAGCCGCCATAATGACCACAGCGACAACGAGTGCCAGGCCGTTGTCCATGTGCGTGTCTACTCTCTGTGCGCGCTCCATTGAGTGCGACCTCTCTCACACCGTCTCGTGTGGTCGAGACTCTCTTCCGACCGCTTGTTGAACGGCCTGATGCAAGGTTGTCGCGTCGGTCTTGCCCGACGGCACGGAGCCTCTGTGTACCCTGCTCCAGGGCGTCCCAATCCAGCATCGACACAGAGCGGCTTGCTGTCTTCCGCTTCATGCACCTCATAATCAGGCGAGGTCAGTTCGACATATTGTTGATAGGTGTATCGAGCTGTCACATTGTCGATGATCAGAACTCTGATCTTCGCGTCAGCCATTGTTCACATCGTTACTCATGATTTCATATGAACGTGGAGTGGGAGACTTTGAATCAGACTCAAGCACAAGCTCACATTCCAGGAACGAATCGAGGCAATGTATTTGTAATTCCAAAGGATTACAGCCGAATACTTTGTGCCTAGCGTGTGGAGTGTAAAATGTCTGCAGATGGGCGTCTCCTAGGGAGACCCCTAGCTTAGGCGGCGGGTAATACTTTTAGTCCCGCTTCTGCAAACTTTAGTTCAATGGCAAATCGCAACTCGCTGGCCACCTGACTCGGATCGATATCGAGTCGAATCTCCAGCCAATAATTCAAAGTGAAGATGCGGGCGTTCTGACCGAATTCCTCAAGAAGAACTTGCGGTGCCGGCATCTCCAACACATGCGGGTGTTCTTTGGCCAAATGCGCCAGCATGTCTATCACTCGACTCGTCGACGCTTCGTAGGGGGCACCCACTCGCAAAGAAAAACGGCTGACCCTGCTGGAATAGGTCCAGTTGGTCAAGTGCTTCTCTAAAAAGCTGCTGTTTGGGATCAAGGTCTCCATTCCTTTGGTGTCTCGCACGGTGGAAGACCGCAGGCCTATCGAGGTCACTCGACCTCTGACATTCTCCACTTCTATCAGATCGCCTACCCGCAACGGCCGTTCGATGAGCAGCAGGATGCCGCTGATCACGTTCTTCAACAACGTCTGCGCGCCGAACCCGATGCCGATCGCAAACGCTCCACCCAAAAACGCGAACACGGTCAAGGGAATCTTGACTGACACGAGACTGATGATGAGGAGGATCGTCAAGAGAAAGGCCTGCGACCACTGCCGTATGAGATTGGCGACGTCCGCAGCCATGCCGAGCCTGGTCACCGCTAAACGACCGATCAGTCTGGCGAGATGGAGGCAAATCCAATAACCGATCAGAAGAATACCCAACGCACTGAGAATCTTTCCCACGGTGATGCTGCGGCGGCCGATGATCTGCTTGCCGTCCAACTCGATCGTGTCCTCAGCGGAGAACACTTCGAAATTCCAGAAAGTCTTCGCTCCGCCACCTGCCTGCCGGCTCCAGTCGGCCAGCCGGTCTGAGAGCGGTAACTCCTTGTGTTGATATTTCACTTCGGCTTTCCATCGTTCTACAAACCTGATCGTATGGTCCAGACGCCGAAGAGCTCGATCATAGGCCTGTTCACGTTGACGAAAATTATTGACCAGTGACTCCAACCGTCCACGTTCTTCTGCCCCCGCTGCCGTTCGAAGCCGGTGTGCCACTTCCCCGGCTTGCCCGGAGACGACGAGTACTTGTTGGCGTGCATAGTCCCGTGACGCAGCCACATTATTGAAGAGTGGGTTGAACTTTGCATAGGCTTCACGCGCTTGGCCGGGCTCCGCGCTGTGGGCGATGGCAAACCGGGCATCCCACAGTTGCTGTTCACCTCCTACGAAGTCGAGCAATTGTCTGAGCAAGTCCTCTTCTGTCGTCCGCGTGTCCACTTGCGCGCGCTTGAGCTCCAGGTCGGCCTTCACCCTTTCCATGTTCTGTCCGGCCTTATCGGTCGAAGTGCCCGGTGTCTGCTTGGTGGATTTAAGCCGCTGTTCCATTTTTTCCAAAGTCTGTTGCTGCATGCGGCGATCAGCTGCTGTTTGGAGCAATTCTGCTTCTAGACTCGCTCGTTCCTCCGACAGGCGGTCATGGACTTTTTTGAGATCGTCTTCCGTAAACACTGTCTGTTGTGCCGCGGTCTGAAATTGGCGCTCTGCGAAGGCCAGACGAGTCTGGGTCTCCGCCAATTCAGCCTCTTCGCGTTTTTTTGAAAGCTCGGCGGCGGCCAATTGCACTGATGCCGCCTGTTTTCGAAGTTCCTCGGTGTCTCGCAGCCATCGCTGCCGGGCGGCCTGAGCTTCACCGTTCGCAGTTTCTAACTGTTCCGACACTTGACGGAGACGTTCCTCTACTCGTTGCAGAGCTTCCCGCGTTCGATCGAACCGCAGTTCGGTCAGGGTCAATTGGGATTGGATTCCTTCCGCGCCTAATCGAAGCGCATAGGTCGCCTCCCAGAGCTGGTCGGCCAGAAAGACGGAATAGGGAGGCGGTTCGGCGAATCCCTTCCATTGAGCGGCCTCACGAGAAAGTTCCTCCTGGCGTCGGCGTATTTCCTCAAGGCGTCGAGCATCTTCGATTTGTTCGTCGTAGCCCCGCACGATTTGCTGCAACAGCGTATTCCGTTCGCTCCACTGCCCCTTCGGCATATCAGCGGGAACGTCCTTCGCGGTTGAGCCGACCCCACTCATGGCCTTCAGCTCCGCTTCAGCCGCCGCGCGTTTCGCTGGCAAATCGGCCCACTGGTCTTCGCTCTCAGCCGGATCGTCACCCTTGGCAGCCGTCTGCTTGGTGATGGTAGGAAGGGGGACGGGAATCTGGGCATGCACAACGGTCCACTGGCACAGGATTATCATCAGAATGGCTGCAATGGATATGCGAACTCTCATCAAGATCGTCGCCTGTTCCACTCAATCCTCTTCCATGGCCTGGTGTGTCAGTACTTCTCGCAGCAGAGTTTCCAAGTGCTGATCCATGAGCTGAACGCTGGACTCTAACTGTTGGAGCATCGCCTCCCTGATATGCAATTGTTCGCTGTCGTAGACACCGCCGGTACCGAACAGCAATGCGATTCGTTCTTTCTCACGAGCGGATCCAGGCGTTCCAAGCCTCTCCCCTTCCCGCCAGGTCTGCAGCATAATGTCTCTCAAACTGTGTCCTTCGAGATCTTGGCCGTTGGAGTCTGTGAGAAACCGCCACACGCTCGATGAAAACAACTCCGCCTTCGGCGAACCGTCCCAAATAGCCGCAAGATGATTGTGCGGGTGACTGAATTCCTGACGCACCTTGGTGAAGTTTGCAGACGTGCCGAACAAGACTTCCAACGCGCCGCCGGTTGTGGAGGCAATGTTGCCCGCATCGCCCGCTCCCGTCGCCATGCCGATGCCGCCCGATAAGATATTCGCCAACCCTCCGAAAATGACACCGAGGATAGTTTTCGACGTCGTGCGGGTGGATTGAATATCTTTGAGGTGATCCTGAACCTGATCGGTCCGCTGCACCTCACATTCGATTTCGGAGACGAGACCGGACACTTCTAGGGACGCAAGCTGAAGGCGGCTGAGTAATTTTCTTCTCACGCGCTCGATGTCCACCTCAGCCGCAAGTCTGGCCTCCAATTGTGCCAGCCGGTTCAGCGGCGGAAGAAGGCCCATCACATCGGCGATATGTACGGCCGTGGGAGAATAGAGCTCAACCGTTTCCGCCAATGCCTCGGGCTCGTTTGAGGCTTGGCGACGTTCGCCGTCGCTTACGGGCATGCTGCGCGATTGAACGGGAACATGCTGACACCGGCGATCGAAGCCGTAGGTGGATTTATCCGGAGGCAAGGTGGACGCACAGCCTGCGGTTGCGAGCAGTGAAGACAGCATAATCAGAGACCATGTGCATCCTTGCATAGTTCGTTCGCTTCTTCGTTACACTGGGACCAGACGACGGTCGCGTTGAAACCTTTGATGGAGTAGAGCCAGCACGGCGGCTTCTTCGGACGGCATATCGTGCAATTTTGAGCGGAGTTCTCGTCCGGCGCTGCGGCTCAGTATGTCGGCGAGACTGCCCTCAAGGTAGGTATTCAACACATGGGGGTGGATGTAACACTTGCGGCATACGGCTTTTGTATTGCCGAGCCGCTTCGCCACCGTCTCAATGGTATTCCGTTTGGCCTGCGCCTGTGAATCAAAGGAGGACAATTCTTGTAAGGCTCGCGCGGCCAATACAGTCCCAGCCCAGGTTCGAAAATCTTTTGCGGTGAATTCTTCACCCGCAATATCTTTGAGATAGGCATTGATGTCTGAGGCATCGATGGCCCGGCGCACGCCCTTTCCATCGATATGTTGAAACAGCTCATAGCCAGGAAGATCACGGCTTCGTCGGACGATCCTGGCTAGGCGTCGGTCTTTCAGATCCACGGTATGAACAATGCCGCTTTTGCCGCGAAACTTGAACCGGACCGCCGATCCGTTCACATGGACGTGCTGGTCTCGCATGGTGGTGAGACCGAACGAATCGTTGTGCTTCGCATACTCTTCGTTGCCGACGCGGATCAACGTCACCTCAAGAAGTTTGACGACCGTCGCCAGAATTTTTTCTCTTGGCAATCCCGTCCGCGAGAGATCGCTCTCCGCTACCGAATGATTCCCGCCTCTCGATCACTGACATATCGCAAACGGGCATCATTAGCTGCTTTCGCCGACAGACGGATGGCAGGGGAAATAGCTGTGTGCAGTTCGCGCCTCTTTTCATCGATTCTTCCGTGGACGTTCTCCCAGCTGAGGAACGGGTGCGCTCTCGTCCTACAGGCACACCATTCCTTCCTCTTCTTCGGAGTCTAGGCAATCCGTGGAAACAACAAACCAACGTCTTGTGCGGGAGATAATGTGTTTACTGTTTTTGGTGACGGCACGCATCAGGTATAGGCCTGCCACTGATCCGCCATTTCAACTATTCCTCTTCACGCGTTTTTAATTTGCTGATCACTTTCCTGGCGCCGGCATCGCGTGCATTTTCAACGGCATTCTCCAGTGATCGCTGGTTCTCCACAGTTCCTTTCAACAGCACATTTCCATCCTTGACCAAGACCTCGATCTCATCGGCATCGACAAATGGATTCTCGGCCAACTCGCTCCGCACGTCTGCTCGCAGTTCAGCATCAGATTTATTTCGCCAAGGCCGAGTACCCGTATTGTGACGGGTGCGGCTTCCATAGACCGTCGTGTCCTCCTCCTGCGTCTTCAGCTTGCTGATGACTTTTTTAGCGCCTGCCTCACGGGCATTTTCGACAGCGTTCTCCAGAGAACGCTGATTCTGCACCATCCCTTTCAACGTCACTGTTCCATTCTTGACCGACACCTCGATCTCATCGGCATCGACTAGGGGACTCCACATCAACTCGCTGATCACGTCTACCTTCAGTTCAGCGTCAGATTTATCTCTCCAAGGCCGAGCACCCGTATTGTGACGTGTGTGGCCTGCATATGACGTTGCATCATTATTCTCCTTAGGCTTCAACTTGCTGATCACTTTTCTCACACCTGCCTTGCGGGCACCTTCTATGGCATCATCCAAGGAACGTTGATTCTCCACCGTTCCTTTCAACAGCACATTTCCTTTCCTCACTGTGACCTCGATCTCATCCATATTGATGGAGGGATTCTTGGCCAATTCGTTCATCACGGTTGTCCGTAATTCTTCGTCAGATTTATTCCACCATGGCCGGGGTCCAGTATTGTGACGGGTATTACCCCCATAGGTCGTCGTATCTGACCCATCAGAAGACATATTACCGTCGTGAGAAGCCGCACCCTGGCTCCCATCATAGGACGCGTAGTCCTGTGCCTCGCTTTGCGACTGGAATATCGGCAGCACGAGCCAGAGTAGACCTAATGCTGCCAACGCAGCAGCCCTACCTGATCGTATCCATGTATTCATATAGCCTCCTTGAGTTGTCATTCATGCAAGAGATCACAAATCTCAGCGCATGACGTACCGCTATGCTATGCAGTAACCTCACCAATAATACGGATACCCGTAATACCCACGGTAACCATAACCATAGGGCGCGTAATACCCATGATGGGGGTAATATGCCCGCACGTTATCGCGATCCCACACGGTAATATGCTTGACCTTCAATTCCGGAACTTGCTTCTCAATGTCGTCGATCTTGACCGTCGTGGCCCCCACGACTTCGCCGACGATCGTAATGTGCTTGTTGTCATTCAGAACGGCGGGATCCACAACGTTCTGTCCGAGATCAATCGCTACGAACCGGCCCTTGGATGTTTCCGTCCTGTCATCAGGCGCCAAGTCCGAGTTCAATGGAATCTGCAACACTTCGATGCGGGTCCCTTCTTTCAAAAGAGTGGCCGACAAGACTTTCCCCCCCGCCAACATAAGCTTGCCGCGATACATCTCCGGATTGTCCTTTACCTGGATGTACCGTAGATCACGATCGACCTTGCCTTCCAGATGATCGGGAATAACGTCGGGCCGGTTGCATCCGACGAGATAGAGGAAAGGAATGATGGCCAAGCTCATGTAAGTCCGATATTTCATCACGCACCTCCTCTTGTAGGAACGCGTATATGAACCTGGTGGGAAAATGCCTTCTTCTAGGGAAGCCGCAAAGACGCTCTGCTGTAACTGTCCGACAGAAGCCCTCAGTTGGCGACTGGGGATTTCCCCTGTTAATGGTGACGATCGCAGGATTAGTTCGAGATCGAGATATCGTGACACTCGACGAGGGGATGGAGGGCCAGGGGAACACCTAGTCGTGCGGCAGACTGGCCTCACATATAGTGTTGGTATGATTGCTACGCTTGTTGCTTATTTCTTATTATTCTTATCATCGGCCCCACAGCTTGAGGCGGCGGACGTCACTCCCGTGCCTCCGTCATCCCCTCAGTCACCATCTACGCCGCCTCCGGAGAATGCGCCTGCCCGTCCACCGAAGGTCGAACCGAGTCCGCGCGACCCCGGCATACTCAAACAGCCGGAGACCGTGCCTCATCCCGATTCCGTGGTGACTCCACCTGTCGTCGATCCTAAGATGGCGGTCGACCCAGATGCGCCTACGAAAGAGGAGCGTCATCCGATGATCCCGCCTGAGAAAACACCTCAACCAGCGCCTCGGCCGCAATAGGGTGATGTCATGTCTCAAAGATATCGACGGGCGCTCTCGTGGACACTCCTCTTCGGCCTAGTGCTTTCCTCTGGTGCCTGTTCGCATCGCGAAGGGGGGCAGGTCGCGCAGAATGCTCTCTCTCAACACACGGGATCAGCAGGTAGCACGGTGCCAAAAGCACGTCCCCCATACTATCCGAACACAGCCGGCAACATCGTGGCTCCGCCTGGAAATCCAGGCGGCAACCCGCCAGGCGCTCCGCCGATTGTTGGAGGGAATATGGCTCAACAAAGCGTGTGGCCGTAGCAGGACGCTGAAAAAGTCAGCTTTTCTCACCCGCCCGACCCCGGCTATTACTTCACCCGCCCGCCCTGAGTCTGCCAAGACAGCCTCTTCGCCCAAAGACGCGCCTTTCACCTGGCTTTGTTCTCGCATCGCTCAGAGACTCAACGTACCGAATCGTACGTCTCGCCTCTTCGCTCGCTGCGGCCGCGCCGGACATTTTGAGCATCCTGCGAGCCGTTCTTGTGACCATGATTGTTTTCCAAGGTCATCGCGAACTTTGAGCAGAAACCGGTTTTTCCGCAGCCTGTTATCCCCCTCACAAGAATGCGTGCTTTTTTTTTATTACACAGAAGAACCCCACGCAGCTCCAAATGGAGCCGGAGCATCAGTACGAGGCATTCGAGGAAGAGCTCATGCTTTCCAGATAGAGTTTGGAGTGATGAGTGCGCCGGGCATACCCGCCATCATCATGAGGCGTGTTGCATAAATTCATTCGGCCGGAGGGAAGCAGGCGACAGTATCGCCAGACCGGATGAAGAGACATGAAACCGTTTTCGGTCGTCATTCGCCTTGTATCCTATCCTGCTATATGCAGGGATTTGGGTGGAGCGATCGGCAATGACGCGACGTAACCGCGCATTAGATCCGATATGTACTCCATCCAAGATAACGCATTCTTCGAGGTAGGCACCTCGATCAATCCGCACACCGCGTCCTATGACGGACCGGTGAATGACCGTTTCGACACATTGGCTGCCTTGGCCGATCATCGAATCCTCTATGCGCGTTCGTACGAGCGACGCCATGGGGCCACGGTACGGGCCGGGACGTATCGGCCAATGAGAATTGCGCAAATCGAAC
>CBDDRW010000083.1:0-30522 GCA_965233175.1 uncultured bacterium
ACGTGGGAGAACCTGACGAAGTTGTTTACGTGGGCCGCTCAGCACGGTTCTGAGGCGCCATTAGCCGACATCGCAGCGGAGACAATTGTGATTGATGGGACGATCACGAAAGAGGACCTTGAGCGTTTCATGACCTCTCACTCGGAGCCGCCAGCATAAACACAGTTAAAGAGCCTTCCGCCGAAGGGGAAGGACTAGGTGGACGGCAAAGATCGTTGATTATCGAGTTAGCTAGTGGTGAGTACCTGGCAAATGATTTGAGAGAAAGATGACTCATGCAGGGAGAAACGCCGACATCTAATGGTTTTCGAATTCTGCTGGCCGACGATCATGGGTTGATACGTCAAGTCGTTGGCGCAATGTTGGAACGGTATCCGACTGTGTCCATTGTCGGAGAAGCGACCAATGGGATGGAAGCCATATCCATGGCGGCTGCTCTCAATCCCGACGGCATTGTCATGGATATCAATATGCCCAAGATCGACGGGATTGAAGCGACAAAACAAATTAAAGCCGCACAGCCCATGATCAGTATTCTAGGACTCTCTGTCATTGATGACGAACATGTCAGACAAGCGATGAAAGCGGCGGGGGCCGAAGCGGTCTTGCTCAAGGATGAAATCCACGCACTAGACGACGCAATCCGGCAGTGGACTTTGAGGCAGTAGCCGGGAAAATTACTACTTCTCTCATTGGCAAACATATCGTTCCGAAGGGAACAGATACAATCTTCAATTCAATTTCCAGACACTGGGCCGTGACTTTTTTGCCGCCAGGGAAAGATGCCGGACCTCCGCTGCCTTCCGTTCAATCGAATATTCCATGGTGCGGCTCAAAGCCTCCGCATTCATCGTGCCTTTCACCAGGTAATCCTGCGCACCATGTTTGAGTGCTTCGAGCGCCAGGGTTTTATCATCCGAGCCGGTCAACACGATGATGGGGGCATTCAACCTCATGGAGGTCAACCGACGGAGCCCTTCCAATCCCGTGCTATCGGGTAAGCCCAGGTCGAGGAAAATGAGGTCGACAGGCTGTTTCGACAGGACGCTCCTCGCGTCAGATACGCGACCCACGTTGGTGACATGCGCATCAAAGTCAGCACACTCATTGAGCAGTTCCTGGGCCAGTCTGGCATCTCCAAGATTATCCTCGACCAGCAGAATTTGTTTCATTCTCCACCCACTCCCCATTGATGAGCCTGCCACCCGTCGCTGGCCAAGGCTAATTCACATGTCCCAACCGTAGCAGATTTCCATATGGAGAGTGTGAGAGGAAGGTTCAAAGGAATGCTCAGAAAACACCGATCGTGATCGTTAGTGAAAACAAGGGTTTTTCCTAGTCCGTTGAGTCTCTGTTCAGAAATTCCAATATATACAAGGCACTGCAGGTCATACGGGATCGGCTGGCCCGACTCTTGCCGAGAGAAACTCCAGCAGAAATTATTCCTTGTGCTAGCTTTCCCTCGTACAGGGGAATCGGAGGAAACGTGCATACCGGACCGCTCCCAGCCGCAGAGACCACGATCCTCGTCGTGGACGATGCCGATCTGATTCGGGACGTGATCACAAAGATTCTGAGCAACGGCGGCTACACAGTCTTAGAAGCCAAAGACGGAGAGGCTTGTTTGAGGGTGTGTGAGCAGTACCTCGGCCCGATCCACTTGCTGATCGTTGATCTGTTCATGACGGGAATGAATGGACGAGAGGTGGCCGATCACATCCGTGCGTCTCGTCAAGATGTCAAAGTCCTCTTGATGTCGGGGCATGACCCTAAGAAGGTCCAGAGTCACGGCGGGTTCGACACAGGGTTAGGCTTCATGATGAAACCGTTCACGCCGGAAACTCTGTTGCGTAAGGTATCGGAGAGGTTGGCGACATGAGGCGGAGGAGGTCGCGTACATGAGCAACACGGTTCTGTATGAGGGCTATGCGATTCAGTCGACTCCGCGGTACCTGGCCGAACGAGCACACTGGCAGCTCCGCGTGGTCATTTCCTTTAGCCAGTGCCGCGAAATGCGACCGCGAGAGTTCTCCTCTGAAAACTTTTCTCTGACAGAGCAAGAAGCGGACACGCATGGCATCGCCTTTGGTCGAGATCTCATTGATGGAAAGCTTGCCGGCCTCTCCGTCGCAGACATGAAGGTAGAGAAACGGCACGAGACCCCACGTTTTCATGTCCAATTTCCCACGGTGGTCACAGAGCATACAAAGCATGATCCCTCTGGCCTCATGCTCGATCTTTCGCGGAACGGATGCCGGTTGACAAGTCAGTCGACAATGGCTGCTGGGAGGACGGTGGAGCTGCAGGTGCAGGTCCCAGCCTTGGAGAAACCACTCGTGATCGATAGTGCCCGTGTGCGGTGGGTGAAGGAGCAACTCGTCGGACTGACCTTTGTTCGGATGAAACAGACAGAGCAGCAGCGACTGGAGCGCGTGATTGCCGATCTTCGGATACGTGGTTCCGGTGAGGCCGCCTCATAATCCTCATTCCCACATCTTCAGCACCCGCGCATTCGAACAGCCGGGAAATCGCCTGGTGTAAGCGCCACCTCAATTAACTGACCACTGCCTCAACAACTTTCCCCCTTAGGGGGCCTACCTCTGCGGTATTTTCAAAAAAGTCTCTATGCCCCACTATCAGACCCACACAGTACGGCGCACGAGGGATTGTCTTGGTGGAGAAACCGGACCAGAAACGACCGGGTAAGATTGGGGCTATTCGGCGAATTAGAAGGCACAGCCTGCCCATTCTGCGGAGGTCATACGTATCAGCTCGTGTTGCGTGCGAACACGTCGCCTCAGGGTGATGGACTCTTCGCCCGCTGCGCTCAGTGCCAGCGTCCTCTGACACTTCAAACAGCCTTTAATCAATAGAACAGCGCATGAATGGAACACCCTGTACTCATCCCAAGCAGGGTGGGAGAAGAATAGCCCATGACCAGTCTCATTCTCATTTCCATCTATATATTAAGCGCCATTCTCGTGGCGTATTGGATGCTGAAACACAGAGGAAAGGACTGAGCCATGCCCACGCCATACAACCCAGCGTCGTCATGGTTCACAGCTTCCAGGCAGACCCATAGACAAGGGGGTCACGATTGGATCTGCACGCCACTTTGCCGTCCAACTCTGGCCGCCCTCATGCCGTCCACGTCTTCAGAATCTTCGCGCCTGGGCAGGCCGCTTCGGCTTCTGAGACCAGCGCAATTTCGACTAAGTCGCCGGCGCCAAAGGGGTCATCATGTTTTTGGTTCAGCACGGCGCATGTGTGACTGAACATCTTTCGCGCCAGTCCGGTCCAGGCCATGTCGGCCAGCTTCGAATCAAAGAGTTCGGCCACGCCAATGATACAGTCTCCCAGGACGAAATCCGGTCTCTCCACTCCTGCCGACTCATGAGGGTGCAGCATTACCGGGAAGCAGAAGCCGATCACATAGCCTCGGTGACCCCATGTGAGGGGATAGCGGGCCGGCTGCAGTCGAATCCCAGTCGGTTGTAAGGGATAGTTCCCGAGGTGCTTGGTCCGGGACTGGTCGCAGAGCACGAACCGCACGAATCGACCGCTGAGCTCTTGCGCGATCGCCAGGGCGTCCCATTCCTCCTGATACGTCGGCAATCCAAGTAGTCGTTCATAGGCTGGGACGCTGGCCTGTGCCTGTTGTTCGTGCACCTTCAGGACGACATCTGGTCGACCGACGAGTCCCACCGTGCCATCCGCTCGATGTTCGAATTGGATTGCGCTCTTCGTGGGTAAGTTAGCCATGAAGCACCTCTCGCTGATCACACAGCCTCGGCAGTGCCTGCGGAATGCGCGCGGCGATGCCCAACGTACCGATAATGGAGATTGCCCCGCCTGCGAGCAAGGCAGCGGTTGATCCGCCGACCATCGCGGCCCACCCCCCGGCGCCGAACAGTGTCCCGGCAAGAGGGGCCAACGCCCCACCACTCACCGCAAGCGAGGCACCGATGACCGCGACCATGGCCACAATCATCACGACATCTTTCCCTCCACCTCCCCCGCCTCCACCCATCGGGATCGCGCGCACCACGACCGATTGACCGGCTTGTGGAACCGTGTATTCCCAGGCCGCGTCCTTCACATATTCGCCATCGATAAACACGCGAGCATTGAGGCTCTCCGGTACCCAGGCGATCGAGCGCAGGAGATCTTTGACATTGCCGCCAGCCGGCCGCATGACATCGATCCGGCCCTTCTCGGTGGAGAGGATATGCGGCAAGGCGATGAGGCGAAGGTGCTCTTGATGGTTCATGATGGTCTCCTTTGCTCCCCGTGAAGGTGCTCTATCAACTCTTGCGTGGTCTCTTCGTTCATGAGCTCATGTGGAATCCCCGTGAGCACATTCGGGGTATCGAGGATCTGATCCGCGATGGTCCCCAGGACCGCATACAGCTCGCCCGTGACGAGGACCGCATCCTTCGGCTCCAGGCCTGCCTCGAGGGTTAAGACCCGTGCGAGCGGAAGCGCCTGACACAGCAATCCTCGAATGGTCGCCACCTGGATTTGCAGGAACATCTTTTCAGCGGCTGCTTTATGGGCCTTGTCTGTGCGGTTCATCGATGTGAGGCGACCTTATTCAAGTATTTCGAGATGACATCCATGCGCTCATCGAAAGAAAGATTGACGGCACGATGAAGGGCCGCCTGCACCTCATTGATCCCCCGGGGTAATTCTTTGCGCCAAACGGATTCGAATGGCACTCGAGCGGGAATCCTCACCGATCGCACTCGAGCAAACACCTTGCCGGTTCCCTTGCCAGCCTTGCCCCTTCGAAGAAACAGGAACCCCGCTCCTTTCGCCGTGATCGTCGCGCCCTCCACATGTGTGCGGACGACGCGAGACACCCTATTGACGGCCCGCAAATCAGACAGATCTTTTCCCGCGACAATCCCGCGCACGTTTTTATCTTTGATGCGTTTCCACGGCCCACCCTTAATGCCTGGACGACCGCTCAGATACTCGGTCTTCGTTGTATGCGCCACCCGCTTCGCGAATCGACTCAACGCCGTCTTGACGAATCGCGCGCTGATGTTCGAGGCCGCATTCAAGGCTTCCTGGGCTTTGTCGAAGTTGACGGCCGTCACGGTGATGTTGTCCATATCGACTCTCCTTATCTGGGAGACTCACACTCGATTTCTTAAAGGTCGTGCAGGTCGTGCTCGTTTGCCTTTGAGCACCGTCAGCCGCTCGCGAGCCAATGATTCCATTTTGTCGATGCGTTCCTCATCCCAGCGATGCTTGGCCATGTATGCTTTACGCCAAGCGAGAACGTCCTTGAAGGACAGTTGTGCCGCTCCTCCAGGCTTTGTCGCGTCGATGCACGGGCAGCCCCTACGAATCCAGGCGAAGAGGGTCGATCGATCGACCCCGAACACCTCCGCCATCCTATTCTTGGAGAAATTCATGCTCACGCTCCTAGTGGTGGTGGTGCACAACTACAACAACCACCTATTTTGGCCATCCCTAGACAAATAACGCGCCCGATCGGCCCCGCATATACGCCATGTCCAGAAGGACCCGCGAATTGAATCAATCTAGTTGCTCCGCTCAGCATCCTGCCTCCTTGCCATGCCCTGCTCTTCAAGCACCGTCAGCGTCGCACGCACGGCCCAGTTCGGTTTCTTACCCATCCGGGCCGCGACGACCTTATTCCGCAGGCGTCTGTGACACTGGTCACACAAATCATGCGTGGCCACACTCTTGTGTGATCCGTAGCCCCGAGCAGCTACGACATAGACTGACCTGTCTTCACACATCGAGCAGACGGGTCGCATGTTATCTGCTCACTGCTACGATCCTGGCCACGCCGTTCCTCATTGCCCGTCGGTAGGCTTGGAACGTGGCGAGACTACTGAACTCCTTCCGCAGCGCCTCGCTGTGCTCGAAGGCAAACTGCACAAGATCCTCCGGGATTGCTTGGATCTGCTCATCGGTCCAGGCGTGCGCGTTCAATCGCTCGTTGCCGCCGGTCACACGTTTCAGCTTCTGGTCAGCCGAGAGATTCTGCTCTGCCTGCTCAGCTTTCCATTGTTCAAGGTTCATTGATGCCGTTCTCATTTCGTCTCCCTTCGTTCACCGTAATAGGTTGTGTGCTCACTGCTTATCTGTTCATCTCAAATCGTCGTGTATCTGACGGTACCCGAACACCGACGATGGCCATCTCACGCTCCATATTTTCGGCTGCCAACAATTCACCGATCTCCACTCCTTTGTTCTCAAGTGTGAACACGGTCCTCGCCCCAGGGAGCGCATAGATTTTCGAGCCTTCTCGGGTCTCCGGAGACAGCCCCGTGACTTTGACGACAATGGCGCCTCGGATCGTCACGGAGGCCACATATTTGCCGCGGTCTTCCGTGACATTCTCGATGATGCCGGCAAATCCACACGAGGGATCCAATGGAACAAGTTTGCCCTCCCGGACCGAAACCAAGTCGCCCCCGACGAGATCACGATGTCGGATTTCTTTGCTGAGCCCAAGGGGAATCGTGGTGCGCTCCCGGGGGACGCCCATGTTGAATGTCCGAACATTTTGCCTCATGCCGCCCCGCAGTTCAGTGTCTCGCTCACTTCCTATGCCGCTGAGAGTATTCATGGCGTTCTCCTCTTCGTTATGGGGTTTCCACCCCAGTGAATAACTGGTTCACCGTTCAGTTCACGCCATAGAGCGTGTCGATATGGTCATGCCACCGCTTCAGGTCCTCGCTGGGCTGGCCATTGTGGAGCGAGAGAAAATTCAACGACATCGGGAATCCCAAGGCCTTGAGGTCTGGACGAGCCTGCGATTCACGACGCAAATCACACTTCATCGCTTGGTCATGCACGGCCACGAGCAGTTGGTTCACCGCGGCCGCTTTCGTGAGGAGCTCACGGAGTTCTTCGGTCGCTTTCCGATACACCGGCGCCAGCTTGACGCCCACCTCCAGCCGGGCCTCTGACATGGCGGCTTTCATGACCGGCTCTAGCTTGGTCTTGGCCAGCTGCAGCGCCTCGAGCGTCGACTGAAGATCAGTGATCTCACGTTGAGCGGATTCCAACCGTCGTTGAATCATTTCGACGGATTCGAGCGATGATTCGCCGAGCATTTCAGACGCTTTGGCCTGAAGGAGCAAGTGGTCGCCGTCACGAAGAACTTGACTGAGCGCCTCAACCCGATCGCGTTCCTTCGTCTCGCGTGCCTCCAATGCCGCCAGCCTTGCTTGCACGGCAACCATGCCCGGGCTTTGCTTCCAATTGAGTCGCTTCACATCTTCAACTTGCATCTCGTCCTCCTGTGTTTGGGTTAAGGCACATTGGATTATTTACGGCGGGGACATTGGAGGGCTCTAGGTCTCCTGCCCCCGCCGGCACGGGCACGCCATCTGACCTCAATGGCTTGGCCGCGTTTCCTTTCGATCGGACTCGATTGTGTGTCATGCGTGCTCTCCTTCACCCGTGCGCGTGTGCTTGCTATGTCCCATCTCGTGACGGCCGCAGTACTCCACCAACAGATGCCGGCCAATCAAATCCGGCAGGCTCGAGCAGTGCTTGAGGTGATCATGTCCTGAGACCGGGCCACATGGAGCGAATTGGGCGCCTGTCAGGAGATCGCCGACCTTCTCAAGCGGAGCGCCGTACTGCAGGGCAATGCTCATCAGGCGGGCTATGACGTCGTACGGACCGATCAGTTCTGAGGAACAGTCAGGGCCTTTGACGCGCAGGAAGATTTCTGCTGGTTGTGCGTCGTCATGCACACTCAGGTAGAGCGTGCGTTGGCCAGCAATCCGGACCTTCTGTGTGCTATGGTTGCGACGGTCTGGGAGGGGTCGACGAACTGAGGCTTGTCCTATATAGGACACCGATTCTGTAAGTCGTTGTAAATCCTTGTCACTCATCGGACGCCTCCAAACCCTCATCAGATTGTTTTTGTTGAATTTCGTCCGCCTCCTGATGGCTATTTCTTGACAAGATGTAGACAAGTTTCTATAGTGCCCCCCAACCTATTGTGGGTTTAAGGAAGAGAGTGAGTGGATGGCACTTGACCGGTTGGATGCGCTGGAAAGTCGTATCAGGGACCTCGTAAAGCTCGTTCAAGAACTGAAGAAAAAAAACGCAGCCATTGAGGAAGAGTTAAAGGTTGCTCGACGCCGACTTTCAGAAAAGGATGAATCGAATCGACGATGGGAACAAGAGCGTGTTGATATCAAGTTGCGTATCGAACGAGTGCTCAGCGATATCGAATTGTTGGAGTGCCTAGAGGAACGCAAGGAGGTGGCCTTTGACTAAGACCATTGATGTTGAAATCTATGGCCAACGGTATACGATACGTGGCGAAGCGGACGAAGAGGAGGTGCGCCGGCTTGCGAGCTTCGTCGATGGGCAAATGCGCCATCTCGCTGAAGGGATGAATACGACGACCCCATCAAAACTTGCCGTGTTGACTGCCCTTAATTTGGCCCATCAGTTGTTTGAGCTTGAACGAAAACGTGCTCAGGGTGAGGCGGATATCGAGCGCCGAATGAAGTCGTTGATGGAATCAATCGAGGAGCAGGTGCCGACCTCGCTCTTTCGCTAGATTCAACTTGCAAAGAATGTTCCTCTTTGTTATCGTACCTGTGTGTAGGGGTGCTGTAGTTTTACGATTAGGGATATGACTAGGTCTTGCTTGAACCGGTTGAGTGATCCGGGTATACGATGCAGTTACGATGGAATGGATGTGAGTTCTAGATGCTGGTGAAATTGAGGCAGTTAGAGTGTGTAATAGGGTTTATATACTTTATGTATAGCCTCTTGGAGATGTTTGGCAAGGTCATGGAGTTCATGTGGCCGTCGAGGAGTGCGGTTTGGGGAAATAGTCAGCAGCTACTTCCGGTTCGCGCACTCAATCTTCCTCTGCGGAGGGTACCGTACCGACGTCGACGGGCTTCGTGGGAACTATCTCGCACAAGACATACTAAACATCTCAATCCAGCACAGCCCCCATTCCCATCGAGCCCATACTCGGAGTAGGTCTGTAGACCGTGTTTCCGGCCATCCTCTTCTAGTCCCTCGTCTCTCCACTGCGGCTCCCGCATGCAAGACCGTTGAATAATGTTGTATCGCGCGAGGCGGAGGAGCGAGATTCCACTCGTCTCGCGACTGTAAGGGGGGAGTCAACATGTCAACCTCAATTTTTGCCTATCTGTTGACTGGACTCATAGGAGGGCTGCTCGGAATTGGCATTTTTGAGCTGATCCGCCGTTCATCGGGTGCGAAGAAGAAGATACAGGAAGAGGAACAAGCTCGACAGGCTATACAAAACGCTCAGCGGGAAGCAGAGAACATTGTCAAAGAGGCGAAGTTAGAAGCAAAAGATCTTCTGTTGCGATCGAAAGAAGAGTTAGAGAAGGACCAGAGGGTCAAGATGGCCGAGTTCGCGACCGTCGAAAAACGTTTGATTCAACGAGATGAAACCATCGAGAAACGAATCAGCGTGATCGACAAGCGGGATAGTGAAGCGCAGAAACGAGATCAAGACCTCGCGAGGCGAGAAGAGAAGCTACAGACTAAGGAAGCGGCCTGTGCTCGAGTGGAGAAAGAGCATCGTGAGGCATTGGAGCGCATTGCGGGAATTACGGCTGAAGAGGCAAAGAAGCAGCTTGTTCAAGAAATGGAAAGCCAGGCTCGGCTCGAGGCTGTTGGACATGCCAAGCGGACGTTGGAAGAGGCGCGGGAAAATGCGGAGCGCGAAGCGCGTGAGATCATTACCAATTCGATTCAACGGGTGGTGCGTGACTACGTCTCCGAATCCACAATTTCAGTCGTGCCAATTCCAAACGATGCGATGAAAGGACGGATCATTGGGAGAGAAGGGCGCAACATCCGTGCGATTGAAGCCGCAACCGGGATCGACCTGATTATCGATGAAACGCCAGAAGCCGTCATTGTGTCGGGCTTCGATCCATTACGCCGCGAAATCGCCAAGGTCTCGCTCGAACGGTTGATGCATGACGGACGTATTCATCCGACGCGGATCGAGGAGATCGTTGAAAAGGTCAAGGTTGATATCGATAAGCTCATGTATGAAGAGGCCGAGAAAATCATCTTTGAGTTGGGGCTCTCGGATTTCCACCCGGAGTTAATCAAGGTGCTGGGTCGGCTCAAGTACCGGACCAGCTATGGGCAGAACAATCTCTATCATTCGCGAGAAGCGTCGTACATTTGCGGAATCATGGCGTCGGAGCTTGGTCTCGATGTGAAATTAGCGAGGCGGGGAGCGTTGCTGCACGATATCGGGAAAGCCGTCAGCCATGAAGAAGAAGGTCCGCATGCCATGTTGGGTGCTGAAATTGCCAAGAAGTACGGTGAGAGTGAGAAGATTGTGAATGCTATTGCGGGGCATCACGAACAAGTCCCGCCGATCTGCCCAGAGTCGGTGTTGGTTGCTGCGGCTGAAGCGTTGTCTGCGGCTAGGCCTGGGGCTAGACGAGAAGCTCTTGAAACCTATGTGAAGCGGCTGGAGAAGTTGGAGTCGCTTGCCACGACGATCAAAGGGGTGCAGAAGGCGTATGCCATTCAAGCAGGCAGAGAAATCCGCGTCATTGTTCGACAGGAGGATATCACTGATGCCGAGTCGTTCCAGCTGTCTCGGGATCTGGCTAAGAAAATTGAGCAGGAACTGACCTATCCCGGCACGATCCGAGTGACAGTGATTCGCGAGAGCCGGTATGTGGAGTATGCCAAGTGAAGGTTCTGTTCATCGGCGATATTTTTGGAGAGCCAGGCCGCCGAGCATTGGCCAGGGCTGTTCCCAGGCTGGTGGCTCAACGGCAAGTCGATATCGTGATCGGGAATGGCGAGAACGCGGCTGGCGGGTTTGGCATCACGCCGGAGTTGGCAGAAGAGTTGTTCGACCTCGGCCTTGCGGTGATTACGACCGGGAATCATGCCTGGGATAAGAAGGAAATCCTTGACTACTTTCCCCGGGAGCCACGACTCCTTCGTCCGGCGAATTATCCGAGTGGAGTGCCGGGTAACGGAAGTGTGGTGGTCGAGTCGGCCGGTGGAGAGCAACTCGGCGTTCTTCAGCTGATGGGGCGTGCGTATATGCCGACCTTGGATTGTCCGTTCCAGGTAGCCAAAAAAGAATTGGCCGCACTGAAAAAACGAACGGTTGCCGTGATCGTCGATATGCATGCGGAGGCGACGTCTGAGAAAATGGCAATGGGGCATTATTTGGATGGAGAGGTTGTTGCCGTAGTCGGCACCCATACGCACGTGCAAACGGCCGATGATCAGATTCTCCCCAAAGGCACTGCGTATCTGACGGATATCGGAATGACCGGTCCGCTTCATTCCGTCATCGGTGTGAAGAAAGAGCTAGCAATCGAAAAGTTTCTGACCGGGATGCCACGGCGCTTCGAAGTGGCCTCGGGTCCCTCCGTCTTTTGCGCGGTGTTGCTTGAACTCGATGCGCGTCTTGGCAAGGCGTTGTCGATCGAACGAATTCGCATCATCGACTAAAGGAGACTCCCCACGAATCTTCCTGGTTTTTCCGCTTCCCTCTCCCACTCTGCTGTTCCGAAACGGGTGTTCACGGTTTCGGAGTTGACGGGGCTGCTTCGCGCCTCCATTGAAGAACAATTTCCCGACATCTGGTTGGAGGGCGAACTCTCGAATCTTCGCGCCCCTGGGTCGGGACATGTCTATTGCACACTCAAGGACAGGACGAGCCAAATTCGTGCCGTGTTGTTCCGGTCCAGTGCAGTTCGGCTGCGCTTTGTGCTGCAAGAGGGGCTACAGGTGATCGTGCGGGGGCGGCTCACGGTCTACGAACCGCGCGGAGAGTACCAGATGGTGCTCGACACGGTGGAGCCGAAGGGAATCGGTGCGCTGCAGCTGGCAGTCGAACAGTTGAAAGCACGATTGGCAGCGGAAGGGTTGTTTGATCAGGGACGGAAGAAACCAATCCCGGTGTTTCCCAGGACTGTGGGTGTGGTGACTTCACCGACTGGGGCAGCCATTCGAGATATTCTGGCGGTGCTTCGTCGGCGTTGGCCGACGATTCAAGTTCTTATTGCTCCGGTTCAAGTCCAAGGGGAGGCTGCCGGGCGCCAAATCGCTGAGGCGCTGGCTGATTTGAACGACTGGCGCGCTGTCGATGTCATCATTGTCGGGCGAGGTGGAGGATCGTTGGAGGATCTCTGGAGTTTCAACGAAGAGATTGTGGTGCGGGCTATTGCCGCATCCCATGTGCCGGTTGTATCGGCTGTTGGGCATGAAATCGATGTCACGCTCGCAGACTTCGTTGCCGACCTCCGTGCCCCGACGCCGTCGGCGGCAGCGGAGGCAGTGGTTCCGATGTTGGCCGAGATTATGGAACGATTGCGGGAATTGACGTTCCGGATGGGGCAGGTGATGCTCCGGCATTGTGCCTTCGAGCGGCATAGGCTCAATAGTGGCATTCGAGGCTTGACGGATGTACGTATTCGCCTGCAGGACGCAGCACAACGCACCGATGATGTGGTCGATCAATTGCGCGACATGATGCAACAACTGCTTACATCAAGGCGCGAACGAGTTCACGGCGCGCAACGTGATCTGTCCGGTCTCAACCCAATCGTCACAATCAAACAAGGTCTGACGAAAGTGCCACAATTCTCGAAGCGCCTTGAAGGGCAGATGGGGGCTATATTGACGCAACATCGTCACCGGATTCACGTGACGCTGGCGCAGCTCAATACCTTGAGCCCCTTGGCGATTCTTGCACGTGGCTACAGCATTCTTCACACGGTTCCAGCTGGTCAGATTCTCCGTCGAGCGAGTGATGTGGAAGTCGGACAGGAGTTAGAGGCTCAATTGGCACGTGGTCGATTGAGTTGTCAGGTGGTGCGTGTGTGTGACGATTCCACAGTTTAAAATCGCGGTGTGGTCCAGTATAATGACTGCTCATCATCACCATCACGAGGCATGTTGTGGCAGCGGTGAAATTTGAACAGGCCATGGCGCGACTGGAAGCCATTGTCGGTGAGTTGGAAAAAAACGATCTCCCTCTAGACGAGTCGCTCAAGATCTTTGAAGAGGGCATTCGTCTCTCAAAGAACTGTCTCAAGATTTTAGAAGAGGCCGAGCATAAAATCGAAGTGCTTGTGCAAGACAAGAATGGCAAGAAACGAATCCACGCCTACTCTCCCGACGACACAGCTGATGAACCGTCCGCCTAGTGTTCCTCGCACAGGCCTCTTTCCCCGTTCATGCCCTGATACAGGGTCTCCCTAGTCGGTATGGCTTCCCTCACGCGTGTACATAAAGAACGGTTGGACCGTTTGATTGCCGCGCAGGGTTTGGCTCCCAGCCGTGAAGCTGCAACGAGAACCGTCTTGGCCGGAGGAGTATCAGTTGATGGAGTCATGGTGGATAAGCCCGCGAAATTGGTTCCGCTGGATGCGCGGATTGAGATCGTACAGCCGGCTTTGTATGTCAGTCGGTCCGGCGACAAACTGGCTGCAGCCCTTGACGCCTTTCATATTGATCCGAGAGAGACAATCGGTATGGATGTTGGGTGTTCGACCGGTGGATTTACCGATTGCTTGCTGCAGCGAGGAGCGACCCGCATCTATGCTATTGATGTAGGGTATGGGCAGTTTGAATGGAGACTTCGTCAAGATTCACGCGTTATCTTGCTCGAACGAACCAACATTCGGTATGTTGACCGAGCAATGGTTCCTGAGCCCATTGATCTGGCGGTGATCGATGTGTCGTTTATTTCTCTGACACTGGTTTTGCCTTCGGTTGTGCACTTGCTCAATAGCGCAGCAGTAATCGTGGCCTTAGTGAAGCCACAATTTGAGGTCGGCAAGGGCCAGGTGGGGCGAGGGGGGATCGTCAGAGATGATACGCAACGCGAGGCGGTGACTGAGAAGGTTATTGCCTGTGCTATCCAGCTGGGATTTCAGCTGAAAGGCGTGCTCGACTCTCCTGTGATTGGGCGAAAAGGGAATCGGGAAATTCTTGTTGGTTTTGAACGCAAGATCACAGCCTAATCGATTGGACGGTGGACAAATGACGGTGTGGATTCATAGACGATGGGGGCATCCATGAAAGTACTTGTGACCGGAGGTGCCGGTTTTATCGGGTCGCATTTGGTCGATCGTCTTATCCAGGAAGGGCATGAGGTTGTTGTCGTAGACAATCTGTCCACTGGAAAACGGCGAAACCTCAATCGTGCCGCTCGGTTTTTCAAGTTGGATATTCAGAGTTGGCGGCTTGAACGGGTGTTTCGCAACGAAAGGCCCAATTTAGTCATGCACCTTGCCGCACAGATGGATGTCCGAAAATCTGTGGAAGATCCAATCTTCGATGCCCAGGTGAATGTCCTTGGGACACTGAACGTCTTGCAGCAATCGATCAAGCATGGTGTGCGGAAAGTGGTGTTCTCCTCATCCGGTGGAGCTATCTACGGCGAGCAGGAGATCTACCCCGCCCCGGAATCCCATGTCACGAGGCCGCTGTCGCCTTACGGTATCAGTAAACTGTGCGGGGAGCAGTATCTCTCCTACTATCAACGAGTCAACGGACTTCAAATAGTGAGCCTGCGCTATGCCAATGTGTATGGCCCACGGCAAGATCCTGAGGGCGAGGCCGGGGTGGTCGCAATCTTTATTCAGAAACTATTGAATAACGAGCAGGCGATCGTCAATGGGAATGGACGGCAAACGCGAGACTTCGTCTATGTCGAAGATGTCGTTGAGGCAAATCTTGCGGCGATGGGGCAAGATATACAAGGGACGTATAACGTTGGAACAGGAGAAGAGACTTCCGTGAACGATTTGCTCAGAGTTTTAGTCCGCCATACGAATTCGACGTGCAAGGAAGTTCATGGGCCGGCCAAAGGTGGCGAACAGGCACGGAGCGTCATTGATTCAGGCAAGCTCCGGCAAGAATTATCCTGGGAGTCAAGAACTGAACTCAGTGAAGGGCTTAAGCGTACCGTCGACTATTTCCGCGAACGCATGGGCTAGATCTGAGACGTTGTGCAGAGTCGGGCACACCCACCCACACCCACCACGTGCTGCGGTCAGGTTGGGTTAATATCGAGGAACGGATCCGTCTACTTGGATTGACCAGGCGTCAATTCCTCCAACCAAATTCTTCACATTTGGGAATCCCTGTTGAAGCAGGAAATTCGTGGCATCAGCGCTTCTCATACCATGGTGGCAGATGGCGATGATTTCTGAATCGTGGTTTAACTTAGAGAGCGATTGAGGGAGTGTCCCGAGAGGAATGAGAGTTGAACCATCCAGTTTTGCGAGGGAATATTCCCATTCTTCTCTCACGTCAAGCAGTAACAATTTGTCACCTTTATCAAGGCGTGACTTAAGTTCTTTTGGAGAAATGACAAAACCCATCGGGTACCTCCTTATGACATGCATGATATGTGACAGGAGAAAAGCTTGTCAATGAGACGTCGTGCTAGTAGGTTTGCATATACTATATCGACCTCGGCCAACTTGATGAGCGTGAGTTTTTTCCTAATTTAGAGAATTAGGAAGGTAAAAAACGCACATTTTTGTCAGCGTGTGTCTCCATAAAGATTCACACTGGAATCAGTTTAATATGGGGCGAGAGGCTCAAGTGAGGCTGTTAAGAGCATTATGTATAAGATATTGATTGGTTGTGATAATCATACTATTAGAGGCGTAGATTAGGTCCAGAAATTGCTTTACTCAAGTCAGGAAAGAGCAGAATAGTTGTCTGACGATGGCCATGCCCATTAGAAAAAAACAAGCTGAGCAAGTGCTTGTTATCTTGGTGACAGTGGCAAATAGAAAAGAAGCGGTCAGGATTGGCCATGAAATGGTACGTAGGAAGCTCGCGGCTTGTGCGAATGTCATTCCAGGCATTCAATCGATTTATCGTTGGAAGGGCAAGGTTGCCAAGGCACAAGAAGTGCTGCTCATATTGAAGTCTACTAAACCCCGATATCATGCACTCGAGAAAGCTATCAAGTCGATGCATGCTTATGAGGTTCCTGAGATTATCGCGTTGCCAGTAACAGAAGGCCTTAAGGCATATGTTGGATGGGTACGGAGTGAGGTCCACGGCTAACTGTGTGGTGAAAGAGGAAAATCCTTACAAGTAAAAGGTTGACGTAAGCAATCTCTCTCGATACACTCGACAAGGGTCAAGTACGGGCGGGATTTGAGTCGTTCACTCAGCGGGGGATAGAAGGTTATGGGCCAGACGAACGGCGCCGAAGACAGCGATTCATATACCATCGTGGTCTTTCGTGGCGCAACAGCCAAGCCGCTGCGGTATAGTTTCTCCCGAAAACTTGTCAGTAAGCTATCGATTGTCGGAGCTATCGTAGCCCTCGCCAACGTACTTGTCATTGGGCACTATGTGGTTAGAACCGGTGAAGTCTGGGAGCTTTCGTCATTCCGTGCAGAAGCGATGAGTGCACGAGAGCAGACGGGAACCTTTTCCAGCGCCGTCGATGACTTGAAGAAGCGTTTAACAGCCATGAAAGAGGTAAACCAGCGGCTTCGTGTGATGCTGGGCATTGAAAATCCTAAGCCGGGAGATGTGACGAACGGTCGAGGCGGTGAAGATGCTCCAATTCCCGATGGTAATACGCTCCCTACTTCTCAGAATACCCTCAAGAGTAACACCGAGAATCAGCTTCCCGGTTCACCCGAATCAGGTCAGAGTGCTCTGATTAACCCTATGAGCTCATCTGCCGATTCGAGCGGACTCAGTGAGCAGGACATGATTGCTTCAATCAAGGATGGTATAGATTGGCTGTCAAAAGAAGCCACGATTCAAGAACAGTCACTTCAAGAACTTTCTTTGGCTGCTGAAAAGAAATCTTCTCGATGGGCAGCAACTCCATCCATTTGGCCAGTGAAGGGTTGGGTGACCTCCGGGTTCGGGCCAAGGGTTTCCCCATTTACAGAGAAACCTGCGTGGCATGACGGACTGGATATTGGAGCTGCGGCCAATGCGCCAATTCAGGCTCCGGCTCAAGGACGTGTTACAGCAGTCGGCTTTGATCCTAAATTGGGTATTCTCGTGAAACTCGACCACGGGTTCGGAATCGAAACCGTCTACGGACACCTCGCAAAGTCGTTAGTCAAAGAAGGGCAGCGTGTGAAACGTGGAGAGGCTATTGCATTGGTCGGCAGTAGTGGATTGGCCACAGGTCCTCACTTGCACTACATGGTCAAAGTGAATGGCCAAGCGCTAGACCCGGTGAAGTATATCCTCGACTAGCTCGTTAGATTCCTTTCCTCACTCGTCGTTCCCATACCGCACATACCACCGAATTCACTTCCCTCCTATGCTATACTGCCGCCCCAACGCGGTCGTAAGGATCATGCCGTTGCTCTGACTATGACAGACATTGAAATTAATCGGTCAGTGAAGGCGCGTCCAATTCAGCATATCGCTGATCAGCTTGGCATCCAAGCCAACGAGCTGTTTCCGTATGGAAAGTTAAAAGCGAAGGTCTCACTTGACGTGCTGGAGAGGCTTCATGGTGCGCCGCTCGGCAAATATATACTGGTGACCGCCATCAATCCGACCCCACTTGGGGAAGGCAAGACGACAACGTCCATCGGCCTTGCCATGGGTCTTTCCCGCCTAGGCCATCGAACGGCCGTCACGCTTCGTCAGCCTTCATTGGGGCCGGTGTTTGGAATTAAAGGTGGAGGAACCGGAGGAGGAAGGGCCCAGGTCCTTCCGATGGAAGATATTAATCTTCATTTAACCGGCGATGCTCATGCGGTATCTACCAGTCACAATCTCTTGTCGGCGTTTATTGATAACCATCTGTTTCACGGGAATACACTTCACCTAGATCTAAATCGGATCTCTTGGCCACGGACGTTGGGGGTCAGCGATCGATCGTTACGACAGATCTCCCTGGGAGAAGGGGACATAAGTCGCAAGGGTCAGTTTGTGATTACTGAAGCGTCCGAAGTGATGGCGATACTGGCATTGGCATCAAGTCAAGCGAATCTTCGACACAGGCTTGGGCAGATCGTTGTTGGGTTTACACTCGATGGCAAGCCAGTGCGGGCAGAAGAGTGTGGATGCGCCGGATCCATGGCAGTGTTGCTGAGAGAAGCATTGTTGCCGAACTTGGTGCAGACGCTGGAGGGAACTCCCGCATTTGTGCATACTGGTCCGTTCGGTAATATCGCACATGGGAATTGTTCGATCATCTCCGATGCCATCGCCTTGCGTTGTTCAGACTATGTGGTGACAGAGGCAGGGTTTGGGAGTGATCTCGGGGCTGAGAAGTTTTTCAACATCAAGTGTCGTGTCTCAGGATTCAAGCCGGCGGCAGCTGTGGTGGTTGCAACGCTTCGTGCACTGAAGCTTCACGGTGGTGGAGGCGCAGCCAAGGTTGGAGCCCCGCTTCCCACAGGCCTTACAGGGCCGAATCACGATGCATTGGCCAAAGGGTTTGTGAACTTGGAGCAGCATATTGCGAACGTGAAAGCCCATGGGGTGCCTGTGGTGGTCGCGGTCAATGCATTTATCGATGACTCGGTGGCCGAGCTGGAATGGGTCCGAAAACGGGCTCTTGAGGTTGGTGCGGTGGACGCCGCAGTGTCAACACATTGGGCCGATGGCGGGAAAGGGGCTGAAGAACTCGCAAAGGCTGTAGTCGTCGCCGCAGAGACCACGTCTACGTTCAGTCATTTATATGACGTCGGCTGGTCGGTGAAGAAGAAAATTCAGACCATTGCCACACAGATGTATGGGGCCTCAGCCGTGTCGTTTGACACACGAGCCGAACACGACATCGAAGTGGCGCAGCAGCTTGGACTCGATCGGCTCCCTATCTGTATGGCCAAGACGCCGTTGTCGCTGTCGCACGATCCGTCATTGAAAGGGCGCCCGTCCGAGTTTACATTGCCGATTAAAGAGGTGAGAATCCTTGCGGGGGCTGGGTTTTTGACGGCGGTCTGTTCAGGCATTCAACTCATGCCTGGGTTGCCCAAAAAGCCGGCTGGGGAACGTATTGGGATTGATCCAGCCACGGGTGAAGTTGTGGGACTGTCCTAACGGCTAGCGCTGTTTAAGATAGCGGAAGAATTCTGAGTCTGGACTCACCACGAGTGTGGATTTGTCTTTGAAGGTCTTCTTGTAGGCTTCCATTGAACGAGTAAATTCGAAAAACTGAGGATCCTGCCGGTACGCGTCAGCATAGACTTTAAAGGCCTTCGCATCTCCAGCGCCCCGAAGCTCTTCCGATTCCTTGTACGCCTGCGCGAGGATAATTTCTCGATCCTTTTCCGCTTCTGAGCGGATTTTCTGCGCTTCCTCTGCGCCTTCCGCGCGATACTGCTTTGCCTGCCGTTCCCGCTCAGCTTGCATTCGGGAGAATACGGCCTTCTCGTTCTGTTCAGGGAGGTCGGCTCGTCTGATTCTCACGTCCTGAATCTCGATTCCATACGCTGACGCTTTCTCATGCGATCGCTGGGTCACGATTTTCATGAGATCGGCGCGGTGATCCGCGACGATTTCCAGAAGGTCATGGCGCCCGAGTTCGACCCGAAGTTCAGAGTAAATAATGTCATTGAGCCGTTGTAGGGCTCCCCGCTGGGTTTGAAAGTTCTGGTAGACCTTGAGTGGGTCGACAATCCGCCATTTGGCGTAGTTGTCAAGCAGGAGCGTCTTCTTGTCTTGCGTGATCACGTCTTGCGCCGATGAGTCGTAGTCCAGCAGGCGCTTATCGAAGTAGGTGACTTCTTGAATGAACGGCACTTTCACATAGAGCCCCGGCTCCGTGATATTGCGGACAGGTTTCCCAAGTTGGACCACGATCGCATTCTGGATGATGTCTACGACGAAGACTGGTGAGGCTCCCAGGAAAAACAACCCAATAACGACGACCAGCAGTGCAATGATGAATCCCTGCTTGGTCATGATTTACGATCCTCAGTGGTGGTGCTGGTTATGGGTTTGTGGCGATCGAGCGGAAGGTATGGAAGCATACGATCGGCTGCCTTGCCATCAATGATGATCTTTTCGACGTTCGGGAGGATCTCTTCCATGGTTTCGATATAGATCCGCTTGCTGATGATATCTTTGGCTTGATTGTATTCTTTCAGGGTCGCCGAAAAACGGTTGGCCTCACCTTGTGCGCGATTCAGTCGAGCCTGAGCATTGCCCTTGGCCTGGTTCACCACCTGAGCGGCTTCGCCCTGGGCTTTGGGGAGAATGTCGTTGCGATAGCTCTGAGACTGGTTGATGAGTTTCTCTCGATCTTCTTTCGCATTCGTCACGTCTTTGAACGCAGCCGCCACGGCCTCGGGAGGACTGACGTCTTGGAGTTGGATTGCTGCGATCTGGACACCGCCCTGATACTGATCGAGAAGGGATTGCAAGAGTACCTGGGTATCCTGCTGGATCTGGGCTTTGCCGGTTGTCAGTGCCTCGTCGATTTTCCCCTTACCGACCACTTCTCGCATGGAGGCCTCAGCGGCTTTTCCAATCGTCTCATCGATTTGTGCGACGTTAAAGAGGTAGTTCGCAGATTCTTTGATTTTGTATTGCACGATGAATTCGATAGCGAGGATATTCATGTCGCCGGTGAGCATCAGGGCTTCTTGCGCGAGCATCTGCTGGCGGCCTTGTCGATCTGTGCGGTAGCCGACCTCGATACGGTGAAGTTTTTGGACTTTCGGCTGCAGGACGGTTTCAACGAAGGGAATTTTTACGTGAGGGCCCGGTCCTACGGTTCGGACAGGGACGCCGAACTGCTTGACGACGCCCTCCTCATCAGGGGCGACGATAAACACACTCTGCCAGGCGAGGAAGACAAGGAGCCCTGCCAAGGCAACGTTTCTGAGCCCGCTCGAGGGCATCAGATTCTTGAATGAGGGCATCAGATTCTGGAATTGCGACTGGGCCTGTTTGAGGGCGTCCTCAAGCGGATCGCTTTTCTTACTCCATGGATCTTTTGGGTCCCAGACCATATAAATAATCAACCGAAGGATAATAGCGAATGATCTCTAACCGGATTACCTTAGCAGACTGTCTAGAAGCGACGCAATCACGATAATCTCCAATTGTTCTATCCTAAGAATTCTTGATGTTGAGGGGTATCGGCGTCGTTGAGGGAAAACCGAGCCCAAAACAGCCGACTCTGCCATACATGGTGAAGATAAGAGTGGCTGGATAATCTTAATCGGACCAAGGACGACGAGCGTTGCCTATGTGACCAATGCCCTTCAGGTCGCAATCACAAAGTCCTCGATGAGATCGCTTCATCGATTCCTGGCTTCGACGATAATGATAAGCGCCTGATTCTGTTTCTACGAGATCACCGAGGGTGTTCACGAGTTTGTCGTTCCAGCTCGGCGACTCGTGTCAGTCGGTGACGACATCTATCCTCGCATCCCGCTCACATAGGCTGCGGTCAGCGGATCACGGGGTTCCTCAAAGATCTGCTTCGCCGTTCCTGCTTCAATCAACCGCCCAGCTCCGTTTTGGATCCAGAGCAAGACTGCGTAGTCCGCGATGCGGCGAGCCTGAGCTAGATTATGGGTCACGATCACCACCGTGTAGCGACTCCTCAGGCTGACGATCAAGTCTTCGACGATGCCGCTGGAGAGCGGGTCGAGTGCACTGCAAGGCTCATCCATCAGGAGCACGTCCGGCGAAAGAACCAGCGCTCTAGCCATGCACAATCGTTGTTGTTGACCGCCAGACAATGCTAATGCCGGCGAATGCAGGCGGTCCTTGACCTCCTCCCACAGCCCTACGTCGCGCAGTACGGTCTCGATGCAGGTGCCGACCTGCTCCCGTTCTTTGATTCCATGCTCGCGCAGGGGAAACTCCAGGTTCTTCAGGATCGAGAGAGGGAACGGATTCGGCTTTTGAAAAACCATGCCGACCCGGCGGCGCAGTTGGATCACATCGGTGTGTGAGGCCAATACGTCGAGGTTATCGAGGCGGATGCGTCCAGACAGTCGGCACCCGGGGATAATATCGGTCAGGCGATTGAGAGAGGTGAGGAAGCTGGTCTTTCCGCAACCTGACGGGCCCACGAGAGCTGTGATGCATTCTTTGTTGATCGAGAGTGTCACGTCGTGAAACGCCGGTTTCAGGCCATAGTGCAAGCTGAGCTGTTCGACTTCAATGATCGGCGTTGGTTCGCCATAGTTTGGTCGGTTTTCCAGAGGGAACAAGGGCCGTGTAGCTGATATGGGTGCAGACGACTTCATATCGTGACGATCCTCCGATGCATCCAGTGATCGGCCAGCCACGACGCCGTTCCATTGATGGCCAGCAGCAAAGCGACCAGCACCAGCGCCGAGGCATAGGCATTCGCATCCCCTCCAGGGACGTTCATCGAAAGGTCGAAGATATGGATGGACAGGGCTCGACCGGAATCAAGTAGCGACTCCGGCATGCGGTCCACATAGCCGCTGGTGAAGATGAGCGCGGCCGTTTCTGCGATGGCGCGGCCCACACCGAGCACCAGACCGACCAAGAGTCCTGGGACGGCTGCCGGCAGTAAGAGATGCACCAGCGTGGTGGTTCGCGAGAGCCCCAGAGCGGTAGCGGAAAGCCGATAGTCGGCCGGCACAGCGCGGAATCCTTCCTCAGTTGAACGAATCAGGATCGGCAGCACCATGCAGGCCAGCGTCAGACCGCCGGAGAGGATCGAAAAACCCAGCCCCAGCGTTTTGCAGAAGAATGCGTTGCCGAAGAGCCCGAAGACGATAGACGGGACGCCCGACAGCACGTCGAGACTGCGGCGGGTCAGCCGGCCGAATAGACTGTCGTCCGTAGTGAACTCAGCCAGCAACACCGCGGTGGCGACGCCGATGGGGAGCGACACCCCGAGACAGACACCCAAGATCGCCGCGGTCGAGACGATAATGGGACCGATTCCACCTTCGCGTCCCGCATTCCGAGGTGGTGCCGTCAGAAACGTCCAAGATAGTTGATTCATACCGTACCAGAGGATGTCGCCTAAGAGCCAGCAGAACGTGGCGGTGACAAGAGCGGCCGCGCTCCACACCAAGACGGCTGCGAGCCAGTCGCGTGGAATATAATTTCGTCCAACGGGCTCAGCCATAGATTCTTCCTCGACTGATCCAGTCTGCCGCGCCGACAAGTGCTGCGATCATCGCCATCAAGACCAAACCGCTGACGAATAATGCTGCACGATGGTCTCCGAGAGCATAGGCCATCTCCAGCGCAATATTGGCGGTGAGTGTGCGTATCGGATCGAACAGACTATGAGGCGTTTGGACCACGTTCCCGCAGACCATCAGAATGGCCATGGTCTCTCCGATAGCCCGGCCGGTCTCAAGAATGACGCCGGTGAACAGCCCAGATTTGGCAGCTGGGAATACGACTCCCCGAATGGTTGCCCAGCGGGACAGCCCCAACGCAGCTGCCCCACGCACATACTGCTGAGGCACGTTGGTGAGACTGGAATCAGCCATCAGGGCGATTGTAGGCAGAATCATGATTGTGAGGATCACAACCCCGGCCAGCAGGCTTGGTCCAGGAGGGTGGATCGCCCCGATAAGCGGGACTATTACCACAAGGCCCCAGAATCCATAGACGACCGAGGGAATGCCGGCGAGAAGCTCGATCAGCTTCCGATAAGTCCTCGCCACAACCGGCGGCGCGTAGTAGCGGCAGAAGACAGCAGAGAGGATACCCAGTGGTGTCGCGATCAGCACGGAGCCGATCATTGCGAACAGGGTTCCCCACAGCATCGGTGTGAGATTGTACAAGCCTTCCGCAGGATGCCAGGAGGGATCGGTAAAGAACCGTGTAATCCCCACGTGCTGCAGGGCTGGAAGTGCCTCCATGACAATGAAGACCACGATCAGCAGCACGATCCCTCCCGCGAGCACGGCGGCTCCACGCAACAGCCAGAGCAGGAGCCGGTCAGTCGGCCAGCGGGACAAAGTATTGCTGCCTGATGAGATCATGCACGGTCTTCGATTGAGTGTATTCGATGAAGGCTTGGGCCAGGCCCGAGGGCGCGGATCGAGTGACGAGGTGCAGGGGCCGCGAGAGTGGAAAGATTCCTTTCTGCACCGTCTCGGTCAAGGCCGCGACTCCTCCGATCGGAAGCAGCTTGATGGGGACCCCGTGGGCGGCGTCATACTCAGCCGTCCCGATCGACACGTATCCTATCGCATTGCGATTCCCAGCCACGGTCTTGACGCCCTGCTCGTTGTCTCCAATCACGACTTGGGCTTTGACATCCACGTTCTTCAGTTTGAAGTAGTGCAGGAATACTTCAAGCGTGGACCGCCCTTCAGCCTTATTCACGACGGTGATCGGCGCGTCCGTCCCACCGACTTCCTTCCAATTGGTGATCTTGCCTGTATAGATCGCCATAATCTGTTCGTCGGCGAGGGCCTGTACTGGATTTTCTCGATGGACAATGGGACAGACACCGTCACGGGCGACGGGAAACGCGGAGAGATCCCGCTCGTCTTCCTTCATCGCACGCGAGACCATGCCGATGTCGGCGAGACCTTGGCGGACGTCAGCGACGCCGCGCGAAGAGCCTCCGCTCTGCACGTCAATGCGCACCCCCGGGTAGAGGCTTTCAAAACGCTTGCCGATTTCGGCGATAAGCGGGGCCAAAGTGCTTGCACCGGTCATGACAAGCTTTCCGGTCAGTTGATCCTCGGCGGCCTTCTGGGCTCCGACGGACACCGGGATGCATAGGAGGACTGCCATCAATAGCGCAACCAGAGCGGCGATTTTTTTAGTATGACCCGGTGGGACATCCATCCATCTAGATACATCCATGTGTTAGCCGTGCACAATAACTCACACGACCGTTCCGCCGCAAGACGACCCGGCTCCAGCGGTGCAACCGTAGCAATGGTTGCGCGTGGTGATCTGGCGCCGATCGAGTTGCGCAGGATCAAAGTCGCGGATATGTGCGGGGGCACCATGACCCACCGGCAGATCGAGCATCTGATTGAAGTCGCAGTCGTAGAGCGTGCCATCCCATCCGATTGAAATTGTGTAGCGGCACATGACACCGGCCGCGGCAGCCGGATTGAAGGCGTTGGCCAATCGTTCCATATACTGTTCGTAGTTGCCGCTCTCCACCAGAAATTCAAGAAATCGGCTGATCGGCATATTGGTGATCGTATAGAGATGGTTGAACGTGACATGATGGCGAGCCCGAAGTTCTTTTCGAAACTGCTCCTCGATCGCCTCTTGCTTGGGAGGGAGAAACGCTCCCACCGGATTGCACACGAGATTCAACGACAATCCGCTGCCAGACTCTCCGTAGCCGAGCTGGTTGAGGAGCCGGAGCGCCTGAATCGATTTTTCAAACACGCCCTCGCCTCGCTGCGCATCGGTCTGGCTCGCTCGGTAATAGGGCAGTGATGCGACAATTTCCACACGATGCCTGGCGAGGAATTCTGCCAAGTCCGCTTGGGACGGAAGGAGCAAGACAGACAAGTTACAGCGATCCATCACATGGCGACCCAATGTCCGGCTCTGTTCAACCAACCAGCGAAAGTTGGGGTTGAGTTCCGGTGCCCCCCCCGTGATATCGACTGTCGGAATATCGGTTTGAGCGAGGGCCCGGATGCACTGTGTTGCCGTTTCGAGGGACATCTGTTCGGTACGGTCAGGTCCTGCATCGACATGACAATGCCGGCAGGTCTGATTACAGAGCTTGCCGACATTGATCTGAAAGACGGTGATCCCGGTGGCACGAAGCGGGAGTAAGCCGAGGTGCTCGAGTTGCGTCTCGAATGGGAGGCAGCTCGTCGTCCTCTCGAGCATCTTTAATTGCTTTGTTGAGGAGGCAAGGGGATTCTGTTGCCCCAGCAGTGTCAGTGCCATATCAATGCCTGTTAAAAATGGAGAACACTCCTGAGGGGCCGATCACCATCAGCGCACGTGACCGATCGTCATCAAGGCCGATTCTGGAAAACGCAACTCACAGCAGCCGAAATCCAGGGCCTGTCCTTGCCTGTTTCCCAGGGCTCGTTGGATTGTGGGAGAGACTCTGTAGCACACCTGTTTGCCGTCCCGATGCCCTTCAACTAGGCCCGAGTCTCGCAGAATACGGAGATGATGAGAGGCATGGGGTTGAGAACATTGTAATTCCTGCACAAGATCCGTCACACATTTTTCACCAGTGAGCAAAGACTCCAAGATACGTAGCCGCGTTTCGTCGCCCAGGGCCTTAAGAACGGAGGCGCATTGGCGTGGAGTCAACACTTTGGTATGTGAAGGGGTCTTCATCAGCAGCAGTTTCCCTGGTCGGGAGAGCAGGTGACGGCCTCACCACTGACGTTCTGACCGGCCCGATTGATGATCGTGAAATGAGGAGCGTAGCCGTCTGTTTCCAACACGTGAAGGGTCTTGGAGCAGATTTCTATCGGTTCACCTCGACGGTACACATGGTGATCGTCATCGGCGGCTTCGACGAAGGGGCCGGCAAGCATCGCAAAATGCCCTCGCCAGTGGCAGGGAGCGTCTGCCGGATAGACTGCGGTCCATCGGTCATCGGCTTGATCCAGCCAGAGTGGGTCGGAGGACAGGACAAAGTGAGACGCCAACGGAGCCTGGCTCAACAAACATACCACGTCCGGTGTGATCGGCTGGGGAATACCTCGAAGATAGGTCGTGCCCAGTTCATCGACCACTCGGCTGAACGGCCCGCTAAGTGTGGCGTATTGAACGGCCGACACCGGTGCGCTCGCGGGAAATTTATATCCCGTCAAGGTGACGGAGAAGAAGTGAATCCCATCGATGGCTTGCCAGGGGGAAGACTTGATGAGATGAATACCCAGGAAGCCGGCTCCTGCCATGCCTGCGACGTAGTCGGTGAACGTCAGTGCCCCGGAGAGGCAGTTGCCCCACTTTTCAGCGTCGTGCACCAAGTATTGCGGCACAGGCTGATCGGCCACGATGTCGGAGATTGTAAATCGTCCTCCCGGTTTAGCGACGCGAAACATTTCCCTGAAGACTTTACGTTTATCCGGCGCCAGGTTGATCACACAATTGGAGATGATCAGATCGACGGAACCGTCGATCGCCGGAATCGCGTCCGCCATCCCTTTGCGAAACTCGACGATGGAAGTCGGGTAACCGAGATTGGCTGCGACGATGGGGGCATTTTTTTGGGCGATAGCCAGCATCGTGTCCGTCATGTCGATTCCGATGACATGGCCTGTCGGGCCGACAAGCCGGGAGGCTGCGAAGCAATCGATCCCGCCGCCTGAACCGATATCCAGCACGGTTTCCCCTTGGGAGACGGTCTTGAGTCCGGCCGGAGTCCCGCACCCATACGAAATCTTGAGCACTTCTTCGGGGATAAAGGACTGGAGATCGGCCATGTCGTAACTGGTCGGACAACACATCTGCTCGCCTGTTGATGCAGCCCGAGCATAGCGATCACTGACCTTTTGTGTAATCTCATCTATGGGCATAGACGCCTCATGATCCAATGGAAATTATGTAGTTCCATGTATCAACTCGGATGGCAGTTCGTCAACTCCGTGTCCCGTTGGGATCGAGCCTATTGTACTACCTCGAAGCGTGGCTCACACCGGCCTCATGAAGTTTTTTTCAGCTGTGGATCGGGTACCGCACAAGCCATTGGCGCATCAGTTGGAGTGTGTTCGAAGTGGGCCGCGAGGTTCCCGGTTAACGGTACCGCTCGCTCGTAGACCGTGAAAAAATAAGAATCTGGAGCCGTCAGTCCATACTTGTCGATCAGCATTTGATGCTGCCGTTCGGACTGGATGTGATAGCGCACCTTAGCGGTCAATTTGAGCCCTGCAACATCTTTCGGCAATCGATAGGAAAATGTGTAATCCCGGCTTGCCAACGGCATGAGGCGATTATCGTGGAGTTCAACGATCGCTGGCTGCCACATGATCCATCGGCCCATCGTATCCTTCTGGCTCTCCAATACCTGTTGTTTCTGATCTTCGACCGCAAACTCCACCGTAAAGTGCCGATCGGGGTCACCCGTCGGGAGTTTATGTCCTGCCCCCGCATTGATGAGAGTCAACGTGATCTGAACCTTGTCCCCCGGCTTTGGTTCAGCCGGTTCGGCAACAACTTTGATATCGACTGCCCGTTTGACCATTTCGGGATCGTGTCCGCCCCGCCAGAGATGTTGACGGCCCCGTCGAAGGGGACCGCCTGTGGCGACTGGACGTTCTATCTCAGGCATATGGCAGCTTTGACAGATAAAACCGCGCTCCTTCATCCAGTACCCACTCTCGTATTCAGGATAGGTGCCGCAAGGCCCCCCGTTATAAAATTGCGCCGGCCCCCCTACAACGCTATGACATCGATAACAGAGCTGGGTCGTGCGAAAGCTGGGATCGAACTTCGTCGGATGAGGAGCGGCTGCATCGTCAAAGGGTCCGAGGATCACCCCATCCCGCACGTGGCAGGCCGCGCACGTCACGCCCTCGTTCTGATAGTCGGGATCGTACTGAGGATTCGGGTCCTGAACGGCTTTTTCTACCCGCTCGCGCGGGATCTCTTTGATCAAGGTGGGTTGCTGGTTTTCTAACGGGGTGTGGCAGTTTAAACAGACCCACGTGTGTTTATCTTTCGTCCAATAGGCGTGGAAGAATGGATCGCGATAGGCCTGCGAATGGATGCTGGTTTTCCATTCTGCATAGATCTCCTTGTGGCAAGACCCACAGGATTCCGCTCGCAAACTCGTGAGACCTTCCGGGATTTTTGATAGGGAATCGCATGCGCATAGTCCGACCGCAAGCCGAAGATGACGGTAGGCTTCACCTCGGTATAGTAGACATAGGTGAGGCCTGCGAGGACCAGAAGGCCGATCAGAATTTTTGCAAACAATCGCATGGCAGAAGACTCATCCTTTAACTACGTGTGAGGCTCTCTGAGTCAGGACACCAATCATCGTGGATGATCAGTGGTCATTTCGCCTCTTTCTATGATCGCGGTGGTGGGGTGTCAGTGAATTTTCGATAGACAACGGGGATCAGCATCAGCAGTCCCAGTAAACTGAAAGCCAGAAGGAGCCGCGGCGAGACCAGTTCTGAAAGGGCATCGATGGTGCCCAGCTGACGTCCGGCGAAGGCATACACCACACTCCCTGGAATAATTCCTATGGCGTCGCTACGATATAGGTACTCACCTTCACGCGCGTCAGCCCTGAGAGAAGATTGACGAGGAAGAAGGGGAAGAATGGAATAAGGCGCAACGTTAGCAGATAACTGAAGGCATTCTTTGCGAAGCCTTCCTGAATCGGGCCGAGCCGGTCACCGAATTTCCGCTCCACCCATTGTCGAAAGAGATAACGGGCCGCGAGAAAGGCCAATGTCGCGCCGGCCGTGGCTCCGATATTGACATATAGGGGACCCCACAGACTCCCGAAGAGGAAGCCACCGGCAAGCGTCATAATTGTCGCACCGGGCAGCGAGAAGGATGTTTGCAGAATATAAACCAGGATGAACAAAACGACGGCCGGCACATAGTGGTCCTGTGTGAAAACCAACAGGTTGTCTCGATTGGCTTTGAGTGTGTCTAGCGACAGATAGTTCTTGAGATCAAAGAAGAAGAACGCACCGATCGCTGCGACAAACAGTAAGGAGACAAGGAGCTTCCCCGTGATTGAGGATGTTGCCGACGTGTCTGCCGTGATGGCGCTTTCTTCAGGAAGCATTGAACCTTTCCGTGATACTTCGTTCAGTGGAGCTCCAATAGTGGTGCTCCGATGTCATACGACATGTCATCAATGATTTGCCGGTTCTCAATGTGGGAGGAAATCGATTATACATTAACATATGCTGATATCTATATGTGTAATGACATATCATAGGAAGCCTTGATGGTGAGTCGATGACAGCAGTGTCGTGAGAGTCATGAAGCAGACCGGTCTCGTCATACTTATACAGCGGAGCCACTTGGGTAGGAGGTGCGGAGAGGCTGGTATGGGGTTCCGACGCTTCTATGCTCGATCGAGTCAAGGCTGGCAGCACATCATTCTGGTGGGGGCGAGTCTCTCTCTCACGTATCTCATCGCGCTCCTGACGTTCATGAATCAGTGGATCAACTTCTGGTTACGTGGGTCGTACTACCATTCCTATCAAGCGCTCTTCCTGACCGTCCTGCCGATCTTCTTTCTGGTTCGGCTGCGCCGTCAACCATCCGGCCAGCTCCCCGGCATCTCAACGATAGTATATGGAGGAGCGGCTGGATATGTTGCAGGCTTGATCGCGTTTCTGCTGCATCCGATTTTCCAGGAGAACGGCGCCTATCAAGTATTGGCCACGCTCCAATTCCCAGCGCGCGAAGCGGTGATGGCGTTTGTGTGGTTTCCCGTGAGACTTCTGAGCTGGCTCTTCGGTGCCATCATGGGAGCGGTGATGGTGCTCATCAGTCGGCGGTTCGCGACGCACGATGTCCGTGTCATCAATCCGGGAGGTTGACATGTATGTCTAGAGTGATTGCCGATGGTGTGACCTCTTACCTCTTCAGGACACATTTTTCATACAGATTGTTGAGTTTCCCCGTGGAATCGTA
>CBDDRW010000084.1:0-62126 GCA_965233175.1 uncultured bacterium
AGGTCGTCGAGAGGGATGTGTGCATCGTGATACGAGAGACGAGATACGAACGACGCTTCACGCGTTAGAAACCCACTTGGCCTGGTGGGGCCTTCAGCGGTTCACATCCGACGCAGACTATTTCGCTTGGCAGCGGAAACATCTTTCTCCTGCAGATTTGACTCAACTTCACACACAGGTCGAACGAAAGCGGGGAGGGGAGCGTGGCGATGAAGTCGCCTTCTACGACCTGACTGCCCAGCCGCAGATCCTCCCAGTCCTTTACAGCCAGCGCTACGAATATTATATCGAGATCGGTCCACGCGTAGCGGCACGCCTTAGAGATGCTGATCGCATTCTCGATTTCGGCTGTGGCGTGGGAATTCTGGCAACCTTCTATGCGGCACAATCTCCTGAAAAACAGTTCGTCGGTCTCGATCGCTCACCTGCGTCGATTGCGGTAGCGCGAGAGAAGGCACGAGCGCTAGGTCTGAGCAATCTCCGATTCGACTGCGTCGACGTGGCGTCAGAAAATTTTGAGGGGCCGTATGATTTAATCGTGGCCACACATGCGCTCGCGCAGGCTGAGCAAGATCCCGGTATTCCAAGTCGGAACTGGCAGACGTTCGAACGCGCCCAGGATGCGAAGCAGCAAGCCGCATTCGAACAACGAACGGGTCTCGACGTTCGACTGGACCGACTCATTGGGTTGTCCGCCCTCAAAGGCCGTATGATCGTGTTTGAGAAAACTCGGCAGTTGGCAAGACGAGTCCCCTTGCAGCGGGCCTTCGCCGCACGAGGTCTGGGGCTGGTCGAGCAGCCGGAATTGGTTCGATACCGGCTTGTCGAAGAAGTTGCCGACGATGGCCCCTTCTATCTGTTGGGCAAGGAAGCGGGAAGTACATTTCACTGGGATGAATCGCCGGAGCCAGACGAAAGTTCTCCGTGTGATCAAACGCAGTTCAAGACCAATGTCATCAATCCGGACGCACCGCTCTATGAAAACCATGGGCCTTCCGCACAGCGCGTCTGGGAACAGTATCATGATAAGCATCTGCTCAAAGAGACGACGCGTCAGGAGTCGGATGGTCGCCAGTTGCATGTCGAACTGGGGAAGGCTGAGGAAGGAGTTTATCTGTATTGCGCAAATACCTTTGATCAACGCCAGGTGGTCCTGGTCGAACCAGCTCGCGCATTTATGCTGGAGTCGTACTATGAGCAGATTGTGAATGATGCATCCGGCTAGCCTGCTGGCCGAAGGCTCGTCGTAGCAGCGGATCGGCTATTATAGCAGAAGTGTTCATGAGTAATGCGGGCTAGGAGCCCCTACGATGATCTCTCTGAGTGGTACGTTTGATAGAAAGTACGAGGAGCTCTTTTCCTCGAATTGCATAGACTATCCGATAGCAGCTTTCGCGAATCCGATAGAGATGCTCCAGGCCCTCGATCTTCGTGGCGCCGGCAGGATTGAGGCTGGAGCGGAATGCATGGAGCCGTTTTACGAGAAGTATTCGAAAAGGCTTGGCCAATGCGCGGAGTTGTTGTTCGGCTGGAGGAGCCACGAAAATTGTGAAGACTGTTCGGTGCACTCACACCCCCAATTCTTTCAGTATGGCATCAAGGGTCTGAGCCCCTTTCTTGTTTGCTTGAGCCAGAGCCACGCGAGCATCGACGAGATCGATACGGTTTTCCAGAGCCTCCAGGAGCCGGAGATCATTGAGGGGTACCACCGCGGCGACTGCTCGGCCACGTCTGCGTAACAGCACACGCTCGTTGCCGAACCCCGCGCGGTTGATCGCATCGGCAAACTCCTCTCGTTCCTTGTTGCGCAAAGGATTTCCCATGGCACACCTCCAGAGACAGCGTCGGGTCAGATAGACAGATTATTCGACTGCGCAGCTGTACAGTGGGCAGGAGACGAAGTCAATCGACGAGAAAAATTTAAATACCCATTCCATTTTTTGCGTAATTGAGATATGAAGTGGAGGCGACAATCATGTCGCAGCCGATAGTATTCATCCGCACAGTAGAAGGAGAGGAGACACTCAATGGCTAAGGGTATGACGCAGAAAAAAACGACCAAGAAGAAGCCTGCCAAGACCATGATGGAAAAGCGCGCTGACAAGACTGCCAAGAAGCGAGGCTAAGGCAGTAGTTGTTTCGGTCACTCCGACCGAATCACACCATCCACTATGCCCATCGACGTGGATCAGTAGCAACGCGCACGTTGATGGGCGCGTGCCATGGTCTCCACACATCCTGGCCCATAGACCCGCCCCAGGTTACTTCTTCCTGTAGACGTTCAGTCCGACCTTCTCCTCGCGGTTTGGAATGGCCACATTCCCCTCCGTTGAGGCAATAATAATTGTTTTTCCTGAAGCAGAAGGACCGAACTCTTTAGATAGATCGATCTTAATGGTCAATGTGGTCCCCTCGACCGTCATTTCCACGTTTTTCATGATGATAGCCTCTCAGTGATGGAGAGTGAGGACGTCTTATGAGGAATAATGGTGCAACCTGTATCTCGATCTGCGGAAGAAGTCAATCGACTGGAGCACGTGATCAGTGCGAGGGAGTAGCCATCGTTGTTGGTGTGGGCCGGGCACAATGCGGCATTCGTCCCATCACATCGCAATAGAGATGCTCGATCTGAGCCGCTCCTCTATACTTTGTCACCCGCCAGCAAGCACAGGATGAAAACCGGCGCCGGCCAGGATGCGGGCGGCAGTCTCGCGCTGGTCGCCTTGAACCTCGATCCGGCCTTCCTTTACCGTGCCCCCGGCGCCGCAAGATCGCTGCATCTCTTTGGCGAGCGCTTCTTTCTCAGCCAGACTGATGCCGAGGAACCCTGAGATGACCGTCACAGTCTTGCCACCACGGTGTGCGGTCTGACGAACGATATTCACCCGTCCACGAGATTTCTTTGGTACGGCTGGCTTCAAATCCGTTCGGGCTGGCCTGCTGGTACCGTGCTGTTCACCTGGAGTCGATCGCAGCGTGATCTTCTGGAGGGAGGCAAAAGGCTGGGCCCAATGGGCCGTTTCACCACTCGTAGGCACGCGTTTCTTTTCTTTCATCGTTGTGTCCTCTTGCCACATGCAGTCCATGCGGTCTCACCGTGTTTACCCAAACGAACTTGCGGCATCTTTCACGACCGTCAATTCAATGTGGGCAGTGGTTTCTCCCTCCATCATCCAAATGTGTCTTTCTTGAATGGTACATTGCAGCTGCATGCTGGGCTGCGCCAGTTGAGCTAAGGCTTGGCTTCCCTCCAGCGGAAGATTGACCACAGTCAAATTATCCAACCGTTCGAGCGTGGTGAGATTTTTCTCCCACCATTGATCGGCGCCTCGCCCGCCGTAGGTATAGACATAGACCTGTTTCGCTCGGCCGCAGGCCTGGCGAATGGATTTTTCATTCGGTTGTCCCACTTCTATCCAAATGTCGATAGCCCCTGTCAAATCCTTCACCCAGAGCGCAGGTTCCTCTTCGGCGCTTACCCCTCGGCCAAATGACAAGGCCTCATGCGCGTGCAGTGCAAAAGTCAACAGTCGCACCATCATGCGCTCGTCAGTTTCGGATGGGTGGCGTGCCAGCGTGACGGCATGATCCTGGTAGTACTGGCGGTCCATGTCGGAGATGTGTAAGGTCGCTTTAAAAATTGTCGCGTTCGAGGCCATGGGTTTGTGGTTCCTTGATCCCAGATATGTTCACAGTAAAAGAGCGAACAGGTTCGTTCATTTAATCTTTATACGCGATGTACCACCCTTCAACTCGCTCTCGCGCCCAAGGCGTTTTCCGGAGGAATGTAAGGCTGGATTTTACGCTAGGATCGTGGAGAAAGCAGCGGATTGGGATGCGACGCCCCATCTCGGCCCACCCATACCGCGCTACGAGCTCTTTGACAATAGTCTCCAGTGTAATTCCGTGCAATGGATCGCGGGGATGGGAGAAACTCATGATCGTATCGTGAATGGCATAGGGCGGGTGGTCGAAGATGAATGCCTCATTGCATAAAGCATATGTGCGCACATGAGGACATCTATGTTTTGTGTTTGAGCAAATCCGCGAGATGGGAGAAAGGTGTGAAGGTCGAAGGCGGATCTTGTTCTCGACTGGGCGGTCTCTCACTGGATGGGGGTGCCAACTGGCTCCGCTGGTGCTCATTGTCGTGACAGTAAAGACAGAGTAATTCCCAGTTGCTTCCGTCCGGCGGATTATTATCGTGGTTGTGGTCTTTGTGGTGAACCGTGAGCTGGCTCAGCTTCTTACCATCAAATTCTTGTCCGCAGTGCCCACAGATCCATGGAAACATTTTGAGCGCCTGCTCTCGATAGGACTGTTGCAGCTGAGTCTGTGTGCGCCGTGCCATATGAGTCTCGATGAAGGGGGCACTCATTCCTGAAAGATTTTGTAGAGTCCCCACTGGTTCGCGTTCTCCACCCATGACGTTGTAAGTCAGCGGTTCGACACCTCATCTTGAAGGCCAGTATAAAACTATACCAGTTGTGTACAGGGCCAACAGAAAACCCGGACGGCTGGTTTGACCCATCCTGAACGTTTGGCCTCGGCACACCAGGCTTTCACTGCGTCGGCAACTTTTTCACGTTGAACGGTTTCGAGGGAAACCAGAATCACACTATTCCCCCCTGCGTAGAACGAAATCCCTTCAGTCGACCCAGATTGCCCCGTCCCAATCGCTCCTGGAAATTCGGTATAGGCCGCGACCCCGCAGGTCCGCAATATCTCAAGTACGCGTTCTCTCAGCGAGGTGCGAAACGCGATCATCAACATGTCCATGGGCAACCTCGGTAAAGATGATGGATGACTATAGCAGTTCTTCGACGAATCTTGGAAGCAAGAATAAGAAAGGTCATGGAGAAATGCCTGCAGGCCTTCGATATTTTTAGATGGAAGGCAGGAGGCACACGCATAAACTGGAGGATGAGGACACAGGGCATTGAGTAAACACCAGACTGCACGCTGTATGGAGATACCTACAAGCCTACACATAACATCGAGGCATGTCAGGCCAAAGTATGCCGGTAGTCTTTTCTCGCCCAGCATGATGAGATCACGTGCGTGATAACGATTTGAACTGAATTACATTGCTAAGTCATGGAGTTGCGAAATTCACGCGCAAGATTTTTCCCTCCATCGAATCCGAACTTCATATCGTTCATTTTCAATTACCGCGTGGCACATGAGTTGCTCACGGTAAGGTCCAACAATGCGCAGCCTCATGCCGTCCCGGCAGTTTTGCCAGACAAAATATTTCAATCGGCGGCACAGCAAAAGGCCGTGCGACAGCATAGGTGGTCCATTGAACGGATGATCGAGTGTCATGCTTGGCAAAAGTGGAAGCACCGCACTCATGCGATGAAAGGATACCGTAACAGATCATCGCCCCGTAACCTGCCACCTAACTCCAGCACTATTGAGATCGAAGGCGTGATAGCGAGTGGACTGAGTGGTCCAAAACGAATGGAGACACATTGTGCAATCTAGAGCAAGAACAGTTCTGACAACAATCGCAATACTGTGTCTCACGATAGTTTTTGGCGCATCACCTCTCCTCGCCGAACCCAGTCCCGCCACTGGGCCATTGAGTGTCCATCCCACGAACCCACGGTACTTTGCTGATCCGACGGGGCGAGCAGTGTATCTCACCGGCTCCCATACGTGGTCCAACCTGCAGGATGGCGACTCGAGCGTCTTCAACTACTCAAGTTATCTCGGCCTGCTCCAAACCAATAATCATAATTTCATTCGGCTCTGGATTTCTGAATCCTCTCAAGCAGACGCCGGGCTTACGCCCGCCCCAGGATTTACCGGCGGGACTCCCTGGTATCAGAAAGCGTCGCCGTTGCCCTATGCCCGCACGGGGCCGGGCAGCGCTGCTGACGGGTTGCCGAAGTTTAGCCTGACTCAGTTCAATCAAGCCTATTTCGACCGTCTGCGGACACGGGTGATTGCCGCCCGTGATCGCGGGATCTATGTCAGCCTCATGCTGTTCAATGCTCAGACGGCCTCAAGTGCCAACGCCACCCTGCCCGCTCGCAATGTGTGGCGCTATCACCCCTACAACAGTACCAATAATGCCAGTGGGGTCAACGGGGACCCGAACGGTGATGGAAACGGGGAGGAGACCCATACGCTCCAAGTGGCGGCCGTGACGCAAGCGCAAGAGGCCTACGTCCGAAAAGTCATCGACACCGTGAACGATCTCGATAACGTGCTGTATGAGGTGTCGAACGGCGATACCGCGGGCGATCCCGCCTGGCAGTTTCACATCATCAATCTCATCAAGAGCTATGAGGCGGGCAAACCGAAGCAGCATCTTGTGGGCATGACGGGCGCTGACCAACTCAGTAACAGTCTGCTTGTCACCCACCCCGGTGAGTGGACCTCCTTCGCGGCGATGACGTACGACAGCCCGAGCGATCCCTACACCAGCAGCCCTCCGGCAGCAGATGGCGCCAGAATTAGCATCCTGGATACCGATCATTTAGGGTACTCCCTCTTTCAGAAGGATCCGGCCTTGACACGGGGCTGGGTCTGGAAAAGCTTTACGCGCGGGCACCATCCCATTTTAATGGAAGACACTACTGGCTTTTCTGGCTGGGTAGCCGGGCGATCGGCTATGGGGCACACCCAATCCTATGCATCGCGGATGAACTTGGCTGACATGACTCCGTTGAATAGCCTGTCCTCTACAGGCTATTGCTTAGCGAGCGCAGGACAAGAATACCTTGTCTATCAACCGGGAACCGGACAGTTTACCGTCAACGCTGCCGGAGGGGCCTATGCCTATGAATGGTTTAATCCAGCGACAGGAAGTATTGCAGGGACAGGGACTGTGGGTGCAGTAGGAGGAGATCAATCGTTTACCCCGCCCTTTAGTGGGCCGGCGGTGCTCTATCTCAAAGCCAGCGGCGCCACGCCTCCCGCGACGCCACCTGTTGCTTCTCCAGTGGGTCACTGGAAGCTGGACGATGGAAATGGAGTAATCGTCGCCGATGCGTCGGGTAATGGATTTGCGGGAGCCTTGGTGAACAGACCCACATGGACAAGTGGCTGGCTTGGAGGCGGGCTCAGCCTGAATGGCACAAATGACTATGTTCAGATTCCCAACCCAGGTCCACTCTCACCACAAAAACTGACCCTGTCCCTCTGGGTCAATCCCTCTAGCTTTGCCAATGCCAACGGATCCTCTATGCTCGCCAATGTAGGGCTCCGTGATGGAAGCGATGGGCACTATGGGTTGGCGATCGATACGACCGGGAGGCCCGTGGCCATGGTCAGCATTGGCGAGGGGGAGGGGAATACCTCTTATCTCAAGGGCTCAGCCCTCACCGTGGGCCAGTGGAGTCATCTGGCCATGACGTATGACAACGCGACGTTGAAACTCTACGTCGATGGAGTCGGTGCCGGCCAAGTGTCCATCAACCGTGTGAGGACCACGAGTCCTGCGCCGTTGGTGGTGGGCAGGCGAGGCGATGCCGCGCAGTATTTCAAAGGGGTGCTCGACGACGTGCAGTTGTATAGCCAGGCCTTGAGCGCGACGGACATCACGACACTGGTCGGGAGCGCGCCACTTCCCCCGTCATCCTCACCGACAGCGTCCTCGCTCCCGATGGCGGGGGTGTCTCCATTGACCGGGCTTTCGTCATTGGCCGGGGTGTCGTCTCTGGCTGCAGTTTCGGCTCTGTCCCAAGATCCATCACAGACGTTCTCGCTCGCCGCCGTCATAACCTATAGGGCCTCCACCGATTTTTCAGGAGTGCAAGGGCAGAAAGGCTGGTACTATCGCGATTCGGCGGGTCAGAACATGACCTATAACTCTAGCCTAAGACGCTGGCAGGGGGCAGAGACCTATATGAGGCTGTGGAATACAGGTGGTCATCCTGGGAACAGTGCAGATGCAGTACGCCGTTGGGTGTCGCCCTCCGCTGGCACCATTAATATCACTGGAAATGCCAGCCACGGCGCATCTAGTGGAGGAGTCACAGTTTCGATCCGTAAAGGTAGTACTATTCTTTGGCAACAGGCTCTAACGACCAGCACTTCCTACAACGTGACAACGACCGTTACGGCGGGTCAAGCCATCGACTTCCGTATCAACCGTGGGGCCGACGGCAACTGGAACAACGACACAACCACCTTTGATCCGACGATCACCCTCACGACCGGTGGAACCACGCCACCTCCACCAGGAGGAGGTTCTGCAATCGTGACATGGAATGCCAATACAGAACCGGATCTCTCAGGCTACCGGGTTTTTTATGGTACGAGTTCACGCAACTATCCCAATTCGATCAGCGTGGGGAAAGTCACGTCAGCGACCATTAGTGGTCTTACGAAGGGGACGAAGTATTACTTTGCCGTAAAGGCAGTGGATACGAGCGGGAATCTCAGTGGATATTCTACCGAAGTGAGCAAAACCCCCTAGGGATCCTTTCAAGCTCTTCATGCCTTCCTTATCGGGATAGGTCAAGCGTATGGCTTGACCTATCCCGGTGAGGGGTAGACCTTCTCTCCACCCTTGTGCAGATGTTCCTCATGAACGAGATTGGAATCCCTGCGGATCCGCTGGATTGTTGCTCACTCGAAGCCATTCACTTCTGTAAGGGGATTGTGGTCTTTTCTTCATTTGCCAGGCGGTGAGGAAGGAAGCCTGATCTTCAGAGTCCCGCTCCTGAGAGATTGAACCAACGTCCCGTCGCCCATCGAGAAATTAGCTAGACATCGGAATCTGGCGGTGAGCACGAGGTTACTTGGGCTTTGGTTTCCACTCCCGGGCGAGCTGTTGGGCTGTAGCAACTTGTGCCGGGGTCATCTGTTTGGCGAGCTGATCACGCGACACTAAGGCTCGTTTTTGTCCTCGTGCGGCTGAGAGGGTGTACCACATGTGGGCCTGGATGAAATCCTGAGGGATTCCGCGTCCATGTTCATACATGAACCCCAACTTTGCGAGTGCGAGCGCCTCTTGTTGTTCAGCCCCTCGGCGAAACCAGAACAACGCCATTTGATCGCTTTCCAGTGCCCCTTGCCCGAGTAGATAGAGTGTGCCGAGATTGACTTGAGCGCCGGCGTCCCCCTGTTCTGCCGCTTTTTCAAACCACTGCTTTGCGAGCATGCGATCTTGGGGAACTCCCTGGCCTTGGTTATACAGGAGGCCAAGTCTATTCTGCGCGGTGGGGTTCCCTTGTTCTGCGGACTTGCGGAGTGCGGTGACGGTGGCCTCGTCTATGCCGCGCGTTGTTGTAGGGGGCTCCACCTCGGCACAGCTTGAAATGGCCATGGATACGAGCAATAGCATGAGGGTCGTCATCGTGCATCGCCGTAACTGAGAAACGTTCTTGTATGCAATGTCCATCACGCTGTTCCTCAAACAGATGGATGTAGTCCCTACGCCTCGTGTAAGGTTCTATCCTACTGAGCCTAGTCCAGACGGTGCAAGTGCAGCGAGTGGATATCAGACTCGTGAGCATTGCCTTGGGAGTCTCGTATGGAAGGCTGTGCCACAGTTCTCCGGAACCAATGGACGTATGATGTGAAGGGGATTGCTAGCCCATAGCTGCCCATATTTTTTGTGCACTCTCACCTGTAAAGGTGACGTCGTCCTGGGAGGAAGCACTCCGCTCGAAATAGAGGTGCAGCAGTCCTCCTCCAAAGTGCGCTTCCCTGACCAGGTCGAGATTGATTGCCACATCACCTGTACGTTCTTCATCCTTCACTTTGACGAACTGCATCACGCGTACCTCCTTGTACTGTTATCACGAGCAACATGTCGCATGAAATTACACGTCCAGCTTCTGTGAGCAGGTCAGCCTAAACTATTCGGATAGGCGCAACGAGTCAAGTGAGGAACGGAGCATGAGAGCTGGTGCGGGGTGGGAGACGGGGGATAAGATAGGAAACACACCGTCCTATGCCGCAGAGTCCGAATTGTGATGTCGTGTAGAGATGGTCTTCAGGAACGCCGTTCACGTCCGGCGTTTAACGTGCGACCGTCGCTTGTCTGATGGCGAAGACTCCTACATCTCGTGTGATGATCACTTTCCCTGCCCGGCTTAGGCGAGAAATCTCCTGATAGATCTCGCTGGAAGTGAACTCCGGCGCGCGCGCTACCAGGACATCGAACTCGCAATTCTTGGAGTCCTGGAGTAGTTCGAGGATCCGGTTGGAAATAGGCCGCTCTATCGACATGTGATTCCCTCCTTGCCGCAAAGTGATCGGTTCAGCACGATGCGTGAACGTGATCCCGGCGTTGGAGCAGCGGAGACTGAAGAATCGGTCGCGTTAGAAAGTCGACGAAGCGCGAGAGATGGAACAGTCGGCGTGGCTGAAACGTCTCTGTTATGCTACGCGCTCAGAGATCGGACAGTCAAGTCGTGACTGCAGTTTTCCCGCTTGAATGATGGTCAGAGAACAGGTCACTTGGTCTACCGCCGTGTGAGAAACATGAGTGATGAAGCAGACAGGTTCTCGTTATTCGACACCGCACTGGTGTTGTGGTGAGAGGGGAAGTACAGACATAAGACGGAAATGTTATGGCCGCTTCTGGGAGAGATGTGCCTCAATGGGTTTTGGTTGCCATTCGCGCGCCAGTTTTTTTGCCGCGGCAAGCTGATCGGATGTCATTCGTGTGGCGAGATCATCCCTCCGTATGGTTCCAGGCGTTCCTCCCTTTGCTGTTCCCAGCTTATACCACATATAGGCTTGGACAAAGTCCTTTGGCACGCCGTCTCCACGCTCATACAGGAGGCCAAGTCTTTGCTGCGCTAATTCATTGCCTTGATTGGCAGCTCGCAGATACCATCTTACCGCCATCCTGAAATCTTGCGTGCCTCCACGGCCATAATCATACAAACCTCCGAGGTTGACCTGGGCAAGCGGGTGTCCCTGATTGGCGGCTTTCTCATACCACTGCCGTGCTTGGGCATCGTCCTTTGTTACACCCTGGCCATTGGAATAGAGCAGACCGAGCTGATATTGGGCGGCAGCCTGTCCTTGGTTTGCCAGCGGTTGCCATTCCCGTAATGCCGTAGCGTAGTCGTTGCGCTGATAAGCCTTCTCGCCTGCTTTGAAGTCCGCCCATGCTGGCGCGGCGAGACAGACGATTGATAGGACAAGGGTGGAAAGGAGTCGGAGTATGACGAGCCGAGTATCATCCATAGACAATCTCCGTCGATTCATAGACTAATCGTTCTACCCAATGTTGAAGCCCTGTATGGAGGTGAAGGAGCCGGGACATTATACGTTCCTAAATTTGTCCGGTCCATCTCAATGTGCGAGTCTAGATCGAGACGTTTCCCTTGCGCAGGCATGAGAGGTGAGCTGGCAAGCGCAGTGTCAATGTGGTGAGGGTGGGAAGGTGAGGAGATAAGTCAATGCGTCCACATGGTTTCACGTTTTTTCTCTGGGTCATTTAGCGTCTCCCGTCATACCACACGGACAAGTGCTTCTTATCTTGCAACGTCCGACGTGGGTGGAACATAACCCGCAAGATTTGTCCGGCGATCTCTCGCGCAGAGTAGAGGGCCACCTTGCGCGCCGACGTTTCCAGAGGATGCGTTCTCAAGATGACGAATTGGAGGCCGCGTGGCCTTCCCCACTGCTTGAGTCGCACGCTGAGGCCAATTTCCTCACCTGCGTAGACGGTTTGATTGAAACCACCGACATCACGAAACGCATCGCTGCGACAGACGAACAGGGCCCCCGCTGCCACACGAAAGAGAATCGACGTGCTTGTCCACAATTGCAAGGTCAACGCCGCCCACCAAGGCAATCCATGCATGTAGATGGTGCTGCCGCAGCCCACGCTTTTGCCCTCTTTAATTAACCCTAAAATATCGGCAAGCAATTCTGGATTGAGGACACTGTCTGCGTCGAGAAACAGCAACCAATCTCCTGTCGCCGCGGCCGCTCCTGCATTACGCGCCCGGCCGATTTGATTGATCGGCTCAAACACGACTTGAGCGCCTGTTGCTTTGGCTAGATTGGCCGTGTTGTCGGTCGAATTATTGTCGACGACAATTATTTCTGTTGTAAAACCAGGCGTAACGTTTGCCGTGAGTGATGTCGCAATAGACTGCAGACAACGTGTGATGAGGCGTTCTTCATTGAAGGCTGGAATAATAATTGAAAGATGCATGAAAAAATGGGCTCTAATATTTTCGTCGGAGATGCTCAGTAGCGACAGAGGCTGTCCCGCCTCTCTCGTGCGTCGAACCACACAAACAGGATAGACCAGATAACCCAAACAAACCAGAGGAAGTCAGCGGCTCGCCACGCTGAGAAGTTCAGTGACCCGGAGCCCCATCAGCGGCTCCGAAAGGCAGGAGAAGCGAGTCAATGCGCGTGATGCATTAAGACGGTGGCCGGCCTCCATGATCTAATGCGCCTTCCCACTTGCTGACGACCGCGGTCGCAATGCTATTCCCCACGACATTGGTTGCACTTCGCCCCATATCCAGAAGAGGATCGATTCCCAATAGCAACGCCAAACCTGCTTCCGGAATATTGAACGTGGCCAGGGTTCCGGCAATCACAACCAAGGAGGCTCTGGGCACGCCGGCAATGCCTTTGCTCGTCAGCATCAGTACCAATAGCATGACGAGCTGTGTGGAGAGTGGCAAATTCATGCCATAGGATTGAGCAATAAACAAAGAAGCAAACGTCATGTACATCATGCTGCCATCCAGGTTAAAGGAATAACCCAGTGGCAGCACGAAACTGACAACTGTATCTTTACAGCCGAATTTTCCCAGCTCTTCCATCGTTTTTGGAAACGCTGCTTCGCTGCTCGATGTGGAAAAAGCCAAAAGGATAGGTTCCTGTATCTGCCGCAGTAACGACAGCACCCCTGTGCCGATGACACAAAAGCCTCCGAAGATCAGTACCGACCAGAGCAGGAACAGGCTCACGTAGAATTCACTGATGAACGTTAAATATGTCTGTAAAATGCCTGGCCCTTGTTTGGCCACGATGGCGGTCATTGCACCGAAGACTGCCAGGGGCGCAAGAGTCATCACATATCCCGTAATTTTTAAGATGACCTGTGCGACCGTATCGAAAAAATGAATAATCACGAAACCCCGTTCACCGAGAGCGGCGGTCGCAATGCCGAACAATAAAGAAAATACGACGATCTGCAGAATTTCATTCTTGGCCATCGCGTCGATGACGCTGGAAGGAACCACGTGATGCAGGAAATTTTTAAGCGAAAAATCACCCCGCTCGAGATCAAGTTGTTCATGGAGATCGGGAAGCGGCAGATTCATGTCTCCTCCTGGCTTCAAGACATTGACCATGATCATGCCCAGCAGGAGACTCATGAGGGACGCACTGAGAAACCACGCTAAGGTCTTTGCCCCGATACGTCCCACAGAATTGATGTCACCCAGTTTTGCCACACCGACGACCAGTGTCGTGAATACCAGCGGCGCGACAATCATTTTAATCAGCCTGAGAAACATGTCTGCGAGAAGGGAAAACGGCTCGACCTTCTTATCGCGCGCAGCCAGTACAGCGGCATGTTGTTGAGACAAATCTTTGTGTTTTTTCTCCAGTATGAGGCGTGCGCTGCTATCGGATTCTCGTGATAGCTGAGCCGTGATCTCGTGTACACCACGCTCAGTGGTCTGTAGGGTTGCATTGTCATCTGCCAGATAGTTCGTGTGCAATACGATGCCCAATAGGACACCGGCAAAGAGGCCAACGAGAATATACAGTGGCAGTCTGGTTTTCGTTTTAGGGATATTCGTGTTTTCCATAGACGAGGTACTGATCGTGGGGGGCACCAATCTAGTGAGGCTCTGTCACGGCGAAGTATCTGTGCAGGGTGGACATTAGATTTTCCGCGATGCCTATCATCCTGAATAATAATGGGATGTCCCACCAGCCAAGGTATGGGTGTGGTGACAGCCCATTCTTCGTTTCGTCGCCCACTGTATCATGGAGGAAGAAAGGCGGGCGGAAGTCTTTTGTTGTGACCCCGTGTTGCGAGCTGCGTACAAAGGGGTGTGTGGCAGATCAGAAGGCAGCAACCACTGCTTGGGCAAGGCAAAATAGACTCATCGCAAACGAGCCGTAGGCCGTCACATAGGCAAAGCTACGAACATGTTTGGGCCCCCAGATCATCTTGACCACTGTGGGAAAGTAGATGACCGATGTCCATTCTGGTGGATCGGTGATCCATCGCCACTGTTGTCTGAGGCCGTAAGCTAACACCGCGCCATACACAACACCGCCCGCGCAGACGACAATTTCCATAATTTCGACGGGAGGAGCTTCTTCCATTGTATTTTCCCACACAGTGACGAAGTGGCACCATTCTACGTTTTCTGGGTCAGCGGGTCTATGACTGAGAGGGGTGTAGAGAGAGGGGACGGGGTTTCTCTCTGGCGTAGGATTCAAACGAACCGTGCGCGTTCCTTGGGTGTAGGGACTCGACATGTATCGGCTTTGCCCATCAACGTATACCGATAGCGCGCAACAATATCATAGGCGGCATCTCGCAGGGGGCGTGGAACGACGATGAAGAGATAGAGCAATGGCCAGAAACCGGATAGCTGCCTTACAATCCTCAGGGCAGCTGTGGATTTGGTAAAGACGCGCGTGTGCTCCAGGAGTAGGAATGTCTCAAAATTTTCGGCGGGAAGTTGAAGCGCTTGAAGGATCTGTTTCGCCTGTTCCGATTGAAGCATTCCAAGCTTGAATTTCCCCTGAGGATCGTGATCGATCGTAAAGTTTACCCAAGCGTTACACCAATTGCAGACTCCATCAAACACAATGACCCGCTCATGCCTGATCCACTCATGGGCTCTTGAATCAAGTTCACGGTTCATTCGCCACGTCTCAGAATAATGGACAGGTGATTTCACGCTTCATGGGTTGCATCAAGCGTATCAGATGAACGAAGTAGAAACATTCTACCGTTTTGAAACAGGTTGGTCTACGGCAGTGTAGTATGGCGATATGTCTCAACGGGAAGAATGTCGGGTTGCGATGCGGCGAGAAGTAGTTTCTGTCCCGCCCTCATGGGATTAGCCTGCTCTGGTTAGAGCACGCCGCGCTCGATTTCTTGGAGATAGATAAAGTGTGGTGCGTTGACGCCGGCCTTTCTCCTGATCTCGACCAACTCCGTTGACTCGAAGAAGCTGTGGGCAGGGTCCAGTGAGGACCACTCTGTGTAGTGAGCGACGGCGGTCACTTCTTTCGGAGATTCGTTAGGAACGCCAGGATGTCGCGCACAGAAATCATGCCAACCAATTTCCCATCCTGAGTCACGCCGAGATGCCGGATACGCTTATGGGCCATCAGATCGCTGGCATCTAGTACGGTTTTATCCCCATCGATCGTCAGGATCGGGGCCGACATAATTTTTTCAACTGCTGCCGTGGGGGTATCGACTTCAGCCGCGATCACGCGCCGAACCATATCGGTATCCGTCAGGATGCCGATGATATCCTTTCCATTCGTCACAAACAGGCTGTTGATGTGGCGATCCCGCATAAGCCGGGCCGCCGTCTGCACATCTGTCTCTCTCGTAACCGTAATGAACTTCTCACTCGGAACCATGAACGACTTGATTGGGTCCATGCAATGTGCTCCCTGACTAATTCAGTCCATCATCTTCCACCGTGCTGTGGGTTTCGGCCTATTTGTGCGGAGAACAGGATGGTAGCGATTGATTGTGGTAAGCGGATTATGGGGATCATAGGCAGTCTCAGTAATCTGATGTGCGCAAGTCTACTGCAAAACCGTGAATGTCGCCATCATTTTGGAGAGAGGGTTGGAGCCGTCTCTGTCAGGGGGCAGAGGCAGTGTAGCTGGTTTGTTGCATGGCAATGGCAGGAGGGCCTTCCAGCCGGTGGAGAGTCGCTTTCTCACCGTCGCTTTTTTCTATAAGACTGCCAGAAGTACCATGCGTAGAGCAGCGAGAGAAGCATGAAGTTGGGGATGAGAATGCTTGGTGCCATCCACTGCCAGCCGTTGAACTTCCAATCAAAGAGGGGCCAGAGGATCGGTGTCGGGAAAAACGCATATGAATGTGTGGGGATGTCAACGAGCACATGCAGACCCCAGGCTCCGAGTTCCCAGAGAGGCCGCTTTAGCAGGAACCACACGAAGAAAAACACGGTGAGGAATACGAGGAAGCTATGGGTTACATTGTAGAGATGATGCACATACTGCGGGATCGTGGATTCCGGAGGAGTGCCGTGACTGAAATCGGGCTGTTCAGACAAACCAAGTATCGCCGCCACCCATAGAATTCCAAACGAGAAAATATCGGGAGCCATGCCGATGACAAAGGCCAGCCAAAAGCTCGATCGATTCTTCCGCCCGAAAGCAATCGAACCCCAGAGGCCGTGAGAGATAATATCCATCAGACCCTTTCCAGATGAAGAAACAACGACATTGTACTTATTCTTGCGTGCCTGATCCATGGTATGGAGGATAGGGAGAAAAGAGGTAATACACGCTCGAGGTGGTGTCAAATCGTGACTAAATGTCGAAGCGGGGAACAATACTGCGGTACGGTACCCTCCCCAACACGATCGTCATCGTACCTTGGTCCATTTGCCCTCTTCGGAGCGCGTGAATCGTTTTTCAGAGTCTTGCGTTGAATGATGTGGCGTCATTTCTCCGTTCTGATAATCGATGTGGTATCGACTTGGGCACGCGTACCGAAATTCACAGACCGGGCATGGTTGAGCGTGTTGACCCATCCTGTGGTTAGATCCACAACGATTTCTGCATGGTCTTCCATGGAAATCGCTTTGGGAAATTCTACCTCCAGTGATTCTTTCTCTACACGCGCACTCATCTCCTTGAGCATTGATTCAAGAATCCGTGAGACCTGCTTGGGATCGGCTACTTGACTCCACGTAATTACAGCTCGGCCCGCCTGCTTGTCCAAGGTCTTCAACGCCATTCTTGCGTGGGTCGGGAACGCCTCACCGCCGAGGGGATTTGGGAACCGGTCTTCGTACTCATAGGGATTGTTGTGGGTATATCCTCTCCCGAGAACCTTAAAATATACTTGCGCCTCGCGCGTGCACAACTCTTCGACCTGCTCCTTGGTTCCCAGCATGGATTTCCATTGTGCCCGCAAGCTGGACATGAATGCTTTGTCAGGTTTCTCTTTCCGTACGCCTTCGGCCGCAGCGAGGGCATCCAGGGATTTCAGCGCGGCGGCTTTGAGTCCCTTCCAGTTCCGGACCCCTTTTATGGCTCCGTGCGAGTCGATTTCTAGAATAATCTGAAGTCCATTCATGAGATTCACGACTTGTCCAAGAAAGGAATGCTCAGCCTGAGAAGGGGGGGAGAACTTGGTCTTATCCGCGGTCCAGCCCACAAGGTAGCCATCATCACCAGCGCTGAGCACTTCAATCCTAAAGTCTGTGTGTGTCTTCCCTGTGATCGTAGACCTGCCATCGGCGGACTTGACGCGTGCCCGAGTGATCTCGAGCCGAATCGTGTCTCCTTTTTTCCAGTGAGGCAAGATCTCTACAGAGTGGTCTTGAACATCAGCGAGTCCTAAGAGTGGCCAGCAGATGAGAACAAGAATGATGGAGCGAACTGTTGCAGCGCGCATAGCGTCGTAAAACATGTGAGACGCAGGCATTCTACTTTTTTGAGGTGGAGAGGTGAATGGCGAGGACGGGAACGTTAAAACATAGTGGTGAGGGAGGAGGGTGGGGAGGCGAGATAAGGGCAGTCATTCCATGCGCCGGGGAAGGTTCTTGGGAAACTAGACGCAAACCGTCACGCGTAAGAAGGTTGCGGGAATCGAGGTGATATCCTTGCTTGGGCTTGTGTTTTGGCTGGCAAACAGAACTTCCAGCTCTTTCTGCAAATCACTGGCTCGGCCATTCTTTTCTGCCGCTTCAAACGCATTCATGGTTGGCCCGTAGTATGTTCTGAATGCGCCAAGCATCTGAGACGGTGTGCCTGGATAGTTGAAGCGAAACGTATCTTTGACGAAAGAGATCTTCACTTCCGGAACCCCCGCGCCTGCAAATCGCTCGATCACGTTGCTCTCGATCCCCCACGTCATCGGACTCACGAAGCCTTCCGGCGGTGGCGGTGAGTATGAGGAGCTGATTTTCAAGATTTGTGCGACCAACGTCGGATCGTTGGGAATCCAGTTTCCCATAATGATCCGGCCCTCTGGTCGAGTCACGCGCACCATCTCCTTGGCCACATCAAACGGTTTTGGCGCGAACATGGCCCCAAAAATGCTCACAACAAGGTCGAACCTACGATCCGTTAACTCGTGCAAGTTGCACGCATCGCCTTCTTGAAACGTGCAGTTCGTGAGGCCCTGTTCTTGTGCACGTTTGTTTCCGGCCTCCACCAGGTTCCTCGCGATATCCACGCCCAACACATCCGCTCCAAGTCTCGCCTCAGGCAATGCCGTCGTCCCATCGCCGCACCCCAGATCCAACACTTTGAGTCCTTGTGTGATTCCGAGTCCCTTGACGAGGGCCTCACCGCTCTCTCTCATGCTCTCGGCAATGCGGGTAAAATCGCCTTTTCCCCAAAGTGCTTTGTTTGGATTCATGGGAGTGTTTTCTCTCCTTCGATCACGAAAACTGCGATGTGTGGGATGTCTACAATGGCGACAGGGTCGTTCCTCACCTCGGCGCCGTGCGAATCATATATATATGAAGCAAGGGAGATAATCTACTTTTCCAGGCCGACCTAGTCTATCGCTGCGTGAAGAAGATGAGCGGCGAGAGGAGTGAGGCAGGACCAGGGTCACCATGCGCCACTCGATATATGAGGTGTGTTGGGGTATGCTTCCGGTCCGTTGAAACAATAGGGGTATGTATAGATATGGAACTCGTAGCCAATATCGTCGGCCTTATCGTCGTTGCCGTCATCGCGGCCATCGTGATTGGGTTTTCTAACAAGTACGCCAGGAAGCGAATGGGCGGGTTGCCCGCGATGGGCAAGCTGAATGTGCCCTGTGATCCGGCTCTCCATAGCGATTTCCTGAATGCATTGAGCGGAGAAAAGATTCAGTTCGTTCCGCCGGCTCAGGCAGAGTCATCGCCTAACAATTCGGGCAACACGCAAGATTCTCCCATGTGTATGGTGCTGGTTGCAGAGAAAGACTATGCGCGGGCAGAACGAATCTTGGTTGGGTTTCAGCAAAAGTGGTCTTCGCGAAAGTAAAGAAAGAAGTGTAGCAGGGCAGACGCTAAACGATTCTTCACACCTTGAGGCCGAGGAACGTTTTGTAACTCCCTCATACGTTTGACGAGGCGTTTCTGAATAGCGGGCCGAGTTCCTTCAAGATCGCATCCAGTGACTCCGCTCCCTTCTTTTTGGTTTCTGCCAAGGCGGTTCTCACTTCTATCAAGTCGATCCGATCTTCTAGTTCCTCCAACAGGCGTAAATCGTCAATCGGGACTACCGCGGCCACTTCCTTCCCGCGCCGTCTCAGCACCACACGCTCCTTGCCATATGCCACCCGATTGATCGTATCCGCAAATCCGTTTCGTGCCTTGCTCGCTGGGAGATGTGCCATGGTTCACGTCGTTAAAAATGTACTGATCGTACAAATTGTATACATGGCGCGTGTGACACTGGCACGCCATGCGCCGCGAAATGTACGCAAACAAAATTTCCGATCCGTTGTGTGTACCCCTAAGCTAAAGTGCTTTCACATAGGTCACAAGCTGATCGAGCGCCTTGCCCCAGCCTTCGTGGAATCCCATTTCCTCATGCTGCTTCCGACCTGCTTCGTCTTTGTGGATTACGAGCGCCGTGTACTTGGTTCCCTTCTGATGCCGTTCGAAGAGCAGGATGGCCGTAAAGAAAAACGTGTCGCACTCTGCCATCTTATCGGTGGGTGGGGGAGCCGGGCGGTAGCCGGGTAAAAGGGCGTTGGTCCACACGAGTTTTTGTGTTGGGACAATCTCAAGATAGCAGCCGACGTGGGGAAATTCCTGCCCCTCAGGTGAACGCATCACCGTCCGGAACAATCCGCCAGGCCGAAGATCGATTTCACAATCGACTGTTTTCCATGGAGCCGGAGTGAACCAGGGTTTGAGGTGCTCCGGCGAGGTCCATGCCTTCCAGACCAGTTCGGGCGGTACATCGACGATGCGTTCAATAATCAGATCAAGTCGAGGATCGGGCTGATAGTGCAAAGGCGTCATCGGTTTGTCTCCTTCATGGTATTGAGGTAGTGGTCGAGCTGATCAAAGCGGGTTTCCCAGATCGCCCGGTGCTTTGCCATCCACTGCTCAGCTGCTTTCAGTGCTTTCGGTTCCAGCTGATAGGTTCGTACCCGGCCGGTCTTGTGCGATCGTGCCAACCCACAATCTTCCAAGACATTCAGGTGCTGCATGAATGACGGCAGCGCCATGTCGAAGAGTGCTGCCAGTTCGCTCACAGGAGCGGGTTTTTTGCTCAGCCGTTCGAGCACGGCACGCCTGGTCGGGTCTCCTAACGCGTAAAAAACATGATCGAGTTGGATGGATTGGTTAGGCATATGCCTAACTATACGACAGGTGAACACTTAGGTCAATAGCTAAGTGTTAAGGCCTGTCGGCGTGATTGTCCGTGAGTATCATGAGTGAACTCAACGGGGAGTATCGCCATGGCTATATGCGCTTTCCAGAACGCCGTGAGCCATTGTCTTCTCGTGCCTGATCAGCTTGCGTCCCGACAGCACGCGTAGGCCGACATAGAACACCGGTGTCAGAAACAAGCCAAACAGGGTCACGCCGATCATGCCGGCAAACACGGTGATGCCTGTGGCGGAGCGAACCTCCGCGCCGGCGCCATGCGAGAGCAGCAGCGGAATCGTGCCGGCGATGAAGGCGACCGATGTCATCACGATCGGGCGCAACCGCAAGCGGCAGGCTTCTAGGGCTGCCTCGATGATATCCTTCCCTTGCAGTTCTAACTCGCGCGCAAATTCGACGATCAGAATCGCGTTCTTGCAAGCCAGACCCATCAGCACGACCAAGCCGACCTGCACGAAGGTATTGTTATCACCGCCGGTGAGTTTGACGCCGGCGAGTGCGCAGAGCATGCACATCGGCACGATCAGGATCACCGCGAGTGGCAAGGTCAAGGACTCGTATAGCGCGGCGAGCACGAGAAAGGCCAACAGGATTGCCACTGGGAACACCAGCAGCGCCGCCTTGCCCTGCGAGGCCTCCTGAAAGCTCAGGTCGGTCCATTCGATGGCCATGCCATTGGGCAGCACCTTCGCCGCGATGTCGCGAATATTGTCCATCGCCTGTGCGGATGACAGCTTGGTTGGGTCGGCCTCTCCCATGAAGTCAGCGGCAGGATAGCCGTTATAACGCAGCACCGGATCGGGGCCGTAGGTTTGGCTCAATTTCACCATCGAGCCGAGCGGTACCATCTCGCCACGGTTATTGCGCGTTTTGAGATTCGCGATGTCCTCGACCTTGCCGCGGAAGTCGCCGTCGGCTTGTGCGTATACGCGCCAGGTGCGGCCGAACAGGTTAAAGTCGTTGACATAGGCCGAGCCAAGATATATCTGAAGCGTGTTGAAGAGCTCCGTCAGCGCGACGCCCTGCATCTTGGTCTTGACGCGGTCCACTTCGGCGTCGAGCTGTGGCACGTTGGCCTGATAGCCGGAGATCGGGAACCCCATACCCGGCGTCTGCATGACCGCGCCCTGCAGGCCGCTGACGGCATTTTGTAGTGCGCCGAAGCCGAGGCCGGCACGGTCTTCGACGAATAACGCGTAGCCTGCCCCGTTGCCAAGTCCGAGAATTGGTGGTGGCATCAGAACGAACGTCATACCTTCCTTGATCCCGGCGATCTTTTGATTGATCTCCTCGCTGATTTCCTTCGCGCTGCGGTTGCGCTCGTCGAACGGCTTCAAGATGAGGAAGGCAATGCCATAATTCGGTGTATTTGTGAATTGCAACGGATTCAGACCTGTCATTGCCACGACGTGTGCGATGCCGTCCACGTTCTTGCTGATCGCAACGACCTGACGCAGAACCGCATCCGTGCGGTCGAGCGAGGCGCCTTCCGGCAGTTTCACGCCGGCCATCAGGAACAGCTTGTCTTGGGTCGGGATAAAGCCGCGTGGCACCGCTTGGAACATCAGGCCTGTTCCGAGCAGCAGCAGTGCGTAGGCAGTGAACACGGTACCGCGATGTTTCAAGGCGCGCGAGACGGTGCCCTGATAGTGGTCTGAGCTTGCCTTGAAAAAACGGTTGAACGGCCGGAACACCCAACCAAACAGACGTTCGATCCATCGGGAAAGGGCATCCTTCGGAGTGCCATGACTTTTAAGGAGTTTCGCCGCCAGCGCCGGTGACAGGGTCAGCGAATTGATCGCCGAGATCACCGTCGAAATGGCGATCGTCACGGCGAACTGCTTGTAGAACTGGCCGGTGACTCCGGTCAGAAACGCCATCGGCACGAACACGGCACACAACACGAGCGCGATGGCGACGATCGGGCCTGAGACTTCCTGCATTGCTTGGTGCGCCGCCTGGAGCGGAGTACGTCCCTCTTCGATGTTGCGTTCGACGTTTTCCACTACCACGATCGCGTCATCCACCACGATCCCGATCGCGAGGACGAGGCCGAACAGGGTTAGTGTATTGATCGAGAAACCGAGTACGTACAGCGCGGCGAAGGTTCCAACCACCGAAACCGGAACGGCGATCAGCGGAATGATCGACGCGCGCCAGGTCTGCAAGAACAGGATGACGACCAGCACGACAAGCAGGATCGCTTCCAGCAGTGTCTGTACGACCGCGTTGATGGAATCGCGCACGAAGACCGTGGTGTCGTAGTCCGAGCGGTAGGTGAGGCCAGGTGGAAAACGCGTCTTCAGTTCTTCCATTTTGGCAATCACCGCATCTCGTACGGTAAGCGCGTTCGCGCCGGGGGCTTGGAAGATGCCGATGGGCGGCGCATCCTGGTTGTCGAGCTGTCCACGCAAGGTATAGTCGTTGGCGCCCAGTTCTATGCGTGCGACGTCGGACAGGCGTACGACCTCGCCACCGGTCCCGGTTTTCAGCACGACGTCGCCGAACTCCTTGGCCGTACGCAGGCGGCCTTGAGCATTGATCGAGATGAGAAAGTCGGTGTCTTTCGCGATCGGTTCCGCGCCAAGTTGTCCGGCCGAGACTTGGATGTTTTGTTCCTGCACGGCGCGTACGATGTCGCCAGCGGTCATCCCGCGCGAAGCAATCTTGTCCGGGTTAAGCCAGATGCGCATCGCATAATCGCCGCTGCCGAAAATCTGCACCTGGCCGACACCAGGCAAGCGAGCCAGTTCATCCTTGACTTTGATATTGGCGTAGTTGCGCAAGTAGAGCGCATCATATTTCCCATCCGGCGAGAGCAGCTGAACCATCACAAGAAAGGTCGGTGACTGCTTCTGCGTCGTCACACCCAGGTTGACGACATCAGATGGCAGCCGCGACAGCGCCTGGCTGACGCGATTCTGTACTTGCACTTGGGCCGCGTCGGGATCGGTGCCGGGACGGAACGTGATGGTCATCTGCAACACGCCGTCGGAACCCGCGACCGACTTCATGTACATCATGTTCTCGACGCCGTTGATCTGTTCTTCCAGCGGCGTCGACACGGTTTCGGCAATCACCTTGGGGTTCGCGCCTGGATAGACCGCGCGCACGATGACTGCGGGTGGGACCACTTCCGGGTACTCGCTGATCGGCAGGATCGGGATGGCAATCAAGCCGGCGGCGAAGATCACGATCGATAGCACAGCGGCAAAGATCGGCCGATCGATGAAGAATTTAGAAAAGTCCACGGCCGGGTCTCCCTATTTCTCGGGCATGGCTGCAGGCGCAGTCGGTGCCGGCGGCTCACCCATCGGAACCTCAGCGGGCATGACTGGGACGCCGGGGTAAAAGATCTTCTGCAAGCCGACTACGACAATCTTGTCCTCCGGCGCGAGGCCGGACTGGACCACGCGCAATCCCTCGACCATGCGGCCAAGCACGACGTCTTTGCGTTGCGCCTTGCCGTCCTTGTCTACCGCATAGACGTATTTTCGGTCCTGGTCGGTGAGAATGGCTTTATCGTCGATCAAGAGCGCCTTGGCCTTTTGACTGCTGACGAACTGCACGCGCACATAGAGGCCAGGGGTAAAGATGCGGTCGGCATTGGGTAGCACGGCGCGGGCCCGCACGGTTCCGAGGGTGGGATTCACCTGATTGTCGAGGAAGTCGACCGTGCCGGTATGCGGATAGCCGTTCTCGTTGGCGAGGCCGACGTGCACGGCGTTGTCCTGGGCTGTGCGCTCGCTCCTGCGCTCCTGTTCCTTGTAGCGCAAGTAACTGTTCTCGTCAGCATCAAAATACACGTACATCGGATCTTGCGACACCACCGTCGTCAGCAGGGTTTCGTCGGCTGTAGCCAGATTGCCGACCGTGACGAAGGCCCGGCTCGCGCGTCCTGAGACCGGTGCGCGCACCTCGGTGAAGGACAGGTTGAGCTTAGCGGTGGCCACTGCAGCCTCGGCGGCCTGGACATCGGCCGTGCTCTGCGCTTGCGCGGCACGTCGCAAGTCTAGCTCTTCGTGCGAGATCGCGTTCTCGTCGATCAGTGACTCGGCGCGCTGGCTGCGTATGGCCTCCAGCTGCTTCGCCACGCGCGCGCGTGCCAGCTGCGCCTGGGCGTTGTCCAACGCTGCGCGGTAAGGACGTGGGTCGATCTGGAACATCAGATCGCCTCGTTTCACATCCTGGCCTTCCTTGTAGGCAATTCGCTGCACATAGCCGCTGGCGCGTGGTCGCAATTCGACTGTGTCAATTGCGCTCACGCGGCCAGTGTATTCATCCCATTGTTGCACCGACTTCGAGAGCACCTGCGCCACTCCGACTTCAGGCGGAGTCCCTTGCCCGCTGCTGCTGGCCTGCTCGCTGTTGCAGCCTGCCACTGTCAACAGCAACGCGAGCAGCCATGGTGTGCCTTGGAGATTGGTCATTGTGCACCTTTTGCAAGTATTCTTCTTGAACGATGGACCAAGGTCAAGCAGGCCGGAGGCTTTTTGGATACTGATGGTCCTCATATCTAGGAGATTGTTGGTGAACGTGTTTCTTCATGATTCCTATGCAGTGCAGTATCCGGCATCCCACATCAATAGTCAATATATGAATTATCATTCTATGAACAATTCGTCATTGAATGTTGCCTGTGTTTGCAGTATTGTGACATCACGATGAGGCGTCTCAAAAAGGTCTTGCCATTGAAAGCCAGGGAGAAGTCATCGATCTCTCCCTGCATCTCAAAGTTGCCGCGGCACCGGTTGGTCGAACTCTTGTGGAGTTTTGCCCCGGCCTATCAACGGTGGTCGGAATCCCTGTTGGTGGAAAAGGGGTTGTCGCCTCAACGATTGCGTATTCTTGCCTCAATCCATGAGCGCGGCCCCAGGATCATGAGCGAACTCAAAGAGGAGCTTGGCGTGACCGCGACGAATGTCACGGCGCTCGTCGATTCGCTCGAACAGGACGGATTGGTCGTGCGAAAACGACATCCGACGGATCGGCGGGCCACCGTCATTGAACTCTCGGACAAAGTCATGACCGAGCTATCCCCGCGCTGCACGGAATACAAAGAGCAAGTCGCGAAACTGTTTTCCGATCTGAGCGTGAGCGAATGTAAAGCCTTCGTGAAAACACTTGAGAAGCTCTGGAGTCGATTGCAAAGTTAGGTACGTGCAATCGACTTTGATCAGTTTTACAGCGAAGAATTTTTGCCAAGCTCGACGTGTATTGTCCGTTCCAGCGATCGCAGGGGGCGGATCGGCAGCCTACTCCTTCTCACTCCGAAATCGCGCTGAATCGCTTGTCGCGACGCTTGACGGCGCGCATATCTACTATCCCCCCGACTGGCGGGCTTATTTGTTCGGCTTTTCCCACAGCGAGAGGACGTTGCCCTCAGGATCCGCAAAGTCAGCCATAAACCCCCACTCTTCGATGGGATGTTTCGGCGTCACCACCTTTCCGCCTGCTTTCTCTATCGCCTTGAGCGTCTCGTCGATCGAGACAGTTTCCACGCTACACGACGGCTGATCGGATTTGGATTTACGCTTATAGAACCCGCCGTTGATTCCCCCCAGCTCAGTCGGATTGTAGTCTTTATCCGCAGCTGTGGTGCGCGCCATGGCGCCATCATCGCCCCACAACTCCACCTTCCAGTCGAACACCGCCTCGTAAAACTCCTTGGCCTTCTTAAAATCCGACGCTGGAAGCTCGAACATCACGACTTTGTTTTTCATAATTTCCTCCTTTTAGTATCATCCTATTTCCCCTATTTCTCCGCATTTGGCTTCTTCAAAGGATGAAGTCGCAAAGCTCATGCCGCTGATGACATAGCCACAACGTCTTGAAAATTTTGCCAATGAAACCACAGATGGGGAGACAAGATTTACCGATGGAGACAGAATGTCCGGTAGAAGCTTTAAAGGGACTGCGGCTCTCATCGGTATGACAGGCGATCGCGATGGTCGCAGAGTTCCTAGGAACATTCCCAGCTGCCAGGATTCAAATTGCGTATTATTCTGACACGGACGAATTCGTGTTCGGACACCAGTTTATCAATAGATAGCTAAATATGGAGCGCAAATTCAAAGTGGGGGATCATGTAAGCTGGAACTCGGAAGCAGGCCGCGTCCGCGGAACGATCAAGAAAAAGATCACTTCCCCAATCACATTTAAGAATTATACGGTCCGTGCCTCGAAAGAAGAGCCTCAATATTTAATCAAGAGTGACAAGACCGATCACATGGCCATGCACAAAGGGAAGGCGCTTAAAAAGATCGGTAAGAGTACTACGTCTTCCAAAAACGATTAAGACGGCGGAAGAAGAAATCATGGAGAATCAACGAAATTGTTTAGAAGACATTTCCGCGGCGGACACATTAATCGCATGCGAACATGAGACATGGAATTTAATTCAACGAAAAGATTTGAATGGGTTTGCACGCTATCTGGCCGAGGATTTTTATAACATCTTCCCTGATGGACAAGAGCGGACAAAATCTGAGTTGTTAGAGTTTCTCCGCGGGGCCGATCTGCAAGACTATCGACTCAATAATTTCCGAGTGACCATGCTGACTCACGACGCTGCGATCATCACATATCAAGTAGACGCGCGTGCCGTCATTGATGGGAAAGAGATTTCAATGAACAATTCTGTCACATCAGGTTGGGCCAAGCGAGACGGCATGTGGTTGAACGTGTCCGCGGTGGCTTCGGCGCGCCGTCCGCAACATTCAAAATAACCGGCCTGTCACGCGCCGCAAGATTGTTCCCGACACCGTTCGCGATGAGAAAGGACTCCCAACCCCTTTTCTTGTGTGGCGACCCCTCTTCTCCTTGGGCCCACTTGTCCGAGACGCGTGATGATCTGCTAACGTCCTTCCGCATACTCAGCATTGAGGAGCGCTTTCGACTGATCGTCCTGGGCACTCGCACGAAGATAGTCGTCCGGTCCAGTGACGTGGAACGGATATGGCCGGTTCGGACAGCTTTGTGCATGCGCTCTTGTCGGAGCGTCGGTCGCCGGAGATTCCAGCGGCGAATGACATTTTCGATTTCCTGATCGGAAGCTGGACGATCGACGCGATTATCCATGAGCGGTGATCCGTGGGAACGAATAGAGAAGATTTCGTCCGAACATATTTCTGAAGACGCGTAAGAGAGGAGGTCGATCATGACGACATCGTTTGCTCGGGTGCTCCACGCCGATGGTCCAGATCCGGAGCGTCAAAAGAAGCTGGGGGTCTATTCGTGGTTGGTGGGACAGTGGGAGATGGAGGTCACCACAATTCTCGAAGACGGATCCACGCACGCCGGTCGCGGAGAGATTCACGCAGGCTGGATCTTGCAAGGCCGCGCCATACAAGACGTGTGGATGATCCCGTGTCTTCAAGATCGACGGCCAGGCATCGGGCAGCTCGCCGGAGCAGGAAATTGGTACGGAACGACGTTGCGCATCTACGATCCGAACCTCGATGCGTGGCGCATCTTATGGAACGACCCTGCAACGAACTTGTTCACGCAGCAGATAGGTCGTGCTCATGGTCGGAATATCGTGCAGGAAGGACCTGACCCAAGGGGTGGTTTGATGCGCTGGACCTTTTTCGAGATCGAGCCCGCGTCTTTTCATTGGACGGCGGAGCGCGCTTCCGCGAACGAGAATTGGCGGAAGGAAGTCGACATTCGCGCGCAGCGGGTGTGAATCGATTCAAGGCCCTGCGTAGTAAAAACCCCATCCTAAAGAGAAAAGGGGAAAGGGGTATTTGGCCAGGTCCGAACTCGTGTCAGGTCTTGAACATACAGGGAACCGTGCGCTCCCTGCTTCGATCGGAGATCAAGCCGGTATCGATAGGTCTTTGACGCGCCGAACCTTAATCTTTCTAGCATGTTTCTCCACTTGGGCCAAGTCATAGGCTGCCTGCATTCGCAGCCATGTCTCCGCGCCGCCTCCAAACGCTTTTTCGAGGCGGATCGCCATTTCGGCTGAAATCCCGGCCTTGCCGCATCGGCCTCAAACTGTCGATTCTCACCTGGAGGAGTGGCTTGGCTTATCTGCGCACTCCTCGAAAGTGCGACACGTAGCTATGTGTTCTCTCAAATTCAAGCGAGTATTGGCACCGATCCCTTGAAGTTTGGCTCGGATCTGGATTCCCGGTGCGTGAGTGGGAGACATGACGATGACGGTAACAGAGATTCGTTCGCCAATATTGGCCGGAGTCAGAGTCAAGATCGGAGGGCCCCCTTTTGCTCCTAGCAAGCACCAACCTTCATCCAATACCTGGATGTCTCCTGTCTCGTCTGCGAACTGAAACAGATAGGCATCGACGTTTCTACAGCCACCCTGCAGGGGCAGGATGGTTATCCCTGTGATGGTCCCTTGGAACCGAACCGATTTTAGGTTGTAATGCTGAGGGTCGGTGAACACGGTTCCAATGGGAACCAGGTCAGCCTCGCGTGGGTCGAGCGCAAGCGCCTGGGCGATTGGCCAACTCAAGATGAACACACACATTAACAGGGGAAGCATAGAAGAGGACTCTTATAAGCCAGCTTTAGATGGGTCCTGCCGCTTGGTCTGCCTTCGTTAGGCTATGTGATTTCTTGATAAAGTACCATGGATCCCATCTTTCTATCTTCTTCAAACACGATAATTGGCAACTCGTTCAAGGACCATCTCTGCCATAGCGCCCACCTTGCGGTTTCCTTAGTTCCCTCCTGAGAAAGGAAAAGGGGGCCGGCTGATTTTCTAGCACTTCGCCCACAGTCTCAGGTCTAGCTACAGAGGCGAGGACGGGCCCACGAAAGTTGGTAGAAAAATAGCCTGTCCACTTTTTCCCCCGACCAACCACGCTTCATCCAAAGGCTCGTAGGCCTGGGTTTTCGTACAATGGAGTGGCTCCGTCAATCTTCGCCGCGGCAAGTCTACTGCAAACTCTGAAGCGTATCCATCACTGAGAAAGGAAGTACGAACTCACTGAGGTTTGGAGGGAGGGGAGAAGGTGCCGGATCGCCCTGCGCGGTGAAATGGTTCCTGGCAATTTATTTTTCTCTCCATCTGCCTCGAAGTCCCCTTGGCTTTTCTGAGCAAGTTGATTCTGCTAGAATTAGGGCATGGGTTCTCAAGCAACAAAGTTGCTCGAAGAGGCATTGAAGCTTCCTCCAGAAGCGCGAGCTGCCATGGCGGGATCGCTGCTCGATAGCCTTGATGTGACGGTTGATACTGACGCTGCAGGGCAATGGGAACAGGAGATTGCTCGCCGCCTACAAGACCTCGATACATCTCCGAGTCGTGTTGTTTCGTGGAGTGATGCTCGCCGAAAGATCCTCGGTCGCTGATGCCGGGCCCGCCCCTTGTTCTCCATACTGACGCAGTTGAAGAGGCCCAAGCCGCTTGGCAGTGGTATCTCGAAAGAAGTCGATCACGGGATCGAAGCCATCTCTGAAGAGCCAGAACGCTGGCCGCTGTTCGTGCACGGCACTCGCCGCTATCTCTTCCGCCGCCTTCCGTTCCAGATCGTGTATCGAGTGCCAACGATCGGATTGAGATTGTGGCCATTGCACATGGCCGACGCAGGCCGGGCTATTGGAAGACTCGATAGGCGAGGAAACAACGGCCGCAGCAATTCGACGAGTTCAGGACGCGCATGATGTCGCCCTCGACAGGCTTCCCTGGACGAACTCAAGACAGTTGCTGTTCCTTTTTCTTCTCCCCTAGTGCTCCGTTAGAGCCTCGCTGCCAGGTCAGCTTCGATCGCCTCTGGTTTGTCGCTTGGAGCATAACGCCTCAGTACCGTGCCGCCTGAGCCCACGAGGAATTTCGTAAAGTTCCACTTGATCGCCTCGGTGCCGAGAATCCCGGGCTTCTTCGATTTGAGGTATGTGTAGAGCGGGTGCGCCTTCACGCCGTTTACGTCGATCTTTGTGAACATCGGGAAGGTGACGCGGTAGTTCCTGGTACAGAACTGCTCGATCTCTGCTTCGCCGCTCGGCTCCTGTTGCCCAAACTGATTACAGGGGAAACCGAGCACCACAAAACCCCTGTCCGCGAATTTGTCATAAAGCGCTTGCAGCCCCTGATACTGCGGCGTGAACCCGCACTCGCTCGCGACATTGACGATGAGCAGCGTCTTGCTACGGTATTCGTCCATCTTCTGCCGCTTGCCGCCGATGGTGACGAGGTCGATGTCGTAGAGGTTCATAGATTCCAAAATAATGCGTGAGCGAAACGGTGGCATTCTACTTTGTCAGATCGGCTGGGTCCATAGGGCGAGGAAATGAGTCTGAGGGTGAGAGAGGGCGTAGATCAAATCGGCCCGTCACGCGCCGCGAAATGGGGCTTGGCCCGTTAGGCTCAGCTGGCTTTCGCAGTCACGCGCAGTTTCACGTGGGCTTTTTTCTGGAGGGCGGTCACAATACTAAAAAAGTTCTCCGCACTCGGGTTCCCGCGGGGAGCTAGCATCCGGTGCAAACTCTTACTCGGTTTCTTAAGTGTCATGGCTAATTCTTCAAAGCCGACGGTGGCGTTGACGAGATCTCGTAGGATCGCCTTCCCCACCGTGGTGTCGCCTGCGAAGTAGGCATTGAGCGCCTCTGTGAAAAGTGCCTCGCGAAATCGTGGGTCGCGATGTATGCGTGCCGCGACCGTATTCTTGAATTCCCGTGTGAGTGCCATAAATTCCTCCACTTTGCGTTACGTCTTCTCGCTGCTCTTGCGACGACGATAGTCTGCCCAGCGTTCTTTCGCCGTCTCGATGGCCTGTTGTTGGCGTTGTTTGGTACTGCCGCCCAGGAGTATCACGAGGCGATCACCGTCCTTGCCAAAATAAACCCGATATCCTGGTCCAGCATTAATCTTCCGTTCGAACACGCCGGCCCCGCGCCTTTCACGTTCGACCAGTTGCCGACGGCCAATTGATAGAGCGCTGCTGCGACCTTTGCTGAGGCCACGGCATTGAGTCCCTCGAACCATGCGGCAAAGGGAGAACGGGCCTGAGGATCGAGATATTCGAGTACTCGTACGTCTGACGTATAAAAGGTAACGTGGATGTTACCATCAGTTGTTGCGGGATCGCAATCATATAATCGTTAGAGGGGAAGGCGATTCGGAGGCAGTCTAGCGGGTATGCGGAGCTGTCGTGAAACGGTTCCTGTCACCGTTTGTTGTTCCTTAATGGATGGGTGTCGGCTCGGTCTGACCAGTTGTGCACATCAGACTCGACGGAATATCGAGTTGCCCGGACGGGCGATATCCCCACGCTGTAGCGAAAGCCTGGCAAGTCAGGTTTTGAAGCGTCTCGCTGTTGAGACCGACACAGTTCGGGTAATGGGCACTGCCTCGCAGTACCGTCTCTCCGCTTTCCACCGATAGACCTCGTAGACTCACATTTACATAACTGAAAGAGCCGCATTGCAGACCGATCAGCGCCCCTTCTTTGTTTTCCTCGCGCTCCAGAAAGAGCACAAACTCGGTTTTCATACTCTCTGCGACAGCAAGTGCAGCCTTGCGATCTGAGAAGCTGTGTATAATCTCCGGCGTGTGGAATAAGCCCTTCTCGGGCATCAAGATACTCGAATAATGATGGGACCGCAGCCATTTCACGGCCACATCGGTGAGGGGAGGATCTCCCCAGATCAGAATTCTCTGTTGGGCAGTTGGCAGGATGGTATGGGAACCGCTTGTGATCGGAAATCGGACGCCGGGTGGCGGAGCTTTGGAAGAGCATCCTTGCATAAGAAGCACAATGGAGAGAAGGCAAAGCACTGAGACAGCCAGACCAGAGGGAGGGTGTATGATGCGCATCCCAAGGATTCTATTCATCGTTTCTCTCGTAACCGGCGATGCTGTCAGGACCCGAATGTACTCTCTGGAAATATAAATGGAGTGACTCCGTCAATCCTCGCTGCGACAGTCTACTGCAAACTCTGAAGCGTATCATTCCCTTCGGAAAGGGCAGGATGTCACGCGCCGGGAAATGGGGGCCTAATGCAGTTGTCCTTAGTGTTAGCGGTAGACTTCTTTGCGATCTCCGATCTTCACAACCAGGACAGTCAGTTCCTTGTCTTGAATTGTGTAGATAATTCGATAGTCGCCTTCGTGGATACGGTATAGGTCATCTTCGCCGGTAAGTTTCTTTACTCCCTGTGGACGGGGATTGGTCTGGAGAGTCTTTAGGCGCTTGACGATGCGTTTCTGAATCGGTTCAGCGAGTGCTTTGAGTTATCGTTCGGCAGGCGGGGCGAAGAGGATCGCGTAGGCCATCGTGGACTACAGGCCGAGGTCCTTGAGAATCGCATCGAGCGGCTTCGCGCCTTTTTTCTTCGTTTCAGCCAACGCGGCTCGGGCATCGGCCAGATCGATCCGATCTTCGAGTTTCTCCAAGAGACGCAGGGTCAATCGGAACCACCGCGGCGATCAGGCTTGCAACGATGGGTACCAGGACATATACCCAGCGCATAATCTTATCGCTTCATCCGGTATGAAATCGCCAGCCCGCTACGCGCCGCGAAACGGTTTTTGACAGTGTTTTCTCTCCCTGAGTCCCTTCCAAGAGGATCACTTCCCGCTGTCGGGTGATTTCAACGGCGATACGAGCGACTCGCCCTCCTGTGACAGCAAAAACACCAGGAGCTTGGCCGGTTCGGTCTTGCTCGCATTCTTGGATACGACATGCGGTTTCTTGGGAGACTCATACCAGCTCTGACCTTTTGTATAGGTCATCGGCTCCTCTCCCCCTAATTGAGAGACCACGGCTCCCTCCAAGACGTAGGCGAACACCGAACCCGGATGGAAGTGCTGGCCGGATGCGGCGCCCGGTGCATAGTCCACGGTGATAACAGTGCCTTCTTTGCCGGCCATGTCGGCCAACCGCTGCTTTATCAGCACCGACACGGCGTCTTCTGCCAGCGCTGTCTGTCCCAGAACCAGAGTCATCCCGGCCAGTGCTGTCCACTGCAGTGCCAGTTTCGCCACTATGCGGATCAATGAAGGAATCTTCATCATTGGCCTGCTCCTTTCTTGTTTATCTTGCACGTCCATCACAACTCAGCGATGCGGAGTACGATCTTGCCGCACAGAGGTTTCTGTTTGTAGGCCTGCCGAAAGTTTTCCATTGAGAAGACGGCATCAACGACGGGTCGGATGACGCCGGTATCGATTAGACGCGAAATGTCCATCAACTGATTCCGGTTCGGTTCGACGATGAAAAAGGCATCGCGCACCCGCTGATCCTTCAATCTTTCGGCATCTGCCGCAATGGTCACTAACCGACCACCCTTTCTGAGCACTCCCCACGAACGGTCTCTCGTGTCTCCTCCAACTGTATCAAGCACCACATCCACGTCTTCGACGACCGTTTCAAACGGCGTGATCCGGTAATCTATGACTTCATGGGCGCCGAGCGCTTTTACAAAGTCGGTGTTCCCCGCCGAAGCCGTTGCGATCACGTGTGCCCTCTGACGCCGAGCCAACTGCACGGCAAAGCTGCCGACACCACCGGCTGCACCATGGATCAAGACCCGTTGCCCTGCCGAAAGGTGTGCGCGATCGAGAAGCGCCTGCCAGGCGGTAAGAGCTGAGATCGGTACCGCCGCGGCCTGTGTATGTTCAAGCGTGATAGGCATCGGTGCAATGTTGGCAGGAACGGTCAAACAATATTCCGCCTGAGCCCCGTCTATGAACCAATCGCTCAATCCATAAATACGATCCCCCACCTGTACATCCCTGCAATCCGACCCGACCGCGTCAATAACACCAGAGAATTCGTGACCCAGAATAATCGGAAAAGGTCTCATTTCACCTTCAGGAGTATGGAATGTGGGATACCAGTCGAACTCCGTTGGCGTGATCGCTGTCGCATGTACATGGACGAGCACCTGATTATCCTTCGGAGTCGGTTTCGGCGTATCCTCATAGAGAAGCGATTCCGGGCCATCAACTTGGTGCAATCGTATCGCTTTCACGGGAAGAGCCTCATCGCATGGCCGTACTTCTCAATGCTGTTTGATAACTGACTCAGGGGTGAAGAACCGGGGACATTCTACTTTTTCAGATCGGCTGGGTCTATGGGGAGTGAGTCTGAAGTCGATTTGATGCTTTCAATTTCTCGCTTTGATTTCGTCCAACAGTTGCCCGATGAGTAGGGATTTCTTCCTTCGCCCCAGAGAATTTGTCTTGAGTGAGCTAAAGACTTAAAATAGCTGTATGAAGAAAGAAAATGTTGCTGGCATGGTGCACAGATTGCCGGCGGACTTACGCAACGCCCTCAATTCAACCGCTGCAACCAAGGCCGCATGGGAAGAGATTACTTCGCTTGCGCGTAATGAATGGATTTGCTGGGTGACCTCAGCAAAAAAGCCGGAGACTCGCAGGCACCGGATCGAGAGGACTCGAAATGACCTTCTCGAGGGTAAACGCCGGCCATGTTGCTGGCCAGGCTGTCCTCATCGCCGACCACAGGCGAAAAAATGGTTTTGAAGTGAGTGAGAAGAAACGGTGGCATTCTACTTTGTCAGATTGGGCTGGGTTTATAGGGCGAGGGAATTAGTCTGAGGGTGAGAGAGGTGTAGATCAACTCGGCCTGCCACGCGCGGGAAATGTTCCGCGCGCCTTTGATTGCCCCCTTCAGGCAGCGACGGATCGTCTGACTCGCACATCGACCTTCAAGCCGGCATGCGTTAACATGGTGATGAGGGTATCCACACTGAAAAGTTCGATCTTGCCACGTATGAGGTCGCTAATCCGAGGTTGGGTTACGCCGAGACGCTCAGCGGCGCTTTTCTGGGTCAAGTGCTTTTCCTGAATGTGTTTCTCGAGCTCGACCATAAGCATCGCCCGCAACTTCAAGTTGGCCGCCTCTTGAGCGCCAAATCCTAAGTCCCGAAAGACATTGCTCGTCGATACACGTTTTTTCATGTTCTCCTCCTCTGGTTCAGTAACAACTGAAGCCGTCGACGTGCAACCTCGATCGCCGTTTGTGGGGTCTTGCGCGTCTTTTTCTCAAAGGCGTGCAGCACATAGACCGCCTCTTCCATTCTTGCCAAATAGATGATCCGGTACTCGTTGTCGCTGTGAATCCGTATCTCCTGCACGCCTCCGCCGACGCTGGGCATAGGCTTCCAATCCGATGGGTCCATTCCTGATTGAATCTTAAAGAGCTGATACCCAGTATCTCGCTGAGCTTCAGCCGGCCAACAGCGAAGATCTTCCAGAGACGCTCCCAACCAAACGAGCCGTTTCACAGCCTACAGTGTATACAAAATATTGTATACACGTCAACTAGGAGTGCAGTGTGTATATAGCAAGGGGAGCGTAGAGTAGAAACCGGATGAGCCAGGTCCCCGCCACTCGCCACGTTCTATTGTAGGGGGGATGCGAACGAGTGTCATGAAGGTGTTCCTTGCGCGTCGTTGGCGTGGCTATTTGAGCGGGGCTCCGGCGACGGTGTGTTGAGGGCCCGCTCGGCATATATCGCCGCCTCCTCCCAGGTCTTGAAACGCCCTTCATTCATGAAGTTCTGTACCATGGACACGATGTGTGGGTCGTGCTGTTCTTTCGCCCACTTGTCGAACGCGATCTTCTTGTCCGCCTCCTGCTGGTCACGGACCCTGTTCTTGTGTAGGGTTCGGACGAGCCAGACCAAGAAGATGCCGAGGCCAATGTATAAGATTTCCATACTCGACCCCTCCTTTGGGAGAAAGCTAAGTGGACAGGCTGCTTTTTTCTCATACTTCGCGCACAGTCTCACGTCTATGCTGCGGAGACGAGGACGGCCACGAAAGTGGGGCTAGCGCAGCCTGTCCACTTTTTCTCCCCGATCAACCATGCTTCATCCAAACGCTCATAGGCCTGGGTCTTCGTATAAATGGAGTGGTTCCGTCAATCTTCGCCGCGGAAAGTCTACTGCAAACTCTGAAGCGTATTCATCACTCCGGAAAGGAAGTACGAGTTCCCTGAGGTTTGGAGGAGGGGAGAGTCAGAAGGCGCCCGCGCGCCACGCGACGAGAAATGTTGGATTGCGAGATCTGACGCTCCTTCACGTCGGGTGTCCGGAAATGCTCCTCCCGCGTTAATGTGCCTGGGAGCGACGGGACGCGGAAATTGTATACGCAGCCGACCGCGCGGCGATCATCGGATCGGCGGCCTCAATACCTGAAACCAGTGTTCCCGGCATGAAGAGTAACTTTTTCTCTGCGGTTTGGCTGTCCGCCACAGCTTTAGTGATGGCGAGCGTACCCAATTCGACCTTCTTACGCGTATCCGGCCACGCGATCGAGGGATCGTCGATCTTGTCGTCTTGCGCGGCGACTTGCAGGAGTAATTTAAAATTGACAGGACCCCGACGAACCCGCTGGAGGATTTCAGTGGTGAGATAGTCTGGCCCCATCGCCGCGAGCTGTTCCTTGGTCAGAAAGTGCTCGCCGGCAACAGGCTGGAGTTGGTACCGACCGACCGTGACAGCCCCCTTTGCGTTCGTGAACTTGAACGAATTCACGCCGAAATAGGTCAGGGTAGCGTAACTCACCGGTGCCGGTTTCGGAGCCTCCACGAAAGCCTTGGCGGAGGGATGACTGCTCAAGAACTGGTCAAGCGCCGCTGGTTTTGGATCTTCGGGTTTGGTTGCTGCAATTGCGAGAAATAAATCTCTGACCTCGGCGGCCGTGGCGACGGGGAAGCCGTTGAAGGAATTCACCACGATGTCGGTCTTCGAACCATCAGGGAGGTGGAATTTCACGGCCATCCCGCGTGGGCTCGCGCCGGGGTCGGTGTCGGGAATGGCCGGGAGCCCGGTTGAGGCAGAGAATCGAATCGTCGCTGGAACCGGGATCTTTTTCTTTTGTAGATGAGAGGCCTTGCTCACAGCCGTTGCTGAGCCACTCGGCGTGAACGTGCCTTCCAACACGACACCCTTCGCGTGGGTCGCGCGCGCTCCAGGATGGACTCCGAACACGCCGTTGAAGGCATCCACTATCTGCTCAGGGACTGATTTTTGACTGACCAGCTCATCTTCAGCAACTCCAAGAGTAGGATTCACAAGGGCGAAGGCCAGGGTTGCTGTTACCGCAAAAATTTTCCACATTGTTTTGCCCTCCTCGAAAGCTGTTGATCTGACAACACCAAACATTCTAAGTCAGCTTTACCGATCCAGGTGTTGGTGAAGAAATCGGGAACATTCTACTTTTTCAGGTGAGCCAGGTCCATCGCTGTGTGAGGGGAGAGGGATTCAGAAGGGGTCTGGCAGGTTTGTTTGGTCTATCTAGTTTATCTCGTTTATTTCGTTCTCTGAACCAGACAAACCAAAGAAACCAGACAGACCAGATGGACCAGGTGCCCGCCACATGGCGCGAGATGATTCTTCTTTTCTTAGGCCTTGTACCCGGACTTCAGAGAAGCCATATCGATCGAGAAGCGGTACTTAACATCGGACTTGAGTAGCCTGTCGTAGGCTTCGTTGACCTTCTGCATGGGGATCACTTCAACATCCGCGGTGATATTGTGCTTTCCACAGAAATCGAGCATTTCCTGGGTTTCTGCGATTCCACCGATCGGGGAGCCGGAGAGACTGCGTCGAGCCATAATCAGACTAAATGCAGGGACGGCGAGAGGTTTTTCGGGCGCACCAACAAGGGTGATATTGCCATCACGGCGGAGGAGTTCGATGTAGGCGTTAATGTCGTGATCGGCGGAGACAGCGTCGAGGATGAAGTCGAAGCTGCCGGCCTGCTTCTTCATCTCATCGGCATGACGGGAGACGACGACCTCGTCAGCCCCAAGCCGTCGCGCGTCTTCTTGCTTGTTGGGTGAAGTGGTGAAGACAACAACGTGGGCACCGAGTGCGTGAGCAAACTTCACGGCCATGTGGCCCAGACCTCCAAGACCGACCACGCCAACCTTCTTGCCCTTGGTGACGCCCCAATGGCGCATCGGTGAGTAGGTGGTGATCCCGGCGCAAAGGAGAGGCGCGGTTCCGGCGAGATTGAGGTTGGAGGGAACGCGCAGGACAAAGCGTTCGTCCACAACCACGCTATCCGAGTAGCCACCGTACGTGACGCCTCCGAGGTGCTTGTCCGGAAAGTTGTACGTGAGAGTGACATTCCGGCAGAACTGCTCAAGGCCAGCCTGGCATTCGGAGCAGGTCCTGTCGGAGTCGACCATGCAGCCGACCGCGGCGAGGTCGCCGGGCTTGAACGTTCTGACTGCGGAGCCGACTTTGGTGACACGGCCGACAATTTCATGGCCTGGGACACAAGGGTAGACCGTGGGCATGACACCGCTCCACTCATTTCGGACCTGGTGGAGATCCGAGTGGCAGATACCGCAGAAGAGGATTTCGAGCTGTACGTCGTGCTCAGTTGGGTCGCGACGGGCGATTGTGGTGGAGGCAAGCGACGATGTCGCACTGGCAGCCGAGTATGCCTTCGCCTTATACATAGATGACAGAAGTATGCTCCCCGGCTGTTGCCATAGGCAAGTGCAGATTTTAACCTTCGACCTGGGCGTCCCGAATGCGCTGCGGTCTCAGGCTTCACTTGAGCGATAAAGGGGTGGAAAAAAGAATGGAGTAGAAAACCGGTCCGTTATGCGCTGCGATTTTAGAATCGTTTAATTGACCACGCCGTCGAAGTATTCCACGTCGATCTTGTCGAACAGTACACGCATGCGCGGATAGTAGTGGGCGCCGTGGGCGGATTGGCTGTGAAAGTCATGCACGATATAGGAGCGAGTAGAGTAAGCAGCCAGACTTTTATTTGTGCATGTCGTTCCGCAGTCCCACGAACAGCGTCTTCTATTCCCTTTCTCGCCCCGATGTGACCGTCAATATCTGCTGTTCACCCACCATGTTTCCTCCAAACGCTCCGCGGCCTGAGTCCTTATATAACGGAGTGGTTCCGTCGATCCTCGCCGCGGCAAGTCTACTGCAAACTCTGAAGCGTATGCATCACTTCGGAAAGGAAGTAAGAGTTTACTGAGGTTAGTAGGAATTTCTCCCTCCGCCCCAGAGAATTCGTCTTGAGTGAACCAAAGACTTAAGATAACTGTATGAAGAAAGAAAATGTTGCTGGCATGGTGCACAGATTGCCGGCGGACTTACGCAACGCCCTCAATTCAACACCTGCAACTAAGGACGCATGGGAAGATATTACGTCGCTTGCGCGTAATGAATTGATTTGCTGGGTTACCTCAGCAAAAAAAACGGAGACTCGCAGGCACCGGATCGAGAGGACTCGAAATGAGCTTATCGAGGGTAAACGCCGGCCATGTTGCTGGCCAGGCTGTCCTCATCGCCGACCAAAGGCGAAAAAATGGTTTTGAATTGAGTGGGAGAGAAACGGGGGGCATTCTACGTTGTCAGATCTGCTGGGTTTATGAGGAGTGAGGGCATCAGTCTGAAGGTGAGAGAGACGCGTAGATCAACTCGATCAGCCACGCGCCGCGAAATGGTCGCAAACAAAGACTCCCGACCCCTTTGTTTTCCTCGGTGTTAGGCAAGCCGCAACTGCGCCAATGAAGCGAACGCAGTTCCCCCACTTATGTCCGGAATGATGCTCAATTCGAGCACCGTGACTGCCGGCAGTTCGACACGATAATCTTCCGTCTCGCTCGTTGTGCCTTGGGGACTGAAGTTCCACTGCTGCCGCACGATTTCCCGGAAGGACTGCCCGCTATCCGGTGACCAACGCAAGACATACTCGTGCGTGCGCTCAGTTCCTGGCTCCAAGAAATTCATCCAGATTCGCCGCAGCTGTTGTGGGTGGTTGAAAAGAAGCCGGATTGTCTGCTGTCCTGGCTCTGCGGCACGCCACCCCGAAGCCTGACTGGGCAGCAACGCAGACTCAATTGGATGAGCGACGTCCTCTGACGTGACCTCCACCTCCGCGATCTCCTCCATATTCAACCAATCCAGGTCAGGAGATGCGGTGTCTTTCTGAACTTGGGCGATGATCCGCTTGCGCATCGGTGTGCCTCCTGAATTCAAGCTTGAGAAATTCCCAGGTACCTGAGTAGTAAGCCTGCTGCCACCAGTCTACTGCAAAGTCGTGGACGAGTTCATCACCCGGAGCCGATTAAGTGAGCCTTATGTGAGAGGAAAGCAAGGCAGGTTTATCTAGTTTGTCTTGTTCCTCGACCAAATGAACCAAACAAACCAGATGGACCAGCTCCCCGCCATGCGGTAAGAAATGGTGCGCATTTTATTATTCCTCTAAAATATATTATTACGAGGCATGACCCCAATTAGTTGAATTTAGGGAGAGCGATTCAGAGGCAGTGTATCTGATGCGCGGGTCTGTCAGACTCTCTCGTTCGTCGAACCAAACAAACAAGACAGACTAGATGAACTAGATCCCCGCCAGACCCCCTCCGAAATGTTGGATTGCTTGACTTACGGTAGGCTCGGTGTTCTGTTACGGAAGTCGAAAGGATGCTGTTATGAACAAAGAGGTTCTGGATCCAGACAAGGTGCTGGTGATTCACGACTTCCTCTCACGCGAAGAATGCGCTGCGCTGATCCGGCGCAGCGAGGATCTTGCCTACGAAGCGGGCACGGTTGCCGATGTCGTCATCGAACAGGTTCGCAACAACGAGCGTGTGCTGGTTGATGACCTGTCGCTGGCCGCGGACCTCTTCCACCGCGCTGAACCATTGTTGCCAGCTGTCATTGATGGGCATGGACTTGTCGGGTTCAACGAACGGTGGCGTTTTTACCGTTATCGCCCAGGGCAGACCTTCAAGCCGCATCGAGACGGGTCGTATGTACGGATGGAGCGCTGGGAGGAAAGTCAAATAACTTTTATGATCTATCTGAACGAGGGGATGACGGGCGGGGAAACACGGTTCTTCAGTGACATGGAGCAGGCGTTCCTACAACAAAGCCCATACCTGTCTGTCCAGCCGAAGGAAGGGATGGCACTCGTCTTCTTACACTCCATCTGGCACGAGGGTGCCGTAGTGCACAGCGGACAAAAGTATGTGCTACGCACCGATGTGATGTATAAACCAGTCTCGGATCCAACCGGAAAATGAGGAAATAGGGACCTTCTAGTTTTTCAGATCGGCCGGGTCTATCGCTGTGCAAGGTTGAGTAGGGAAGACCGGCTGGGTCTATGGGGAGTGAGGGCATCAGTCTGAGGGTGAGAGAGAGACGTAGATCAACTTTGGCCTGCCGCGCACCGCGGAAGGGTTCCCGGTATCTATTTTCCTTTGTAGTTCTTAGTCACTCGCCATAGAAAGAAAGATGGATTCTGCTTCACCTTCTCCCAGTATTCCAAACCAGTCTTGTACCCTTTTGCCATAGCTAAACCGATAACAAGTGCACTCCATCCTTCTGCCTGTATGCTCCCGTACAGGCCAGCCGAAAGGATTGCCGCATCAACAAGTGCTCTGCGCTTGATCTCGGAAACCTTCTCGCCAATTTTGTGAAGTTGAACCTCACTGATTTCGTGCATTGCATTGGCTGCCAAGATGCGCAGCTTATTGGGGTCAGTTTCTAGTCGTAGCTGTTTCAGCTTAGAATCAAGGTCAAGACGAAAACTCTTAAATGCCTCGCCGTCGGTTTGCCGTAATTTCATCAATGTTTCGATGTCCACTTTCTCTAAGAACGGCAATTCTATGTTCAGCAGAGTATTCACGGTATTAATCTTGATATTATCCACCGAAGGATAGACTTGCCCCATTAAATCGAAAGCAAACTGAGAATCAGTCAAGTATGTCGCCTTTAGCTTGCCGCTAATCGTTATCTCGGAGAGAAGTCTTTCATAAATATCGCCTGCCGTTCGATTGATTGACTGATAGACCCAAGCGTTGAAATGATCTTGGTTAGGAGGGTTTTCAGGAAGATGCATCCGAACACCAACCGTATTATCCCTTTCATTAAAATCGAAAAACTCTTGTTCGAATAAGTTATAAATCCGGCACTCAGCAAGACGGTGATCTTTGAAGCGCACACAAATCCCCCTGCATAGCCGCAACTCGTCTTCCACCTGCCATCCATTCTCCGTTTTCTTTAAAGATTCGACCACGGCTTTGCTGTGAAAATATTTCATCAGGGGTGGCGGAAGAATGTCTCCGAAATAGTTGGGAGAATAATACACGGGGATGTTCTCTTGTGGCTCGAACAGATAACTGATGGGAAGAAATTTAACGTAATCGGCGGCGACCATAGGAGTGAGCGACTTTAAAAAACGCAAAACTGACGAGAGTTTGTCTCGGTTAATGCCACTTTCTGGAAGTTGAAGGTAGCTTCGCATGGCGTCATTCATCTGCCCGCCTTCGTGCGTCAGTTGGAAAAGGGGATCCTGGAGCACATGTTGCTCTATATAGAATGCGCTCTGCTTAAGCAGGTTTAGTCCAATGTGCTCCATTCCAGAGAACATTTTTAGCGTGGAGCTGCTGGCGGCTGCCTCTTCCTCGATCTCCTGCATGTGTGCGAGGCAGTACTCTCGATAGGCTCTCAATTCGTTTTTGAGTTCTTGCTCGCCGACCTGCCGGAAGCACTCATCAACTGAGGTATCATCGAACAGAAAGCTTTCTGTTAAGAATCCAAAGATAGTTGCCCCCATTTCATCTCCTTTCGATCGAATATCATACCGAAGATATATTCGACTCGGTTCAATTGTGTACCCAAAACGGAGACATTCTATGTTCCCGGACTCATTAGGTCTATGAAGTCGCTACGAAGCGGATGGTCAGGGCGAGGCAAAGGAGGGCAGGGTAGGTATAGAGCTGCGAGGAAGCCACCGGACCGCCATGCGCCGCGAAATGAATCATGACACCATCTCATTTCCTTTGTCGCCTTACTTCCGTGGGTTCTTATGTTTTGCTTCCAGACTGAGATGATACTGGTGGAATTCTTTATCATCCTGCTCGTTGTCTAGCCTGTCAAAAGTAAATGCACGTCCCCTTCTTGATGGCCCGAACAATCTGGCAAATTCACCTTTAAATCTGTTGAGTGACGGACCCTCGACAAGATCCTTACTTTCCTTGTCGTAGTCAGGTTGCCAAGGCCGACGTCCGTAAGCATCGAAGGAAGCTGCACCACCACCTCGATAGCCAATAAAGATCTCGCCGCCCAACTGTATTCCGCGAGGATCAGGCATTAGAAGGTATCCATGACCGAGTTCATTCCAATTTGACTTTGATACATATCTGTCGGGATAGAGCCAGTCCTCTTTTGCAGCGGCGATATAGCGAAGTGCTCGGCTCTTGATAATAAAATTGATCTCGCGGACTTCTTGTTCCTGTAAATGTCGCAAAGTTTGTATATCCAGGAAGCTGAAAATTGTCGTACGCCATGGGTTTGGATTAGGACGAAGACGTACTTCTGATTGATACGGGTTTCTGACCCATGAGAGATTGGTTAGTATGAGTATCTTTTCTAGCGACAGTGGGAAGATCGTATGAGTGCCTTGGAGCGCTATATCCGGGTCATTTTCACGACACCAGATCGAACGTGGACCACATCGCCGGTTGTATACCGTCACTGGGTGATCCGAAATAATGAACTTCGTTTGTGAAAGCGAAGCATCTGCTATGAGCCAGACAGACTCCGTCCAAATTGCACCATGCAGTTGTTGGAGTTCCAACATATAGCCCAAAGCATTATTCCTGACAGTGGCTCCTACCTGTCTACTAAGCCAGTCAAGTCCCTTTGGAGTTCGAAGCTTTTGGGTGCTTAAATACAGCATCATATTGTTGAAAGCCTGGGTGTCTACGGATGGATGAGTAAAATTCGTAAAATACTCGACGGCGTCTCGGCCTTTGGAATCGATGGAACCAAAAAATATCTGCTCGATTTGGGTCGATTCTTCGGAGCCAAATTGGGTCGTGTAAAGGTCTTTTTCGACAAAACAGTGCCTAAATCCCAGGCGACGAATAGCGTTCATCGTGTGAGTATGGCCTTTTGAGTCTCTAACCATAGTCGGGGTTAGGTTGAGATAGTAGAGCTCGTTGTCCTGCTGTCCAGGGAGAATGAACCGATTCTGGTACCATACTGGGACGTAGTGATTATTTCTGTATTCTGTAGACATGATCTAAACGTTATCAGCACAAGCAGTGTTTCGGAAAATGAGTCAGTGTACTTTTTCCTGGTCGTCTTGGTCTATGACATAGCAGGTATCCTACGAGCCTCCACCACCTCTTCCTCCGGTATCGTAGGAAGGGGCTGGGGGTTTTCCCAAGGTGCGCGCGTCCAACGAGGGGTGTCCGCGACCGCGTGTTGCGCGAGCACAGGGACCCCCTCCTTTTCTCTGCCCTCTACTCCTTCCCTCTGCATTGGAGGGAGTGGGCAAGGCTGTCCTCAACTGCGCGCATGGGACGAGCACAGTTTTATCGTGCGCGTTCTGCGAGCAAGGAAGGGCACCTGGCCGCTCCCTCTCCCACTCTTGCATCTCCTTCTCCACCCCCCGTACAATACTTTTTCCTGGAGCCTGTCCGACATTGCCCCTTTCCAGCGAATACGCCTCCGGCTTTTCGGAACCTGCGGCCGCGTATCCGCCTGCCCTTCATTCGCCTCGTCACGAATGGCAACGTCGGAAAGGCTCCTGCTAACCCCTTGGCTTTCTAACAGTTTCTTGTTAGTCAGTCTGTAGGAGAACCAGTCCGAATGCGGATTGAATATAGAAGGGCGAACGGGCCTTCAACGTTTCTTTCGAGCTCGATTCAGCGAAAGAATCCAAGTTGCTCACCGCGATAGCTGAGGCTGAGCGGGGAGAGACGACCAGCGCAGCTGACATCCTGAAACAGATTCGCCGATCCTGAGCTGTCGTTCCTTCTCTCCACTTTCCAGATCTTCAGGGGCCAGCTATCTAATACCCACCATGGAATCGACCAAATATATCTATTGGCAGGATCAGGACCATTGGCTCGGCTACCTGCAGGGCTACCCCAATTACTGGACGCAAGGGGAGTCGCTTGAAGACCTGCAATCCCACCTTCGCGATCTCTACCTCGATCTCACCAGCGGAGAAATCCAAGGAGTTCGGAAGCTCGCTGAGCTGACACTCCGGTGAAACCAGATTGAAAGACGACATTGCTACACCTCCGTCTGGCGTACCACTCTGCGGGGTCTGGCTCAAGATCGTAAAGAAGGCAGAGTTCTTAAGGGTCGCTTTGGTAGGTCTTTCGAGGGAAGGGCTTACTCTTCTTTCTCTCCACCAAAACTAGCGGGACAGCCTGGTTGCCTGAGCGGCCGTAGGGCCTTGTGTTTCTGCTGTTGTCTCGCTGATGCGTTCTGCTCCGCAGGTCGCGGCGATGTTCGAAGTTCCATTCAAGCTTGTCTTCGAATGGAACAAGTTTGGCTGCCAAGCTTCAGTGAGACTAGCAGTAGCGCACAAGGCCCTGGTCTGAGCGAAGGCACCAGGCTGTCCCGCTTGCATATCTTTCTTCAGCCCCCGTACAATACTTACCTTCGAGCCTAACTCATTGGCTTTCTTGTCACTTTGGGCAAGTTTGAGGGAAGAATCTAGACCGGTATGAAGGTCGAGTATTCCAAAGGCGAGCGGGCTTCGAAGGAGCTGATTATGCTCCATCGTGAAGCCTCCGAAGCCACCAGCGACCGGAAGATGAAGGTGTTGCTCATCTACCCGCCTGACTGGTTTCCCTCCGAACCCTATTTGAGCCTTCCCTCCCTCACCGCCGTCCTCCGTCAAGCTGGCCATACCGTCATCCAAAAAGACATCAACCTTGAAATGTACGATTGGTATTTCAGTGAGGACTTCCTGAAAAAAGTCCTGTACCGAGTGCCCCGGCAACTCGACCGGCTCCGCAAATTGTCCAAGAAGCGCGACCTGAATGCCGAGGAGATGGATTTACAGCTCTCTCTATGCGATCTGACCAGGCAGAGGATCGACGAGTTGATCAAGAAGGCGGAGAAGGCGAAGGCGATTATTCGAGGAGAAGTGTTCTATGAAATCGATCAGTTAGAATGGGCCATTCATGTATTCCGTGAGGTCACGTCGGTGATCTCGATGGTCTATGCTCCGGCGCGAATCTGTATGCCGCCGATGGAGACCGATCTTTCGTACAAGGTCTTCGTTTCGTCCGAGGTCATGGACGCGGTGAACGACACGCAGGTGAACATTTACCGCGACGTGTTCGAACATCTGGTAAAACCGGTGATCGAGCAAGAGCAGCCGGACGTGGTTGGCATCTCGATTGTGCTCCAGCAGCAGATGTTCTCCTCCATGACCTTCTGTGCCCTCATCAAACAATACTTCCCGCATATCCATGTGACGATCGGCGGAAACACGGTGACGCGCCTGCGCGATGTGCTGCCTCAGTCGCCCCTGTTCCAATATTTCGACAGCGCCGTGGTCTATGAAGGGGAGACGGCGTTCGTGCAGCTGGTGTCGGCGGTGGGGGCGAAGCGGAACCTGGCCGATGTGCCGAACACCATCTATAAGGACGCAACAGGGGTCCATGTGTCGCCGACAAGCTATGCAGAGGACATGGCGACATTACCGCCGCCGGATTTCGACGGGCTACCGCTCCATAAATACTTCACGCCGACGAAGATCCTGCCCTACTTGGCGACGCGAGGTTGTTATTGGGGTCGTTGTGAGTTCTGCGACCATGGCGAGGGCTACACAGCCGGCTACCGGACGAAGAAGATTCAGGACATTCTGGCAGACATCTCGTATCTCCGTGATAAATACGGCGCCAGGCATTTCCATTTCACCGACGAGTCGTATCCGCCTGCGCTCTTTCGAAAGCTGTCGCGTGGGCTGATTGACAATCAGACGGGCATCATCTGGACCACCCACATGCGGTTTGAAAAGAGCTTGCTGGACGATCAAGTCTGGCAGGATGCGAAGGACTCGGGCTGCCGCTATCTCCACTTCGGCTACGAGTCGGGGAACGAGCGGGTGCTGAAGCTGATGGACAAGGCCACGACGACAGATGTGATCACGAAGCATTTGCAGCTCTCGGCGAATGCGGGTATCTGGAACCACTGCATGGGCTTCTTCGGCTTCCCTGGGGAAACGAGAGAGGATGCCTGGTCCTCGGTTGAATTTCTCGAAGCGAACAAGGAGCATGTCCATTCGCTCGGCTTCGGGACATTCGATCTTGGCCGACATAACCCGGTGGCAAAAAATCCTGAGAAGTGGGGCGTCACTGCTTACAAAAACCCCGAATGGGATTTGGCGCTCGACTACTACTATACGGTCAAGGATGGAATGAGCATCGAAGAGGCGGAGCGGGTATTCCAAGAATTCGAACGGAATCACAACCCGGGCTGGGACCTGCGCCTCTTCATCCGTGAATACATCTTTCTCTATATCTCGCGGTTCGGGCTGCAGAAGCTGCCGGACTTGCAGTACAGCGCGGCAAAAGTATTGGGCACGACTCCAACTCTTGCAGGGAAAATGTGAGATGAGTGAACTGATTCAGATCAACGCATTAGCTCCTCTGCAGGGAACCAGAAAGACCAGCAAGGTCATGCTGCTCTTTCCGCCTGAGTGGGTGCCGACTGCCCCCTATCTTGCCTTACCCTCTTTGACTGCCGTGCTGCGAGAGGCGGGGCATACGGTCATCCAGCGCGACATCAATATCGGGATGTGGGATCACTTCTTCAGCATGGAGTTCCTGATCTGGGTGAAGGCCCGGTTGGGGATGCAGCTCAAGCCGCTCCAAGATAAGGAGAAGGCTGGGACGCTGACGGAGCAGGAAGTGGATCACAAGATGGTAGTGGAGCAGGCCTATACGGTGGATGTGTTCGATCTGGCCGATCGGGCTGAAGATGCGAAGCGGATCGTGCGTGGCGAGCGTTTCTACCAGGCCGAGCTACTGGAAGGTGCATTGAACACCTTCCGCGAAACGATGGCCTACATTTCCGCAGCCTACTATCCCGCGTCGCTTGTCTTCTATCCGATGGAAAGCAATCTGGGCTATCGCCCCGGCGTGTCCAAAGAAGTGCTGGCCTGTTTGGACGATGAGCAGGTGAACGTCTATCGAGACCTCTGCAACCAGCTGGTCATGCCGGCAGTAGCAAAAGAAAAGCCGGACATCGTCGGGCTCTCGATCGGCACGCAGATGCAGCTGCTCGCAGGTATGACCTTTTGCAAAATGATCAAAGAGACCTTCCCGCATATTCATGTGGTGGTAGGCGGGAATGTCATCACGCGCCTTCAAGAAGATCTCGCGAAGCACGAGCAGTTCTTCACGGACGTGTTCGACTCGGCGATCCTCTATGAAGGCGAGCATGCGTTGCTCTGGCTCATCGAAGCATTGAACGGCGAACGGGCCATCGCATCCGTGCCCAACTTGATCTATCGCGATACCTCGGGTATTCACCGGAATCCAGAAGTCTACACGGAAAAAACAACCGCGCTGCCGTTGCCGGACTTCGATGGAATGCCGCTGGACCAGTACTTCGTGCCGGAGCTGATCATTCCCTATCTGGCGACGCGCGGCTGCTACTGGGGCCGCTGCACGTTCTGCGACCATGGCCAGGGCTACTTCGATCAGTATCGGGGTGTGCCGGTGCAACAAGTCGTCGAACAGATCAAGGCGTTGCGGGACAAGTATCAGTGCCGCCATTTTCTGTTCTCCGACGAATCCTATCCGCCGGCGCTGTTCAAGAAGGTCTCGCAGCTGCTGGTCGATCAACAGGTCGGAATCAAGTGGACGACGTTGATCCGGTTTGAAGAAACGCTTCAAGACCAGGAGACCTGGGATCTCGCAGCGAAGGCCGGCTGTTGCACCCTCTATTATGGGATGGAGTCGGCGAGCGAGCGGGTGCTGAACCTCATGGACAAGCACGCCAAGAAGAGCGTGATCCAGCGCAATCTCCATATGGCGGCGAAGTCGGGGATTTGGAACCATGTGATGGCCTTCTATGGATTCCCCGGCGAAACGCTCGATGAAGCGTTGGAAACCCGCCAGTTCGTCCTCGAAAACCAGCCGGTGATTCACTCGATGGAGCTGTTCTACTTCGTGGCCTATCGCCATACGCCGATGGTGCGCAATCCCGAGAAGTTCGGCATCACGATCCACAAACAAGAAGAGTACGATCTCCCCCTGGACTATTACTACACATTGAACGATCCGAGCACCCTCTCCTGCCTGGACGCAATGCAGCTCTGCGAAGAGTTCTACAAGAACGATTTTCACCCCTGGGCTGTGCGTGTGAACTCGCGGGAGCATGTCTTCCTCTATATCTCGAAGTTCGGGACAAACCAGTTGCCGCAGATCTACGCGCAGCAGACGCAGCCCGTCGGATCGCCGGAAGGCGTGTCAGGATTGATCACTTGGCCGGTTGCAAAAAACGGAAGCGAAGACGGATCAGAAGGTATGAGTCGGGTAGTCTCCCACGGCTTGGAAACCGGATGATGAAAAAGACCCCCAACGTCGTTCTCAGCTCGTCAAAATCCTCAACGTACCCCAGAGGGTACGCCTCCGGTTTTGACTCGCCTGCGGCCTAGTTGGATGCCTTTTTGATCATCCGTGGGAAGTCTCGGCGATCAACTTTAGGAAGAATGCTGATCGGTCGACGATTCTTCAGGCACAAGGATAGCGGAGAGCAACGCGTACGCGGCTTCGATGAGAGAGGTCATCTCTTCGGCCTTTTTGTAGGCCTGCATATATTGCTTGGGGTTGTTGGTGAGATTCGCGTAGCGGGCTGGGTTCCAGGTATGTAGCAGTGCCCGTTTGGTCTGTTCAAGGATGTCTTGGGAGACGGGGAGGGTAAGCCCCAATATCTCTAGCGCGTGGTTGACGTCTTCCTGGCTCACATCGGTCATGAGGCAAGTCTGGCAAAGCAGATGGACACCTGTCAATCAGCTCCGTTCATGGTCCATTGAGTTATCACTCCCCGCATTGAGAGGCCTGAATGGATGACCGGCAGTCCCTGAAGTTTTATCAAGCCGATGTATTTACCGGGCAGCCATTCGGTGGTAATCCAGTTGCTGTGTTTCCTGACGCGCACGGCCTCGCCGATTATCAACTGCAGCGGATTGCCCGGGAGATGAACCTCTCCGAGACCGTGTTCGTGCTGCCTCCGACAGACCAGGCGGCAGTTGTGCGCCTCAGAATTTTTACCCCGACACAGGAGATCCCATTTGCCGGCCATCCGGTGCTGGGAACATTTTTCGTGTTGGCCCAGCTCGGGTTGATCGCCGTAACCGATGGGGTCACCCGTGTCATGCAGGAATGCAATATCGGTCTCTTTCCCGTCGAACTCCATGCACAAGAAGGGGAGTTAACCCGGGTGGTGATGACACAGCCGAAGCCGGAATTCCTTGGGCCTGTGGATGCGATTGAGGATGTGTATAAGATCTCCAGCGCGTTGGGGTTGCCGAAGTATTCGATTGCCGATATGAAGTGGTCGATTGAGGTAGTGTCCACAGGACTCCCGGTATTGATCGTGCCGGTGCGCACGCTCACGGCTGTTCGCTCGATCCAGCCGGACGCGACGGCCATCATGGACGTCTGCAGTCGTTTCGGGGCCAATGGCATGATGGCCTTCACGACCGTGACGGTGGAACCATCCTCAACCGTACATACACGCATGTTTGCGCCCTCGATCGGGATTCTTGAAGATCCCGCGACCGGCAGTGCGAGCGGCGCATTGGGTGCCTATCTGGTGCAGAACGGTGTGGTGGACGTTGCCCCCACGACAGACATCGTGATTGAACAGGGCTATGAGATCGAGCGCCCGTCGCAAATTCTCGTGCGGATCGAGTCTGATGACGACATCATTCAAACGGTTAAGGTGGGAGGGCAGTGTGTCATGGTAGTCGAAGGTACCTTGACGTTCTAACAGGATGCTGAAAAAGTCCGCCAGCTTCGTTCTCGCCTCGAAAGCATCCTCAACGTACCCCAGAGGGTACGCCTCCGGTGCTTCCATCGGCTGCGGCCTTGCTGAACGGCATTTTTGAGCATCCTCCTCGGGAAAGCGAGCTCTGAGCCTGTTTTCCAGCTTCCTTTTAGAAAGGAAATGTTAGATGAAGGCGGTACTCTTCCGAGCGCATGGGGGGCCGGAGAAACTCTCGTACGAGGATCTGCCTATACCGACGGTTGGTTCGGAAGATGTGCTGGTTCGTGTCAAGGCCTGTGCCTTGAACCATCTCGACATTTGGATACGACAAGGTATTCCTGCCTATCCGATTCCGCTTCCTCATGTATCGGGCTGTGATGCCGCAGGGATTGTCGAGGAAGTCGGCAATCAGGTCGACGTGGTCACTGTGGGGCAGCGTGTCTTCCTATCGCCGGGGATCAGCTGCTGGAAATGCGAGCAATGTCTGGCTGGGCGGGACAACCTGTGTCGCTCGTATGGGCTGGTCGGCGCTATGACGCACGGCGGTTACGCGGAGTATGTGAAAGTGCCGTTCCGCAATGTGCTGCCGGTTCCTGAACATCTCACGTTTGAGCAGGCTGCGGCGTTTCCGCTTGTGTCGGTGACCGCGTCGCATATGCTGTTTGCTCTGGCCGGACTCCAACATGGTGAAACAGTGTTGATCATGGGCGCGGGGAGCGGAGTCGGTATGATGGCGGTCCAAATGGCGAAGCTCGCCGGGGCTCGCGTGATGACCACCGTCGGGTCCGATGACAAGATTCCCAAAGCCGTGGCTCTGGGGGCCGATGCCGTCATCAATCACGCGAAGGAGAAGGTAGATGAACGAGTGAAGCTGCTGACCGAAGGGCGCGGCGTCGATGTGGTCATCGAGCATATCGGTCCTGAGGTATGGGATACCTGTCTCCATTCATTGAGAAAGGGGGGACGGCTGATTACTTGTGGTGCAACCACGGGAGCAGAGGTCAAGTTGGATCTTCGCTCCGTCTATTCTCGTCAGCTCACAATCAAAGGATCATACATGGGTACGCGCGCAGAACTGGTGAAGGCAACGGAGCTGATGGGGCAGGGGCGCCTGGTCTCGGTGATCGACCGGACCTATCCATTACAAGACGCACGAGCGGCGCAGGAACTTATGCTGAGCCGAAGGTTTTTCGGGAAAATAGTTCTGACTGTGTAAAAGGCGGGCCGGGTTTTTCTATCATGTGCAGGAGCAATACGAAGGGGAGGTGAATGATGTCCACAGTGGCGAAGATCATGAGCAAACAGCCTAAGACCGTGGGGCCTGCCGTATCAATTGTGAGCGTTGCCAAGAAAATGAAGACGGCGCGGGTGGGGTCGCTGTTTGTGAAGAAGGGGAAGAAGTTGGTTGGGATCGTCACCGATACTGACATTGTGCGGCGCGGGGTGGCGATGAGTAAGCCTCTTGGCAAGCTTACTGTCGAGAAAATCATGACGGCTCCCATTTGCACAATCGAGGGGAGTCAGACAGTCGATGATGCGCAAGATATGATGGCTGATTTAGGTGTACGGCATCTTGCTGTAACCCAAGCCGGCGAGATTGTCGGGGTCGTATCGGTACGGGATGTGTTGATGTTTTATAAGCGTTATGCGCAATCGAAGATCAATCCGGAGGCGGCGTACTCTGAACCAAAAATCTTCCAAGATTAGCAGGATGCTGAAAACAGCCTCTTTTTTCACCCGCCCAACCCCGGCGCGCCAAGACGCGCCGTTCCGCGGCTTCGTTCTCAGTCGGCCGTCTCCTTGCGACGTACCACACCGGTGAAAGAGCTGTCTCGGCAGCTCGGGGCGGGTGGGTGAGAAACGATACGCCTCAGTCACCGGCCTCCCTGCGGCCTCGTTGGCTGACCGTTTTGAGCATCCAAAGGAGAAGAGCGGAAGGGCAAAGCCTCAGGCTGGCTTAGAATACCGCTCCTGACGCCTATTTCGTAAGTTCTTTGACGAGGTGCCCTAGCTCCGGAAGGATGAGTTTTTCCATCGCGAGACGGACTGCGTTTTCTGAGCCGGGGGTGGAGAAGAGGACGCGGCCTTTGATGATGCCGGCAGTGGCGCGGCTCATGATGGCTGGTGAGCCGATGTCTTGATAGGTCAAGTAACGGAAGATCTCGCCGAATCCCACCAGACGTTTTTCCAGCATCGCATCCACCGCTTCGAACGTCGAATCCCGTCGAGCGATCCCTGTTCCACCATTGACGATGATGGCGTGAACTTTCTTATCCGCCACGGCGGCTTTGATCTTGGCTTTGATCTTCGCCGGTTCGTCTTTGACGAGATGATAGGCGATGACTGAGTGGCCGGCATCTTTGAGCAGGTGCATGATGCGGTAGCCGCTTGTATCGGTCTCGGCCGTGCGAGTGTCGCTGCAAGTAATGACCACGCACCCAATTGACCCAGATGTGTGTGACTTATGTTCATGAGCAGTGGGGCTACCCATTTTCCCTCAACCGTGGCCTGAGCCTAGACTTACTTCCAGACTGAGTCTGGATTTAGCTTGGCTGCCGGCTTGCCGCCCTTGATGTGCTCGTCCAAGATTGTCGATACGTCCGCTTCGGTGACTTTGGAATACCAGGTGGCGTCCGGATAGACAACAACAGTTGGCCCCTGCTCGCAAGGGCCAAGGCAGGAAGACCCACTGACGAGGACTTCACCAGGCATCACACCCTTCTGCATGAGGCCCATGTTAAAGGCCATGAGAAGGGATGCTGATCCGGCGCTGCCGCAGGAGGGTTTTGGATGGCCTGGGGGACGGGCGTTGGTGCAGACGACGATGTGATACTTGGGTTTCGGCATGGGTTCTCCTTTTATGACCGGTGAAGCAATCAACGTATAGTTATGTCACTGCGGTGCGTACGACTTCCATGTTTCAATGGCCTCGTCTGGTAGCTTCCAGTGCCTGAGGCCTTTCATGACCCAATCGAGATAGTGTGCTTTGGGTTTGAATTTGCCGATGGGGTTGGCGGCATAGGTGGTGACGGGTATTTTTTCTCCGGCTTCCGTCAGCACGCTGACTTGGACCTGACGGAATGTGTTTGGAGGGACATCCTCTTCGAATCGATCCATCACTTTGAGATCTTCATCGGTGACATCAAAAATCGCTCCCCAGACCTGTTCGCCTGGCGACGGGGTTACGCTGGCGAGGCCACACCGCCATTGTGAGGACCATCGGCAGAATTTAATGGTGTGTTCGGGAAGAGTGGCCAGCATCACAAACTGATGTTCTGGAGCACGACGTTTCAGCTGTGTGGGGTTCAGGTGGTCCCCGTAGAGAAAGAACTTCATCTGTGATTCAACGCTCAACGGCACAAGATTTTCGACTCACTGCTCATTTGTAACATAACCGCTTTCGCACGTACAAGGCGCGTCCAGGGCACTCGAGTGGGCCGTGGTGGTTGGATTGACATCGCGCCGGTGCTCTTCCTAAGATGCAGCGCAGTGAAGTGAAGTAGAGTTTCACGTCGTCCCACTAAGCGCTGGTTGTCGAATACTTATGCCAGAGACCCATTACTCGACCAGCCTTCCACATTCCTCGCTCTGATTGTGAAGATCATTCACTATGTTGTTATGGCAGTGCTCGTGCTGGGTGCGTGCTATTACCTCTGGATAAGGCCCCCATCACTCAATCCCATCGCCGACAGTCGGGCTGCTGAGGCTCTTACGCTGGTCCAACACCATCGGGCTCAGGGTTATCCCACTATTCTTCAAGCCATGACGGAGCATGTGCGTTCAATGAGTGAGCGCAATCGGGTGTCTCGATTGGGTGAGTGGCGGGTGGTGCATATGGAGGGAGACCGGTATGAGATACGTGTGTGGATGCGAGATCAAGGGACAACAGGCCAATGGTTCGAGCGGGAATTCATTTGGCATGTGGATCTCGCATTGAAGAAGGTCAATGCTGCGTCGCTTCCGGCTGATGGGATTACACCCAAAGAACCGGACGCTGCGCCATAGCAGGATGCTGAAAAAGCCTCTTTTTCACCCACCCAGCCCCGGCGCGCCGAGACGCGCCATTTCCCAGGCGTCGTTCTCGTCTCGTCAAAATCCTCAACGTACCCCACTCGGAGAATAAGCTGTCTTGGCAGCTTGGGGTGGGTGGGTGAAAAACGCCACGCCTCCGGTTTTGACTCGCCTGCGGCCTAGTTGGATGTCTTTTTGAGTATCCTGCGAATACGTTTGTTACTTTGTCTTAGATCGGAAGCTTTCGATCCTCCAGCCTGCTAGGTGAAGTTCTCTGGGAGGGCTACTTGAATCTCATTTCCTTCGATTCGGACGGGACAGCAGGCGACGGTGATAGAGGGATTTTCAGGCCGCTCGCCGGTTTGCACGTTGAATCGCCATCCGTGCCACGGGCATTCGACGATGCAGCCATCTAGATGGCCTTCTCCGAGCGGTCCCCCTGCATGAGGACAGGCGTTATCGATGGCATAGAAGGATCCTTCAACATTAAACAAGGCGATCCAGACACCGTGGACTTCGACGGTGTATCCGGTTCCCGGAGGAATATCCTCTATCTTTGCAACAGTGACGAAGTCAGTCATAATGCTGGTCCTTCTCCTTAGCTGATCGGCAGGTACTACGAGGGCGACCCACAGACCCGTCAGTAACTTGATTTCGACCAAGGCTTATGGCATAGAAATAGCTACGCGTTCCAATACTACACCCAGGCCCTCTCATACAAGGAGCCTCGGTTGGAATGAAGGTGCAGCATGGAAATGACCCTTCTGCTCAACGCGACCTACGAACCCCTACGGGTCGTCCATTGGCAAAAGGCGATCGCGCTCCTGTGGCAGGGAAAAGTTGAAGTCCTCGAGGTCTACGACCGAGAAGTCCATGCCGTGTCGATTTCCATAAAGCTCCCTTCCGTCATGCGTCTCCTGAAGCTGGTTCGGCTCAAGGACGTTCACCGGGCGGTGAAATTCTCTCGCATCAATATTTTCACGAGAGATGGCTATGCGTGCCAGTATTGCCGCCACAAGTTCAGGACAGAAGAGCTGACGTTCGATCATGTCGTGCCCATTGCCAAGGGGGGGCGGAAGACATGGGAAAATATTGTGACGGCCTGTTGGCGTTGCAACAACAAGAAAAGCGGTCGCACGCCCGAAGAAGCCGGCATGAGGTTGACGAAGAAGCCGGTGAAGCCGCGCTGGAATCCGATTGTGACGATTACCATTGGGATTCGGAACACGCCGGATAGCTGGCGTGACTATTTCTACTGGAATATGGAGTTGGATGCCGATCCTGCCGACACGTAGGGCGCAACACTGAATGCTCGTTCTGATTCGCATCGTTGCTCTGAAACCAATCTCTTCTCCTCCAGTAACCAGTCCTCTTTGAATATGCTAGATCATGCGACATACAGGCGCTCTATGACGCGCCCCGCTTTTGAATGTGGGAGGAATAATCATGGCTGCAAATCCTGGCTTTCCATTGTCTCTTGATGTGAAAGGGTATCCGGTGCTTGTACTCGGTGGAGACGAAGAAGCAGCGGAAAAGACGCAACGATTGTTGGAGGCCGGCGCGAAAGTGACGGTTGTGGCGCCGTCGTTACACGACGCACTTAAAGACATGGCCGCGTCGGCCAAAGTCGTACACCGGGGACGGCATTTTCGCGAAGGAGATTTGGAACATGCGATTCTGGTGCTCAACATGGTTCGAGGGGACCGTGATTTTTCTCGATCGCTGTTTGAGAAGGCGCGTGAGAAGAAGTGTGTAGTCTGGTCGGTCGATCAGCCTGAATTTTCCACGGCGACGATGCCTGCGGTCGTCGCGTGCGGGCATCTGCGTGTCGCCATCAGCACCAGCGGGGTTGCCCCAGCGTTGTCGGGCTTCATGAAGGAAGATATGGAGAAGATTTTCGGTGAGGAATTTGCCGCGTTTGTGGAATGGTTGGGACACCTTCGCGCGCAGACCAAAGCGACTGAACCGGACTTCGAAAAACGTCGGGCCATGCTGCGTGAGGCGTTGGATGGATTTCGTTTATTGGGAAAGGTCCAGTATCCAAAGGTCTGGCTGGATGAACGTGCGAAGCTGACGGTGTCTCCAGGCGTCGCTGGGCAGGCGTGAAGGATAAAGGAGTCACGCGAGAGGCGTGGTCTAGAAATGGGTGGGGAGAAGGAGGCACACATGGTTCTGTTGGAATTCAGCATGTCACCGTTGGGCAAGGGGGAGAGCGTGGGCAAGTATGTGGCCCGCTCACTCGACATCATCGATACAAGCGGAGTGGACTACCGGTTGAATCCGATGGGAACGGTGCTCGAAGGCGAGTGGGATGAGGTCTTTGCCGTCGTCAAACACTGCTATGAGCGGATGAAGAAAGATTGTGGCCGCATTTCCTGCACAATCAAAGTCGACTATCGAAAAGGTCACGCTGGGCGGTTGCAGAGCAAAGTGGCAAGCGTCGAAAAGAAACTGAGGCGATCGATCAAGCACTAGTTCAATCCGCCGGTCTTCTTTTCCGCCGGCTGACGTGTGTGCGGTATCCTGCCGTACCTGATTGGGAGGCCGCGGATTCGTGGTGTCTTCCGAAGTCCTTCCCCGTTCCTCCATCTTGATGAGTCACACATGAAGGTCGGAATAAGGGAGAGAGTGTGAATCACCTTCACGAGGGAATCCAACTCTTGCCGAAAGACTGCATGATTCTTGAGCGGGAGGTGATGGAATTCCGTCCGTTCGGATTGGATGAGCAGGGACATAGAATCAGAGATCTGAGTGGGATGAGCATTAAAGCCGCCGTTATCTATCTTGAGCAGTCCATTGCTCGCGAGCGGGGACCCTCAGCCGGCAGTCAAGCGGTCGAGGACCTGTGTCGACTTGTGAACCAACGGATAAAAGATCCGGCCTATCATGTGACGCCGGAGTTTCTCAAAAATGCCTGGAACAGTTACTCGTATGAATTCGCAGCCTATCTCTATGAGTTCTGTGAACGCATATCCGGAGATCCGCGATTTGTGTTTCGAGCAGGAATGGAGAAGGCGTCTTCGATCATGCAGGTGCTGGCCCGGCCGTTTTCGCTGGCACAGATTTACGGCATGTTTCCCTACTTCGGAAATAAGTTCGCGTCCGGTTCGGTCGAGTTTCGAGTCGTCGAGGTCACGCCGATCTCCGCAACCCTTGCGATGAAATTTTCCACTCGCACGCTTCGTCAGTTCGGTCCGTATCGAAGGCGGTGCGCACAGCAGATGTGTCAGGCTGCTCAGGGCATTATGGCTGCGGTGCCGGTTCGCGTCCATCGACTGCCGCCCGCTACTCTGACCGACATCACCTGTATTGCCAATGACGAAGAGTGGTGTCAATGGGCTATTCGATGGCCAGTAAAAGGGCAAAGCGCATGGCGCCATATGGTTAAGCAGATGGTGGAGCGGCCTCTCGTACCGCAGAGTGGGCCGGGTGTCGCGCATTCGCACGCGCAGGTTGATGATATGTCATTCACGCGGACCACCGCCGCCTTCCCATCGCGGCGGCATGTGAGGTGGTTATTGTTTGGGGGACTGACCGGCCTGATATTGGCCGCGTGGTTCCGCGTGATGAATCCATCGGTCGGCTGGGGTGAAATCATCCTGCTCGGAGTGGTTCCAATACTGGTGGCAAGCATCTTAACCAATCGGCGTCTTCGCATTGAAAGCCAGCAACGCGAGGCATTGATCCAGGAGCAGATTACGTTCGTGGAATCGCGGCACGAGGAATTACGGGAAGCGTATTTGGAACAGGAGCTGACGCGCGTTGCGCTACGCCAAAAAGTGGCTCAGCTGACCGCTCTCCACCGAGCCGGATTGTTGTTCAGCTCGACGCTGGATCGAGAGTCATTGCTGCAAAAAGTGTTAGAAGCCCTGACTAGCGATCTACAGTACGACCGGGCGATGATTTCGTTCTACGATCCGTCCCGACAGATCATCAAGGATGCACGGATCCTCGGCGTGTCACCTGAAATTCAGGCCTTTGTGCGAACTCGTGAGATAACCGTTACCGATCCTCTGAGCCCGGAAGGTCTGGTGCTGATGCAAGGCCAGCCATTGTTAGTGGGAGATGTGCAGACGGTGTGGGATCGCATTCATCCGTTGAACCAACAGCTCGCCTTGCTGACGCAGGCGAAGGCATGGATCGCCGTTCCGTTGAAAATCAAAGACCGGATCCTTGGAAGCTTGACGGTAGACCGGGTCCAGGCACATAGCATGACACAGGACGATCTTGAATTGATGATGACGGTCGCCCACCAAGTGGCGATCGCCCTGGATAACGCCTCCGCGTATGAGCAAATTGAAGGGTTGAATGTTGGACTCGAAACGAAAGTGCGTGAGCGTACGTCTGAGCTGGAGCAGGCGGATCGTTTGCGATCGCAGTTTCTTTCGCATGTGTCTCACGAGCTCAAGACACCGTTGACCTCGATTAAGGGGTTCTTGCAGAACTTGCTCGACGGACTCACCGGCCCGCTCAATGAGAAACAGCAGCGCTATTTGTCGCGGATGCTCGACAATTCAAACCGGCTGATTCGTATGATTGAAGACTTGTTGGATCGCACGAGAATTCAGTCGGGGAGGCTTGACCTCGTTCCTGGCGAGATCGATCTGGGGGATTGTGTGGTGGATGCGGTAGAGCATTTGCGTTTGCTAGCCCAGGCCAAGCGGCAGACATTGGAGACGATCGGTCCTCCTGCGCTTCTGGTGGTCTGGGCGGACCGTGACCGCCTGATCCAGATCATTATCAATCTGGTCCAAAATGCGGTGAAGTTTACGCCGGAGGGCGGCAGCATTACGGTGACGGTGACTCAGGAGAATCAGGCGTTCGCCGGGATCTCTGTTCGCGATACGGGGCCTGGTATCGCGCCGGAGTTCCTCGATCAGATATTCGACCCGTTTTTTCGAATCAAGCAAGTCCGTAGTGGAATAAAAGGGCTGGGTTTGGGTCTCTCGATCGTGCGGACGTTGGTCGAGTTGCAAGGGGGGACGATCGCCGCGCGGAGTGAGCTGGGACGGGGGGCGGAGCTGTATTTCACGATTCCATTGTTTTCCATGATGGAGCCGCTGCCTATCATTGCATCGACTGACGCACCCCGTGTCCTAGTAGTCGAGGACGATCAGGACAGTCGTCAACTCGTACAGGATCATTTGCTGGCTATGGGGTATCGAGTCCAGTTTGAGGTTGATGGAGCCCGAGTGCTGGAAGCCGTGCAGACTGGGATGTTCGAGGGTCTGATGTTGAATGTCGGCGTTTCCTTCGTGGATGGGTTGGCTGTGCTTCAGCTTATACGAAGGTCGGATCAGCACATCCCAATCGTGATGATTTCGACGTTGGGCGCCAAAGAGTCGGCGGTTCGCGCGATCGGTATGGGCGCACAGGCCTATGTATTGAAGCCCTTCGATCTCGACGAACTAGAGCGAGTTGCAGATTATTGGTTTCGGCCTATGGAGCCGTTGCCATCGGGGTCTTCGGAAGAGTCGAGGAGGCCTGAGTGAGTGAGATAAGGAGGTGTATGGCCCTACGAGCGTGGAATAGGTGTTGGCGCAGGACAGGAGCGCTTCTAAAAGTATGGATGCTATGGGTGTGCGGGGTCGGCCTTTGTGTGGCTGGTCTTCCCGAGGTAGCATCATCGCAGGTGCCTCGTATTCAAGGACAGGGAGCCGCCGGGTCTGCGATGAGTAATGCTTTTTCAGCTCAAGCCGATGATCCGTCAGCGCTGCACTACAATCCAGCCGGGATGACGCAGTTGCACGGCATTCAACTCATGGCGGGGGTACTCGCGTCAGGCGGATCCACGAATTTTACGAGCCCGACGGCTGTCACGGCTCGTGGTGATCGAAACGGGAGTGCGGCATATCCTCCTCCCGGCCATACCTACATCACGGCGAACTTGAAGGATCTCGGAGTGACGGCTCTGGGTGACCTTGTTGTCGGGGTCGGCCTGACTGTGCCCTTCGGCTCCCTGACACGCTGGCCGAACGACGGGCCATTCAGAACGACGACGACGTTCAGCTCGTTGCCGCTTCTGGATATCAAGCCCACGCTGGCCTACAAGGCGACGGAGAACCTCTCTCTTGGGCTGGGTGCGGACATCTATACGTTCAGCAGTTTCGTTGGCGAAGGCCAAGTCGAAAGACATTCAATTTCTGTAGGGGGGGTGAGAACCGAACTGAATGGGAAAGGTACTGCGGCCGGTTTCAATGCCAGTCTGCTGTATACGGCATTGCGTAATCCTGATGGGAAGCCGATAGCGAACATCGGGATTGTTTACCGGAGTCAAGCGACGTTGCATCTCAGCGGCGCATTATTGGCGAATGGAGCCAACGTGTCTGATGCCAACGCCACCCTGGTCTTACCGCAAGTCATTACAGGCGCGATCGCGATCTGGCCAGTTCGAACCAAGGAGCGGGAATGGAAATTGGAAATGGATGTCGATTACGTGGGATGGAAGTCTGTTCGGAATCTAGATGTCACATTAGGGAATGGTGCGACGATCGCGCAACCGCAAAATTGGAAGAGTACCTATGCGGTGATGATCGGCAGTGAATACAAGTGGCTGGCACTCGAGTCTCTTCCTCATTGGGAGGTGGCGCTACGTGCCGGCTATACGAACCAGCAAAATCAAATGCCTGATCTGACGTATGATCCAGGTATTCCTTCGTGGGACCTTCATGTCGTGGGAGGAGGAGTGGGATTGTTGTGCAAAGAGGATGGATCATTTTTTGGTTTGATGCGATGTGGAGATCTCGGCTTGGGCTCCCTGAAACCCAAGGCCATTGGGCTCGATCTCTCGCTTCAAGCAGGAATCTATGAGGATCGTACGGTGCTGGGAAATCGTAACCCGACGGTTGAT
>CBDDRW010000085.1:0-82116 GCA_965233175.1 uncultured bacterium
ACCCTGGATCGTGAACGCCAGCCCGTCATGATGCAGATCCAGGCGCCTCAGGAGAAGGGCGACTATTCGGAGGAGACCGCCCGAGAGATTGACTGCGAAGTGCGCCGCATCATCGATGAGCAATACGAACGTGTGAAACGGCTGTTGACAGAACGTAAGACCGCGCTCCTCGAAGGGGCGAAGAAGTTGCTCGAGCAAGAGGTGATCACCGGCAGCGATCTCAAAGTCATCATGGACAAGTACTGAGGCGATTGTGATTCTGGTGAGAGATCCTCAGCTGTCTTCTGGTGCGATAGGTTTTATGTAAACTCGGCTGACTAAGCCACTTGTCCATAATTTCAGCGAGGGACAACACAAATCCTCAATACGCATCCGCATTATTCCCTCCACGCACACACCAGACGTTGTGACTGTCAGTCGTTTTAACGTAGTGCACCATGCCCATGATGAAACCAACGTTCCACGCGAAGGAAGGCTTGCCTGTGAACGAAGTCGCCGACCAATAGTGAGCCGGTTGGACGCGAGTAAAGGGATGGCCAGCCGGCAGAGTAGGCCCAGGTACGACGGCAGGATCAACGAGGCTCGCCAGTTCGTGCACCGACGGAAGCCGCCAGCCTTTGCGTCCACTGATGGTGCGGCTTGCGCAGGCGAATCGTGCACCGGACCAATTCTGCGTCTTCGTCTCCGGCGATTGTTCCCACACGAGTCCCGTCTCATTGTCCCGCACGGCCGCACCGTCAAAATCCGTCAACACGGTAAAGCGTAAGGCGTTCGGCAGCTTTTTGTCCCAATTCTTGGCGATGCCTGCACTTGAGTCTTCCTCTCCCGGCGGATCGGTGGCGGCAAGTGTACTCCGAAGTCCATACCCAGTAAGGCAGTATCCTCCGACCAGCGCAACGATTCCGACCCTCCTGATCCATGTGCGTATCACGATGTCCTCCTATGTGGTGAAATATCACAAACGAGAGGCAAGGCTGCTCTGAACATCACAGATTGTCAATATGAGCCGGCCGCTTCTTCGATCAGTGAGACGATTTCAGCGGGATGCGAGGCCAAGGACGCATGGCTTGCCGCCAGGGTGATGATCTTGCGAGCATTCATGCGCTCCGACATGAGCTTCTGATTTTCCGGATTGATCATCCGGTCCTCACTGGACACCTGGTACCAGCATGACTTTTTCTTCCACGCTGGGGCGGTGGTATTGTCGCCGAAGGTACTGGCCAGCGGTGCCTTCTGCGTCACCGCCATCACCAGGGCTTCGTCCGTGGTCAGATCTTGGCAGAAACTCTCGTGGAACTTGTCTGCCTTGATCCACAGATAGCCATCGCTGTCGGGCACAAGATTGGCGATTGCCGTAGGGGGTTTGGCCTGGCTGATGCCCCCGGGACTTTCGCCGGCATCAGGCGCGAAGGCGGCAATGTAGACCAGGCCGACTACGTTCGGAAGGTCGCCCGCCTCGGTGATCACCGCACCGCCGTATGAATGCCCGACTAGCAACACTGGGCCCTGCTGCTGTGCCACCATCTTGCGCGTGCGCTCGGCATCGTCGGCTAGGGAAGTCAATGATAGTTCGACTGCGCGCAGCTTGTCATATCCCTTGCGCGAGAGCGCGACAATGACCTTGCTCCAGTGTGCCGCGCCACCCCAGAAACCGTGCACCAGGACGATTGTGGGTTTTGTGCTCATCGTCGTCCTCCTCCTATTTCAATAGGCAGTACCCTGGTTGAATCGAACCATTGTATGTACCCAATGATCGGAATTTTTGGACCCCTCCATCTCTCCTGAAGTCGCATGGCGACCTGATCAGGGCAACCGGATCGGCTCGTCACATCAATGGCTTCCTTACTCCACCATCGCGCGCAACATCCAGGCCATCTTTTCATGTCGCTCCATAAGTCCTGTGAGGAAATCATTCGTGCCGGCGTCATGAAACTTTTCGTCACAGCTTTCGAGGTCAACCCGCAAGGACTGAATAATCGCCTCATGACTCATTAACAGATTCTTGACCATCTCAAGGGCGTTCACAGATTTCTCAGGATGTTCTTTTAACCTCGTCTGTTTGAGAAACTCGGTCAGGCTGCCCAGAGCTTTCCCACCCAAGGCGCGGACGCGCTCAGCCACCTCATCTACCACATCGTCCAATTCGCCATATTGGGATTCAAAAAATTTATGAAGGTCATGGAACTGAGGGCCTACTACGTTCCAATGATAGTTTCGGGTCGTGGTGTACAAGACATATTCATCGGCCAGTAACACGTTGAGGATGTCGATAACACTCTTACGCGACTGATCGGAGAGTCCAATATTTGGTTTCATGACCATGCCCTCCTTACTCATGATGAGGTGGATTTCCTTAATCCATCATGTTCGAATCATGACATACATCTGATTGAGTGCGCCAGCCGGTCTATATTCTGCAAGCATATAAAATTGTCTGTCATCATCCCGCTGTCGATCGAAAACCGGGCATTCATGGGAGATACGGATGTGTTACCATTTCTCCTGGTGGAGCTGAGGAAGGCAGTGCGACGATGATGAACGTGTTGGCAATCAATAGCGGAAGCTCATCATTGAAATTTAAGGTCGCCGAATTCGATGAATCTTTGAAGACCGCTGCCTGCCCGGCCACTCGCAGTTGTTATGAAGGATTCGTCGAAGATATTGGCCCTGCAGCGAAGCTGATGCTCCGTCTCGCCGGGAAAACGGTTGCCCAAGCCACACGTTCTGTCCCGACCCATACCGAAGCGGTCCGGTGTATGGTGCAGATGCTGGAGGAATCGAGCCGGCTTGAAGGACGACATCTCCACGTCGACGCGGTTGGGCACCGAGTGGTTCATGGAGGTGAGCAATTTCGAGAGCCGGTCGTGATCGACGACGACGTGGTGGCCGCACTCGATCGTTTGACCGAATTCGCACCGCTCCACAATCCAGGATCGATCGCCGGGATCGAGGGCGTGCGCGCTGTATTGGGATCGCACATTCCGATGGTCGCTGTATTCGATACGGCCTTTCACCGCTCGATTCCTCCGCGGGCGGCGACCTATGCCATTGACGTTGATCTGGCTCGCAAATACAGCATTTATCGCTATGGATTTCATGGCATTGCCCATGCGTCGTTGGCCGGCATCTGCTCTGTAGCAGTCGACCGTCCGCTCGCTCAACTCAGGCTCATCACGCTGCAACTCGGCAATGGCTGCTCCGCCGCGGCGATCGATCGGGGGCGATCGGTGGATACGTCGATGGGGTTCACCCCACTCGAAGGCCTAGTGATGGGGACCCGATCAGGCGATATAGACCCCGCAGTGGTTGGGTACCTTGTCCGGAGGGGAGGTCTGTCGGTTGATGAGGTGGAATGTCTCTTAAATGAGCGTTCAGGTCTTCTGGGGGTGTCGGGTCTGTCGCGCGATATGCGTGAACTCCTGACCGCAGCGGAAGGCAATCCGGATTCACGCGCTGCGCTGGCGCTGGACATATTTTGTTATCGCGTGCGCAAGTATATCGGCGCATACCTGGCCGTGCTGGGAGGGGCTGATGCGCTCGTCTTCGGTGGCGGTATCGGCGAGCGGTCTGCGATCGTCCGAGCGCGGATCTGCGACGGCATGGACTGGTGTGGGATACGACTCGATCCTCTGCGCAATGAGACGGCCGTGAACCTCGCTCCCGGTGACGCCATGAAGATCAGCGAGGAAGAGGCCCCGTTGGCCTGTTATGTGGCGGGCGTCGACGAAGAGATCGAGATCGCTCGCGCCACGCTCGAGTGCGTGCTGAAAAGGTCGGCCGGCGGTTCGTGAGACGTGAAACGTAAAAAGTGAAAGGTTTCGAAAAAGAAGAGCACGTCTTATCGTTTACGATTCTTTCAGGATGGAGAGACAACCATGAAGTCCACATCAATCAAGAAGGAACTAGCGCTGATAGACGCCTATTGGCGTGCGGCCAATTACTTGTCCATAGGGCAAATTTACCTCTATGACAATCCCTTGCTGAAGAAGCCCCTGATGCGCGCGCACATTAAGCCGCGGTTGCTCGGCCATTGGGGAACGACACCGGGGTTGAACTTCATCTACGTGCATTTGAACCGTGTCATCAAGGCGAGCGATCTCAATATCATCTATATCGCCGGGCCAGGCCATGGAGGACCAGGATTGGTGGCGAATGCCTATCTCGAAGGCACCTATAGCGAAGTCTATCCCAATGTCTCACAGGACGAACGGGGCATGAAACGGCTCTTCAAACAATTTTCCTTCCCAGGCGGCATTCCCAGTCACGTGGCGCCGGAGACCCCCGGCTCCATTCACGAAGGCGGCGAATTGGGATATTCACTTTCGCATGCTTACGGGGCCGTGTTCGACAATCCCGATCTCATCGCGGCCTGCGTGGTCGGCGACGGTGAGGCGGAAACCGGCCCGTTGGCGACGAGCTGGCATTCCAATAAATTTCTCAATCCTGTCACCGACGGCGTCGTCCTGCCCATTCTCCATCTGAACGGTTATAAGATCGCGAGTCCTACTGTTCTAGCCCGTATCAGCCACGACGAGCTAAATCACCTATTCCGTGGCTACGGTTACATCCCTTACTTCGTCGAAGGCCACGATCCCCAGAAGATGCATCGGCTCATGGCCTCGACGCTCGATGCCGTGATCCAAGATATTCAGCGCATCAAATCCGCGGCACGTCGGGATGGAATCAAGGACCGGCCACGCTGGCCCATGATTGTGCTCCGAACACCCAAAGGCTGGACTTGCCCGAAGCAGATCGATGGTAAGCGGACCGAGGATTATTGGCGATCCCATCAAGTGCCGATGGGCGACATGGACAAGCGGGGGCATATCAAGATCCTCGACCAATGGATGAAAAGCTATAAGCCCGAAGAGTTGTTTACCAAGATGGGTGCACTCAAGCCCGCATTGGCTGACCTGGCACCCAAGGGTGCGCGCCGTATGAGTGCGAATCCTCATGCGAACGGCGGTCTTCTGCTCAGGGATCTGCGTCTGCCGGATTTCCGCGACTATGCTGTCACGGTTACGAAGCCAGGTGCCATTGATGCCGAGTCTACTCGCCTCATGGGAACATTCTTGCGAGACACGATGAAGCTCAATATGGAGAGCCGGAACTTCCGCCTCTTCAGTCCAGACGAAAACAATTCAAACCGCTGGCAGGATGTGTTGGAGGTAACCAACCGCGCGTGGATGGCGGATCGCCGTCCCTACGACGAACACCTGAGGCAGGACGGTCGGGTGATGGAGATGCTCAGTGAGCATCAATGCCAAGGTTGGCTGGAGGGGTATCTCCTGACCGGTAGACACGGATTCTTCTCCTGCTACGAGGCGTTCATTCATATCGTCGACTCGATGTTCAATCAACATGCCAAGTGGCTGAAGGTCTGCGGCCACATTCCCTGGCGGAGACCGATCGCTTCGCTGAATTATCTGTTGTCTTCCCACGTGTGGCGGCAGGATCACAATGGATTTAGTCATCAAGATCCTGGCTTCATCGACCACGTCGTGAATAAGAAAGCCGAGATTATTCGAATCTATCTTCCTCCGGACGCGAATACCCTCTTGTCCGTCACCGACCATTGTCTGCGTAGCCGCAACCACGTGAACGTCATCGTTGCGGGGAAACAATCGGCTCCGCAGTGGCTCAAAATGGACGATGCGCTCACACACTGTGCCGCCGGCATCGGCATCTGGGAATGGGCGAGCAACGATAAAGCCAGCGAGCCGGATGTCGTGATGGCTTGCTGCGGCGATGTGCCCACGCTGGAAACGCTGGCAGCTGTGTCGTTGCTGCGAGCCTATCTGCCCGATGTCAAGGTGCGCGTGGTCAACGTCGTGGATCTCATGAAGCTGCAACCGCCCAATGAGCATCCGAACGGATTGTCCGACAAGGACTTCGATGCCCTGTTCACGACGAACAAGCCGATCATCTTTGCGTTTCATGGCTATCCCTGGCTGATCCACCGACTCACCTACCGGCGGACGAATCACAAGAACCTACATGTACGTGGGTACAAAGAAGAAGGAACCACGACCACCCCGTTCGATATGGTGGTGATAAACGATCTCGATCGCTTTCATCTGGTCGCTGACGTCATCGACCGGATCCCTCTGCACGGCTCTAGAGCGGACTATGCCAAACAGGCCTTACGCGACAAGCGCTTTGAGCACAAACAGTACATCACCAAATATGGCCAAGACATGCCGGAGATCCGCAATTGGCGATGGAGTAGGACAGTCTGACGCTTTTTTGATGGATGACGACGAGTGCCTTTTCGGCTCGTCGCATCCAGAACATCAGAAGGTATTGCAGATCCACGTATGTGATGCAAACCAGGGGGTGTGCCCATGACAATACCAAACATAGTTTTTCTATTCGACGTTGACAATACTCTTCTTGACAACGATCGTGTGACGGCCGACCTTAAACGCCACCTTGGACAGACAGTGGGGCACGAACGGCAGGAAAACTATTGGGCGATCTTCGAACAGTTGAGAGCGGAACTCGGCTATGCCGACTACTTGGGGGCGCTCCAGCGCTTTCGGGTCGAGCATCCATCCGATCCACAAGTATTGACGGTGTCTCATTTTCTCGTGAACTATGCATTCGCGAATCGATTGTTCCCGAACGCGCTCGATGCGGTGGAGCATGTGAAGCAATGGGGAAAGGCAGTCATTTTGTCGGATGGGGATGTGGTGTTCCAACCGAGAAAAATCGAACGGTCCGGCCTTTTCGAGGCCGTGGATGGCCATGTATTGATCTACATTCATAAAGAGCGAGAACTTGACGATATAGAGCGGCGGTATCCGGGGGATCATTATGTGCTGGTCGATGATAAACTCAGAATCCTCACCGCGGTCAAGAAGATCTGGGACGCGCGGGTGACCACCGTGTTCCCACGACAGGGGCACTATGCTCACGATCCGCACCTCCTCGAGAGTTATCCGCCGGCAGACGTGAGCATCGACCGCATCGGCGATCTGCTCCGGTACGATCTTTCTCAGCTGGTCGCCGCATCAGTTCACGAGCCGTAATCACTGCGGTTGTCTCAAAGGCCTTGAGACCGTTATTTCTCTGGGAGATCGGCTGTGTGACTGTCGCATGGAAAGATCCGACTCTACGGCATGCTTGGACTTCGCGACCGCCTCCCTGCACGTCAAAGCGAAAGATCGGTTCGGCGGTACGCGCGCGTCGTGCAGTTAGCCGCATCCAGCGCGAATTGTCGGAACGGGCCGCGCCATTTCCATCATCACCTTCAATCACATCCCGCGCAAAATCCACATACATGTTGATCCTCATCCTTCGGCCAATGCCGGTGGAAGTCATCGAGAAAATTCGATGCCTGCTTGGTTGTAGACCGAGTGCCATTGTGAGAAAATCTGCTCGCGCGGTCATCAGAAGGACGGTCGTGCGGCTGAAGAATCAGATAATAAGGGAGGCGATATGAATCGGATACTTGTGGGAACGGCAATAGTCGTGTCGGCACTCGTGCCGCTTGTCGGCTGTTCACGCTATTATACGGGCAAGCTCGACAAGCCTGTGCATGCGAAGGCAGTCATTGCTGGACCTGGCATCACGGGAGAAGCACATCTGTATGAGAAATATGAAGGGCGCGTCAGGATCGAATTAAAACTCAACGGCACCCCGGAAAGTAAATTAACGCCGGGACGCCATGCGATTCACATTCATGAGACCGGTAACTGCGAACCCTTCTCGGCGGCCAAAGGGCATTTTGACGGGAATGAGTCTGGGGCAAATCCGCAGGCGAACGTCTCGCCTGGCTTAGGAAACCACCCGTACCATCTCGGTGATCTTCAGAACCTCTCCGTGGACAATAGCCGGAAAGGGTCGTTGTATACGATGACGAGTAGGGTGACTCTGTCAGAGGGGCTGAATACCATTCTCGATATGGATGGGAGCGCGTTCATTATCCATGAACTTGAGGATAAGTATGTGCCGGATCCGCCGACGAAGGATGGCCCTGGCGGGGCTCGCATTGCTTGTGGCGTGATTGTGAAGGAATAACGCTCGCCTAGCGTGATCTCCTCTGCACCATTCTCTTGCACATCATATTCTTCACCTTCCGGCCTTCGTAGCTGAAATGGCGACGAAGGTTGCGCCGGTGAGCCGTTTGCCTCTGACTCTGGCGCATCCTGCAACAATAATGGGGTTGGCGTTATGGCTTTTCACTCCAGCGCGGTCTCAGCCTCACGGCTGAGACCAGTTCAGTCTGTCAAACTCTCTGCAGGCTGTTCAAACCGATGGAGAACTCTTCTGGATTTTGAAGAACGGCAGCAAGGGCACGGCTATGGCTCCTTTGTTCCGCTCGTGCTGACGGAAGAAGCCTGGCAGGCGCTACGATAGGTACGGTCCTTCGGCCAGTAGTAAGTGGTCTTCTTTGCCTGATACTCTTGTCCAATCCATCTTCTATTCCCGAGATACGGTAATTTCCCGTGTTACTCTCTTGCAATGCAGCGGCGACCCGGGGCGATAGACGGACTGCATACAAGACCTGAAATGTCGGCTGTATGAATGCAGGATTGTTGAGTGTTACGAACAGATGGGAATCTTTTCCCGTTGCCAGACCTTCCATTGATAGGTATCTTCCATAAAAAGGAGGGAAGGAGTCATGATTTTCGAGCAGATCAATCCTCATGCCTGTCGAACCTATCTGATCGGCGACGAGAAGAGTCGTGAGACAATCCTTGTGGATCCGGTCCTGGAGCATGTCGGGGACTATCTAAAGATGCTGGAGCAGCGAAAGCTCACGCTGACACACGTCATCGATACACACACCCATGCGGATCATATTTCCGGTGGCGCGGCGCTCAAGGATGAGACCGGCTGCCAGTACGTTATGCATCAAAAGGCGCCAGCCCGCTGTGTCACCTTTCACCTGACGGACGGATTTACATGCCTTCTCGGCAAGATCCCAATCAACGTGATGACCACGCCAGGACACACCAAAGACAGCGTGGCGTTAGTATTAGAGGATCGCATTCTAACCGGAGATGTCCTGTTTCTGGATGAGGCTGGAGCTGGCCGGACAGATTTGCCTGGTGGCGATCCCGGCGAACATTGGGACAGCATACAGCGCGTGCTGGGCCTACCCGATCATCTCATCGTATGTCCAGCCCATGAGTATCGAGGTCGTCAGCCATCGAGTTTGAAAGACCAAAAACTCCGCAATCCCAATTTGAAGCCTCGCACCAAGCAGGAGTACATCGACTACCTGGAAGGGCTCACTCTCGGCCCGGCCGATTGGATGAAGGAGGTGCTGAAGGCCAACTATGCCTGTGCACGTGATCCTAAGGCAGCCTGGATTCCGGTCGACGTGCCGGCCTGTGAAGTCAAAGGGACTTTGGAAATCGGAGCAAATGACCACCAGGTTGCCGGGGTTTCCGTGAACGACGTCTCGCACGAATTGGCTGCAGAAACTCGCCCCTTTCTGCTCGATGTGCGGGACCTTAACGAGCTGAGCGGGGAACTTGGCCATATCAAAGGTGTGACCAACATCCCCGTTGTCGAACTTTCGCATCGACTGGCTGAGTTAGAGCCGCATCGTGATCGAGAGATTGTCGCAATCTGCAAGGCAGGAGGACGAGCCCATACCGCCGCGCAGATTCTCGCGCAAGCCGGCTTTCCCAAGGTCCGTGTGATGGTGGGCGGAATGACCGATTGGAAGCAAGCAGGCTTCCCTACAGAGGCGTGATGGGCCAATGTGAAGCAGGCGCGCGTCTCTTATAATCTGTTGATCCAATAGGGTCGCCATCGTCATGAGTGCTCATAGCATGCAGGCCAATCGAATCAATGGGGAACTGTTCTTGACAGAAGGAGAGGTCTGCTACATAAGCGCCTTCGCTGGCGAGCGGGGCGACGATATGGGTGTGATGGATGGACGGTACCCTGCGCCGCTGCTGGAAAATCGGCGAGGAGAGTAGAGGCGCTTACGAATCATGTGGGTTAAAATGTCTGTGACGGTTTCTCTGCTGTTCTAAGATATGTAGATTGAGGAGAAAAGATGAAGGCATGGATTATTGCGGCTGTGCTTGCTGCTCCCCTGATGATATTGCAACCTGTTTGGGCCCATACCGATGCATCCTTGGACGCGATGCCGTCGCCGCATGGCGGGCAAGTGCGTGCCGCAGGCCCCTATCATCTGGAGCTTGTTGCGAAGAATGGAGAGATAGTCGTGCATGTGACTGATCACGCATGGCAAGCGATGAAGACCGATGGTGGAGAGGGGAAGGCAACGATTCAACAGGGTAAGGTTGGGAGCAGAATCACCGTCAAGCTGGAGCCAGCACAACAGAATATGCTGACGGGGAATGGGGAGTTCCCTTTCACGCCGGAGACGGTGATTGTGGTGTTCGTCAGGTTGCCGAAACAGGAGGCGTATGGTGCCCGATTTACCCCGCTGAAACCGAAATCTGTCGGAGTGGGAAAGAAAGTCATTGAACGTCATGATCATGACCTTCAGCATCAGCATCATTGATGTGGCCGTTTTGTCTAAGGATCGCGCTCGGACGTGCGTGCGCCTCCACCGGCTGACATACACGAACGACGGACATGTCATCATTTTATAGAAGGAGACAGATCCTCCTTGAAAGGGTCGCTCTGGGTGTTCTGTGTGTCGTATGGTCGGCTGGTTGCAGCCAGGCCGAACCTCGCCACGAAGAGCAGCAATCGTCTATTCCATATCTCACGTCCGATTCCAGGCATCCCATTCCACTGTCTGTATCGGCTGAGAAAGAGCATCGTGCTGTAATGTTACAGCACCTGGAGACGGTTCAGGTCATCGTGAACGCATTGATAGAAGAGGACTACGAGTTGGCAAGAGGGCTGACGGAGTTGCACCTGGGGTTCTTCATGCATCGATTGACGAAGGCGAGTCAGCCGTCCGAGAATTTCCCACCCGCTTATCACGACTTGGCCTTGGCGCATCAAACGGCAGCGGAAGAGTTGGCGAGGATCATTCCCACCAGGGACATGAAGCAGATCTTGCCGCGGTTCAACAACGTGCTGAAGGCCTGTGTGGCCTGTCATTTGGAGTTCACAGTCAGAGAGCAATCGTCACGTATGGAGGCATCATGAGTGAGCCGAACACCATCACCGCGTTTTATGAGCAAGATCATGATCGCTTGGACGAATTGTTCAAGACCTTTCAACAGTTGAAACGGTCTGACTTGGCCAAGGCGAAGGAGGCGTTCAGGGAATTTAAGCTCGGCTTGCAACGCCATATCGTGTGGGAAGAGGATCTACTGTTTCCATTGTGGGAGAAGAAAACCGGTAGGTCCGAAGAAGGCCCGACCGTTGTGATGCGAGTGGAGCATCGCCAGATCGGGCAGCAGCTTGAGGCCATTCATAGCAAAGTATTGGAGCAGAATCCTGACAGTGACAAGGAGGAACAGACGCTCTTGGACATACTCGGTTCCCACAATAGAAAAGAAGAGCGGGCACTCTATCCCGCCATTGATCAGGTGGCCAGTGTGGAAGATCGCGAAACCGTCTTCAACAATATGAAGAGTATCCCGGAGGAGCGCTATAAGCTCTGCTGCGGATAGCACTGACGAATGAAATGGCTGTGTGTTGCTATCTGGTTGATTTGGTCCATCTGGTGAGACAAACCCAATAACAGCCTTCTTCGTTATCGGATGACGAGCACTGAACAGCCGGCCCGATGCACGATCCCGTGAGATACACTGCCCAACAAGAAACGGTCGAGCCCCTTCCGCCCATGGGAGCCGACTACGATGAGCTCGTGGCTACCTCCTGCCTCGCACACACCCGTGACGGGATCACCCATGCGGATATCGGTCGATACGGTGAAGTGTGGACCGGCCAACGCCTGGGCTGTGTCCTGTACGATCTGTTCAACCTGCCGCTTATTTTCCTCAGACCAGCCTTCGAGTCCCGCCACAAGATGTGGGTTGACCAGATGCAGAGAGGGGATGACCGAGAGGATGGCGGCTGCGACGGGGTCCTTGAAGGGGTGCGAGGTCAGCCAGGTGCGCAGACGGGTCGCGTCCTCGCGATCTTCCACTGCCACGAGGATGCGAGTGATAGGGTGAGCTTTTCCTTTCACGATCAAGGTTGGAATTGTGGCATGGAGCAGGACACGATGCGACAAACTGCCGGCGAACAGTTCGGTGACACGGCTGTGATCGTGCGTGCCCATGACGATGAGGTCCGCCTGGACTGCGACGGCGCTGTCAAGAATGAAGGCGGCTGGGTGTTGGACTTCGCACATTGCTCGGACGGAGGGAATCTCAGCCGGCAGCAGAGTGCGGCAGCGCTCAATGGCCTGGTGGCCGGCCTCGATCATGGCTTGGCGGAACTCGTCGTACCCTTGCAGACTGACGGCTCCGGCCACAATGGGAGACTGTAACATGCCGAGGTCCACGCCGTGTGCGAGCACGACGTCGTCCGGCCGGTAGAGTAACCCGATCTGTTCCACGGCGGCAAAGGATTCGTCCGACCAATTCACACCGGCTAAGATTCTCATGGCCGCCTCCCCATAATTCAGAATAACGGGTGTGGTACTGTGCCGAACGGCAAGACTCGTGACGTTTCGCCGGCATTTCCTCGAATGCGCCAGGCGCTGCCCTCACGCGTGAGAAAATGCACTTCTTCGGAACAACTGTTAATTGATACTCGTAGGTCGCTGGTCTTCGAAATGCTTGACAAGTTTCCCATACAGGTGACTTCGATGATGGCATTGGAGCCCGAACGGGATCTTTGGAATGTGTGGACATGTCGCGGCGCACTTTTCTTGTGACAAGACATCTTATTATGAGGTAGGAGGTGAGGAAGGCGCGCGTTCGAGCATCGCGTCCTCGGCCAGATTGAGATATTGAATGACGTTGTGATCCTCGACTTGGGTGAAGTCGATGAAGAAATTTCCTACGGCATAGAATGGGTCCGGTGTCATGAGAATGACCAACTCGTCCACATATGATCGAATTTCACGGATCGTCGATGGAGGTCCAACCGGTATCACTCCTACCAGCCGGCGAGGCTGCAGGCTGCGAATGGCGACTGCTGAAGCCATAAACGTCGAGCCTGTGGCGAGGCCGTCGTCAACTAAGAGCACGGTGCGGCCTGTGAGTTGCGAGAGAGGCCGTCCTTGCCGGTACAGGTCCTTGCGTCTGACGATCTCCTTCTCTTGGAGATGAATCAATTGGTTCAGCTCATACTGGGAGAGACCGAACGAATTGACCGCCTCTTGATTCAGAGAGCATGATCCCGTCTCGGCCACTGCTCCAATGGCATACTCGGGATTGCCTGGGGCGCCGATCTTGCGCGTCATAAACACATCGAGCGGGAGGTGAAGGGCAAGGCTGAGCTGATAACCCACCGCTACGCCACCGCGAGGTAGAGCGAGAATCAACCCCGTCGGATCGTTGCGATATTGATTCAGCTTATCGGCCAATAACCGGCCAGCTTCTTCCCGATTGCGGAACATGACATCTGCGTCCCTTTTGAAAGGTGAAGCTCCGTAGTTCCATCGCTAGTCCTCGATCTTTGATGGCTCGTGATGGAACACAGCAACCTTGGGACGAACCAGATCGGCAAAGTTCTTGTACTGCAGCTTGATGGCGCCGATATAGGTCCCGGCTTCAAACACGATGGACTCGTCTTCCGTCAGGAGCTGATCGACATACACGTCCACACCATAGAGATTCCCGAACGGCGGCATCGTTCCCACTTGGCAATCGGGGAACAGATTTGCAATCTCCGCTTCCGTTGCCAGTCGCACGTCGCAGGCTTCCAGGACATCCCGTAATCGTTTCAAATCTACACGCCAGATTGAAGGGAGCACCGTCATCACGAAGTACTGATCAGCTTTGACGACGACGACTTTCGCAACCAGTTTGCCTGGCATATCAAGCGTGTGCGCCACATCGTGGGAAGTATAGGCTTTTGAGTGGTTGACCACTTCATAGGGAATCTTGTTCGCCTCGAGATAACTCTGGAGTCGTTTGAGGACCGGCATGGGTCACCTCCTCGCTGATAGCCAGAGCACATATAAGTCATGCGCGTATGATTAGTGTAATCCTTCATGTGAGCAAAGGAAATCCCATGAATGTTTGGAGAGCGATCACGCGACCCTGCTCTATTATTATAATGAGGGAGCGCGTGCGAATGTTGAGCGTTCCTATCGTGTGGGGTCGTGCTCCGGCGTTGGGTCTGTTGGTGGCGAGCGGCGTCGTTGTCGGCAGGGATACCGGAGAAAAAGAAAAGGAGGTCAATCATACCGGTGCTACGTACTTGCTCCCAGAGCAGAAGAAGGGATGGAGCCTATCTGGTTTCGTTTTCTGGTAAGCTCGCCTGGCTTGTTATGACTCGTGATCTGTGCCAGTACGCGAGGAGGCCGGCGTGAAGAAAGATCAGTCGAATGCGCAGGCGCATTCTACTTGACGGAAGCCTGCCGCGGCATGAAAGCCTGGGCATGCCCGGAAGAACATTACGAGATTTCGCTGAAACTGACTGCCAGACATACATGGCTGGGTCGGTTAAACAACGGTTGAACAAAGCGAAGGTGTGGCAGTTCCTGGATGAAGCAAAAGCGTGGCGGTTGCTAGACGAAGCGAAGGGCCTGATCGCAGGTGGGAAGGCTTCGCTCGACAGGATGAAGCAGGCGGAGGCCACTCTGGACAGTGCCAATGAGTTGGGTCTCAATGATGAGCAACAGGCTGTCTACCAACGGTTGCTAGCAAAGCTCTCACAGCGGCGATCGCCTACCTTGCCGAATATGCTGAGTCTGGACAGATCGACGGGAGGGGAGGGGCTGGCCGGTACGCACGGGGTGCCGATGGGGCTGGTGCCGGCGAGAGGAGTTCACGATGGGGAGCGATATGGCAGACGACGAAAAGCCCAGGCATCACGTCTATCTTAATGCCTTCTATATGGACAAGTACGAGATGACGGTGGAACAGTATGCCAAGTATCTGGAGGCAACAGATATGGAGGGATCCGCCGGATTGGCATATTATGCATCAACCCCAACATCAGAAACGCCCGGTCGTCAATGTGGATTGGCAAGATGCTGTCATGTATTGCAAAGGGCCGGCAAGCGGCTGCCGACGGAGGCTGAGTGGGAGAAGACGGCTCGGGGGACGGATGGGCGCATCTATCCCTGGGGTCACGAAGCACCGACGAGACTTCATGCGAATTACGGAAGAAAGGAATGGAACAACCATTTAGCCTTAGTCCCGGTAGGGTCTTTCCAAGAAGGGAGGAGTCCCTATGGCATCTATGACATGGCCGGAACGCCTGGGAATGGGTCAGTGACTGGTATGACTATGACTATTACAAGAACAGCCCGCGGCGGAACCCAATAGGGCCGGCAACCGGTGAGTCCAAGGTTGTGCGGGGTGGATCCTGGCTCTACGTTTCTGAGTTCCTGCGTTCTGCGCACCGGTTTGCTGCACAGCCGATGAACCGGCACTTCGGTTCTGGGTTCCGTTGCGCGAAGACTTCGTAGCCCCGGTTTGGACGGTCCATTTCACACGGAGGAGGTCCCATGTCGCGAATGAAGGAACTCAAAGCCTCGTTCGACAAGAAGTTGGATGCGTTGGAGCACCAGGCATTGGCACTGGAAGCGCAACTGACGCAGACGCAAGAACAAGTGATGCAACGGCTGGAGCAGCGCAAGCAACAGCTGCGGGATTTGCTCACGCAGGTCCAGGCAGACGTGCAGAAGTCGAAGGAGATAGCTGAGCAGGCGAAGACTGAAGTCCAGGCCAAGCTCGAACACTTGCAAGTTCAGTTGGCCCTTGGCAAGGCAGATGCTCGTGACACGTTCGAGGAGCAGAGGGAGAAGATTCTCAAGGCCCTGAATGAATTCGAATCCATTGCTGAGAAGAAACTGAAAGGGGCCTCGTTCGAATCGAGCAAGGTCTGGGAGGATCTCGTGGGGCGGACAAGTACGCTCGAAGCCGAGTTTGAAGCGCTCAAGGGCCGGTTTGAGAGAGAGAAAGCCAAACAGCAAGTTGTCCTGGAGTCAAAGAAGCAGGAGTTGCTCACCAAGCTGGAATCATTTAAGGAGCAGCTCAAGACCAAGCGCGGGGTTGTGCAGGCCAAGGCCAATGTCCTTGAAACCGACTTACGCGAGGGGTTGGATCAGATTAAGGCGGGGTTTAGGAAGCTGTTCGAGTAGAGAAGAGAAAGGGCAGCCTGTTGATTTCCTATGATCGCGCAACGCGCGGCCTGAGAAGGCCCTCGTTGGACGCGCGCAGTGGGAAACCGAATAGGCCGCCCTCTGGAGGAAAAGTTAGCAAGTTTGGAGGGATCATTTAATTAATGTTCTTCGTCGCGTAAATCGAGGATGGACGAGACTACCCTTGATAAGAAGGAATTGGATAAGCGCAGTGGGGAGACCTAGCGGTCGGCCCCTCCCCAAAGAGAATGTGAGATGGCGCGAGGCCCATCATCACAATCCTTCTGTCTAACCATCACACGTTTGACAAATGACGCTTCACGGTTCCCGAGGTAGCGCGACGTGCTGAAGCACACTCACGAGACTCTGCTTCTGTAGTATTGCAAGCTGCGCAGTGTCTTTCACCAGTAAGGCTCCGGCAAAGCCGAGCGCGTTGATCGAGATCCCTTCGAAACATTCCTTGGAACGAGGGACTAGCAGGAGCCACTGCCTGGTTACGAGCAGGTTGTACGGAGCGGCGGACCCGGAGTTTCTTGCTGTTGACTCAATGGACAAACCCACAGCGCGAAGCAGCGAATGATAGCAGGTGAGCAACGATGAGGCGCCGTCCTTCTGTGAGTCGAGCCATGTCTGGTTCATCGGAGCATAGGCATGCAGGAACGGCAAACCGGGTACAGTTCCGGTGGTGCCGACCATCTTCGCGGAGCGCAACAGGGGTTCGATGGGCAGTTGAGAATTTGGAAAGGCGGATAACGGAATTAGTTGTAAATGTTTGTGGCGTTGACTGGCCCCGGCGATTCTTCCAGCGTTATAGAACGCTGCACCATCGATTTCGGCGAGGCAGATCAGCAACGCTGTGCAATCTTCGCAAGTGAGCAACGCGTCTTGAGACTCGAACGAGCGTGTGACGACCACGAGATGATGATCGACCACGTTGAACTTGTTCAGCAAGGCGATATGGGTCGGAGAGAGTTGCGCCACGAACAGGTCGGGATCGTAGGGCAGGAAGGGATTCACGTTGGCTTGTGCGGCTGTGGCGGGCGCTTTCATGGCAAGAGCGGTGATCATGCGCACGTGAAACGCCACGCCTCCCTGCTTGATCACCTCAGGCTCTGTGGGGATCGAGAGAATCGCTCTCCGTTTACGGGCGTACGCCGTTCGTTCGAGCAGGATAGGCCAGAGAGTACCGGGTTTGAGGAGGCGATCGTCCTGATTCATAGGTAGAGAGAAGAGTACGGGAAGTAGGGAGAGATAAAAACAAGAAAGTTGGAGTGCGGCCTGAACAGACCTCCGTTGAACACGCGCATGTGAACTCCTACTCGTCGTCGAGAATACGTCGGTCGCTCGCTTGTCATACCCGCTTCGATCAGTTATAGCATTGACATGCCGGCCGCACCGAGTGTCCCCATCAGCACCAACATTCCGCAGCGGATGGACCGCTTGCCCTGGTCGCGGTGGCACTGGCTGGTGGTGACGGCTCTTGGCGTCACATGGCTGCTGGATGGACTTGAGGTGTCCATCGTTGCCGCACTTGGTCCTGTCCTTACGCACACCACCACGCTGCACTTCACGGAGTCCGAAGTGGGGCTGACCGCGTCAGCCTACTTGGCCGGCTCTGTGTTCGGAGCCATCGTGTTTTCCTACCTCACCGATCGGCAGGGGCGGAAGAAATGGTTCATGATCACGCTCCTGCTCTATCTTGCCGCTACAGTCTTGACCGCATTGTCCTGGAATCTGTGGAGCTTCATGCTCTTCCGCTTCTTGACAGGCATGGGCATTGGAGGCGAATACGCAGCGATCAATTCCGCCATCGACGAACTCATCCCCGCGCGCTGGCGCGGGCGAACCAACCTGGCCATCAACGGAAGCTGGTGGCTGGGTGCGGCAGCCGGCGCGCTGCTCACGATTGTCTTACTGAACCCTCAATTCATTCCGGAATTTCTGGGATGGCGTCTGTGCTTCGGCTTGGGGGCTGTCCTGGGCGTCAGCATCGTGCTGCTCCGGCGAATCGTCCCGGAAAGTCCCCGCTGGCTCATGACCCATCAGAAAGTGGAGGAAGCAGAAGCGGTGGTCTCCAGCATCGAGGACCAGATCACGCGTGATCACGGACTGACCTCGTTGCCGATTGCCGAAGGCTCGATCGTCATCCATGCCAGGCCACACGTGACATTGGGCACCGTGGCCCGCCAGCTCTTCAACAACTATCCCAGGCGTACGATGCTCGGCATCGCGCTCATGACCACACAATCGTTTATGTACAACGCAGTGTCGTTTACCTACCCCTTCGTGCTCACGAAGTTCTACGAGGTGCCCAGCAGCAGCATCGGCCTCTATATCCTGCCGTTTGCGCTTGGCAACTTCCTTGGCCCCCTGTTGCTCGGCCGTTTCTTCGATACCGTCGGCCGTAAACCGATGATCAGCTTTACCTATGCCGCCGCCGGTTGCCTGCTGGCTGTAACTGGGTATCTGTTTTTGCAAGGCGCCTTCACCTCCGTGACCCAAACGCTGGCCTGGTCTTGCGTTTTCTTCTTTGCGTCGGCGGGCGCCAGCGCGGCCTACCTGACCGTCAGCGAGATCTTTCCTGTCGAGATTCGCGCGATGGCCATCGCGTTCTTTTTCATTGTAGCGCAGGGAGCCGGGATCGTCGCCCCATGGCTGTACGGCATGCTTATCGAAACGTCAGCCGCGAGTATTTTCTATGGCTATTTACTCGGAGCCGGTCTGATGCTCGTGGGCGCGCTCTTCGAACTGTTCTTGGGGGTGAAAGCAGAGGGTCGATCACTCGAATCCATTGCCACACCACTTTCCGCGCAGAAGCTGTCGGAATAAATAATTTCTGCGTCGTTAGGCTTCTTCTTTGCCTTGGCGCACTGCATAGCGGCTGTGCAGTTTGAGCGGCAAGGCGCGTTTCCTGCGCATGCGAATATTAAGCATTTCCACGGCAACGGAAAACGCCATGGCAAAATAGATATAGCCCTTTGGCACATGGACGTCGAACCCTTCCACGATGAGAGTGACTCCCACAAGAATCAGAAACGACAAGGCGAGAATTTTGATTGTCGGATGCGCATCAACAAAATCTCCGATGGACTTCGCTGCCATCAACATCACGATGACCGCCAAGATGATGGCGATCGCCATAATAGATACCTGCTCAACCAGACCGACCGCCGTGATCACAGAATCCAATGAAAATACGATATCCAGAAGAGCAATCTGAACCAGAACCATACCAAGGGTTGCCGCGCCCACGGCCGGATCGCCCTCTTCGGTCCCTTCCAGGCTATGATGGATTTCAAGCGTCGATTTGGCCAGCAGGAACATCCCACCCCCGATCAGAATGAAATCGCGCCCGGAAATTGCGTGACTGAACAGCGTCAGCCAGGGTTCGGTGAGTCCCATGACCCAGGAAATCGAGAACAACAAGACCAAGCGTGCCGCCATGGCGAGGCCAAGGCCGATTCTTCTTGCAAAGACACGCTGTGTTTGAGGAAGTCGACCGACCAGCACAGAGAGAAAGATGATATTGTCGATCCCCAGAACAATTTCCAACGCAGTTAAAGTTCCCAGGGCAATCCACGCGTCGGGTCGAACCAGCCATTCAAACATCGGCATCTCCAATTCTTGGATGAAAATCGACGAATTTCAGCTCTCTGCTTCGAGACCATGCACAGAGTGGCGCTGGAGAAGTCTAGCGGTCTGACAGAATCTGTGCAATCGGAAGATAGCGTGTGGGATGGGATGCCACCCGTATTGATCCCTTGCTCCCGGAGCGCGCACGATCAGAATGTGCTCGCTCGACGGGCGCAATGGGAACCAACACGGGTGGCATCCCTGGGAGGGTGGAATAAGCGAGCTCAGAAGAATCATTTTACACGATAAGGACCATTCGATGCGCGCAGTGAAGGAGCAGATTGACTGCTCTCCTTGGGACAAAGTGAAAAACCGGAAGGCCCCTCGCATGGTCGTGCCGGTGGGTGGGGGGGTGAGTTTAAAAGGGTCAGGTCTTGTAACTACCTATCATGATTCCTGTTCCACATTGCCTCAATAAATTAGTTATAGATATGTGTCTGCGCGTAAAATTATCGAATCAGGCACTCTGATCATGAGTGAACAAAAGGAGCAGGTCTTGCATCCAGCCATCCGAAACCTGTCCGAATTGGAGGCAGCCCATTCCGCTGTTGTGTGGGGATTCTCACAGAGCTCATCATCCTGGCGCTCATCACCTATATGCCGATGGGGAACGACATCTTTGGAACCAGCCCCTTGCCTTCGTGGATCTTCGGATCATTACCGCTGGGCGTGATTATGCCGTTGCCCGCAGAATAAATCCGCAAGTTCATCATGAACCGATTCAATCAGAGCCACGCAGGCGGAGTGATGCAACGAGCGGGTACATCATGACGAATAGACCCCAAGACCCGATTCGTGAGGTCCGTCAAAATCCATATTATCTGCTAAACTTATCTCAGGAATGGCACTGAGACCTCGGTGCAACAAGGGGTATTGCAATGTGGCTTCGTCTTGGATCCGGGCTCTTGATGGTGGGGATGGTCTGGGGATGTGCGACAGTGAATGGTCTAGCGCCGCCTGCGTCTGCGCCAGTATTTCAAGCCAATGAGAGTGACACGGTACTCTTGCAAGCCGTTCAGCAAGAACAAGACGCCCTGCTGAGTACCTGCGCGCAACATCAATCATGCGATCGGGTGCATTTCACACGGGCAATGATCGCATTGTTCCAGAATGGAGAAGCGGCAGCGGCCTCCTTTCAGGAGGCGATGACCGTCGCGCCGAAAGGCCCATTTGCAGATTCAAGCGCGCGCTGGATTCGATTTCTTGCCAACCGGACTGCTCATTCTGCTTCTGTCGATGAGTCGAACGGGGCTGTTGCAGTCATGAAAGGGCTCGTCCGCACATGGTTTGAACAACAGCGTGTGGCGAATACATCGGCTTCCATCCGGGCTGCGGAATCTGCCAAAAGTCAGGACCGAGCAGTTCCCACGCTTCGGCGAGAAATTCGTACCCGCGACAAGCGGATTGCAGAATTGACGGAACAGCTCAGCACCCTCAAGCAGATCGATTTGGAAGCGCATAGGCCTAATAAGCTCAGTCTTCCGAAAACGCTCTCTAAGTAGTTACTCGTCGAGGCCCGGGCGAAGAAGGAATGGTCCATAGATTATGGCGAACAGCACATAGGCTCCACTCCAACTGCCTGCTGCCACACCCAAGATGAGATTCGCCGGAAGTCCCGTCATCGGCCCAAATACTCTCAGTACCGCGCCAAGGTTGACCAGCATATAGATCAGGACGGTCAGTGGACCCGCGTGCCGAGGTCGGCCCGTATGGCCCAGGCTGGCGCGGGTCATGACTGCCAACGTCATCGCTCCCACCGCGCCGGCGGTAAACGCATGCACGGCATCCTCTTCCGGCAGACCGATCCCAAGAATGGCTCCCCCTAAGATGAGCAGCGACAACGCGAACCAGCCATAGCCGAAGTGCAGGATCAACACCAATGGCTCACGCCATGTGGTCCAACCGTACCAACGTGCCAGACGGCCCAGATTGGCCAAGCCAGCTACCACGAACAGCCACCCAGCCGCTATGGAGTGCGGTTGAACAATCCAGAAAGCCACGGCGATTCCTACGAGCGCGATCGATATGCCGTCGTAGCGAGAAAAGGTTGCCGGCCGTTCCGCCCTGCCGGCGTCAGTCAGAAGTTCGCCGGTAAAGGTGGGGATGAGGCGCCCGCCGATCAGCGTCAGCAACATCATGACCATTGCGATCGCGATACGCTCAGGACGATCCGTCTCCACCCCCCACAAGATCTGCGCATGGAACAGGATATTCGCGCCGGCCAGCAGGCTAACCAGCACCCCAATCGGCGCGCGATCCCAGCTTTTCGAGACAGCAATTTCGCGCCAGACGAGCCCCGCCACCGCGACAAGAAACCCCACATCGACAATCGATGACACGAGGGGGGTGAACCATGGAACGGCGATCAGCACACGTCCAGCCAGCCAAAGGGTCGAGAGCAAGATCAACTCATGCCCTCGAATCGGCGGGCGATCGGTCCAGTTGGGAATGGCCGTGAGCAGAAACCCTGTGATCACGGCTGGGAGAAAGCCGAAGACCATCTCATGCACATGCCAGTCCCGCGCCGGATAAAGAAATGTCGATTCGCCGGCTCCGGCAAGGACAAGAATCCAGGCAGGGATTGCCACACCGGCAAACAGCGCGGCACCAAGAAAAAACGGTCTGAACCCATAGGAAAAGAACGCAGGCCCCTGATAGCTGGGAATCTCGCTCGCCTGATCAGTCATAGATACGACCCACAATGTTCAACACAGACGAAACACAATGCCGATATGGTTTGTCACAACAAGAGGTTTTTGACTTCCGAAACAATGCCGAACACGTGAGACGGGTTCACCAGAAGAAGCTCGCACCAAGCTACGTGCTGCGGCCGGGCCTGTCAATGGCTGGTCGGTCGTACACAGTATGTTAGCCGGCTGATCGGGCATCCGTCTATATTCTACTTTCTCGCGCGAATCGCCATATCCTCACTGATGTATAATGGGGTGTTTCCAGGCACAATTCTACGTATCTGACCGAGGTCAAAGCCGTCACCGTCCGGTGTAACGATCACGGAGATGTTTGGAGTGCAAGACCAGAAGCCTTATCTGATATATTGAGGAAGAAACTCCCAGCGGATATCCGCTGATCCATCGTGACCGTGGTGTGAAACGCGATGAGCGCTCATCTCTACACGAAAGCGGGTATGACGACCTCCAGGTTACGGCTTCTGGTTCTTTCGGAGGTTGATGACTGGGATTTTGGCCGGCAAGTGAAAGCCAGCGGACATGAGATTGTCGCCTGGGCCCGCCCGTTCTGGAAACGACATCCAAAAGGTTACGGTCTTAGTTATACGATCAGGACTGTTGTCAGAGCGATGTTGTGCCGATCCAAACCGATACGAGCGATGGCACCTCGGTTCGACGCCTGGAAATGGCTCGATAAGGAAAAGATTCAGCGCATCACGTCTCCCAACGTGAACTCTCCCACATTTGTTGAATATGTGAAGGGTTTGAACATCGATCTCATCGTCGTCTTTTTCTTTCCGCAGATTTTGAAGACGGCCCTGCTTCAAACCCCCCGATTAGGAGTGTTAAACTGTCACCCTTCACTGCTCCCTCGTTATGGAGGCCCACATCCGGCGTTTTGGATGCTCAAGAACGGGGAATCAGTGGCAGGGGTCACCGTTCATGTCATGACGGAAAAGATCGATGCAGGTGATATTGTCGCCCAGCAAGAACTGATCGTCGGAGAGAACGAGAACGCGGGGCAACTCACACAGCGCCAACATCATGCAGCGGCGGCCCTCCTGACAGAAGCGGTCAATGCCATGGCAAAAGGAACCGTCAACCCCATGCCGCAAAATATCGCCGAAAGGACCTATTTCGGAAAGAAGAAAGCATCCGACACCGTGCTTGATTGGAGCGCATCTGCGAGACACATTTCCAATCTCTGGCGCGCAGTACAACCCTATGAGCCGCTTGCAGCCCATTTCAATGGGACGACCATCAAGATTTACGATGCCCAACCTCAAGAGGGGCCTCCATCAGGGAGAGTCCCGGGAGAAATCATGGCCAAGCAGCCCGGGAAACTCCTTGTCCAGACCGGCAACGGATATCTCGAGATACGGTCCTATGAAATCGTCCCGTTTCACGGATGGCTCAGCCGTATTCTTCAAGGATTTATGCTGCCCGTCGGCAGCCGCTTCGACCTTGCCTCGTCAGCGATGGGGCTCACCTCTAACGCCGCCTCATGACCATAGGAAATCGACTAGGCAGAATGACTCGCCGATCTTCGTGTATGCCTGATCCCAAACGTACATCTAGAGTTGTGATTGCCCTCATCTTGGCCATCGGACTGAATGCCCCGTCGGCGATATCGGTGTTGCGTGCTGAAGAGACGTCACGTGTCCCCATGCTATTGACACAACTGAACCAGGCGCCACGAAAAAATCCATTCCTTGAAGGGCAAATGGTGCGTCCTTCACCGAGGGAACGAGAGACGGTCCACCAAATGCTGGCGCTTAAACCGCGCCCCAAGACACTGAAGGATGCGGATATAAGATTCCTCCAAGGTCTGCGCGACAAGGCATCATGGTTTGTTCTCGATCAACGCATGGTGCATGAAATATGGTCGGAGGTACATGGCAAGGAGTGGGAAGATGCGCGATAGCAGGATGAGGGGTAGCCTGGTTAGTCCCCCGTGCTCACGGAACCCCCACGATAAAGCGGTGGTTGTTCGACGTGCGCAGTTGGGGTCCAAGCCAGGCCATCCCTTGAAAGAAGGTAACGAGGGGCCTGGAAGGATCATTGAGTAAGAAAGATGCTCGCAGAAAAGAGGAGGGGACGGAGCCTGCTCGCGCAACGCGCGGTCTCAGAAGACCCTCGTTGGACGCGCGCAGTGGGGGACCCATCCGGGCCATCCTGGGGAAACCATCAACGAGCAAGCTTAGAGAAACTATGTTACTTGCTCCCTGCGTCCTTGCTGGGATGTCATTTTGAGCATCCTGCGCAATCGGCCTGGAAAGACAAGGTTGAGGTTCAGAATATGGTCTAGGCGAAGGCGAAGAAGAGAACGTTAGATCGCTCTACTCTACGACCGCATTTTATCCGGTTCGAGTCCCAGCCGGCTCACCACATCGGTATGCGGCATGCTAGTCCCTCTATCAACGATGGGCACACAAGGACCCTTCGTCTTTCCAGGCACCCCCCCCCGAGAACTTTACAGACCCATCCCTTCCTAATGACCTAGCTCTATGGGCAGAGGACATCAGGACTTAATCACGGTTACATAGATCTCTCGTTCGCGTGGGCCATCCAACTCAAAATGTGATTTGGGGCGCAGCACCACCATCGTCGTGAAGAAGGCAAGGTTTTGAAAGAACGGGACGTCGTTGAGCGTAACGACTTCTGAGCGAGGACCTCAAACAAAAAACTCGGTTTCGCAAGGCCTGTCAGGACTTCTTGACAGGCTACCGAAACCCTGTGTTAAGGTCAGGCGTTTTCGGCAGTGAATTATAACCCTGGAGGGAGATGAAGTTGATCAGCAAATTCTACCGTGGTGTCCTCATTCTGGCTGCGCTTGGAGCGTTCGTTGGTGTGCCCATGGTGAACGCCCACCCGTCCCCCATGGGTAATGTCAGGGAGGCCATCGACCACGCCAAGCAAGCGGTGGCCCATGGCAAAGAGGGGCATGCTGAGGAGTTTGTGAAACATGCGGAAACGTCACTGCAGTTTGCGAAGATGGGAGGTAGAGGCTTGCATTTGAGCGAAGGGATTAGTCATCTCAACGAAGCCATAGAACACGGCAAAGCTGGTCACGCCGACGTGGGCACCGAACACGTCGAAGCCGCCCTACAGCATTTGTCTGAGGTCGATTGACGAACATTCTCACGAGCGCATGCAGGGGGCAGTAGAATTCCCTCGTCCTTCTCAGTCGCGGCGGAACCCACCCACCTTTCGCGTCGTCACAGACAGTGGTTCCAGAATTGGAGCCGCCGTTCCCGTTTGACTCTTGCAAGGGTGCCAGGCCGGATGTACCCACGTCAATGACGAGCTGGTTCAAGACGGCTGGTGCTGGTGGTATCAAAAGTATGCGCCGAAGGATCTAGTGTTACAGCAGTTGGAGCAAGAGGCAAGAGAACGCAAGAAGGGATTGTGGTCTGAGCCACATCCGGTCCCGCCGTGGTTCTACCGCCGGCTTCGTGCTGGAGCGTATCCGTAGGACGTTTATCGGGGTGCCCATCAATCTCGAGTCGCCAAAGCCTTTTCGAGCAACGCTTGTGCGTGTTGCACACGAGACTGGAGTCCCTCTAGTTCAACCCTAAGCGGCTGCAATCGTCGTTCGAGTTCAATAAGCATCGCCTTGGATCGCTGTATTTGTTCTTCCAGCACCGATGTGCTCTTCGATTTGGTGGCTGGTTTCGGTTCTGGTCCTTTGTCTTTGGGCAATCGATGAACCGAGAGCACGAGTTGCGCATCGGTGATCGCATCCAACAAGGAAGACCGCGAGGCTTGAAAGCGTTTCACCCTTGGCGCACGATTGACGAATTCCTCAGCGGCGCTAGCGAGCCGTTGAAAAGCTCGCACGACCTCCCCGGTGTCTCGATTCATTCTTCCATCCTTTCCATTCATTGTTGGCTCGCTATGGATTGGGTCTTTTCACAAACACTTTTTGAGCAGGCTTTGACAGGACGCTTCTAAAGCATAGTTGCTGGGAAAGTGCATGTGGTCAGTTTAACGCAGATGGAGGTGCAAGGGACTTGGGGAGAACTGACTACAGCGTTTGTGAAGTGAAGCACTGCGTTCCGACCGAGGAATCGCGGGTAGTGCTATTAGTTGCCTCTCCACGGTTGTGACCCGGCCAGACGGAGCTTTCAACATTCATGGAGGGAACTAGGGAACGACCGAGTATGAACATCCAGCTTCCAGCGTAAAAGTTTTGACATAGGGAGCGCGAATTCCTCAAGGGCCGACGCCAATATAGCTTCGAAGGGGAGGAACTCGTCGTGGTTGGCACAGCTTCGAGGCGGGCATCAGAGGGTAGCATGGGAAAAGGGGGGATATCAGCTCTATTTCACTATAACAAGGAGGTCTTACGATGAAGCGTATCTTATCCGTAATGGCGGTACTGATGCTTGGTTTTGGAGCCGGGATTGCGGGAGCCGCCAATCCGATGTCCGACAAAGAGGCCACACCGACGCTCGGGGAGCGCATAACAAAGGACACGGTGAAAGGTACCCTGATGCGTGTGGATGGCGAATATTATTGGGTCAAAGATACTGATGGGAAAGAAGTGAAGCTTCACGTTGATACGAGCACGAAACTGGATAAAGTGGTAAAGGGGGATAGGGTCAAAGCCTATATCACCGATCAGGGGCATACCACCACGCTTCAGCGGGATGAGTGATTCTGGCTCATCATTAAAAATTATTCGATATGCACTGAGCGATCTTTCATCGACCACGTTATGCACAGTGGTCAAGCGGAATTAGCACCAAGGTGAGAATTCCGACGTTAGATGGGACTAGAGGAGGCAACGATGGGAGATCAGAGCGTGAGCAAAGTGTCATCCCAGTATTCCCCACGAGGCGAGATGGGCCAAAAGTACTTGGCATCGGGCATTCATATTTCCATGCGGCTGTGGGAATCATTGTCGCCCACTCTGCCCATCTCGTTCACTCAACGAGATTATGAAACGGTTGGTTATGTCATCCGGGGTCGTGCGAATCTGGAAATCGAGGGACAAATTCTATCGCTCACGGCAGGCGATTCTTGGATAGTCCCAAAGGGTTCGAGTCATGGTTACGAAATTCTCGAGTCATTCACTGCAGTTGAGGCCACTACTCCTCCGGCCCAGGTCAATGGCAGGGACGATTGACATCTTGGAAAGCTGGTCATCCCAGGTGAAGCAATGGTGTACAGGATTATCCGACACCTCATGACGCTCTTCATATTCGCCGGCACATTGCACGCAGCAGCGTGTGCGCCGCACCCAGCTTCTATGGGTTCCCGTCCGCCGGTAATGGCTCCACAAATCGGTGATCGGCATGGTTTGGCAGGGAAATGGGACTATATCGATAGCAGTGGTGCTGTGGTTCCGTTAATACTGGACGAACAGGGGAACGGGCATTATGAGTGGGAAGAAGGTCATTTCAAAACACACAGGCTGGTGGATCATACCTGGAGTGGCACATGGGTTCAGAAGAAGAATGACCGAGAAGGTGGATTTACGGTTAAGTTGGCGCCAGATTTTTCAGAAGGCGAAGGCCAATGGTGGTACAGCCGCATCGGAAATGATAAAGCGCCGACCCTCAAGGGAGGAACGTTTCGTCTAAGGTATAAAAAGTTCAGGTTGAAGGGTGACTGACATAATCGATTGAGGGGGCGGCTTGTTGCAGATTGGACTGCACGGCATTTGCGCGCGCGTCATCAAATCCCTCTCAGATATTGGAGGGTCTCACATCAAGTGATTGATTTCCTTCAGATTGGACTGCGTTTTTAAGGCGAGGGTCCTGGGTTCGAGTCCCAGCCGGCTCACTACTTCATACTATAGACAGAACCTTTAAAATGACTTTCATGCTCTTTCCGCTTGCCTAGTCGTTCTCCGCACAGTGCTCAAAAACCTCTCTCCAACGCAAGATCGAAAAGTTCGATTTTCTAGGGCTTTGACGTATCCTTCCGTCTGTTCCGAAAGCAAACAAATTTGGAAATCAACCCGGCAAAGGCTGCAACGCTATCTCGGCCGCGATCAGAATAACAGAACAATTGGGGGGAGCAAGCTTGAACCGCTTAAGAAGTACTTGAATTTAATTTTGATCTGTAGGCTTGCCTTCGATTTCTGAAGAAATGAGTTTTTGAATACGTTGCTCTATATGCTGCTCGATTTGTTCGTGCCCAGTCACATCTTGAATCACCATGACTACGCCCATAATTTCTCCATCAAAACTTCTCAGAGGTGAAGCTGAGCTGAGCACAAATTTTGAAGTTTCATCGGAACACTTCATCTGAGTGAGTACATTATGGGAAGGCTCACCACTCCGTAGCGAACGTGCCATAGGTGCATGGGAGGCCTTGATCAGCTTGCCTTCATACTCCCACCAACCCAAAAATTCCCCATAACAATCTTTCTCCTCAAACTCTGTAAATCCCAGGATTTCCAAGGCCTGTTCGTTAGCCTGGCACACCCGGCCATCGGCGTCTGCGATCAGAACTCCCACAGGAAGAGATTCCAAGGCATCAGACAACTTTCGGCCTGTCTTCAAAAGCTCTTCCGTCTCCTTGATGCGTTTTTCTCTCTCTTGAAGAAGATAGGTCTTTTGGCGAAACGACGAATAGAGGCGCACTTTCAGTCTTAGAATTTCTGGGTCAAAGGGTTTGCTGAAATAATCAATTCCCCCCGCTTCATACCCTTTTTTGATAAAAGGATCATCCTTGTAGACAGCCGTAATAAAAATAATAGGAATGTCCTGGCAACCCTCGATTGATTTCATTTGTCGTGCGGTTTCAAATCCATCCATTCCAGGCATCTGAATGTCCAAAAGAACAAGCGCAATCTCATGTGTTTTCATGAGCTCGATCGCCTCGTAACCGGAATGCGCCATAATCAAATTATATTCGCGATCGGATAAGACAGCTTCGAGTGCAAGTAAATTACCGGGGTGATCATCAACCAATAATAAATTGATCGGGCGGGCGGTTACTTTAAAAGCTGGACTGGACATTCGATATCTCAGCGCTGGAGCGCTTCCTATAACCGATCAGAAAAAGTCCTTTGGGTGATGGACCTTCACACTCAGGATTCCACGGCTGAAAGCGGCTGATCTAAGAGTTAGACAGCCAGACACACATTTTCACATGATTGCGCATTCGATTCAAGGCTTGCTATAGCCCCTTGTAGATGGATGTGAAGGAAAGATAGAGAGTCAGGTTAAAAACCTAGGGACGTGATGAAGCGAAAGGCTGTAGTATGCACTGTTACGTAGATTCTATATGACTGGGACTGCTGAAGTCTTAATTCTCGAAGAAAAGAATAGATTCCTACCGACTTGATGTTGCTCATCCAGAGCTGTCGATAAGTGTAACGATTTGTGAGGCGGTAGCAATATCGCCCCTCATAGCCAGCAGGGCGAGCGCTTGGTCGTGGTCGGTCCGATCAACCTGCCGGTCGGGCGTCTGTTTATTGAAGAAGTCATCACAGAATGCCGCAAGCGCGACCCTTCCCGCGTGGACGTGCTGACCTTCGAGTTCGAAATGGGGTTGTCGCCGTGCTGGATGAGGCGAAGCAGAAGGGCATCGACCTGGCGCCCCAAGACGATCCCGCCGGAAGTCTTCGACAAGCGCGCCGTCGAGAAGAGACAAGGCCGCTTCCACGACGTGGCCTATATCGAATTCACACCGCGGTTCGACAAGAAGGACAAACTGACGCTAACGGTCGAGCTGAAGGAAGGCAAGAGTGAAGTCGTCTGCGAGTCCGGCAAGCTCATCAAGATCAGCAAGGACAAGCTGGATGTCGTGACTTGCGACGTGCTGACGAAGCAATGAACCGACTAGGTCGACTACTGGGCAGTGGATTTTAACTACGAAATCCGGAAGGAGATCATCAAAGTCCCTCGGGGAACCGGTCTGAGCGGTGTGCAAGGCTTTCTACCAGGACAAGAACCGGCGCAACGCGATCTTGAAAGTCATCGACATTTTCGGCAACGATACGATGACGCTCATGCCCATCACAGTGGGGTAACAACATGAGTCTATTCTCACCACATGGTTCGCCGCATCCCCCCAAGCTCGCTCGTTTTCTCTTTACAGGGCAGCCTGGTTGATCCTCGATTGCGCGAGCGGAACTAAACCAAAACTCTTTGTTCGCACTCAGCAAGGCGGCTGGTGTGGTCGCTACTGCGCGCATTCGAGCGACCACCGTTTAATCATGGGGGCTCTGCGAGCACAGAGACGATGCTAGCTGCCTTGCCACTCCCCACCTGGCTGCTCCTCCCTCTGCCCTGTTATGATATCTCCCCCATGAGCATTCGTTCTGAATCTGGCAAAACTAATCTGGTTGCCATTGCAGTCCTCATCGGCCTCGTCATTACCGGCGTTTGGGTATGGAAGCGTCTGTCGTTCGATACCCAGGACTATGTGATCGATCAAGCCATTCCCATGGCGTTTACGGGATTGGTGATCGCGGCGGGACTGTTTCTGTTGGTTCGGGTGTTCATCCGCCGCAGGACGCAACGGCGTGAATGTGCGAAGTTAATCGCGTCGTTCAATCAGGCGACGACACAAGAGAAGAAGTTGGAAATCGCCTTTGCCCTGATTGACGTGAATAAGTACCGGGCCGAAGGGTTGGAATCCGTGACGCCCGCGCTGCGGGATCTCTTTGCAACGACGTTACAGTTGGCATTGGGAGACAAGCAGCATCGGATTCGCGGGATGGCGGCGAGTTACCTGGGCGTCCTGAACGATAACACTGTGATTCCTCTTCTGCTGAAAGCATTGGAAGATGAGCACGCCTATGTCCGTTCCTGCGCCGCGTTGGGATTGGGCCGGTTACGTGCCAGTGAGGCGAAAGAGAAATTGACGACTGTCATGGAGGGAGATTGGGACCAAACGGTCAGGAGCCGATCGAGGGAGGCGTTGGAGCGGATTAAATAGGTCCGAGTGCTGTGAGTGATGCCACGTCGTCTGTCCAGTCAATGCAGGCGATTTCAGGTGTGCAGTTCCATCGCAGGGGAATGAACGACCATCCTAGCCCACGATTGATATAGAGCCGGCGGCCAGGTTCTCCGTGGTGACCATCGACTCGGCCATTACAGCCTGGCGGAAGCCAGAATGTCGGCATGCCTGGTATGCGCCACTGGCCTCCGTGGCTATGTCCGCAGAGGATCAGGTCGACAGCGTGGTGGTCTTCCAGTTGGTCGAGGATGTTCGGTGCATGGGCGAGCAAGAGGGTGTAGCGGCCTTGTACGCGCGGCGGCAGGCAGCTCAAGTCGGCTCGATGCAGTGAGGGATCGTCGACTCCGACAATGGCAATCTCGCTATCGTTCGTAGAAATGAATGTGGTTTGATTGATTAAGAGGGTAATTTTGTTGCGATCGGCAAGTTCGCAGTACCGATCGATCGGCACGCCACTATAGTGATCGTGATTACCCAACGTGATGAAGACCGGCGCAATGGTGCGCAAGCCCGAGAGAAATCGAAATAGATGTGGCAGCCCCTCCGGCACGTTGAGCAGGTCGCCGGTGACAAAGATCCAATCAGGATGGAGTGTGCCGATGCTGGCGACGATACCATCGTGCCGTGGCTGATAATGGTCGAGATGCAGGTCGCTCAGATGAACTGCTCGCCGTCCGGCTAAGGGGGCGTGCACATAGGTGAGTCGTGAAATCTCGTGTGTGGAGAGTCCGACTTCCCAACTGGGAATACGACTAAAGGTTCGATAGAAGGGTTCACTCAGGCAATATCCGATGAAGGAACGGGCTCGATCGGGCCAGGACATTGTGCGTCGTGTCATCCCATCACACGATCCAGTTCGACACGATCGGCAGGGGTGACGCGATAGCCTCGTTCATACAGATCGCTCATGCCTTGCATCAAGGCGTCCATATTACGGCTGCGGTACCAAGTATCGAACCGCTCCATGAGTGCGGTAACCTGCTTCGGGATTGGCTCCTCGTCGTGGTAGGAGAGGGTGAGAGAGCGGAGTAAGTCCTGAAGTTCGACGGGACTGTAGGTCGCATCGTCATTCCGGTCGGCAACCAGTGCGAATTGATAGAAGGTCAGGCTGACCGAGAGCAACGCCTGGGTCTTGGCAAGATCACCTCGCGCATCATCCATCCCCCTTGGATAGTGGCGCAGGCAATCCATTTCGACTTGGGATGAAGGAGTGGGGTTCCAGACGATTCCCTGCACAGTCGGGGGAGGGGTCTTTCCCGCCTTGTAAAACCATAAGACGCAGGTGTTCGCTTGCGCAAAGGCCTGTTTGTCTTTGTGGATCTGCTGGCCGATGTGCTGGGTAAATTGTTGAAAGATCGCGTTGTCTCCACCTAATGAGTTCCCTGGGAACAGTGCGCACATCAGAACGGTGAAGAACATTCCCGCCACTAATAGGCAGGCTTTAGGCCATTGAGTTATCAATGGACGAGCAAGCATAAGAAAAGTATACCATGCAGTGCGTGTATCCCATCGATATCGGTGAACGGTGAAGGCATGTACGTGAGAGTGAAGAAGGGGACCATCGCACCATGACCATGCCGTTTTTGACAGCCATACTGCCGGGCATCGGTGGGCAGATGCGGAGGCTGCCAGAAGATTTCCAGGTCGAGGAACACCCGCTGTATCTTCCTTGTGGAGAGGGTGAGCATCTCTACATCAAAATTAGAAAGCGCCTGCTCTCGACTCCGGATCTCGTCCTGCGCCTGTCTTCAGTCTTGGGAGTGAAAGCCCAAGCGATTGGAGTGGCAGGCCTCAAAGATGCCAGGGCCGTAACCACGCAGATGGTCTCGCTTCTCGGCGTCACGCCTGACAGGCTGGATCAATTGAAACTAGACGAGCAACTCCTGTCTGTCGAGGTGCTCGGCCGGCATCGGAATCGCTTACGCCCTGGGCATCATGCCGGGAATCACTTTCGGTTGGTGATTCGAGATGTCGCTGCACATACCAGAGAAACGGTGCCTCTGGTCACCGCCATATTGTTGCGACGAGGCGTACCGAACTACTTCGGTCCGCAACGGCAAGGGCGAAGCGGACAGAATTACCGGACCGGGGCTGAACTCCTGGTTGATCCTGCACGCCGAAACAGGCTGAGTCGATCCAAGCGCATGTGGTACCTCAATGCGTATCAGTCGCATTTCTTCAATGACATCTTGGCCAGACGACTGGATCGACTCGATCGTATTCTGGTTGGAGACTGGGCTATGAAAATGGAGAACGGCGCCTGTTTTCTGGTCGAGGATGCGGTAAAGGAACAGTCGCGGGCTGACCGATTCGAGATCAGCCCTACCGGCATTCTGTTTGGGTCACGCGCCTCATGGGCCAGTGGAGAGCCGGGCGAGATCGAACGGGCGGTGGTTGCTGAAGGCGGGGCGACACCGGAGTCTCTCATCGAAGCCGCGAGAGCCTGCGGGTTTCGCGGTGAACGGCGCTCGCTCCGCATCCCTCTCGCCAATTTGGAATGGGCGTTGGAAGGGTCGGTGCTCACGCTCTCTTTTTCACTTCCACCTGGCGCTTATGCGACGAGTATCCTCCGCGAACTCATGAAGACCGAATAGCAGGCGGCTGAAAATGTCCGCTAGCTTCGTTCTCGGGTCGCAACCATCCTCAACGTACCCCAGAGGGTACGCCTGCGGTGTTTGCTCCCTGCGGCCTCGCTAGCGGAGCATTTTGAGCCGCCTGCGCTCTGTGAATTTCTGGTCCGCAGTGGGGATCACCCCAGCCACCCCTAAACAGAAGTGAAGGCAAGGAACCTGCTTGGGCGAGGATGAGATCAGTGGGTGGTCAGAGTCTGATCTGTGTGTCGATCTGGTGGTAGAATTAGCGTGGGGAGTTTGATGTATGACACATGACCAAGAGACCGTCTTGCTCCAAGGACATATTATCGATTCGTTGATCCTGGCGAAGGTCCTGGACAGGATTCTGATGATGGGTGGCACATTCGACATTCAGGATATGCAGATCGGCAAGACCCGCGAGGAGCCGTCGCGGGCAAGGATCGCCGTGCGGGCTTCGTCTGCGAAACTGCTCAGTGAGATTCTTCATGCCATTCAACCCCACGGCGCGTCGGTCGAGAGTGAGCAGGACTGCCGGCTGGCGGCGGCGCCGGCGGACGGAATCTTTCCCGACGAATTTTATGCGACGACCCATTTGCCCACTCAGGTGCGAGTGCGTGACCAGTGGGTGGAAGTGGAGGGGATCGAGATGGATCTGGGAATTCGTGTAGATACGGCTCGCCTGACGGCTCGGACTATCCCGATGGGAGACGTGAAGCAGGGAGATCAGATCGTGATCGGCCGTGAGGGCGTGCGAGTGATTCCGCTCCAACGGCCACGTGACCGCGATGTGTTCAGCTTCATGGAATCGCAGGTTTCGTCGGAACGTCCCCATGGGCGTGTCATCAGCGACGTCGCCAAGCGCCTTGTGCAGCTGCGAACAGGATTCCGGGAGGGGAGAGTGGGCAGCAAAGTGTTGCTGGCGGGAGGTCCGGCGATTGTTCATGCAGGGGGGCGCGACGCGCTGGCGTGGCTTATCGACGAAGAGTTCATCCATGTCCTGTTCTGCGGGAATGCGCTGCCGGCTCATGATATGGAAGTCGACCTCTACGGCACCTCCCTCGGCTATGGGCATGCGGCTGGCCGCGTCGTGCCGCATGGGCATGAGCATCATCTGCGAACCATTAATCGAATCAGGGCGACCGGCAGCATTGAGACCGCGGTCAGGTCGGGAGTCATCAAGACTGGAATTATGGCGGCTTGTGTCAGGCAAGGTGTCCACGTCGTCATGGCCGGCACAATCCGCGACGACGGTCCGCTGCCCGGCGTCATCACGGATTCGCTGGAAGCCCAGGCAGCCATGCGTGCGGCAGTTCCTGGTATCGGACTGGCCTTGCTCGTCGCCTCGACGCTACACGCGGTGGCGACGGGCAATTTGTTACCTGCCACAATTCCGTCCGTCTGCGTCGATGTCAATCCGGCCGTTCCGACGAAACTCGCGGATCGAGGAAGCTTTCAGGCGGTTGGGCTGGTCATGGATGCTGCGTCGTTTCTGAATGAACTGGCTCGTGAGCTGGGATGGAGACTATGAGCCGCCTGCTCGTCTGTCCGCCGGATTATTTCAGCATCGACTATGAGATCAATCCATGGATGCGCCGTTCGAATGCCGTCAATTCTGATGTGGCCGTCCGTCAGTGGCATTCCCTAATGCAGGTGCTCGAACAGGATGTCGGCGCGGTGCTCGAGCGAATGAAACCGATGCCTGGACTCCCTGACCTGGTGTTCACGGCGAACGCCGGAATCGTCGTCGGGGGCAAAGCAGTACCGAGCCGTTTTCGCTATGTCGAACGGCGGAAGGAAGAGAGGTATTTTGAGGAATGGTTTCGTGGGCAGGGGTACGACGTTGTCACACTGGATCCCGATAGCTTCTTCGAGGGAGCCGGGGACCTCTTGGGGTTTCCCGAGACCTGGTTCGGTGGCTATCGGCAGCGATCGGATATCCGTGTGTTCCAGACGCTCAGCGACTGGTTTCACCGAGAGATCATTCCACTTGAACTCGTCGACAATCGGTTCTATCACCTCGACACCTGCTTGTGTCCCTTGAGCGGCGGTGAACTTCTGTATTTCCCTTCCGCCTTCGATCGGTATGGACAAGAGGTTCTTGCCGAACGAATCTCTCCCTCCAGACGTCTCGTGGTGACGGAAGCTGAGGCTCTCCGGTTTGCCTGCAACGCCGTTTGCGTCGGCAAACACGTCGTGCTGCCCGCAGGTTGTCCAGAAACAGAATCCATCTTGAGCTCGCGCGGCTATCTTCCCCATCCAGTTCCGCTCGATGAATTTATGAAATCGGGCGGCTCCGCCAAGTGTCTGACGCTAGCGTTAGACTGAGGAAAGTCATTGGTGAGCGCTAATAGTCGCTAATTAATGGGTGAGAAAAGCCCGCTATCTTTTCACCGACCGATGTGCCGGATGCTCAAAAAGTCCGTCCAGCAAGGCCGCAGCGAGTGAAGGGCCGAGGCGTACCCTCTGGGGTACGTTGAGGATCTGAACGATGCAAGAACGCCGCTGGCGGGCTTTTTCAGCATCCGGCTAGGGTTTTTTTTGACGGAAGAGGAAAGAACCATAAAGCCCCGCGATGGCGATGGTGACGAGTTCGATCGTCAGCAACAGTCTGCTCACGATGGCGTCCGGCGTGGGAGGCGATAAGATGAAATGTACGCCGAGGAATTCCGGAGCCTGTGATGGCGGAGTTTCCCAGGGTGGGAAGAGAATTGCGAGGGCCAGCAGCGCCACCATGCCGTACAGGATTTCAACATTCAGCTGACCCGGTTGTGATTCGGTGTGTTGTGACGGTGGTGGTTGCGGGGGAACTTCAATCGAGTCTGCATGAAGCCGTTGACCGCACTGCGAACAGTAACGGCTAATCTCCGGGAGTTCACGTCGACAGGATGGACAGAGTTTCATGGGTGGTTCCCTGTAGGCTACACGGAACCGCGAGGGTTTACTAGATGTAAGCGGGAGGCGGCGGATTATCGATCAGAAGTTGTAGCTCAATCCAAAGGCCACATGAAACATATTATAGGTGCTGTTGAAGCCAAATAGATTAAAGTTGATTTGAGGGGTTTCTGGAAAGTTAAATCGGACGTGGTTATATTTGCCTTCAGCAAATACTGTGAAATGTCTGGTGATGTAGTATCTGAGGCCTACCTGTGCGTTTAATCCAACGTCTGTGCTCGATTGTGAGTTGTCGGAGGTAAGGGAAGGATCTTTTATTCGAGCGAAGAAAATTCCAGGACCCACGGCTATATATGGTTGCAGCCTTGTCTTATGGTAGCGGAGTGTAAGATTAAATGGCGCGAGTGTGAGTACGCGGAAATCCAAGCCGGGGAAATCGAGAGAGTCAACTTTTGTCCCAGACGGGGCAAAAAAATCTATCGTCTGTTGCTTGATGTGAGGCGTTGTATTGTAGACTTCGGCTTCCACGCCTACCCAAGGCACAGCGGTGAAGTAATGCCCTACTTTTGCTCCATAGAGGATAGAGGACGTGAGTGCCTGATCGGAAAGTGTGGACCCCTGGATAAAAACCCCTGTCAGGTCGGTATTACTCAGTCCAGAACCGATTGAAGGCAACGTAACCCCCATTTGCCCCGCCACGTAGGTTTCAGCATCGGCCTGCGGCGCGCAGAGCATAACTGGAGCCAGCAGTGCCAGTAGACTCGTAAGCACGAAACGCCTTGCCGATGGGGTGGTGTTCATAGCCGTCTCCCTCGCGTATAGCGCTCACGATGCCACAGGTCATACTAATCGTCCGGTGCGTGAGGGCGAAGGAAATTATGAAATCAGGCATAAAGCGGATACAGCCTATGCCTCCGCTCCTCCGACTCTGTATCGGCAGTGCGGGAGAGCTTGGTCGCTTGACACATTTCGAAGATTGCTTCTCCTTCATTGACAGGTGAAAGAACTGCTTCCTATAATCCACGAGACGTACAAACCCGGGCCGTATATCCCTTCCGTCGCACACACACTTCATTCATGTCATCCATCCATCGCATAGGAGTCATCGGAGCCGGTGCGTGGGGCACAGCTCTGGCGAAACATCTCGCGGAAAAAGGTCTCAACACGCTGCTCTGGGCCTATGAACGAGAGGTGGTGGATGCCATCAACGGGAAGCACCAGAATCCGATCTTTTTACCAGGCGTCGCGCTTCCTACCTCGCTCGTGGCCACTGGATCATTGGTCGACATCGCCCAACAAAGCGAGGGGCTGCTTTTTGTGGTGCCGTCACATGTTGCACGCCCTGTATTGCGCGAGCTGGTCCGGTCCCTTTCCGCTCCGATCCCGTTCGTCAGTGCGACAAAGGGAGTTGAGGAAGATACGTTGAATTTGATGACACAGGTAATCACCGACCACCTTCCCCCTGCCATGCACGAGGACCTCATGGTGTTGTCAGGTCCGAGTTTCGCCGCAGAAGTCAGCGCGGGGAAACCAACGGTAGTCTGTTTAGCAGGAAGGAATGCGGAATTGGTCAAGACTTTTCAAGCGGCATTGATGACACCGGCCTTTCGGGTGTATGCCGACAGCGATGTCTTGGGCGTTCAACTCGGCGGAGCGCTCAAGAACGTGATGGCGCTTGCAGCCGGCGTGGTGGATGGATTGGGGCTCGGTCATAATGTGCGCGCGGCGTTGATTACTAGAGGATTAGCTGAGATGGTGCGGTTGGGTGTCGCGATGGGCGCGGATCCACGAACATTCTACGGATTGTCCGGCGTCGGCGACTTGGTATTGACCTGTACCGGGGCCTTGAGTCGGAACCATACGGTTGGTGTGAGATTAGGGAAGGGTGAGCGGGTGGAGATGATCCTCCATAGTATGCAGGCCGTGGCTGAAGGGGTGCGGACGGCGAAGGCAGCATTAGGACTTGCACGACGTCATCATGTCGATATGCCGATTGTGCAGGAGATCAACGCGGTGCTATTCGAGGGGAAGTCGTGCCGAAAGGCGGTCACGGATTTGATGGAGCGCGATGCTAAACCGGAGAAAGGGAAGCCATGAACCCTGAGGCGCTTGAACGATTGTTGACTGAGGTCCAGAAAGGCGCTTTGCCCGTGAAGACCGCGATCGGGCAGCTCCGGACCTTGCCCTATGAGGATCTTGGGTTTGCGTCTGTCGATCACCATCGGTCATTACGGCAGGGGTTTCCCGAAGTCATTTTCTGCGAAGGCAAGACGTCGGCTCAGATTCGCGCCATTGCGAAAGCGCTGTTGAAACACCATCGTCCGTTGTTGGCGACGCGTGCGACGCGCCAAGTGGCCGGCCTCATCAAGCGGCTTGACCGTCGAGCGGTTTATCATGACGAGGCGCGCATTGTGTCGATCCGTGACCCGAAGCGGCGGCTGCAAGGGCACATCTTGGTAATGACGGCCGGCACCTCGGACATTCCTGTCGCAGAAGAAACGAGAGTCACGGCGGAGGTGATGGGGAGCCATGTTGAAACGCTCTATGACGTGGGCGTGGCCGGCATTCACCGGTTGCTGGAACGCCACAGTAGGCTGATGCAAGCCAGAGTGGTGGTGGTCGCCGCAGGGATGGACGGAGTCTTACCGAGCGTGGTTGGCGGGTTGGTTTCCTGTCCGGTCGTGGCTGTGCCAACGAGCCGGGGCTACGGCGCAAGTTTCGGAGGACTCGCTGCGTTGTTGACGATGCTGAATTCTTGCGCGGCCGGAGTTGGGGTGATGAATATCGACAATGGCTTTGGGGCGGGCTGTCTTGCGCATCGGATTAATACGTTAGGGGTGAACGGTTAGGCGTGAGGCGTAAAGAGAATCTTCTTGCTCCTGACGCCTCACCCTCACTCTGTACTGTTTGCTATTTCACTTCTACCGTTCCCCGTTTCGGCCAGGATACCATCAGCGTTCTGGGTCCCTTCTCGCCATTCGCCAGCAATTTGGCGCGCACTTCGAATTGATAGAGGCCTGCCACCGACGGGGTTTGTTTCAGATCCAATCCGTCCCACATCAAGAGGACAGAGATTTGCGGAGGGGCCGTACCGTCGGTCGCGGCGGCGTGCGGCTCCAACTTGGTGCGAGTGGTCAGAAAACGGAGCGAATTTCTCGACGGCGACGTGATGAGTGAGGACACTTCCAACAGTGTAGCGCCGTCCAACTCCTTGGGCAGCTTGACTATGGCGGAAAACTGTAGCGACCCGGATGAAATGGTATAGGGGTTGGGTGAAATATCCAGGTGGAGAATTTTGAGTTCCGGTTCTGGTCGCGGGGCTCGTTGAGGTTTCGATTTTGCCGAGGCGTCAGGCGGGGTCCAGAGGGCCAGCGCAATGCAGAACAGCATCCAGGCCATCCGACCGATTGACGATCTGAATAGCTCTGAGTGGGGGTTGCTCAAGGACCGGTAAATTATCATAGGGGATGAGCGCGTCACGAAATTGTTGGTGCGAAAAAATCAAGACGTAGGGTGAGTCCACTGGGGATAACATAGCGTTGATGGGCTGTCAACGTATTCGACTCAACGGGTGGTGGGTCAATCTAAATATCCTAGTATTCCATGCGTGAACGGTCATATAGACCGATGACGTCGCGCCAGTGATCAAACTCGCACGCTGCTTCTTCGATCTTGTTCCCCGTCCCGCACGAGAACGTCACGCCGGGGCGAGGTTGCTTGGAAGGGGAGATGCCACAGCTACTACTTCCTCTGGGGCGTTCTCTTTGAATCCTATCGATTCCCTGGGATATGTGTTAAAGACTTGGGCTGAGATGATAAAATCAACGCGAATCATGCACGTCTGAGGCGTCACACTCCACGTTTTTCTGACTCTCGCCCCTGTCCCCATCTCACGTTCCTCGACTCGCTCAATGATCAGCCAAAGTCCGAGCTGCGTCAGACCCCCTTCGCCTACTTTACCGATGAATGCCCAGCGACTTTTCTCTTCACTAGGCCGTTCAAGCCCAAGAAACAGACGTACCCCTTCGTCGGATAGCCAGACAATCACTTGTTTTCCTGCCGTCAGCATTGCTCTCCTCCTAGTTTCTCAGAGACTTCGCATATATGCGTATGTCCTTACGGTACGCTTCGCGTGGGGGAAAGCAACGTATTTCGAACTGACCCACTACCGATCCAACGAGACATGAATGCGTCTGATTCAATAGTGCACGAGCTCAATCGTCAGCTATTCAGCGGGACCTGCTTGGTCAAACTTGTGCGTCAGGCGTTATCGCGAGGAACCGTCATGAGTTTTCCCCATCCTTCTGAGCCGATTGCCGTTCCTGGGCGGCTTGGGTAAGATGGGCGCGGTCTGAATTCTACAAGGAAAGGACTTACGTGGGCGCACATCTCCATTTCGATTGTTATTCCGGCATCAGCGGCGACATGATTCTTGGTGCGCTTGTGGATGTAGGGGTTCCATTCTCCGGCTTGGTGAGCGGGCTGAAGCGACTTGGGCTTTCAGGGTTCACACTTCGGAAGCGGCGGGTGCATCGAGGGTCGATTCACGCGACGAAGGTCGATGTGGTGATTACATCGGGACTGCGGAAGCCGCTCTCTCTTCATCGAATCTACAGCATTCTCTCCAAAAGTCGGATTCCCGATACGATCAAACAGCAGAGCCGATCGGTATTTGATCGACTGGCCGAAGCAGAAGGGCATGCCCATCGTGTGGCCAAGGATCATGTTCATTTCCATGAAGTAGGGGTCCTGGATTCATTCGTTGACATCGTCGGCGGGCTGATCTGCTGCGATCTGTTGGGTGTCACCCGTGTGACCTCTTCTCCTATTAATGTGGGAACGGGGACGCTGCGATCCGCTCATGGAATCTTGCCGGCGCCTGGTCCGGCGGTCGCTATTCTCGCCAAGGGGATTCCGGTATACAGCGCCGGCCCTTCCCGTGAACTCACCACGCCGACGGGCATAGCCCTCTTGCGCACATTGACATCCGAGTTCGGCCCTATGCCTGTGATGACACCGACTGCCATCGGTTATGGAGCGGGCGACGCCGATCCCGCCGGTTGGCCGAATGCGTTGCGGGTGTTCCTCTCCAACCCGCCGACTCGAGGGGTGCGCGAGCGGGATACCGTGCTGGAGCTTGAAACGAACCTCGACGATGTCAACCCGCAAATATACGAATATATGATGGAGCAGCTATTCGCATGTGAGGCGCTCGATGTGACGCTGACGCCGGTCATCATGAAACGTGGGCGGCCGGGCGTTGTTCTGACCTGTCTCGCAGCCCCTGCGCAGCTGGACCGGATTCTTGATGTGATGTTTCAGGAAACGACGGCATTAGGAGTTCGGATTCGTGAAGTGATGCGACAGATCCTCCCGCGACGGTTTGTCTCGGTGAAGGTGCGAGGGGGAGCCGTTCGGATGAAGATTGCCGATGTCAACAAGACCATGGTCAAGGCAGCTCCAGAATATCTCGACTGCAAGCGAATCGCCGAACGAACGGGCCGTCCCGTAAAGGAGGTGCTCGAAGACGCGGCCCGTGCCTATGCCGCACAGCGGGTCGTTCGGCCGATGGGCCGGGGATGACGGTCCTACTCTATACCCTCCTGTTTTTTGTCTCTGTCGGGGTGACGCTCGGCGCCTGCACACTCTTCACGAACGCCATAGAGTGGGTGGGCAAACGGTTCAATCTGTCCGAGGGCGCGATCGGCGGCGTCTTGGCAGCCATCGGCACCACACTTCCTGAAACATCGATCCCTGTCATTGCCATTTTTTTCGGGGACAGCCATGCCGAAGCTGAGGTGGGGCTGGGTGCGATTCTCGGCGCTCCCTTCATGCTGACGACTCTGGTGATCCCCATCTTAGCTGTCTTGTTGATGGTGTATGCCGGGTTGGGAAAGCGAACCGCCGCGTTCCGATTGAACTATCGCGATGTGAGGGGTGATCTCTCCTTCTTTGTGGCGGCCTACAGCATGGCGCTGGCTTGTGTGTTTATTCCTTCTCGACTGGGGCATGCCATTGCCGCCGTCGGGTTGATGGGGCTCTACCTCTATTACGTCAAGCTGAAGTTCAGCGAGACTGATGAGGAGGGAGACGAGGGCGGAGTCGAGCCGCTGCTCTTTGCCAGAAAGACAGCAATTCCGTCGTTTGGACTCATCGGTCTACAAGCGATCATCGGCCTAATCGGGCTCGCGCTTGGAGCACACCTCTTCGTGCTCGCTGCAGAGACGATTGCGCATGCCTTGTCGATTTCTCCATTGATCCTGGCCCTCCTGGTTGCGCCCTTGGCGACCGAGTTACCCGAGATGTCGAACAGTTTTCTCTGGCTCTACCGAAAGAAAGATCGATTGGCGGTCGGGAACGTCACCGGCGCGATCGTGTTCCAAGGCACCATTCCGGTCTCGATCGGTCTTCTGGGAACGGATTGGACTCTGGCTCCAACGGCATTGATTACCATGGTGCTCGCAGTGACCGCAGCGATTTTCTTATTAGCGCAGGCGGTGTGGGGTGCCCTCTGGCGGCCCTGGTTGCTGAGCGGGAGCGCGATCCTTTATATAGGGTATGTGGTGTACCTGTACGGATTTTAACCGGATGTTGAAAAGGGGACGGGGTAGCTGGGACGATCCCCTTGCTCGCGCAACGCGCGGCCTCAGCAGGCCCTCGTTGGACGCGCGCAGTTGGGATCATCCCACCTACCCCTTTAAAGTGACAGTTCCTGCGGCCTTGCTGGAAGGTGGTTTTGAGCATCCTACGTGCCGAGTAATTGGCGAAGAGTATGAGTACTAAGAAAAGCATGGCGAGATCAAAAGACAAACCGCTCTTAGGTATCACCATGGGAGATCCAGCCGGGATCGGGCCGGAGGTGATTGCAAAGGCCTTGGTAAGACCAGCCCTGCGGCGACTGTGTCGTCCGATTGTCATCGGGTCGTTCCCGGTCATGCAGCAGACGGTGAAGAATCTGAAACTCCGGATGAATGTGATTCGTGTGGAAGGTCACGAAGTGCCGCCTTCCCAATCCAATCAGCTTGCTGTGTTAGATCCGCTGGATCGTCTCCTTGGGCGGTTTCCCCGTGGAGTCGCGGCGGCTGAAACTGGAGCGGCTTCCGTGCTGTTCATCAAGAAAGCTGTGGAGCTTGCGCAGCTGGGGTGTATCGACGGCATCGTGACCGCTCCGATCAACAAAGAAGCAATCAACCTGGCAGGCTGTCATTTCCCCGGCCATACTGAATTGCTTGCAGACCTGACTGCCACACCGGAATCGGGCATGATGATCGTTGGTGGACCGCTTCGCGTCATGTTTGTGACGACTCACGTCGCCATCAAGGATTTGCCGACGCTCCTCACTCAGGCCAAGATCGAAAAAGCGATCAGGTTGGCTCATCGGGCGTTGAAGGACCTGTTCGGAATAAAGAAACCGAGGGTCGGTGTCGCCGCGTTGAACCCTCATGCCGGAGAACATGGACTATTCGGAGATGAAGAGGCGCGTGTCATTCTTCCAGCGACTCGTGCGGCGCAAGCCCAGGAGATTCGCGCGAGCGATCCTTTACCGGCCGATACGCTGTTCGGCAAGGCGGCGAGAGGCGACTACGACGGTGTGGTGGCCCTGTACCATGACCAGGGGCTCATTCCTTTAAAGCTTGTCGCCTTCGGCACTTGTGTGAACCTGACTGTCGGGTTGCCGATCATTCGCACCTCGGTCGATCACGGGACGGCATTCGATATTGTCGGGAAAGGTGTTGCGGACCCCGGCAGTCTCACTGAGGCGATCCGGCTGGCCGCCGAGCTTGTCGCGCGGCGTCAGTAAACAGTGCTTCAATGACATAAACCAGATACATGAGCGAAACCGGATCGGCCAACGCAACAGGAGCCTACCCATGATCAACCAATCGAACGCGGCACATGACATGCTTCAGAAGCAGTTGAAGGAATTGGATCAGATTTTCCACGAAACTATGGAGACACTCAACACAGTTGCCGGGGCCGAACGAGTGGCGAAGTGGAAAGCGAGGACGAGCGTGCTCATCACTGAGTCTCTGGGCCAGAAGGAGGGGCAGAAGTTTGCCGCGTTGCAGCCGGGACCCTCGTTTACCAACGACTTGGTAGAAGAATTTACCGATCTCATCGACTATTTCAAAAACCCACTCACTGATTTGGCGAAGCAACTCGCGCATCCAGCTCCTCGCCCTTCCAGCGGGAATTGACCAGTGTTGATCCCGGATCTTCCGACGCCAAACAAACGGCTAGGCCAAAATTTTCTGATCGATCCCAACATTGTGCGCAAGATCGTCGCGTTGGCAGAACTGAGCCCCAACGATCATGTGTTGGAAATCGGTCCAGGTCGCGGCATTCTGACAGAAGCGCTGAGCCGAGCCGCTGGTCGCGTGACGGCGATCGAAGTGGATTCACGGCTCCATGCCTATCTCAAAACGAAACAGGCGGAGCTTCCCAATGTGGAATTGATCTGTGAGGATGCGTTGGTCTATCCGGTCGAGGCCTTGCCGATGGGGACGATCGTCGTGGCCAATTTGCCCTATTATATTTCGACTCCGTTGCTGTTTCGATTACTCGATCAGCGTGGCCGATTTCCCCGGATGGTGCTCATGCTGCAAGACGAAGTGGCCGATCGATTGGTGGCGAAGCCTGGCGGGACTGACTATGGGGTGCTTTCCGTCATGGCGCAGTATGCGGCAGATATCACGAAAGCCTTTCGCGTTTCACTACAGTGTTTCCGTCCTAGACCGGAGGTGGCTTCGGCGGTGGTGCTGTTGCGGATGAGAGAGCGCACGAGGCTCAGCCCACAGGGGGAAGTTACATTTCGCGCGATCGTGAAAGCAGCCTTCGCGCATCGGAGGAAAACGCTTGTGAATTCTCTTCGCGACGAAGGGTATGAGCTTCATCCTGTGATTGAGACATTGCAGCGATTAGATATTGCTCTGGCCCGAAGAGCAGAGACATTGTCGGTTGAGGAGTTTCTCCAGCTCGCTTTTGCGTTTGGTTGAAAGGTGTAGGTGTATGCGATGGTCTGTTTCCGAAGGCGTCTTCGTTTGAAATGACCGAATCCCTGTGCTAGCATCGCGATCATGGCTGTCACACCTTTGGCCAAGCGGGGCGAGGCCCGCAGCGCCGCTTCCTCCTCCTCACATATCAAGCGAGAAGTGATCGGAGTCGTCCTGATCGCGTTGGCGCTCTTGACGCTGCTCAGCATGCTGTCTTTTGTCCCAGGGGAACTCAAGGCTGGTGCAATTGCGACAGCTCCGTCCAGAAACCTCATCGGTTCGGTCGGGGCATTCTCGGCATCTACCCTCTTCTGGTCGATCGGCGGGGCTGCTTACCTGTTTCCCATTCTCCTCGGTTTCTTAGGCGGTCGTTGTTTTACTCAGAGCGATCTGTCGATTCGTCTGCGGAACGCCGGGGCTTCGCTGGCGGCATTGCTGTTTCTCAGCGGTCTGTTCCATCTCGAAGTCATGGCGGTGCCGACTGTCTCCAGCGGACTTATTTATCGAGGGATGGCTGGTGGCGTCTTCGGGCAAGTGCTGGCTGAGAGTTTACGAGCCTATTTTGCAAGTACCGGCGCCCATATATTGATCGTGGCAGGACTACTGGTTTCCCTCCTCTTCACGGCGCCTATCTCGCTGGCTGAGATCGCTCGGCGGATCCCTGGGTGGGGCAATTGGATGTTCAACCGAGCACGAACGTTGATCCCAGATCGGATGGAGGAAGAAGCCGTTCCCGAGTCCCCACGGAAAGCGAGACAGAAATCCTCTTCGGCCATTCGCGCGGTGATAGAAGAGACGCTTCCTGAAGCGATTGCAGAACCGGAATTGAATTGGCCAGTCATTCAGCCGTCACGACAACCGATTCCCGAATCAGCTGATCCGATTGAGCCTGAGTCGGATACACAGACTATGACCATTCAAACGAAAGCAGGGGACTACATTTTGCCGGATCCGGCACTGCTCTTGAGCGACCCGTCAGGCCCACTTGGACGTGTTACGGAAGAAGAAATCAAGGCACAATCCGATGTGTTGACCCGTGCCCTGCTCAGTTTCGGTATCGCCGGGAAAGTGACGGAAGTTCGTCCTGGCCCGGTTGTGACAATGTATGAATTCGAGCCGGCACCGGGAACCAAGGTTGCGCGCATTGTGAACCTTGCCGATGATTTGGCGTTGGCGTTGAAGGCGATCAGTCTTCGGATTGTCGCGCCAATTCCGGGGAAATCAGTGGTCGGGATCGAGGTACCGAATCTCTATCGGGAAACGGTGTCGATGAAGGAAGTGATGACAAGCGAAGCCTTTTCGCGCGCCAGATCGAAGCTCAGTTTGGCGTTAGGGAAGGATATTTTTGGGGTCCCCACAGTCGCCGATCTGAAAACGATGCCGCATTTGCTGGTCGCCGGCGCCACAGGGGCCGGGAAAAGCGTCAGCCTCAATTCCATGCTTCTGAGTCTACTGTTTTCGGCGCGACCCGATGAGGTCAAGCTCCTCCTGATCGATCCCAAGATGCTCGAATTTCAAACGTACGATGGCATTCCACACTTGTTACGGCCGGTCATCACCGATCCCAAGTCTGCAGCGCGGGGGCTCGGGTGGGTGGTGGCTGAAATGGAGCGGCGCTACAAGCTGCTCGCTGAAGCAGGAGTCAGAAACATCGACACCTATAATCGAAAAGTTGCGGGGAAGCAGGGTGTATTGGATACGGAATCGGCGGCGAAGGTGGACCAGCCGGAATTGCCCATCCAGTTTTTGTCTGAAGAAGAGCGGCTCTCGGCTGGAGAGACGGTCGTTCCAGACGGCAGTCCCGGGTCGTTCACGCCGCCGCAGACTCCGCCAGAACCGTTGCCCTACATTGTTGTGATGATCGATGAATTAGCGGATTTGATGATGGTGGCGCCGAAGGAAGTGGAGGACAAGATCGCGCGGTTGGCGCAGATGGCTCGCGCATCGGGCATCCATCTCGTGCTGGCGACGCAGCGCCCGTCGGTCGATGTGCTGACCGGTTTGATCAAGGCCAACTTCCCGGCCCGCATCGCGTTCCAAGTGTCGTCGAAGACCGATTCACGCACGATCCTGGACGCCAACGGCGCAGAGGCGCTCCTCGGTCGTGGGGATATGCTCTATATGGCTTCGGGGACCGGACGTGTCATGCGGCTGCACGGATCGTTTGTGTCGGATGACGATGTCCGCCGCGTGGTCGAGTTTGTGAAGGATCAAGCCAAACCCACCTACAATCAGGAGTTGCAGATTGCGCTGAAACAAGAAGTGGCGAAAGAGGAAGATGGACTGGGAGAAGTATACGAACAAGCCAAAGAGTTGGTATTATCTACCGGTTCAGCTTCTGCGTCGCTGATTCAACGCCGGCTGCGGGTGGGCTATCCTCGGGCGGCTCGGATGATCGAGCAAATGGAGGCGGATGGCATTGTGGGTGCGGCTGGCCGAGACGGACGGAGAGAAGTTGTGGGACGGCGAGGGCCGGTAGGAATAGGAGAGGGGGATGGAGCCTGATGATCTTCTGTGCTCGCGCAACGCGCGGTTGCGGACTCCCCTCGTTGGACGCGCGCAGTGGAAGATCAATCAGGCCCCATCCCCTAAGTGAGATGAGCGAACTTCGATGGATCAATTTAGTAGATCGACAGTGCTCGACTGGGACAAGAGCGCGTCTCGGCGCGCTCAGGGTTTGGGCGGATGGGAATGTTGCGCGCAGTGGCAGTAACCCTCCACCCCGCTCCCTCGCGATTGATATGATAAAGAAATTAGAGTGGAGATGTTTTGTAGCAAGTGTATTCATTTGTGCATCGATTTTCTTCTCATTGCCGATTCTTGCCGCCGCTGAAGAGAGCGATGAGACTGCGGTGAAGGAAGTGCGAGAGGTGGTCAAGCAGCTTCAGGCGCGGTATGAGAAAACGAAAGATATCCAGGCAGACTTTGCGCAGAAGACGACGATTGAGGGGTTCGAGCGGCCCATCGCGTCTTCGGGGAAGGTCTACATCAAAAAGCCCGGCAGGTTACGATGGAATTATCTCGACCCGTCGATTGAAGACATCTACGTCAATCGTGACGATGTCAAAGTATATGTGCCTGAGCACAAACAAGTGCTGGTCGGTAAGCTCACGCAAATGGCGGCCTCCAAAGCTCCGTTGGAATTGTTACTGGGAGCAGCTAAATTGGATGAGTCGTTCGACATCGAGCCGACATCGGGAAAGGGACGTGGCGTGGGAGGAATTCCGTTGCTCACCCTCCTGCCGAAGTCGCATGAAGGAGAGGCGGGGAGATCGCTGCAACGGATCGTGCTCGAAGTGTTTCCCAAGACCTACTTCATCCGAACGATCTCTCTCTACGAAGTCAGCGGCAATGTCTCGAGTTTTGAATTTTCATCGCTCCAGTCTAACATCGGTCTCGGCGACGCGTTCTTCGATCTGAAGTTGCCTGCTGATGTAGAAGTCGTAAAAGCTCCGGTGTTCAGTACTCCACAGTGAATGTGATGGGAACCTGTATGAAATGCCCTATAGGTAGAACGAACAGACTGGTCAACAGTCACCGTGAGATACTAGAGTTTGGGAGTCCTCCGTTGCAGGATGCTCAAAAAGGCCGTTCAGCAAGGCCGCAGGCGAGTCGAAACCGGAGGCGTAGCATTTCCCACCCGCCCAGCCCCGAGCTGTCGTAACAGCTCTTTTCCCGGGTGGGGTACGTTGAGGATTTCGATGAGCCGAGAACGATGCATGGGAAAAGGCGCGTCTCGGCGCGCCCGGGTTGGGCGGGTGAGAAGGATGACTTTTTCAGCATCCTGCGGTTGAGCGAGGAGAAGGTGGCGCTATGAATCAGTCGCTGGTCGGTTCCTTCGTTGACACTGTCGATGAGGCGGTCAAACAGCTGGATCTCGACCGGGTCTCGCGTGAATATTGGGACCAGAACGAGTTCCTGTTTATTCCACAGTTTCTCCCTCGGTCAGTCGTGGAAGAGCATCTCGTGCCTCAGGCGCAAGGGGTGAAGGGCGAACTGAATCGTAACTACATTCCCGGCCATAAAAAAGGCGGGAGTGTCAGCTACTACACGGTGATGGAAAAGGCCCCGCGTTTTCTCGATCTCTACAGATCCGAGGCCTTCATTGAATTCTTGAGTCGTCTCACACGAGTCAAGCTGAGTCTCTGTCCTGAGAGCGACCCCCATTCCTGTGCGCTCTATTACTATACGGAGCCGGGAGACCATATTGGGTTTCACTACGACACGTCTTACTACAAAGGGGCTCGCTATACCATTTTGATGGGGTTGGTCGATCGGTCCACGCAATGCAAACTCGTTTGTGAATTGTTTAAGGATGATCCAGTGAAACAACCCAAACATCTTGAGCTCATTACACAACCAGGTGATCTTGTCATTTTCAATGGAGATAAGCTGTGGCATTCGGTGACTCCACTTGGTGAGGGGGAAGAACGGATTGCCCTCACGATGGAGTACGTCACAGATCCAGACATGGGAACCTTCAAGCGGCTCTATTCCAACCTCAAAGATTCCATCGCCTACTTTGGCCTACGTGCGGTGTTTAAGCAGGCGATCACGGGTTCCAATCGCCGCCCGTAGCAGGGCGCTGAAAATGGCCCCCAGCATCGTTCTCGGTCGTTCGTCTCCCTGCAACGTACCGCAAGGGTACGCTTCAGTCGCAGAACTCCCTGCGGCCTTGCTGGGATGCCATTTTGAGCATCCTGTGAGATAAGCCGCATGGCAGAGAGTAAACAATTGAGGGTAAAGGGGTTAATAGGCCTTCGGCAAAAAATTCAAAGGCATGTTACACGGACAGAAAACCAGAACTCCGCATCTTATGCGTATCAGTCTAATTATAGTTAGACGACGGTCAGAGGCACTGTTACGTGAAATGGTTTATTGACACGCGTGACAAGCCGGGTCTCCTGTGGGCGTTTCTGCGGCACTTCGCTACCGATTCAAGCGTGTCCTTCGAAGGTGACCTGTCGAAACTAATACTCACGGAATTACCCGGCGCGTCCACTACTGAAACACTGGTCCTCAAGCGCCAAACCTCGTCACCGATTTTGGACTTTGTCACCATTCCTGTTACCGCGGAAACCATCAACATCCTACACAAGCATCTGGCCGCACGGGGTCTATTCGATCAGGATGGTGCGCTCATCCACGTTCAAGGCGAGCATTCCGGACACTTGGTGCTGGGTGCGTACGATAACTTCCACAGGGACTGCACCGTAGCATTAGAGCCGACGCCCGAGTCCCTCCTTGAGCAGCTCAAAGCGAAAGGAGTGATTCGCTCGTACGAAGTCGCCGTCTAAAAATGCACTGGGGGTCTTTTCAGACTTCATGTGGCGAAGGAGAATCAAGTTCTACGGCGAACGAGTTCCCATCATAGCGGGAGCATTTCGCTACAGTCGTCGTCTTGAGTGGTGACGGGCCTGTTGTTTCCATGTAAGATAGTACGATGAAAGCGAAATCTGCAGCCACATCTCCATCCCTCGGGCGGAATGCTTCGCGGCGCCCTAGTAAGATTGGAGACATGCTGGCACAAAAGAAGATTGAAGAAGCCAGACGACTCACCCCTGAACAACGGCTGCTTATTGCGCTCGAGCTTTCCGACGCTGCCGCCGCTCTCCATCGCGCGTGTTCCAAGAAGCGTTAGCTGAAATCCTCTCACGTCTTGAGACAGCCCAAAATCGAGGGCTTCTCAGTGGGTATGCGCTCATTGGCGGATTTGCCGTCTCAGCATGGGGATTACCACGAGCGACTCAAGACATCGATTTTGCCATTGCGATCGACCAAGCCGATCCACAAGCGCTTGCAACATTCATCGGTGGCCGCTATCAAGCTGGTGAACCGGATGATCCATTGCGAGGCGTGGTTGCCGTATCCATTGAGGTTGGGCGCGAACCTATCTCATTGCAGTTGGTCTGTTTCCCATCTTTTCTCACAGAGTTAGTCTGTACGAATGTCGTGACCTTGTCTGTCCTAGGATGTTCGGTTCCGGTCGTCTCCTGGCCAGTGCTGATTATTCTGAAACTCTATGCTGGTGGACCGCATGACATACTGGACGTCCATCAAATATTGAATGCGAGAGGACCACAAGCCAAAGATGTACAAGAGATCGAGTCGATGGCGCAGATAGCGGGAGTGCTGAGTGAGTGGAAGAATCTGTGGAAACACATGTGAGGGTGCAGGTAGCTCTCCTCTGGTCGTGTAATGAGCACGATGAAATGGTGATCTTCCACACACGCAGAGAGGATTTGATTAAGATCAGGTTGCAATCGCGCATCAAGTCGTTCGCGTGATCGGTCGCCCATCTCGTCGAATTGGCTGTCTGACCAGCTCTGAGCACGTCGTTGATTTCATGACTGTTGCCGTCTATAGTTTCTGAACTGATACGCGTCCCGGGTTTAGCTGGTTGATCTGGTATATTTCTTTTCTCTGATTAGTTCCGTTCAATCAAAAAACCAAACAAACTACATGGACAAGACATGCTGGCTAACCGTGAATCGCCCCTTCTTGCATAGCGCCGTTGTGTTGGTTGCCCTATGCCTTGCTCTAGTTTCTCCTCTTGTCTCGGTCTTGGAGGCGGCTGAGCAACCCGATGTTGCGCAGCAGCACTACGATCGAGGCGTTGTACTGCTGAGAAAGGGTGATCTTGCTGGGGCATCTGACGCTGCTAGGAAGGCCATCGAGTTGAATCCCTCGTCCGCTGAATCGCAGCACTTGTTCGGCATGATCTATTTTAAAGAAAAGAAGCCGGCTCAGGCGGTCGAGGCGTTTACCCAGGCGATTAAGCTGAAGCCGACCTATTCTGACGCCATGAACGATCTGGCCAAGGTCTATCGGATCCAAGGTAAATCGCCTGAGGCTGAACAGACTCTCAAGCGGGCAATCGAAATCGATCCGCGTCATGCCGATTCGTACTTCACCTTGGCCAAGCTATATGAGCAACGTCGTGATGCTGCTGCGGCTACCCGGACCTATCAAACATTGCTGGCTGCCCATCCAAACCATCGTGACGCTCTGTATAGTCTCGCATTGCTATACGAAGCGCAGGGAGATAGTCGTGGGGCGCGAGAAACAGTGGGGCGATTGCTGAAGCTCGATCCCAAGTATGCGGATGGTTGGTATCTTGCCGGGCGAATGGCGGAAAAGGATAATGTGCTTGCTGAAGCCGCCGATTCCTACAGAAAGGCCATTGCGGTGAAACCTGCATTTGTCGATGCGCATTATAACCTCGCGTTCATTCATCGGGGTCAGGGCAAGGCTGTGGAGGCGGAGCGGGAATTTCTCGAAGTCTTGCGGTACCGCCCTCAATATGCCGAAGCGCATATGAACTTGGGTGTGACCTATACCGGCCTTAACAGGCTTGATGAGGCGGAGCAGTCCTATGAGCGCGCTGTAGTGCTGAAACCGAACTATGCTGAAGCGCACTACAACTTGGGCGTCTTCTACGAGTTGCATCGGAAAGACCTGCCGAAGGCCCTGACCCACTATCACCAATACCTCAGTCTTGGTGGCCGTGACGACCGTGTCGAGCGGATTGTCGGGTCTGGAGGTCAATAATGAATATTCGGGGCAGGATGAAGAGGTGCCTATTGACGAAATAGCTGACCGGTATACAGTTCACCGGAATGCCTCGGAGATCCAGTAGAATCCGAGGCGTTGTTGTTTTTAGTTGGCTACAGGAAAGCTATTTTGATGCGAGAGGATTTCGATGGTGCATTGATGTGTCACGATGGGAAAACACTGTCCAGGATGCTCAACATGACTTCCTTCTCACCAGTAGTAAGGCCAAGGGCCCCAATGAGAACCCCAGTAGGGTCCCCAATAGGGACCTGGCCCCATATATGGGCGCATACGGGGGGACATGCTTTCCGATGAGGGCCACACCTGTACGCGAGTGATGTTGAGAGCCGGATAGGTATAATCCGTTTCGTCCAATGGCAATGTCATAGAGCGGGAGATCTCACCGGTTACAGTGATTCTGGTTCCCGGTGGGATGGTTGCGGGATCGAGGAATTCCCGGTAGATGGCAATGAAGCGGCCTTGCGATTGGGTCAAGTCATATCCAGGACGTGTCGATCGGTCGAGCGGCAATTGTAAGATCTCGATCTTCGTGCCGTCTTTCTGCCGTCGGGCTGTTAAGACGGTGCCGCCGAAGACTGCCGGTTGACCTTGAAAGGAATCTGGCGTGGCCTTGACTTGGAGAAAGGTGAGTCCTTGCTTTTCATCCGCCTCTTGCGTCGAGGCACAGCCTGCGAGCATGACGAGCAAAGCCATTAAGGAAAGCAGCGTAAAAGCCGTGAGCTTGTCCCTCGTTTGCGGCTGTAGAAGGGGGAATGTCGGAGAGGTTCCTAACATGGCAACAGTCTAACACGGGAAGTAAGTTTTCGGTACATTCGCTATAATGAGCGATCAGCGTCGATCTAAGAAAGGAGCCGATATGGTGAAGAGACAGTCTGTGAAATGGGCCTCGGTGGTCTGTGCGGTTCTATGGATTTTCACCGTATTAGGGATCTTACCTGCTGCCGCTGTGCCCCTGAATTTGGATGGCAAGTTCGAAATCCTGACGGGTGAGGTGTCCACGCATACGCCCGGCAAGGTGAAGTTGATGGAATTCGCCGACTTCTATTGCCCCCATTGCCATCACTTCGATGAAACAGGACTGCCGTTACTCATGAAAGAGTTCGGCAACAAATTGGAGGTGACGATGGTCGGGTACCCCGTCATTCGTGGAAAACTTCCGACGGCGTTCGATATGTATGAGCAGGCTAAGATGATGGGGAAGGGCCGCGAAATGAAGACGGTCCTGTTTCGAACGATCCACAAAGACAAAATCGACGGAGTGCTGGATCGCTCGATTCGGGAAGTACTGATTCGAGAAGTCGGCCTCGATCCGAAAGCGTTTGAAGAAGGCATGGCCAGCGGAAAGCCTGCCAAAGCCGTTGAGGACGGCAAGCGGTGGGGAGAGCGTATTAAAGTGTCGTCTACTCCGTCGATCCTGCTAGATGGCAATATCAAAGTGGATGGCCCCAACATGACTCCAGACAATGTCATCACGATCATTCGGAGCATTCTTGAGAACGATGGGAAGAAGTGAGCTGAGGCGAGATGGCGATCGATCCAATCTGCGGAATGACGGTCGATCCGGCCACGGCGGCTGGAAGTCACGACCATCGAGGACTGAGTTACTACTTCTGCGGGTTGTCATGCCTAGAACGATTTAAGGCCGACCCGGAACGAGCGCTGCAACCACGAGCGACGAGTTCCACTAAGCCAACCACACGACGATCTTTGCCGATGATGCAGCCTGTTCCGCTTGTGACGGTAATCGATCCCGTATGTGGAATGACGGTGCAGCCGGATACGGCAGCCGGTTCCTATGAGTACCAGGGGAAGACCTACTATTTTTGTGCCACAAGCTGCCTCACCAAGTTTCGGACCGATCCGATCTACTATCTGACTCCTCCAGAACAACGTGCTCCTCAAGTCATGCCGGTCCCACCGAGTGGGGTGGTCGAGTACATCTGTCCGATGGACCCGGAGGTGCTTGAAACTCAACCAGGGGCTTGCCGGATTTGCGGGATGGCGCTGGAGCCCAAAGTCGTCTCACTCGAAGATGAGCGGAATCTCGAGCTCGAGGATATGAGCAAGCGGTTTTGGATCTGTCTCGGGCCATCCCTCTTGGTCATGGTTCTCGCCATGGTCGATATGATTCCTGGCCTCTCACTGCCTGCTGTACTCTCCGGCTCGGCGAGGAATTGGGCGCAATGGGTGCTGGCGACGCCCGTGGTGCTCTGGGGCGGCTGGCCGTTTTTTCAGCGAGGGTGGGCCTCGGTGGTGAATCGGGCTCCCAACATGTTTACGCTGATCGCAATGGGAACAGGCGCAGCTTATAGCTACAGCGCGGTGGCCACCGTTGCACCGACGCTGCTTCCCAGTTCCTTCAGAATGCATGATGGATCGGTCGCAGTCTATTTTGAAGCTGCGGCCGTGATTATGGTACTTGTCTTACTTGGTCAGGTTCTTGAATTGAAGGCCCGGAGCCAGACAAGCTCCGCGATTCGTTCTTTGCTCCGGCTTGCGCCAAAGACTGCCAGGCTGATCACGCGAGATGGACGGGAAGAAGATGTGCCGCTTGAGCATGTTCAAGTGGGTCATCGACTACGCGTCAGGCCCGGAGAGCGAGTACCGGTCGATGGAAAGGTCCAAGAAGGGACGACGTCTGTCGATGAATCCATGGTGACCGGAGAATCGATCCCGGTGGAAAAGATGCCTGGAACATGGGTCACTGGGGGAACCATCAACGGCACAGGTGGGATTGTGATGGTCGCTGAACGAGTCGGGCGGGACACGATGCTCGCCCGAATCGTGCAAATGGTGAGTGAGGCGCAACGGAGCCGAGCGCCGATCCAGCGTTTGGCCGACGTGACTGCGGCGTATTTTGTTCCGCTGGTTGTGGCTGCGTCGTTGATGACAGCGGCAGCCTGGGTGATCTGGGGGCCAGAGCCGAAGTTGGCCTATGCGCTGGTCAATGCCGTGGCGGTCTTGATCATTGCCTGTCCCTGCGCATTGGGATTGGCGACGCCGATGTCTATCATGGTCGGGACCGGTCGCGGGGCGACAGCCGGTGTCTTGGTGAAGAAGGCCGAAGCGCTAGAGGTGTTCGGCAAGGTGGATACCCTCGTGCTCGATAAGACTGGGACCCTTACGGAGGGGAAACCAAAATTGCTGTCGATCCGGTTTGTGCCCCCCTGGTCGGATGTCGAGCTATTGCGCCTCGCGGCGAGTCTTGAACGGAGCAGCGAACATCCACTGGCTGCGGCGGTGGTGGCCGGAGCGGAAGGGCGGGGGATCGTCTGTGCCCCCGTTGAAGAGTTTCGTTCGGTGACGGGAAAGGGTGTAGCCGGGTCAGTTGCCGGGCATCGCGTTGCCATCGGGACGGTTGTGTTTTTGCAATATGACATTGAGGTATCCGGCCAGAGTCTCAAGGCGTTGGACGATGACGTGGCTTCACTTCGTCGTGAAGGGCAGACGATCCTGTTTGTTGCCATCGATGGGCAAGCTGCCGGTGTGCTTGGTGTGGCGGACCCGATCAAAATTTCAACTGCGAGCGCGGTGCAGGCCCTCAAGGAAGAGGGTATTCGTGTCGTCATGGTCACAGGCGATCATCGCGATACGGCTGAGGTGGTGGCCCGGCAACTCGGCATTGAAGAGGTGATGGCTCAAGTCTTGCCTGAGAAAAAAGGGGAAATCATTGCACAGCTCAAGTCACAAGGCCGGGTGGTGGCAATGGCCGGTGACGGGGTGAATGATGCTCCGGCGCTGGCATTGGCCGATGTCGGGATTGCTATGGGAACGGGAGCAGACACGGCCATTGAAAGCGCGGGAATGACGTTGGTGAAGGGGGATCTGCGCGGGCTGCTCCGTGCGAGGAGACTGAGTCAGGCCACGATGCGAAATATTCGGCAGAATCTCTTGTTTGCCTTTCTCTATAACGTGATCGGGGTACCGATCGCAGCCGGCGCGCTCTATCCGGTCTTGGGGATACTCTTGAGCCCCATGATCGCCAGTGCCGCCATGACCTTCAGTTCTGTGTCGGTGATCACGAACGCACTTCGACTCCGTCATGTGGAATTGTAAGTGCGCGTTCGACCGACGCATGCTAGGCTACACCCGTTTACCGTTACACAGGTGACGCCTGTATTGAGAAAGGACCGTGGCGTGTTTCGACCTCATCTTTTCTTGCGAATTGTGATTGGACTGAGTGTGGCGATTTCGCTCGCCGTTGGAACAGCGTTCGCCGAAACTCGCGCGGTTCCTGTGACAAGCGGAGGTGAACTCCAGGCGCAGATCAAGGGAACTGCGACCAAGGTGATCCCTGCTGTCGTCAGTATTGCCTCCACGGTGATGGTGCGCGATCAAGCGTTCAGCGACGAAGCGCTGCCGTTCGGATTATTCAAAGATGCGCCGTCCCGTCGCCAATATGGCCAGGGTTCCGGCGTTATCGTGTCATCGGACGGCTATATTATGACAAACAACCATGTCATTGCCGATGCGGTGGACGTGGAAGTGATCCTCGCCGACCGGCGGCAATACAAAGGACGCGTGGTGGCCACCGATCCGAAGACCGACGTGGCAGTCGTAAAAATTCATGCGACCAATCTGCCGACAGTCACGTGGGGGGACTCGAGTACGCTCGCCGTCGGCGAATTTGTCTTGGCCATTGGGAACCCTCTGGGGTTGAGCCGCAGTGTGACGTTCGGGATTGTCAGCGCCGTTGGTCGCGCCGATGTCGGGGTCGCCGACTTTGAAGATTTTATTCAAACCGATGCGCCCATCAATCCCGGTAGCTCCGGCGGGGCGCTGGTCACCCTCAATGGAGAATTGGTGGGAATCAATACGGCTATTGCGAGTCCCACTGGCGGAAGCGTGGGCGTGGGCTTTGCTATTCCGAGCAATATGGCCAGGGCTGCCATGCAGAGCCTGCTCAAGACCGGTCATGTTGTCCGTGGGTTCCTCGGCGCTTCGACGCAAGACGTCTCGCCCCTGTTAGGCAAGATCTTTCGGCTCCCAGATGTGAAAGGCGCGATCGTGACCGACGTGCAAGCAAAAGGGTCTGCCGAGAAAGCCGGACTCAAGCGCGGCGATGTCGTTGTGCGATTCGACGGGCGTGATGTCATGGACAGCGGGCATCTTCGAAACCTCGTGGCAGCCTCTGCGATCGGAAGTAAGCACCGGCTGGATCTCATGCGGGAGACTAAACCGTATCAGACTGAATTGGTTGTGCAGGAAGCGCCGCGTGAACGGACCAGGAAGAACCAAGCCGCATCGGATTCATCTGCCACGGCTCATCCCCTTACCGGCGTCGTCTTCGACGATGTAACTGTGCCGTTGGCTCGGCAGATGGATTTAGCTGTGACCAGCGGAGTGGTAGTGACCGATATTGAAGAAGGCAGTCTGGCCGAATCCTCCGGTCTCCAGCCTGGCGACGTAGTCCTGGAGCTCAATCGTCAGCCAGTTCCCAACTTCGATGTGTTTCAGCGGCTGGCCGATCCAATTAAGCCTTCCGACCTGGCACTTCTATTGGTGAATCGCCAGGGGAACGTTATGTACATCCCCGTGAAGGGTGAGTAGAGCGGGGGCGGGGTAGCCAGGTGCCCTCCTTGCTCGCAGAACGCGCACGGTGAAACTGTGCTCGTTCGATGCGCGCAGTGAAGGGCAGCCTCGGCTACCCCTGCTAAGAGAGGTAAAGACAATTGAAGACCCTCGCTTGGGCTGACGGCACGTCTCGGCGTGCCAGTGGGTGGGAGGGTGAGAAAGACACGCGCAGTGGGAGACCATCTAGCCAGCCCTCAAGGGAGAAGGTAGGATGCGCGCAGTCTGAGGCGACCTGATCACCCCGCTTTTAGAGAAAGTAGATTCGAAGATTCCCCTCCTATCCTTCTCAGACCGCTCATTGCATGAGCACAGGAGACTCATCAGGCCATCTTCCCCTTGTTGGCAGGCTTTTTCAGCATTTTGCTAGAGAGGGATGAGTTTGAGATCAAGCGCTCGTTCGATCAGCCAGGTAGAGGCGAGGGCCACGATGCCGAGTGAACCACTGACCAATACCAGCCGCTGATAGGCCCAAGACTTTCTCAAGCCGTAGGCCAGCGGCAAGAACATGGCGACGATCGCGAGCTGTCCCGCCTCAACTCCCACATTGAAACTCACCAAGCTCAGTGCGAGAGATCCTTTCGGCAGGCCGAGGTCGCTAAGGACACTCGCGAAGCCGAAGCCGTGGATCAGACCGAAGAGAAAGGCCACCAACTGACGCCGTTTAACAAGCCCCGGATAGAGATTGGAAATGCCGGCAAAGACGACTGATGCGGCAATCGCCGATTCGACCAACCGCGATGGAAGTGCAATCAGACCGAGAGTAGCAAGGCCCAGAGTGATCGAGTGAGCAATCGTAAAGGCTGTCACGATGGCAAGGACTTCCCAGAACGCTGACAAGAAATCTGGGATGGGTTTCCACCGGCACCCCGCTCTTCGCAAGACGGCGGGCAACAGTAACGCGAGCAGGAATAACACGTGATCATAGCCTAACCAGATGTGCCAGACGCCTTCGTGCATGTATTGTTGAGCTTGACGCCACATCGAAATGTCGCCGAGTGTGAACTGATGGATCGGCGATTCTTGGCTGAAGATGGCTGTTGTGACTTCTTGCCCATAAGTCAGACGGAGCAGTCCTTTGTGTTGTGCGTCTAGGTCGAACAGCAGTCGATAGTTGGCCTGGAGTGTCTCGATGGCGGTCGGACAGGTCATCGTAAAGAGCAAGACGGCGTAGGCCCCGTCGGTGTGGTGATCAATCACATGACGAGGTGCTTGCGCGGAGCAGGGTATCTCGCCTGAGGCGATGGTGAGGCGTGAGAGCGCGTACGCGGTAATGTTGTCGTGAGCGGATCGGACTTCTCCCCATGTGATTGCCCCGTCCCCGTCGGCATCCAATCCAATCGCATCGTTCAAGTCTCGCAAGGCGATATCCCAACGTCCTTCGATGCGATCATGCTGAATGGTGAGCGAGAGTAAGCTGTCGCTAGGTTTGTGCGCCCAAGCGGGAACGCTCAGGAGCAGCATCGCAATGGCGAGGATCAGGATCATCAAGATTTTTCCTCTTGAAACTGAGCGAGCAGTTGTTGGAGCCGGATGTCTTCCACATGATTGGTACGAAGCCATGTGATGAGCGGTCTCGCTGCAGAATGGCTTTCGGCGGCCAGCGCAGTTTCGAGAAGAAGCCGCGCGTCCCAGGGTTCTTTTTGGATCTCCCAATTGGCTTGCGCGAGAGTGAGTGCCGTCTGAGGATCGTGCAACAGCGCAAGGGTAAATCGCGCTTCTTCTCGTACATGCACGCGAGTGCCTCGTTCTCGACTGGCAGCGAAGCGGGCTGCGAGTTCAGCGATATGGGCGTTGGACGCCGGAAGATGAAGTGCCTGCTCGGCCAGCGTCAGGCGCAACAGTAATCCGTCAGCCCGGGTCTCATGTTGCAAGAGCGTGACGACATCCTGTGCGCGACCTTGATCGAGAAGAAAGTCGGCATAGGCGCTTAAGAGGTAATGATCCTTCACGCCGAGGCTTTGTGCGTTGAGGAAATGTTTCTCTGCGGCTTTCGTGTCTCCTGTGCGTGTGGCCATTTCTGCTAGGACGGTCAGAATCCAGAGTCGCTCACGCGTTGAGATCCCTGGCCGCTCCAGGCTCGCGGTCAGCATTTCGCGGCTCGTGGCCGCCTGGCCGTTCAGGCCGGCAATGTCGCCCAAACAGGTGAGCGCGACATGCCGTCCTGACAAGCGAAGCAGTGGCTGGCAGGCGCGTCGAGCGTCTTCGTATCGTCCCTGAACCTGATAGATCGATGCTCTCGTGAGCCAAGCTTGGGCATTTGCAGGTTGCAGGCTCAGAACCGCATCGAGATCGGCGAGGGCGAGTTCGAACTCATGGGCATGTTGGCGGATCATGGCCCGCAACAAGAGCGTGGACGATGGAGGTGTCGGATGATTCCACCAGGGCATCAATACTGCTTGCGCTTGGCCGAGAAACCGTGGATCTCCTTCTGATCGTGATTGCTCGATAAGCTTGGTCGCAAGTGAGACGGCCACATCCACATTCTGTGAGTCGTGCAACAGCCTTGCACGTAATGATTGAATCTCCCGCGCAACTGGATCGGTGGCTTTGACTGTAAGGCGTTCGAGGACTTGTCCGTCTTCTTGAGGGAGAAAGGGTTCACCGAATGTCACGGAAGGGGCGCTCAGTGCGAGCCATCCTGTTACAAGCAGCCAGCTCAGTGTTCGTATTCTATTCATGGCAATCTGATAGTAGAGTAAAGAAAAACGATGTTGGCACTGAGCTGTCAATGGTTCACCCATGTACACCACGAGAGAACACTCCCGCAGGATGCTCAAAAAGGCTGCTCAGCAAGGCCGTAGCGGACTTTTTCAGCATCCTGTTAATCACGCGAATAGGTGATAGGTATGCGCATCGCGATCTGTTGACGCTCCAAGGGATGATCGAGCGGCATCGGAAATGCGCGCTGCACCAGTGTCATGGCTTCCTGATCTATCCGATTCAATCCGGAACTCTTCACCACTTCGGCCTCTATCAACTCTCCCGTATTGGATACGACGGCTTTGACCAGAACTTTGAATTTGCGTGAATCGTCGAGAGATGGTTGCGACAGCCGTTTCAGTTCTTCCAAACGACGAGACACAGCCTGTTGCAACCAGCTCAAATCTGATTGTGGCGCAGAGGGTCGCTCAGGAGCTGTAGAAGAAACAGGCGGGGAAGGGATAGATGGTGTATCCATGGGCGGAGCTGGAGCCATTGCCGTCTCTGCCGCTGCTGATGCCGGGGGAGACTGTATTGCCTGATCTATTGAGGTCTCCGGCTGCGCGGGCGATTCACGACTGACTGGTACTGCGGTCCCGTTCGTGTTCGGCTGTTCACCTGCAAGAGTTTCTTGAGGGATCGATGTCGTCTGTGCCGCAGAGGGTGTCGGTGAAGAAATCTCTGGGCGTAATTGCGCAATGGGTGTTGGTGGCTGTGCGGCCAATAAAGGCTCCCTACTGCCGGACTCTTCTACGACGTGAGTGCTGCCTTTCCTTATGTGATGGGATGGCTTGAGCGGGCTTGTGGGCGAGGATACTGAATTGTGGGATTCGGTTTTGCTTGTTCGAAGGGATTCTTCCGGAGCAGAAGCATAGCGATCTGGCTCAAGAGGGGAAGTCTGTTGTGGCGACTCAACGAACGTCACATTCCACTGAAAGGGTTCGAGCTGAATCGGGGTGGGGATATGACGGAATGACGGTATGATCGCACTCAGAAGGATTCCGTGGAGGATGAGGGAGAATCCCCATCCTCCAATCTGATGTCGTTGAACGGTTCTGACCTGCATCGTTGCTCTCTCGGTTGTTGTGCAATTGTTCGACAACAGGGGGGTGTCGCACGTGTGCGCGACACCCGTGGTTTCTGCTAATTGATTGATTCCCCTGGATCGATATGGCGACGATCCCGTCCGTCGAACGGCGTTGGGAGGAACGGGAAGGCGGTGGCAATACCGTTGGTGGTCTTGTTTCCACCCACCGAACCGATATTGAAATTGACGCCGTCCCCTAGGTTCGGCACAGCCGGATTCGTCAGGATTCCGCCCACGACCCGCAGTGCGACATCCGTGACGTCGTCGTTCGGCCGCCGTCCGTTTGGCCAGCCTGCTTTGTCTGGAGTCGCGTTCCCACTCTGGTCATGAGCGAGAGGCCCCAGCCGTCTCTGACTGTCTGCTGCCGTTGGAGGCACATTCAAATCCACTCGCACGAAGTCCGCCAAGGTTTCGTTGGTCTTGCCCCCACCACAGACCGGTGGGCCCGGGCTATAACGCAGCAAGGCATTGATGAGATCCTCCCGGTTCGTCGTTGGGAAATTGGTCTGAAACACGAGATTCAATGCAGTCGCCAGTGCTGAGTTGCAATAGAAGGAGACGAACTCGTCTTCTTCTTCGGCGTCCGTGGCGTTCCACTTGTCCTTCATGTTCGTCGGAATGACCAACTCGTTCACCAAGGGGTTGCCCATTCGCGCGACCTGGACGAATCGAGCCGAATTCTCCCGGTCGCCATCCTTCTTGATCACTGTGACTTTCGGACGGCTCGTCGTTGCGTAGGCGCCGATCAGCTTGTTGCCGTTCGGGCCCATCAGGTCGCTGATCGGGATTTCCAAGGCAATGGTGTTGACGTTGAAACCGCTAAACGTATCTCGCGCGGCGCTCAGTAATAAGGCGTCGTTGGCGTCGTCGGCAGGCGAGAGGATTGGAGACACATGGAGATTGAGCGTGTCGAAGGTTCCCCCAAGGTCGATGTAGAACGTCTCATCTCGCTGACCGGCAAATACCCTCCCACCGTTCTTCAAGGGAAAGGCGCCCTTGGCTGCCAACTGTTCATAGTTCGGCGTGGTCCGGGCGCCGACATTTGACGGAACCGCAAACATCGGGCCGGTGCCTAAGTCCCTTGGCGGTTGACCGAAGCGCACCTCCGTCACCGTGTAGCTCTGCCGCACCAGTAGTCCCTCGGACCCTGAGCCGGCGAGTGCTGTGATAGGTGGTAATGCGACATAGGCCAAGGGAAATACATTCCCTGGTTGCCTGATCTCGGTCTTGAAGCGAATTTGATAGACGATGTTCGCCGCAATGTTGTTCTTGTTGTTGTCAATGTGGATTTCGTAGAGAACATCGTCGGCGAAATTGAAATAGTTGGGACCGGATCCCGGTTCCTGACCTGGAATCACGTTCATGATCAGAATGGCCTTATCCGAATCCTGCCAGCTCCTGAATAGATAAAAGTCGGTGATGTCTGCTGCGGGGTCGTTCGCGATCAACGGAGCTTCGCGATGGCTTGCGGCGAAGACCGGCGCACTCATGAACAGCGCCAGTATCGCCAGGGTGAGTAATTGAATCTGTCTCAACATTGTCGCCTCCTTGTGAACAAGGCCGCCGTCCAAGGCGGCATCTGGTTACAGATCTGGTAATTGTGCCGGCACAGGTTCCGAATTGGCCTGATTGATCAAGCTGATCTCAGCAGCTGTCAATGCGTCAGATTGAGGGACGCGCTGGTCATCCTCTACCGCTGCTGTCGGTGGTCCATTGGATACGACAGGTATGTTATCGCTCCCGCTCCCGCTGCAGCCTGGCAGTATACCCACGGCGACCGCGAGGCCCAGAGCCGATAGTACGAGGGATTTCATAGATACCTCCCAGAGAACATTACGTTGAGGCCGATAGAAAATTCTTGCTGCCGAATGATGCAGGTACATGTCAGTGCATAGAGGCCATAGGTTTTTCGACGATGTCGCTCTTCATCGGACCCAGCGCGCCAAGCAACTCGCTTTTTTCCCGCTCAGGGACCTTGAATTTGTTGAGCGTGGCGACGAGATCACCGACCAGCGCATCGAAATCGCTGCTGCTGACGCCCATGCCGGCATGGGTGGCCTTCATGCTGCGGCCGGTATAGGTGCAAGGGCCACCGGAGGCCTGACAAATCTGTTCGACCAACAGCATCTTCAATCGCGGAATGTCGGTGTTGGCGAATTTGCCATTGATGCGGTTGTCGGCAGCGACGCGTCCGACGAAGTCATCTACGACAGCGGTGATCGCCGGTTTGCCGCCTAAACGGTCGTAGAGCGACTTATCCGCCATGGTCGTTGATTTGGACATTGCGGAACCGGGTGTCGATTCCATCGTGTTACAGCCGATGACGCTGAGCGCCAATCCGCTGATGATGAGATACGATGCGATTCTGGTCTTCATGGCCCTGCCCTCCTGGTGAATGAAAGTTGAATGTTGAATGACGCGCTGTTTTTTTCGACAACTGCCGCGCCCTGATCTGGTATACGAGGCTCGACACGATTTGGATGTGTAGGCCTGTGCTGTCGTCGCTGCTATTTTTTGGTCCTCTGAAAAGCGCACCGAAAAAAATGTGCAAACCAGAAATCCGATCTCACCATTCCCTCGTACAGATAATTGGGAAGCGGCACTCATTTTCTCTTCCGGAACGAAACGTGATCTGAACTGTGTTCGAGAAAGCGCCTGTACCGATTGTTCTGTGCCGACAATTACGGTTTTTGCTGCTGCACCACAACGCGTCTTCGCAAGATTCCAGTTCGCTGGCGGGATTCGTATGAAGATAGGAATCGTGGGTGTAGTTGATTGCGCGCCGTCATGCGTGCTATGAATTAAAATATCGTGCCACTTGCAAGGTTGCCATGAAAAAGCTTATTCGATTCGGCGTGTCGTTGGACCATCATCTGCTTGATGATTTCGATCTCCATATTAAGAAGCGCAAGTACACCAATCGCTCAGAGGCGTTACGGGATCTGATTCGTGACAACTTGGTCGGGCAGGAATGGAATGACAACAAAGAGACGGTCGCGACGATCACGTTTGTGTACGACCATCATGTGCGCGATTTGACAAGAAAGCTGACTCATATCCAGCACGACTTTCAAGGCCACATCATGGCCGGCATGCATGTGCACCTCGACCATGATCATTGTCTCGAGGTCTTGGTGGTGAAAGGCAAAGGGTCTGAAATCAGAAAGGTGGCGGATGCCTTAGTGTCGGTCAAAGGTGTGAAGCATGGCAAACTGACGATGACGACGACCGGTAAGGGTTTGGTGTAGGCGATGTGTGTATGTGTCATTGACGGGCGGGGTGGTGGGCTTGGGTCTCGGCTGGTGGCGGGACTCCGTTCTGAGCTAGGTCAGGACCATCACATTGTAGCATTGGGGACGAACACGATAGCGGCGGCGGCGATGAAACGGGCTGGTGCGACGCAGGTCGGTGTCGGGCATCGCGCGATCGCAGACACGCTGCCCACAGTGGACGTCATTGTCGCCTCGTTGAATATGGTATTGCCTGGTGCGATGCTCGGTGAGGTCACCCCGGAGATCGTTCACACTATTCTCGGAGCAAGGGCCACGAAGGTCCTGCTTCCAATCAATCGAGCTCGTGTGGAAATTGTGGGGGCAGGGACAGGTACCCTCGACGCGTTGATTGCGCAGTCTCTCTCACGAGTTCGCTCCCTGATCAATGAGGCACTGCCCGCCTAGCAAGGTTTTTCCCAGTCCAGCGAAGTTGCCGGACCACGAGGGTCTGCGCCAGCCGATGAGTCGGCTGTCGTGAGATTACCGTGGGCGTCTCATCCGCCCATACATTGAATGTGAAGGGGTGGTGTGGCAATGCGACGCTTGGTGTTATTCCTGGCTGCCGTGACTGTGTTGTTGGCCGTTGAGTCTGTATGGGCTCATGATCCAGATCAGGATACAGTCGAAGTTCCCGAAGTGACCGTCATGGGCGAAAAACCGGTCGCGGCTTCTTCACAACAGTTCATCCCCGACAAAGAAATTCTTCTCCAGCCGCAGGGGCGTCCGGCGGACGTGTTGCGTCTGATTCCGGGGTTCATTCCCGTCGAACATTCGGGAGGGGCAGGGAAAGCCGATCAGTACTTTCTGCGGGGCTTCGATGCCGATCACGGCACCGATGTCGCATTCTTTACCGATGGGATGCCGATCAATCTGCGGACTCATGCTCATGGACATGGCTACACTGACCTTAATTTTATTATTCCGGAAACCATCGAGAGATTGGATGTCTCCAAAGGGGCCTATCTGCCTGAATATGGTGACTTTGCCACGGCGGGAGCCGTGAATTTCAAGACTCGTCAGGTGGTTCAAGAGGGGGTTGTCCAGGCGGCTGGGGGGCAATTCGATACACAACGGCATCTCCTCATGTTCTCTCCTACGAAGGATAAGATCCGTACCTTGTTCGCCGCCGAAGGGTACTACACCAATGGGCCTTTCCAAAACGACAACCGGTATTTTCGCACCAATGTGTTAGGGCAGGTGACGACCAATCTGACTGGACGGGACGAACTCACACTGAAAGCGACCTTTAATAAATCGCAATGGAATGGCTCCGGCGAGATTCCCCTGCGTGCGGTCTTTGACGGATCGCTTGATCGATTTGGAGCCATCGATCCGTCAGAAGGAGGCAACACGCTTCGAACGACCGGTACGTTGAACTATCATTATGATCTCCTTAATGGTGGACAGTTCTTTGCCAATGCCTACGGTCAATACTATCGGTTAGACCTCTTCACGAATTTTACATTCTTTCTCAACGATCCGGTCAACGGTGACGGCATTGCGCAATTCGATCGTCGTGTGATGTATGGTGGCGATATTGGATACAAGCAGCCTGGGGAAGTCCTGGGAATGCCCAGTGCAGGGACGATTGGCTTTCAAGTGAGAGTCGACGACATCAATCCCAGCCTTGGAACCCACAGGACGAGAGTACCACTCGGCACCACCGTGTCCAGCGACGTGCTGTCGGCTTCGTACGCGCCATTCCTCAAGGCCGAGGTGCAGCCGCTTCCATGGATGAGGCTCACCGGTGGATTGCGTGCAGAAACGTTCACATTCGATGTACGCAATCGTTGCACGACCTGTGCAGAACAGCCAGCTGGAAACACCGGCTCTAGTATCGTCCTGCCGAAAATGAATCTCATCCTGGGACCCTGGGCCAGTACCGAATTCTTTGCCAACTATGGTGAAGGGTTTCACAGCAATGATGCTCGTTCGACTGTGACGCCAGGGTCCTCTCCGCTCGCGCGAGCCCAGAGCTATGAGGTCGGGGTACGATCAAGACCCTGGGGGCCACAGGGGGTGGAATTCATCGCCACCCTGTGGAGGTTGGACCTCAAGTCCGAACTCGTATTCGTGGGCGATGAAGGAACGACCGAAGTTCGCGGCCCAAGCAGACGAGAGGGGGTGGAAGTGGCCGTGCGCGGACAAGTGTGGGGGCCCGTGTATTTTAACAGCAGCGTGACATGGACGAAGGCCGAATTTCGTAACGGCGATGCGATTCCTTTAGCTCCCGAGGTGACGGGGTATGGCGCAGTGCTACTCCGTTGGCCTGAAGGTCTGACCTCTCAACTGCAAGCGACCTATATCGGTGTGCGACCGCTCATTGAGGATCGGAGCGTCAAATCTCCCTCCTGGGTCACCTTCGATCTATCGGAACGCTATCAACTGCCGATCACATTATCCCACGGCCGTTTGGAGGCGTTCTTATTCATTCGGAACCTATTCAACACACAATGGGAGCAGGCCATCTTTGCCTTTGAATCGCAGCGACGAAACGAGGCAGTGCCGGTCAACGACATTCACTTTGTGCCCGGAACTCCACGAATGTTTATGGGCGGAGTGGCATGGCACTTCTAGTAGACCGCTGAAAACGACTTCCAACTGCGTTCTCGTCTCGAAAGCATCCTCAACGTACCCCCCCGAGGGTACGCTTCCGGTGCTTCCTTCGCCTGCGGCCTTGTTGGAAGATCGTCTTGACCGGTCTATAGTTGCCCATATGAAGACAAAGTGCAGAATCCTTCCGCGTAGCTACTTCAATCGTCCCACGCTCACGGTGGCGCGATCGCTTGTGGGTAAATATCTCATTCGTTGTATTGAAGGCAGAGAAATAGCGGGAAAGATTGTCGAAGTGGAGGCTTATGTTGGGTCGCGAGACAAAGCCTGTCATGCGTCGAAAGGCAGAACGCAGCGGACTGATGTGATGTTTGGTCCTGGGGGGGTCGCCTACGTCTACCTCATCTACGGAATGTACCACTGTCTGAACGTCGTGACGGAGCAGGAAGGGTTTCCCTCAGCCGTGTTAATCAGGGCGATCGAAATCGATGGGAAGTTGATTGATGGACCGGGGCGGCTCTGTCGCGCGCTGCAGATCGATCGCCGTCTCAACCGTGCGGAGCTCACGACTGGCGAATCCCTCTGGTTCGAGGATCGAGGGGAAATGGTGGGAAGGGGAACGGTAGGTGCGCATCCCAGAATCGGCGTGGATTATGCGGACAAATGGGCTGAGAAACTGTGGCGATTCAGATTGCGTACGGTCATAACCCCCAGGCAGACACGACACACAAAAAGATAGGGAGGCACCGAATAGGCCCGGTACCTCCCCGCTATACCCCGCTGAAGGCTCAACTATTCGAGCTTCCGATCGCCGGTAATCTTTGTCGCAGAGGTTACAGGCGGGGCAATCTTGATCTGCGGCCCCTGCACGGTCGGGAGCTGATTCGCTCCCTGGCCTGTGGTAATCCGTGCATTGTCCGTCTTCATGAGATTCTGCTGGGCGTTCTTCACGGAGTCAGCTGACTTCATCAGCGTATTCTCACCACGCGCATCCGACTGACCAGGATCGTTAGCGGTCGGCTGGCCCGTTACAGGGCTTCCGCTGTTCTTCATCGGGTAGCCTTCATGCTTTGGGAGGAGCGATGGATTCGCCGAGGCCATCGACAACGCAAAGAGGACACCAGAGACGGTCGCAACAGTGCCGATTACGAGCTTCATACGCCTACTCCTTTGAATAAATGATAGTGGCTGGAGACCATGGGATTTCAATTTCAAGATTGAGTCAAGTGTTGGAGATCATAGCCAGGAGAGGGATGGTCTGTCAAAGGAAGAATGGGAGGGGAGCAGCCAGACCATCCTTCATGCTCGCAGAACACGCACGCTCAGAAGGTGCTCGTCCGATACGCGCAGTAAAGGACAGCCTGGCTGCTCCCCTTGAGGGCGAAGTGGGGAAAAGGAGAAGGATGAAATGGGTGGCCTGTTGGCCGCCTGTGCTTGTGCAACGCGCGGTCTCAGAAGGATGGGAAGGGTAGTCTAGTCGTCCTCCTGCTCGCGGAACGCGCACAATAGGAATGTGCTCGTTCGACGCGCGCAATCGAGGATCTACCAGGCTACCCTTGAAGATGTCATGGGGAAATGAAGGAAGTGTGTAAAGGGCAGCCTCGGCTGTTCCACTAAAGAGAGACATAGTGGGATCTCCCTGGCTCTACAATGACGTCAAGACAACGATGATGTATATTCATGTCCTCAACAACTGCATCCCTGCGGGCGGTCGCAGTCCGTTAGATGGACTGCGACCGCCCTTACGGAGGCGCTGTTATGCGGATCCGCCTAAACACCCGTTAGGCCAAAGGGGAAAGCTTATGTGGAATGAACGCTATGCTGTTGACGAATACGTCTATGGAAGCGAGCCAAATTTGTTTCTCGCAGAGCACGCAGGGATGCTAAGCGGGCCAGTGCTGTCGTTGGCCGAAGGAGAGGGTCGGAACAGCGTTTTTCTAGCCTCGCTAGGCTTGAAGGTACATGGTGTTGATGGATCGGATGTTGGCCTTGCCAAGGCGCAGGCTTTAGCACGTTCAAAGGGCGTAGAGATTCAAACAGAGGTTGCTGATCTTGGAGTGTTTGAACCGGAAGTGAACCACTATGAATCAGTCATTTCTATTTTTGCCCACTTGCCCAGCGTGATTAGGCAGAAGCTTTACCCGTTTGTAGAGCGATGCTTGAAGCCTGGAGGCATCATAGTTCTTGAGGCTTACTCGGAGGCGCAACTTTCTCGCAACACCGGAGGCCCGAAAGATTTGGATATGTTGATGACGAAGGCCAAGATTGAACGGGAGTTTCCAAACTGCGATCCAATCCTCCTGCGTGAACTAGAGCGGGAAGTCCGTGAAGGCACCTACCATACGGGCATAGCTTCAGTCGTGCAGTTCATTGGTAGAAAGAAAGCCTAACAATTCATTCAAGCGACGCCACTTCGCGTCGCGCTTAATTGAGGCGTTAGTTGTCCGGAGTCATCTTGTCGGCAAGCTATAACAATGCTTGCACGTATATCCTGTCGGGAAAGGGACCGACCGGGTTCAAGTGTCACATGTCTCCGCCTTGTAGTCATCCGTAAGCGATCGTTCATGCCGAATCCGAGTGAGGTTTTCGCCTTCCGGAGCTACGCAGCGAAATGTACACAATCATGGGAATTGGCGGCTTTGGCCTCGGATGCTGAGCGATGTGGGCTAGGACTTCGATGGCTCACATGAGTGGCACAAGTCCGGCCTGTCTGGTTCAATCAAAATAAACAAGACAAACCAAACAAACCAATTTGACGGGAGATTAGGCCGGGCGGTGGGCGGGTGGCAGGCTACGTCCGCAATAGGATGAGCCGTGACTGACACCGGAGAGTCGGATAGTGGCGGTGGTTTCTTCGTTCGCTTGCCTGAAGAGAGGCTAGGGGTATGAAATATCGGCTGGCAATTTTTGACTTTGACGGAACTCTGGCGGACTCATTTCCCTTTTTTGTTCGAGTCATCAATCAACTTGCTGAGCAACATGATTTCAAGAAAGTTGATCTGGATTTGGTTCCCACCTATAGGCAGTACAGTCCCAGGCAGTTGATGGAGCAAGTAGGAATGCCTGCTTGGAAACTCCCTTTTGTGGTCAAGAGCTTTAATTCTCTCATGAAGCAACATGTGGCGAGCATCTCACTGTTTGAAGATGTTGACGATCTGTTACCGTATTTGGCAAATCGCGACGTGACGCTTGCTATCGTGTCATCGAACTCGCATGAGAATGTCAGTCGGATTCTAGGGCCTGCCAATACGAAATTGATTAGCCAGTTTGAGTGCGGAGTGTCGATTTTTGGCAAAACAATGAGAATGCAGAACGTGATCAGAAAAACCGGCATTCCCTGTCATGAAGCCATCTCTATCGGCGATCAAGTCACGGATCTGGAAATGGCGCGTAAGGTGAACATTGCTTTTGGTGCTGTGTCATGGGGGTACGGAGCGATCGAATCGCTCAGAGCGCATTCCCCTGAAGAGGAGTTCGATTGTGTGTCCGCCATCAAAAGAATCGCCGAATTGCCGTGATAGTTCACACGAGGAGCACAACAGGCGAGGATTCCCACAGCATGCTCAAAAAATCCTGTTCAGCAAAGCTGCTGTGAACGACCAAAAATGATCCTTTCAAACTCGGCTCGTGTAACATTTTCAAGGGCAGCCTGGTCGATCCTCGATTGCGCGCAATATTCTCACGCGCCCAAGCACTGGCATACATTTTCCACCTGCCTTACCGTCCGATTGCTTCGCAATCGATTTCCCGGGACGTGCCATGAACTCTGGCGAGGGGTCTTCCAATTTTCCCCACTTCTCCCTCAGGGGGAGCAGCCAGACTGTCCTTCCCTGCGCGCATCGGACGAGCACTGTTTTATCGTGTGCGTTCTGCGAGCAAGAAGGATGGTCTGGCTGCTCCCTTCCTATCCTTTTTCAGCATCCTGCTAAGTCAGGTGTGGCGGCGTGCAGGAGGCCTGCGGCGGCCGCGGCCACGATAGGATGGTCCGTGACTGAGACCGGGGAGGCGGATGGTGACGGTGGTTCCTTCGCCGGGCGCGCTGCCGATGGCAATCGAGCCACCATGTTCTTCGACAATCTTTTTGACCGAGGCAAGACCGAGACCGATGCCGGTTCGCTTCGTGGTGAAGAACGGTTCAAACACCTTATCGACGATTTCTGCCGGAATAGGAGCCCCATCGTTCTTGATGAGGATCTGATCTTCTACGCCCCGCCCCGCGCGATGCTGGGTGACCTGAATGTGGAGATGCCCGCCGGGGTTCATCGCTTCACTCGCATTCCGGAAAATGCTGAGAAAGACTTGCTGGAGCTTGGCCTCGTCGCCGCGGACCGGCGCGATCATCGTGGCATAGTCTTTGGTCACCTGTATTCTGGTGACTTCGAGGTCGGTCGCAACCACCGTGAGCGCGCTTTCGATGACTTCTGGAATGCGGAGGAGCCGGCGAGTCAACTCGAGTGGTTTGGCGAAATCCAAAATCTCGTTCAGGATGGCTTCGATTCGGATCAAATCACGCATCGCGTTCTCAACGCGTGTCTGCGGGTCGAAGTCAAGAATGCCTTCCCCTGTGACTTCTTCCAATTGGGCACGGATCGAGGCGAGCGGCTCACGCACTTCTGTGGCCAGGAACATGCTGAATTCGCCGATCGCGGCTTGCCGCTCTTGTTTTCTGATGATGGGCTCAGAAGGACCTGGGGCAATGGGTACTCCGGGGGAGCCAGCCGGTCCAGTGGTGGGGGCTTGGCTTGTTGATGCCGGTGTCGGCGCTTGGAGAATGTCAGCGATTTTGATAATCGTCGGCTCAAGCGTACGAGCATCGGTCTGTTGGTAACGGCCGCCTTCTTTTGATGCCAGGGTAATGGTCCCGCCCACTTGCCCGCGGACAAAAAACGGGATGACAAGCGACGAGAGAAGTCGATCCTTGAACAGATATTTGTGGTCGAGGAACCTCCCTTGTGTGGATGCGAGATCATGGTCCACACGTGGTTTACGGTGGCGGACCGCCCATCCGGAGGCTGAGCTATCGAGCGCAAGGCGGTGTCCGGGCTTCAGATCTTTCTTCCCATCTTTCGGTTCTCCCTTGAGGTCACCGGCCAGTCCCAGGACTTCGACATTGCCGGCAAGGGGATCGTAACGGCAGGCCCAGATGCGATCGTAGGCGACGTATTGGTTGGCATCCGCCAACACAGCAATGATCTTGTCTTGGAGTTCCGGTGTGAGTTGCGACGTCGGAGCCGCGAACATCTCTGTTGGGGACGGGGTCGGAGGGACCGGCTCGTGTGCGACAAATGGACGGCTGAGCACGACGTTCATGTCGAAGAGGCCTTCGCGCTCCAGTGCTTTCGTCACGTCGTCGCTGGCCTGCTCCATTAAGCCCTTCTCTTTTTTTGCGAACGTGGCACTTTCTTTTCGCCCGATAACAAGAAAGCCGTACGTTTTGTTTCGATACTGGAGGGGAACTCCCAGCAACGACTTTGCGCCCGGTGTAATCAACCGAAGACGAATCGTGCGCCCGCCCTCTTGATCGTTCGCAGGAGGCGATGTGGCTGTGGCAGAGGCTGACAGTGTTCTGAGGATGGCTTGAATATCACGAGGGGTAAAGCCTCGTACGGCATGGCTGACCGGCGGGCCTTGGTCGCGGTGGAATACGGCTGCAAGTGCCGCATCGACCGGCAGCTCGTTGATGACGGATGTCAAGGTCCGTTGGAGATGCGTCTCGGGAATGGGTTTACTCTGTGGAACTGTGGGTATCATTCGTAGGTTAGACCAGCCAAGGGAGCGCATTGTAACAATGCACGATGGGCAATTCAATGAAAAGGAACAGCCTGTGGCGGGAAGTCATGTTGGCATGCGAGAACCTCAGGAGCCGCACATGTGGCACAACTGGAATACGTTCCCGCAGGCTACTCAAAAAGTCCCTCCAGCAAGGCCGCAGCCGATGAAAGCACCGGAGGCATAGCTCTTCTCACCCGCCCACCCCAAGCTGCCAAGACAGCTTGTTCTCCGAGTGGGCTACGTTGAGGATGCTTTCGAGGGGAGAACGCAGCATGGGAAAAGGCGTGTCACTGGGCAAAGAGGCTGTCTCGGCAGACTCGGGGTGGGTGGGTGAAGTAGCCGCCAGGGTCGGGCGGGTGAGAAGAAAGGCTTTTTCAGCAGCCTGATTGAGTCCCATTATTCGTCGGGATTGATGATCTTAGGCGGACGTTGGGGGAATGAACGATGTTCCGTCGGGCGGGTATCGGTGGTCCACCAATTGAGGATCATGGTGACGAAACTAATCACGATCGCGCCGCCGACTGCCGGCCAGAATCCTGCGACCGAGAATCCGCTGACGAGATAGGCTGTGAGTCCAAGAAGAAGCGCGTTGACCACAATGAGAAAGAGTCCCATCGAGAGGACGATCAAGGGAAGGGTCAACACAAAGAGAATGGGCCGTACCAATAGGTTTAGGATCGTGAGCACGAGACCCGCGATGAGTCCGGTGGGGAGCGAGTCGACTTCTATGCCGGGTATGATCATCACCGCGAGAAATACGGCGATGCCCGTGATCACCACTCGAATGACCGCCGCGCGAACCCCACCGCTAAAAAAAGAGCGATTGTGGTCAGATGTCATGTGAAGCGGCGGCATCGGTCATCCTATTGAACTAGAACCGGTGGCGTGGGGGCTGGTACGCGCTTGGCCGAGGAAAAATGAATGTCGATAGCGAGCAACAGATTGTCGCCTTTTTTTTCAATTTTTTCCGCCTTGATGACGACACGATTACCGATCTCGGGCATGGTGGCTTTTTTCGGATTACTCTCGTCCTTGTAGCGGGTTTTTTTGTTGACCTGCACTGTCACGAATTGGCCCATAGCCGTTTTAATTTCAACATGGGTCGCGTCAATTGCCGTAATCGTTCCGAGCACATGTTGGTCGATGCTGAGGGCGAAGCTTGGCATCGACATGAAGAGACACATGAGAGTGAAAATCAGGCGTAACCACATGGTAAATCCTCTTTCCTGAATCGACGTCGATGCGTGAGTGACGACGGCCGCGTTGGGTTTGTCAGGCTCCTGTCATATGCATGGAGCCCGCTGTTCACTATACAAATTCTATGTTCTGATTGCCACCAGGCTATCCCGATGAGATGGCCAGTCGCGGTCCTGCAAGGCGATAGAGCAGCAGCGCGATGACAGGAAGGTGCATCAGCAGCCCGCTCATTCCCATGAACGATTCGCCGATCCAAAACGTCATGCTGAGATTAAAGGCGAGCACACCATAATAGAGGCCGACCCCCAGCAGAAGGCGCGGTGTAACTGATGGAGGCAGTGGGAGAGTGGGAAGTCGGCGCTCGAGCGGAAAATAGATGGCGAGGGAGATGAGTGCGACGACGGCCCACCCGATATAATTGGCAAGGGGCACGCCGAAGTGAACACCTGGGTCTGGGTAGTAATAAATCTTTCCCAGGAACCAGCGGTCGCCGCGGAGTGCCACCGGGTCGATCACCATGTCGATGAAGGCAAACAGAAAGGCTGTGACGAAGAGCACGGACCAGCTCGTTCGTGCACTCACGTCAAGGTGAAGGGGATTGAATATCGGCTGAACGGGACCAGAGGAAGGTCTGATTGGAAGAACGAAACAGAGTGCGACGCAATAGGCGGCGTAGAGGAGGAAGCTGAATGAGATCGAGTCCATGAATGGCACGTCGAAGAAATAGAGCTCCTGGCCCACGGTCGAGCCATTGTAGTGGTACCATCCGAAGGGAACACCAGTGCGAGTCGAAGAAAATTCACAGATGAAAGCGGTGACCCAACTGATCAGCCAGAACCGCCAGGTCCTTGGCCAACCAATCAGCATCATTGCGGCAAACAAAAATGCAGCAAGAAAGGCGAAAACATAGGGACGGAAGAGGATTGTCTTAATGAAGAGATCCAGAATATCCACAAAGAATCGTGAAACGTCAGGCGTGAGGCGTCAGGCGTAAAACACTAGATCGATATGAGTCCGGAATCTCCTCACCCCTTACCCCTCACACCTCACGGGGGTTACGCATATTTATGATCTCGGAACCATCTCACGGCTTTCTCTAATGCCACTTCCGGCGGCGTGTGTGGGATGCCGAGTTCGCGGATCGCTTTGCTGCAATCATAGTGCATCTTGTATTTTGCCATCTTCACCCCTTCCAGCGGAATACGAGGGGAGTGGCCTGTGAGATTTGCGATCCAGAGATTGACATAGGCTAACGGAAGAATCGCGAGTCTGGGCAGCTTGATTGTGGGCGCCTTGATGCCGGTTAGGCGACTCATGATTTCAAACACCTCGCGCAGCATGAGGTTTGTATTGCCTAGGATATAGCGCTCGCCGATCCGTCCCTTTTCCATTGCAAGCAGATGACCGGCTGCCACATCATCGACGTCAACGATATTCATCCCGGTTTCGATATAGGCCGGCATGCGGCCTTTCATGAAATCCACGATGACCTGCCCCGTCGGGGTGGGTTTCACGTCGCCTGCACCAACGGGAGCACTTGGATTCACGATGACGACCGGCAGCCCTGCGTTCGCGAGCTTCATGACCTCTTGTTCGGCCAGGTACTTCGATCGTTTGTAGTGGCCGGCCATCTGCTCGAGCGAAACGGGCGTGTCCTCCGTGCCGAGTCCTCCTTCGGGCGGAAGGCCGATTGCGCCGATGGTGCTGCAGTAGACGATCCGTTCAACGCCCGCATCGCGTGCTGCCCCCAGCAGATTTTTTGTGCCAGTAACATTGATGTCGTAAAAGATTGAGGGATCTTTGGCCCAGAGTGCATAGTGCGCTGCTATGTGATAAAGCTGTCGGCAGCCGATCAGCGAGGTACGCAGTGAGGACGGATTGCGCAGATCGCCTTCGACACGTTCGACGGTCAGATTCTGAATATTCTGGAGGTCGGATCCGGTTCGGGCTAGGACGCGAACGTCAATACCTTTCTTGACCAACGCGCGCACGACAGCGCCGCCGACGAATCCGGTTGCGCCCGTGACGAGAGCTTTCATCTTGAAGACGTAAAACGTGAAACGTAAAAAATAACACGTGAATCGTGAGAAATCATAACCTGACTGGGAGGAGGTTGCCAATCATGTCACACGTCGTAGGTTCAGTTTTTTCGAGAGGTGATATAGCGCGCTATCTCTCGAAGCGGGTCGGCGGCTGGACCGAAGCGAGAGAGGCGCGCAATGGCGCGAGCTACGCAGTCATCCGCTAGTTTCCTCGCTCCGTCGGCACCATAGAACGTCGGGTAGGTTTTCTTTCCTCGTTCTGCATCAGTGTTGGGATTCTTGCCCAATTCCTCACGCGTCCCCGTCACATTGAGTACGTCGTCCGCGATCTGAAAGGCCAGTCCGACATCCTCGGCGTAACGTGTGAGGTCGTCCAGCTGGCGATCGTGTGCACCAGCGACAAGGGCACCCATTCGCACCGCTGCGCGAATCAGCATACCGGTCTTATGTTTATGAATGTTCTGGAGTGTCGGAAGATCGATGTCCTTGTTTTCAGCCTGAATATCGAACACCTGCCCACCCACCATCCCCATGTTTCCCGAGCCGTAGGCCAGCTCTTGAATCAAGCGGACTTGGCGGGCCGGGTCGCAGCCCTTCATCAGATCCGGATGGCTGCAGAGATCGAACGCCATTGTCAGTAACGCGTCTCCAGCCAGGATCGCCATTGCGTCGCCGTAGACCTTGTGATTCGTCGGCTTCCCGCGCCTGAAATCGTCGTTGTCCATCGCAGGCAGGTCGTCGTGAATCAAGGAATAGGTGTGGATCAGTTCTAACGAGCAGGCGATCGGCATCAAGCCCGGCGCCGGCTGCCCCACTGCTTCTGCTGCGGCAATGGCCAGGATCGGGCGGACTCTCTTCCCTCCTGCCATTAGACTGTATCGCATGCTTTCATGGAGTGTGGTAGGCGGCGTGGTCGAACCAGGCATGACGGAATCGAGAAACCGATCCACGTCGACCCGATTTTGCTCGAGATAGTCCTTAATGTTCATGAGGCTCGGTCGTGCCGACGATAGGTGCTAAGCGGGGCGAAGCGTAGCAAACAGCCTTGGGGAGTGTCAAACCGTGCGATGTTCAGCGTGATCCCTAAGCGGCCAGTCAGCGTTGACGCCTGCAAAACAACCGCATGACCTGCGTCACGCGATGATCATTCAGCTACAAAGCCTGTCAGGTGCATTCGCCCTAATCTAAGACAAGTTCAAAGGATAAATTTTCGGCACAGTATTCCGCCGTAGCGGGGTGATTTCCAGATGACAATGAGAACTGTGAGCCGGCTTGCCAAAATCCGCCTCGATCTTGCCATATCGAATTAGTGAACACCGATAACTCACGACGTATTCTTCCGTGAGCCCCCCACCTTAGGAGGGATTGTCACCTCGCAGTCATTTGGACAGAATGCGCCTTCGACATGAGCTGGTAGGGAGCTGGGAAGACACGCTTCCATCCCGCTGTGTCATCTCTCAATAGGGGAGATGCACAACGATGCGTTTCTGGAACCCAGAGCCATCACCACCTTCGCGAGATAGAGAAAGAATGAAAGCCACTGTTGCCGCCTCTCCAGAGTATTTGCATTCCCGTTTTGATATAGCGCTATCAAATCGCGCAGAGTTACCTAATATTTTGTCTATATGAGGCAGCATGAGAAAACTTGAGAGTCTATTTCCCCGTTGGGTTGGGGCCTGCACAGCCTTAATGTGTCTCCTCAGTCCAGCGGTTGCCATAGTAGAAGGTGCGACCTTGCCGGCGGGGTTCTCAGAATCCATTGCGTTCTCAGGGTTGACTCAACCTACCACTGTCCGGTTTTCTCCGGATGGGCGGGTCTTTGTCGCAGAGAAAAGCGGGCTCATCAAGGTCTTCGCCAATCTCTTTGCCACTACGCCCATGGTGTTTCATGACTTGAGGACGAATGTGCATAATTTTTGGGACCGAGGACTGCTGGGACTCGAACTACACCCGAACTTCCCAACGATTCCCTATGTCTACGTCGTGTACGCCTATGACAAAGATCCCAATAATGCTCAAGTGCCTCGCTGGGGCTCACCGGGGACCACGTCAGATGGTTGTCCCACCCCTCCAGGCCCGACCACGGACGGATGTGTCGTGAGTGGACGGTTGTCTCGGCTGGAGGCAGCCTCCGGCAGCAATGTTTCGACTGGAACAGAAATAGTCTTGGTTGAAGGGTGGGGCCAACAGTATCCCAGTCACTCGATGGCCACCGTCATGTTCGGCCCAGACGGGGCGCTATACGTGTCTGCAGGGGATGGAGCCAGCTTTACCTTTGCCGATTACGGACAGGACGGGAATCCGCTCAATCCATTAGGAGATCCGCCTGTCGGCATTGGCGGCGCGCAGACCCCGCCCACGGCGGAAGGTGGCGCGACCCGCTCCCAGAGTCTGCGCAGGGTCAGCGGGCCGGTTGTCTTAAATGGCACCCTTATCCGGGTGGATCCATTTACGGGCGCCGCTCTCACCGACAATCCCCTTTCCGCCAATGCAGATCCCAATGCTCGCCGCATCGTGGGCTACGGATTCCGCAATCCCTTTCGGTTTACGTTCAGACCTGGAACGAGTGAACTCTGGATTGCTGACGTAGGGTGGAACGCCAGGGAGGAGATTAACCGAATTCCCAATCCCCTAGCGTCCAAGGTGGGGAACTTTGGCTGGCCCTGCTATGAAGGCCCCAACCGGCAGGGAAGTTACGATGCGATTAACCTGAACATCTGCGAAAATCTCTATGCACAGGCGGGGGGGCACATCGCTCCCTATTTTGACTACAGCCATAGTCAGCAAGTGGTGGCCGGAGAAACCTGCCCCACCGGTAGTTCGTCCATCTCGGGCCTGGCGTTCACCCAAGGGGGAACCTATCCTGCCGCGTATCAGGGAGCACTGTTCTTTTCCGATTACTCCCGCAAGTGTATTTGGAGCCTGTTCGCAGGGGCGAACGGTTTGCCTGATTCAGCGACTCGAGCCACATTTGCTGCCGACGCTGCGAATCCCGTCGACCTGCAGATTGGGCCGGGAGGAGATCTGTTCTATGTCGATTTCGACGGAGGGGCCATCCGACGCATCCAGTACACCAGCGGCAATCAAGCTCCGAATGTCGTCATTCAGGCCACGCCGTTGGCTGGGCCAACTCCTCTCACCGTCACCTTTGATGGGAGTGCCTCAAACGATCCGAACGCCAGCGATACCCTGACGCATTCATGGGACCTGAACGGCGACGGAATCTTCGATGATGCCATAACCGCGCAAACCTCCTACCAATATACACAGGCGAATCTCTACAACGTGCAGCTTAAAGTAACCGACAATCATGGAGCATCGAACATCGAAAGCATCTCGATCAAGGCAGGGAGCCCCACGGCATTTATTGATGCTCCGGCTGCGAGCACTCAATGGCAGGTTGGCCAATCGCTGACCTTCTCCGGCCATGCCACTTCTCAGGGCCAGAGTACGTTCCCGCCCTCTGCGTTTTCATGGGAGATTATCCTGCACCATTGTCCCTCGAACTGTCACACACACCCCGTTCAGACCTTCTCCGGCGTCACGACGGCATCCTTCTCAGCGCCTGATCATGAATACCCTTCGCATCTCGAGATCAAACTGACCGTGACGGATGCAGCGGGCCTGACAGACACCGAGAGCATCTTTCTTAATCCACAAACAGTCACATTGAACTTTGAATCCACACCTTCTGGCTTGGAACTGGTCATCGGTAGTAGCAATGAACCTACCCCCTTTACGAAAACCGTCATTCAGGGATCCAAGAACTCCGTCAGTGCCCCCACACCCCAAACCATGGGGGCAACCACCTATCACTTTCTCTCCTGGTCCGATGGAGGCAACCAATCGCATCTCATCACTGGGTCTGCTTCTGCCAGTTATACGGCAACATACAGCCTCACCGCCGACAATACCCCGCCGACGATGCCAAGCAGTCTCACGGGCAGCGTGCTCAGTGGGACGCAGATCACCCTGAGCTGGCCGGCGTCGACCGATAACGTGGGCGTCACCGGCTACGAACTGGAGCGCTGCGACGGGATCGGCTGCACCGCGTTTGTGCGGATCGCCACCCCGACCACGACCAGCTACAGCGATACCAGCGTGGTCCCCGGGCTCAGTTATAGTTACCGAGTCCGGGCTCGAGATGCGAGGGGCAATGTCAGCGCCTATTCGCCCATCACGACGGCGACCCCGACGGCGGTGCCCGGAGACAATTTCAATCGAGCCAACACGCTCGATCTGGGAACCAGTTGGGATGCCGGCCATACCACTCCGGTGCGGCCCAACACCCATTTGCAGATTGTCGGCAATCGGGTGCGGGCGACCACGGCCATGCGGGACGCCACCGAAACCTATACCGGGGTCGCCCTGGCGAACAACCAGTGGGCGCAAGTCACCCTCGCCACGGCTAATGGCACGGGGGCCATGGCCCCCCGCCTGCTCCTGCGCTTTAGTGCGCCGGGC